>NZ_JBFAHY010000005.1:0-501263 GCF_040654395.1 Nocardia sp. NPDC050697
GTCTGTTCGGATGCGGCGGCACGGCCGCTCTTGGAACCGGACTGCCACGCCGCCGCGATATCCGGCCGCGCCAACCCGGGATCGGTCCGCGGACCACCGGCGCCGACGGCGGGCGCGACGGCCCGCCTCCGGCGCTTGGGCAGCCCGCCGCTGGTGATTTCGTGCACCGAGAAGGTGTGCTCCTCGTCGTCGGCGGCGGGTGCGGGCTCGTCGGTGCCGGGGCGCAGCGCGACCGGTGCCTCGGCGCGCACGGCGGCCACCGGGGCCTCGGCGCGCACGGCGGCCACCGGCGGTTCGGTGCGCACGGCGGCGACCGGGGCCTCCAGGCGGGCGGGCTGCGCGGCGAACCGGTCGGGGGCGCGCTCGGCGACGCCGTTGCCGGAGCGCACGGCCCCGGCCCCGACCGGCTCCAGCGCGGCCTCGACGGGCTCGACGACGGCCTGCGGCGGGGTGATGAGCAGCGCCTCGGGGATGTAGACCATGGCCCGCATACCGCCATAGGCGTTCGGGCCGTCGATATACACCGTGAACCCATACCGGCGAGCAAGCGCCGCCACACCAGGGAACCCCACCTTCGGCGACGGACCCAGCTGATGGATATCCACCGACCGCTCCCCCGCCAGAACCTGACGCGCCTCCTCCATCTGCTCGGAATTCATCCGAACACCCGCATCATCCACGATCACGGTCACCCCGTGATGCCCCTCCTGGAACCCCACATCCACATACGACGTCGGCGGGGAATACCGCAACGCGTTATCCAGCAGCGTGGCAAGGGTGTGCACCAACGGCTCCACCGCACGCGAGATCACCATCCGATCCAGCTGATTCGACCGGACCCGCAGATAATCCCGCACCCGCCCCGTCGCCCCGCCCACCACATCGGTCAACGACTGCGACGGCCACCGACGACCAGGCAACCCACCACACACGATCACATACGACTGTGCCTGCCGGATCATCTGCTGCACCGAATGATCGATCCGCGTCAACGTCGCATACACCTCGTCGTCACGATGCTCACGCAACGCCGCCGACACCACCTGACTCACATCGGCACCCAAACTCACCACCGACGTCCCGAACGACCGCACCGCACCACTCGTCGCATCCCGCGCCGAACTCGACAACCGCTCCCGCACCGCCTCCTCGGCGGCCTGCACGGCGACCCGGGATTTCTCCTCGCCGTCGCGGGCGGCCTGCTCGCGGGTCTCGGACTGCAGCAGCCGGAGCTCGTCGGCGTAGCGCTCGGCGGTCCAGCGCAGGCACTGGGCGAACCGGGTGTTCTCCAGCGCGGGCGGCACCTCGACGGCGGGCGGCGGGGACTGCTCGAAGCGGCGGACGGCCTCGGCGACGGTGGGCAGCGTGGTGGCGGCGAGCCGCTCCAGGGTCTCCTCGTGCAGGCGCTGCTCGGCGATCAGCGCGTCGATGCGGGCCTGTCTGCGGCGTACCACCAGCACCGCGTAGATCGTCACCACCGCGACCAGGACGACGGCGACGATCCATGGAAGCACCAGGGCGAAATCTGGATTCATCAGTTCTCTCGTGTTGAGGGACTCGAGGATCGGACGCGCACGGTTCCGGGCGAGCTACCCGGAGGCGGGCGGCGGAGGCGGCGGCTCGCCAGGGGTGGGGCCGACGCGCGAGGGGCTACCTCGTCTCACGATCACCGCCTTCTGCCACCGAGCCAGCAACGCCTTCAACACACTCAGCGGGCACACCGTGCAATGCCCTTGCCGTCAGGTCTTTTTCACCCATGACGACCAGCCGGGACGGGGCCGTCCGGCCACACGGAACCCGACGATGTGGCACACAGTAGCAGTATCACGAAAAAGTCTCGATCGGTCCGTGTCCGAACAATTACGGCATCTACGGTACGGTTCCCGCGAATCCCTGGGAAACGCCGATCGGCCGGGCCCCCGCACGGGGTCCGGCCGATCGTGGTGTGCGACCGGGTCAGCCCTGCAGCCCGGCCTCGATCTCCAGCGTCAGGGTGATCTTGTCGCCGATCACCGCGCCGCCGTCGGGCAGCGGCATATCGATGTCCAGCCCGAAATCGCGGCGGCTGACCACCGTCTCCGCCTCGAACCCGGCTACCGGGCCGTTGCCCATGCCGGGATTCACGCCGAGGAATTCCACCTTCAGGGTCACCGGCTTGGTGACGCCGCGCAGCGTGAATTCCCCGTCGACCACGAAATCGTCGCCCTGCGGCCGGAACCCGGTGGCGGTGAAGGTGGCCAGCGGGAACTGCTCGGCGGAGAAGAAGTCGGCGGTGCGCAGGTGCGCGTCGCGCTGCGGGTTGTCGGTGGTCACCGAGTCCACCCGGATCTCGGCGTGCGCGGTGGCGGTGCCGTCCGCGGCGATCTCCAGCGCGCCGGAGAAGTCGGTGAAGCGGCCGCGCACCTTGCTCACCATGAGGTGGCGCACGGCGAAGCCGACGGTGGAGTGCACCGGGTCGATGGCCCAGGTGCCCGCGGTGAGGCCGAGGTCGGCGAGGGACTTGGTCATGGCGTTACTCCTTGGGGTGCGAATGAATCGGTCAAGCGGGCGTGACGGGGTCAGGCGGTCACGGGGGCGCTCGCCGCGAGCAGCGAGGCGTGGGTCGGGGCGTCGGGGACGTGCGCGGGCTTGCGCGCCGCGAACTCGCGGCGGAGCACCGGCACCACCTCAGCGCCGAGCAGGTCCAGCTGCTCGAGCACGGTCTTGAGCGGAAGCCCGGCGTGGTCCATGAGGAAGAGCTGGCGCTGGTAGTCGCCGAAGGACTCGCGGAAGCTCAGCGTCTCCTCGATCACCTGCTGCGGGCTGCCGACGGTGAGCGGGGTCTGCTCGGTGAACTCCTCCAGCGACGGGCCGTGGCCGTAGACCGGGGCGTTGTCGAAGTAGGGGCGGAACTCGCGCACGGCGTCCTGCGAGTTGCGGCGCATGAACACCTGCCCGCCCAGCCCGACGATCGCCTGGTCGGCCGAGCCGTGGCCGTAGTGCTCGTAGCGCTGCCGGTAGAGCTCGATGAGCCGCTGGAAGTGGCCGCGCGGCCAGAAGATGTTGTTGGCGAAGAAGCCGTCGCCGTAGTAGGCGGCCTGCTCGGCGATCTCCGGGCTGCGGATGGAGCCGTGCCAGACGAAGGGCGGCACGCCGTCCAGCGGCCGCGGCGTCGCGGTGAAGTAGCGCAGCGGGGTCCGGAAGCGGCCCTCCCAGTCGACCACGTCCTCCCGCCACAGCCGGTGCAGCAGCGCGTAGTTCTCGATGGCGAGCGGGATGCCGTTCCTGATGTCCTGCCCGAACCACGGGTACACCGGGCCGGTGTTGCCGCGCCCGAGCATGAGGTCGACCCGGCCGTCGGCCAGGTGCTGCAGCGTGGCGAAGTCCTCCGCAATCTTCACCGGGTCGTTGGTGGTGATCAGCGTGGTGGAGGTGGAGAGCTGGATGCGCTCGGTGCGCGCGGCGATGTAGCCGAGCAGGGTGCTCGGCGAGGACGGCACGAAGGGCGGGTTGTGGTGCTCACCGGTGGCGAAGACGTCGAGCCCGACCTCCTCCGCCTTGGTCGCGATGGCGACCATCGCCTTGATCCGCTCGGCCTCGCTCGGGGTGCGGCCGGTGGTGGGGTCGGTGGTCACGTCGCCGACGGTGAAGATTCCGAACTGCACGAGACCCTCCTCGCGGGTGCATTGGTTGATGTGGCAACCAGTTGAACACGGGGAGGGGCTCGGAGTATTCCGGGGTGACCGGGCTCACATCCAGACGAAGCAGAAGGTGTGCCCGACCGGGTCGCGGTAGACCCGGAAGCGATCGTCGTCGTGCGGCTCGATGAGCACCGCGCCGAGGTCGAGCGCCGCCCGCTCCGCCACCGCGACATCCTCGACGAGCAGGTCCAGGTGCAGCTGCTGGGATGCCTTCGGGTCCGGGAAGACCGGCGGGGTGTACTCCGGGGCGTGCTGGAAGGCGATCCGCCGCCCGCCCGGCTCCACCAGCACCCGCCAGGCCGGGTCGTCGTCCTCGTCCTGGATCTCGCCGCCGAGCAGACCGGCGTAGAACCGGGCCAGGGTGGCCGGTTCCGGACAATCCAGGACGACGGTGCGCAGCGTCGCCACCGGGTCGGCGCTCATCGGGGCTCCCCTCTTTCGCGGTCCGCCCGCTTGTACCCGGCCGAGAGCGCGGCGAAACGGGCCGCCGCGGCGGGGATACCATGCGCGCATGGCAAAGCTGAAGGTCTCCGCCGATGTGCCGCTCACCCCGGAACAGGCGTGGTCGCACGCCTCCGATCTGGCCGAGCTCGGCACCTGGCTGACCATGCACGAGGCCTGGCGCGGGCCGGTGCCGGAGCACCTGGCCGCTGGTACCACGCTGGTCGGGGTGGTCACCGTGAAGGGCATGCGCAACCGGGTCACCTGGACGGTCACCGAGGCGACGCCGCCGCGCACGCTGGCGCTGAAGGGCGCGGGCAAGGGCGGCACCAAGGTGGGGCTGCGCTTCACCGTCGCGCCGAAGGGCGACGGCTCCTCGGTCAGCATCGATGTGGAGCTCGGCGGGGCGCCGCTCTTCGGGCCCATCGGGTCCGGGGTGGCGCGGGCGGTGAAGGGCGATTTCGAGCGCTCGCTGGATTCCTTCGTCGCCAAGTACTCCTGAACACCGAGGGGCCGGCCGCGCAGGCGACCGGCCCCTCCGCGCGGGTCAGTGCACGAGGATCTGAGCCTCCGCGCCCTCCGGCGCCTTGGGCTTGGTGCGCGGCAGGAAGGACGCCGGGATGAAGGTCAGCACGATCAGCACCAGCGCCACCACGTAGGTGTGGCCGAACGCCTGCGCGGCCTGGTGGAGCCCCTCCTGCACCGCGGCGGGTGGCAGCGCGGCCGCCACCGCCGGGTCGAACTGCGCGGCGATCGCGGTCCCGGCCAGCGGCTGGTCCTTGACGAGCCCGGTCAGCACCACCGACATGAGCGCGGTGCCGATGGAGCCCGCGGTCTGATTCACGATGTTCATCAGCGTCGAGCCGCGCGCCACCTGCTGATGGTTCAGCGTCTGGAGCGCGGCGGTCATGACCGGCATCATGGTGCAGCCCATGCCGAGCCCCATCACGAAGAGCGAGCCGAGCAGGATCGGGTACGGCGAATCCGCCTCCAGCTGGGTGAAGTACACGGTGCCGAGCGTGATCAGCACCAGCCCGGCGAGCACCACCTTGCCCGGGCCGTTGCGGTCGACGATGCGGCCCGCGATCGGCATGCTCAGCATGGCGCCGAGCCCCTGCGGGGCGATCAGCAGCCCCGCCCAGAGCGCCGTCTCGCCGCGCACCTGCTGCAGGTACGAGGGCAGCAGCAGCCCCGCGCCGAAGAAGGCGATGGCGAAGAGCACCATGGTCAGCACCGCGAAGGTGAGCGCGCGGTTGCGGAACAGGTGCAGGTCGATCAGCGGGTGCTCGGTGCGAAGTGCGTGCCGGACGAAGAGCCCGAGCAGCGCGACCCCGAGCACCGCCGGGACCAGCACCTTCGGCGTGAGCGCGGTGCCCGCCTCCGGAATGGTCGAGACGCCGTAGAGGAAGAGCGCGAGCCCCGGCGAGGCGAGCAGCATGCCGAGGAAGTCGAAGGACTGCGACGGCTGCGGGTCGTCGGCGGGCAGCACCACGACGGCGGCGATCAGCGCGACCACGCCGATCGGCACATTGATCAGGAAGATCCAGTGCCAGCTCAGGCTCTCGATCAGCCAGCCGCCGAGGATCGGGCCGCCGATCGGGCCGAGCAGCATGGGCACGCCGAGCACCGCCATCAGCCGCCCGACCCGCTGCGGGCCCGCGGCGTGCGTCATGATCGTCATGCCGAGCGGCATGAGCATGCCGCCGCCGATGCCCTGGATCACCCGGAACGCGATGAGCGTCTCGATATTCCAGGCCAGGCTGCACAGCGCCGAGCCGAGCACGAAGAAGGTGAGCGCGGCGAGGTAGAGCCGCTTGGTGCCGAAGCGGTCGGCGGCCCAGCCCGTCAGCGGGATCACCGTCGCCAGGGCCAGCGTGTAGCCGGTCATGGTCCAGGCCGCGACGGCGTAGCTGGTGCCGAACTCGAGCTGGAAGGTCGGCAGTGCCACCGTCACGACGGTGATGTCGAGGATGGACATGATGGCGCCGAGCACCACCACGCCCGCGACGCGGAAGACCGCGCCGTCCAATTTGTCGCCGGCCGGGTCGGTCCCGGTCGCCTGGATATCCGGAGGTTGCGTCACCGCTTAAGAGTGCCACCGGGATCCGACGAACACCAAACGGGAAACGATGGTTTCCTCAGGTCGTTAGCACCGCTAATCTGAGCCGAGCCGTTCACCGCCGAAGGGAAAGAGCCACCATGACCGAGGACTCCCGCCGCGCGCGGCTCAGCCGCCGGATCGCCGCGCTGTTCGAGGCGGATCCGCAGGTGCGGGCGGCCGTGCCGCGACCCGAGGTCGGCGCCGCCATCCGGGAGCCGGGGCTGCCGCTCGCCGTGCTGCTTACCACCCTGATCAGCGGCTATGCCGACCGCCCCGCGCTCGGCGCCCGCCGGAGCGCGCCGGTCACCGACCCGGCCACCGGCCGCACCGCGCGGGAGCCGCGCCCCGGCTTCGACACGGTGAGCTACGCCGAGCTCGGCGCGCGGCTGCGCGCGGTGGCGGCGGAGTGGTCGGGCGATCCGGAGCTGCCGGTGCGGCCCGGCGACGTGGTGGCGCTGCTCGGCTTCACCGGCGTCGACCAGACCGTGCTGGATCTGGCCGCGACGTACCTCGGCGCGGTGGTGGTGCCGCTGCAGGCCGGCGCGGGCGCGGAGCGGCTCGCCGCGGTGGTCGGCGAGGTGCAGCCGCGGCTCTTCGCGGTCACCGTGGAGCAGCTGCCGGCGGCGGTGGAGTGCCTGCGCCGCACCGGGATCGCGGCCCGGGTGGTGGTCTTCGATCACCACGCCGACGACGACGCGCACCGCGACGCCGTCGCCCGCGCGCCGATCCCGGTCAGCACGCTGGCCGAGGTGCTCGCCCGCGGCGCCGAGCTGCCCGCCCCCGAGCCGTACCGGCCCGCGCCCGGCGACGACCCGCTGGCCCTGCTGGTCTACACCTCGGGCAGCACCGGAACGCCCAAGGGCGCCATGTACCCGCAGAGCCTGGTGCGGCCGCTGTGGCGCGGCCTGCCCGAGGTGGCCGCCGTGACGCTGCACTACCTGCCCACCAGCCACGTGCTCGGCCGGATCGCGATCGCCTCCACGCTGGCCCGCGGCGGCACCGCCTACTTCACCGGCCGCGCCGACCTCTCCACCCTCTTCGAGGATTTCGCCGCGGTGCGCCCCACCGAGCTGGTGCTGGTCCCGCGCATCGCCGAGCTGGTCTTCCAGCGCTTCCGCGGCGAACTCGACTCCCGCTACCCGGACTCCACGCCCACCGCCGAGCAGCGGGCCGCGGTCAGCGCCGAGCTGCGCACCGCGCTCTTCGGCGACCGCGCGCTCTCGGTGATCTCCGGCAGCGCGCCGATCGCGCCGGAGACCAAGACCTTCCTCGAGGAGTTCCTGGATCTGGAGCTGCACGACGGCTACGGCTCCACCGAGGCCGGCGGCGGCCTGGTGATCGACACCGTGGTGCGCCGCCCGCCGGTGCTCGAGTACCGGCTCGCCGATGTCCCCGAGCTCGGCTACTTCGGCACCGACCGCCCGCACCCGCGCGGCGAGCTGCTGGTCAAGACCACCACCATGATTCCGGGGTACTACAAGCGGCCGGAGCTCTCCGCGCAGATCTTCGACGCCGACGGCTTCTACCGCACCGGCGACATCGTCGCCGAGACCGCGCCGGACCGGCTGGTCTACGTGGACCGGCGCAACAATGTGCTCAAGCTCGCGCAGGGCGAGTTCGTGACGGTGGCGAACCTGGAGGCGGCCTTCGGCGCCAGCCCGCTGGTGCGGCAGATCTTCGTCTACGGCCGCAGCGAGCGGGACCACCTGCTCGCCGTGGTGGTGCCGAGCGGCGCCCCGGCCAAGGCCGAGATCCTGGCCTCGCTGCACGCCGTGGCCGCGGCGGCCGGGCTCGCCCCCTACGAGATCCCGCGCGACATCATCGTCGAGCCGGAGCCCTTCAGCACCGCCAACGGGTTGCTCTCCGGCATCGGAAAGCTGTTGCGTCCGAAGCTGGACGAGCGCTACGGCCCCCGGCTGGACGCGCTCTACGCCGAGCTCGCCCGGGAGGAGGCCGACCGGGTCTCCGCGCTGCGCCGCGATGCCGCGCACCTGCCGGTGCTCGACGTGGTCACCGGCGCCGCCCGCGCCCTGCTCGGCGCCGCCGCGGGTGATCCCGGCCCGGAGACCCGGTTCGGCGAGCTGGGCGGCGATTCGCTGAGCGCGCTGGCCTACGGCTCGCTGCTGCGCGAGATCTACGACGTCGAGGTGCCGGTGAACGTGCTGCTCGACCCCGCGCACGGCCTCGGCGCCATCGCCCGCTACCTGGAGCGGGCCAGGAACGGCGGCACCGGCCGCCCCACCGCCGCCTCGATCCACCCCGATCCCGGGCTCGCCCGCGCCGCCGACCTGCGGCTGGACCGCTTCCTCGACCCCGCCCTGCTCACCGCCGCGGCCGCGCTCCCGCGCCCGGCCGGCTCCCCCGCCACCGTGCTGCTCACCGGCGCCAACGGCTACCTCGGCCGCTTCCTCTGCCTGGAGTGGCTGGAGCGCGCGAGCGCGGCCGGCGGCACCGTGATCTGCGTGATCCGCGCCGCGGACCCCGCCGCGGCGCGGGCCCGGCTGGACGCCGCCTTCGACACCGGCGACGCCGAGCTCACCCGCCGCTACCGGGAACTCGCCGAGCGGGCCCTTGAGGTACTGCCCGGCAATGTCGGCGAGCCGTACCTGGGGCTGGACCGCGCCACCTGGGACCGCCTCGCGGGCAGCGTCGACCACATCGTGCACTCCGCCGCGCTGGTCAACCACGTGCTGCCGTACCACGAGCTGTTCGGCCCGAATGTGCTCGGCACCGCCGAGGTGCTCCGGCTGGCGCTGGCCACCCGGCTCAAGCCGGTCGCCTACCTCTCCACCGTCGGCGTCGCGCTGCAGGTGGACCCGGCCCGGTTCGACGAGGACGCCGATATCCGGGAGATCAGCGCCGAGCGGGTGCTCGACGACCGCTACGCGAGCGGCTACGGCACCAGCAAGTGGGCGGGCGAGGTGCTGCTGCGCGAGGCGAACGACCGGTGCGGGCTGCCCGCCACGGTGCTGCGCTCGGACATGATCCTGGCGCACAGCCGCTACGCCGGCCAGCTCAATGTGCCCGACCTCTTCACCCGCACCGTGCTGAGCCTGGCCGCCACCGGCCTCGCCCCCGCCTCCTTCTACCGCGGCGCGCGCGGCCACTACGACGGGCTGCCCGCGGATTTCACCGCCGAGGCGGTCACCACGCTCGGCGCGCACCAGGCCGGCTTCCGCACCTTCCACGTGCTGAACCCGCACGACGACGGCATCTCCCTGGACACCGTGGTGGACTGGCTCGCCGCCGACGGCGTGCCGATCACCCGGGTGGACGGCTACGACGACTGGCTGCACCGCTTCGAGACCGCCCTGCGCGCGCTGCCCGAACCGCAGCGGCGGCACTCGGTGCTGCCGCTGCTGCACGCCTACCGGCGCCCCGCCCCCGGCGGTCCCGGGCTGCGCGCGGACCGGTTCCGGGAGGCGGTGCGGCAGGCGAAGATCGGGCCCGGCCACGACATCCCGCACCTCACCGCGGAGCTGGTCCGCAAGTACCTCCGCGACCTGCGCGCCCTCGGCCTGCTCGAGTAGCCGTCAGCACTCGCTCGGCGCGGCGTCCCCGCGCAGCCTGCCGTCGATCCACCCCTCCAGCTCCGGCGCGCCGGTGACGTAGCCGATGAGGTGCTCGCCTGCGACGATCCGGAACACGCTGGGCACGCCGCGCGCGCACTGCCGGCGGACGACCCGCTCGGCGTCGCCGAGCGGGATCCACGGGTCGTGCAGGCCGTGGTAGATGTACAGCGGCACCGCGGAGGTGCGGTCGCTGAGGTCGAACCGGGCGAAGAGCGCCCGCGCGAACTCGCTGTCCAGCGGGGCGGGGGTGTCGGCGCCGACGTCGACCGGGATGCCGATGATGCCGAGCGGGCCCGAGGTCTCGCCGCAGATGTCGCGCAGCGGGGAGGTGGCCACCCACTGGGCGAGGGTATTGGTGTGGCGCAGGATCTCCGGGTGCTCGCGCGCGATCGCCAGCGTCACCGTGAGCAGGATGCCCGAGGAGATCTTGCCGTTGAACTGGTGCGCCACATTCGCGAAATCGGTGACGACGCCGCCCGCCGCCACGCCCGTCAGCACCCCGGCCAGCTCCGGCGCGTACTCGTCCAGCTTCATGGCCGTGGCGTAGGCGGCGATGGCGCCGCCCGAGTAGCCGACGGCCACGTACCGGCTGTCGCCGAGTTCGCCCGGCCGGAAGCCACGCGCCGCGCGGATCGCGTCGAGCATGACGTGCGCCGCGACATTCGGCTCGGCGTAGGCCATGAACGGGCCCTCGTGGTCGGGCAGCAGCACCGCGTGGCCCTTGCCGAGCGCCGTCCAGACGGCGGGCAGGAAGACCGGCAGGCTGCCGTTCGGCTTCTGCAGCAGGTCGTGCGACATCTGGTAGCCAGGGGTGCAGTGCGTGCCGAGCGAGTTGATCGGCAGCGCGTTGACCTCGACCGGCCTGGCGCCCGGCCCCGCCCACGGGGTCGCGGGCTCGATCAGGGTGGCGGTGCCGAACGACGGCGCGCCGGTGGCCGAGGTGGAGCGGAACTTCAGCAGCGTGGCCCGGGCGATCGGCACCGTCGAGCGCAGCGCGGTCGTGGCCGTCACGTCCCTGGTCTCGATGATCGCGCCCGGGGCGAGCGCGGGGAGGCCGTCGGGCCAGGTGTCGAAGATCGGGTCGCCGGACGGCGTCGGCAGCACCGCGCGCCACAGCGTCTGCTCGTCGGCCGCGGCGGCCGGGGCGGGGATGGTGTCGTCGATCCACTGCTGCAGCGGGGCGGGCGGGGCGGCGGGGATCGATGGCTCCACCGGATAGGGCGGGTCGGCGGAGGCCGGGGCGGCCAGCAGGGCGCACCCGACGAGCACGGTAACCACGACCGACAGAGACGCTTTCACAGACCCTCACCCTCCACTCGAACCGATTCCGGCCGAGAATAGGGTTCTGCCGCTCCGGGTTTCGAGCGGAATCGCGAGGTGGTTGGCACCTCACCATGAGCGCGGCCCGCGCTGTGACATGTGCCAAAGAGCCGCTACCGGAGCTGCACCCCGTACCCGGCGGCCAGCTCCGCCAGCCCCGTCGGGTAGCCCTGCCCGACGGCCCGCAGCCGCCAGCGCGCGCCGCGCCGGTACACCTCGGCGAGCAGCAGGGTGCGCTCCTCGGTGGCGGCGTCCAGGGTGGCCTGGGCGAAGCCGTCGATATCGAGCTCGACGGGGCCGATATCGCCGAAGGTGACGCCCGGCTGTTCCAGCGCGGCGGCGATCACGACCCTGGTGCGGCCGGGGCGGAGTTCGTCCAGGTCGAGCTGGATGGCCTGTTCGGCCGGGCCGTCGCAGAGCAGCGCGGCGCCCGCGGTCTCCGGCTGGTTGTAGAAGACGAAGTCGGCGTCCTCGGCGACGGTCTCGGTGTCGTCGAGGAGGAAGGCGACGAGGTCGACGGTGTGGGTGTGCCAGGCGGCGCGGATGGTCCAGGTCGCGCGGTCCGGGAGGTCGGTGACCTGGCCGCGGGCGAGGGTCGCGGTGGCCGGGGCGGGGACGCTGTCGGCCACGAGTTCCGGGCCGTGCACGGGGAGGCCGAGTGCGCGTGCGCGGTCGAGCCGGGGGTCGGGGCGGCCACCGGGCAGCGCGACGACGTCGGTGACCCGGGCGGAGAGGTTCACCGCCGCCGAACCGCCTGCGGTGATCACCGCCGCGCGGAGCCGGGCGGCCTCCGCGTGGGTGCCGCCGAGAACGAGGACGCGGCGTCCGGCGAGGGAGCCGGGGATTCCTGCCCTCTCGGCAGCCACCGGGCGGACGGGAGCAATGGCGCTGCCGGGGGTTACCGCAGGGCCGAGAGCCACCACGCTATTGCGTGCCACCGAACCATCGGATGCCGCCGCATCGTCAGGGGCCGCCACACCATCGGGAGCCGCCACACCATCGGGAGCCCTGGCACCGTCGGGAGCCGCGGCATACTCGGGAACCATCACCTCGGCCCCGCCCGCACCCACCCCCACGGTTCCCGGCTGCGCCCCCAGCACCTCCCCCGCCCGCACCTCCCCGAGCAACCGCAGGAACTCCCCCTCCCGCACCACGACCGTCCCCAGCTCCCTGGCCCGCCGCGCCTTCGCGGAGCTCGAACCGTGCTCGTTGCAGACCAGCACACTGGTCCGCCCGCTCACCGCCCCGGTGACATCGAGCCCGGCCGCCTCGGCCCGCGCCACCAGCACCTCGCGCTCCAGCGCGGTGTCCCCGGTGATCGCCACCTTCATCCCCTGCACCAGCCGCTCCCCCGCGACCAGCCGCCCCGGATACCGGTACCCGCACACCGGCTTCGCCCCGGCCCGGCTGCGGGGCCAGCGCGCCGGTTCATCGGCGCAGTCCAGCACCGGCGCCGCGATACCGAGCCGCGCCGCGTCCCCAGCGAGCCCGCGCAGCACCCCGGCCAGCACCCGGGTGTCGTCCAGCGCGTCGTGCGCCCGCCGCTGCACCACCCCGTAGTGCGCCGCCAGCGTCGCCAGTTTGAAATCCGCTGTCGGCAGGGCGATCCGGCGGGCCAGCGCCAGCGTGCACATCCGGCTCCGCACCGGCAGCCGCACCCCGGCCCGGCGGAACTCCGCCGCCAGGAACCCGTGGTCGAACCGTGCGTTGTGCGCCACCAGCACCCGCCCGCTGAGCACCCCCGCCAGCTCCCCCGCGACCCGTGCGAAATCCGGTGCCCCGCGCAGGATCTCCCGCGTCAGCCCGTGAATGTGCACCGGCCCCGGATCACCGCCCGGATCGACCAGCGTGTGGAACTCCCGCACCACCGCCCCCGCCGCGTCCAGCAGCAGCGCCGCCACCGACAGCACCCGGTGCTGCCCCGGCCGCAACCCCGTCGTCTCCACATCCACCAGCGCGTAAGACCCCAGCTCCACCGAAACACCATGCCCGACCGCGAAATCGAGCAGGCACCCGGCTCCCGTGCGAAGATCGACCGCATGCCCACCGGAAAGGCCGATGGCCGATAACCGCACCCTCGCGCTGCACGCCACCCTCCCGCAGCGCTACGCACGCTTCGACGTCCTCGCCGCCACGATCGACCACCGCGGCCGCCTCCTGGCCCTCCTCGTAGACCCCGCCGCGGCAGATCTGCCCTGGCACCGCACCAGACCGTGGAAGCCGCCGGCACCACCGTTCGACGCGCTCGTCGTCATCCGCGACGGGAACGCCGAGCACCGAATCCCGCTCCGACCCCCTGGTCGCGGCCGATGCGAACGGCGTCAGCTCCATCACCCCCAACCCCCTCGGGAGGTGCTTCGGCCTGGCGGTCGCGGATTCCGAACTGGCGTTCCTGGAGCAGCACCGCCGCAACGACATACCGATGTGGACGGTCCGCCGCGCCCACCGCGCGGACGGCGTCATCACCGAGACCGGCACGGAGATACTCACCCTGCCGGACGGCCGGTTCCCGGTGGCCTGGGTGCGAGGCCGGGTCGGCCGGGACGGCACGCTCTGGCTGCACGAGGACGGCAACCCGCGCCGCTGGTACCGCTACGAACTCTGACTCAGGGGAACGAAGACCTCGGTGCTCGCCGGAATACCGGGACGGTCGGTCCGCAGCGTCAGCGCGACCCGCCCCGGCCCCGAGTCCACGTGCACGAAGAACGGCCGGGCTCCCGTGCTGCCCGCCGGGACGAACCGGCTCACCGAACCGCTGCCGCCGGTATCGAGGTTGCGCCAGTCGACGACGGCGGTGACATCGCACGCGAGCACGGTCGGCGCGTAGTCGCCGAGCGGGGAGAACCCCTGGGTGATCCGGAGCTCGATGGAGTGCGCGGTCCCCGGGAAGACGTGGTAGTCGGCCAGCGGCCCGTCGTAGGCGACCCCGGCGGCGGTGAGCATGCCGACGCAGAACCCATTGCCCAGCGTCCACGCGGGCGCCGTCCGCAGTTCGGTGGAGACGCAGCTGCGGGGGCCGACATTCGACGCCCCGAGCTGGCAGGGGTCGGCGGCGCTCGCGACGCCGGGGGCCGCCAGGGCCATGGCCGCTCCCAGGAGTCCGGCGGCCGTCGTCGAAGTGAGTCCTCGTGCGATCGTCATGGTTCCTTGATCGGGCGGTTTCCATTGCCCATTACGCCCCGAGAAACCGGGCAGCGCTGAGGTGGCTCTCCAGCCAGCCGTCGATATCGGCGTGCGCGGCTCGCGCCATCGGCGTCGGATGCCCGGTGAAACCGTGCGGCGCCCCGGGATAGACCCGCAGGTCCACCTCGTTCCCCGCGGCCGACAGCCGCGCCGCCATGGCCAGGTTGTCCTCGAGCAGGATATCGGCGGCGCCGACGACCACGAGGGCGGGCGGCAGACCGGCGAGGTCGGCGTAGATCGGGGAGATATCCGGGTGGGTGCGGTCCGCGGCCGCGCCGCAGTAGGCCCGGAGGAAGTACTCGTCGGCGATCAGCCGCCCGGCCGGGGTGCGGGCACTCAGGTCGTAGGTGCCGAATTGCAGCACCGCGCAATCGAACACCGGCAGGCTCCGATCGCGCAGGCGCAGCAGCGTCGTCATGGCGAGCGTCGCGCCCGCCGAGAAGCCGCCGATCGCGAGCCGCGCGGTGCCGAAGCGCCGCTCGGCGTGCTCGGCGAGCCAGAGCGCGGCGGTCTCGCAGTCGTCGGGAGCGGCGGGCCACGGCTGCTCGGGCGCGAGCCGATAGTCGACGCTCACCACCGCGAGGCCGAGCGCATCGGCGAGCCTGCGATTGGCGACATCGTCCGTCGCGGCCGACCCCAGGTAGAAGCCGCCCCCGTGGAGCTGCAGGAACACCCCGCGGACAGCCCGGCGCACCGGAAGGAGAATGCGCAGCGTCACGGTTCGGCCGCCTGCCGTCACGGTCTCCTCGACGGCGGGCGGATCCGCGGGCACCGGCGCGGCGGCGGCCCTGGCCGCGCGGAGCTCGTCCGGCGTGCCCGGCCCCCGCCCCGGCGTTCGGCCGGCGTAGAAGACGCTCGACTCCGCGGTGAGCAGGTGCAGGCGGGGATCGATGAGAGCGTCGAGGGCGAAGCGCATGGCACCCAGCCTAGGAGCCCCACCCCGGTAGCCGACCGGTAGGTTGAATACCCGTGCGCGCGTTCATGGTCGACGGTCATCCCCTGCTGGGATCGATTCCGGGGCCCCTCACGACGGCCCGATTCGGGACGACGCTGTGGGCCGCCGGCGGCGGGCGCGGTTTCAGCGCCGTACTGCGGTACGACGACCGCGGCTGGCGGTCGCGCCCGCTCGGCGCGCACGGCCTGCGCGCGATCCTGCCGCTGAGCAGCAGCACCGCCGTCGTCGCCGGTGAGCACGGCTACCTCGCGATCATCGACGGGGACGAGCACCGGACCATCCCGACCGGCACCCCGGGCTGCCTCTACGCCCTGACCACCGCGGGCGAATCGCTCTGGGTGACCGGTGACGACGGGTTCGCGGCGGTCCTCGACCCGCGGACCTCCGAGCTGCGCGTCCACCCGGCGTTCACCGCCGACAGCATCGTCGCCGCCGCGGCGGCGCCCGGCGGCGGCACCGTCTTCGCGGCGGGCGAGACCCTGCTCACCCGTGCCCCGGACGGCTCCGTAACCGAGCTGTTCCGCGGCAACGCCCCGCTGTGCGGCGTCGCCTTCGCCCCCGACGGCCGCGCCGTCGTCGGCGGCGACAAGGGCCAGCTGTCCCACGCGGCCCCCGGCGGCCCCTTCCGGCCCTGCCCCGACGCCCCGCCGCTCGACCTGGAGCACGTGCACTACGACGCCGGCCGCGACCGTTTCCTCGTCGTCGGCGACCGCGGCTTCGTCGGCGTGCTCGACGACACCGGTTTCCGCGCGGCGCCGCCCGCGACCCCGCCATACCGCCTCACCGGCGTCACCGAGTGGGGCGACGGCCACCTGTACTCCGGCTGGACCGAACAGGGCCCGCCCTTCGAGTTCCGCGGCGCGCTCTACCACGACGGCACGGCCGCCCCCGAAGCCGTATACCAGGCGCCGCGGCAGGACTTCGGGCCGCCGCGCAGCCGCACGGTCGCCGAACCCGCGCCGACCGCGCTCGGCGCCGGCGACTACACCGTGCTCCCGCTCGCCGAGGCGACCCGGCTCCTCCCCGAGGTCTCCTGGCCGGACTGCGCGCTCGACGAGGTCCGGTTCTACGACGGCGATGTCCACGTCGCCGACACCGTCGCGCTGCTCGAGGAGCACGACGACGCCGGCTACGCGGTGGCGATCCGCGGCGACCTCACCGTCGACGGCACCCTCGACGCCACCGCGGGCGGCGACGGCTACGGCAGCCTGCTGGTCGTCGGCGGCGACGTGTGGGCGCGGGCCGCCCTGTTCCGCTACGGCATCGCCGCCTCCATCGCCGGAACCCTCGAGGTCGCCACCGTGGTCCTGTGCGATCACGGCGACGACGGCGGCACCCTGTGGGCCGGCGCGATCAGCGCACAGGTGCTCTCCTACTCGCTGTACTTCCCGCGCCCCGACGCCGAGTTCGACGCGTTCCTCATCGGCGACGTCTACGGCGAGGCGAGCTTCCCGCCGGACCGCGCGGACGAGGTCTTCGTCCCCGGCGTCCTCGAGAACGGCTACCTCGACGAGGGCACGGCGGCGCAGTGGCTGCGCGAGGGAAGGGCCGTCCTGCGGGAAGCGTGAGTCCCGGACACAGACCACGCGCTATGTTTGCTGGCCCGTTTTCCGACCCGCGTCACATACTCGGGAAACTACGGCCTACTAGCGGTTTTATACCCCGCCCCACCGGCCGCGTCCATGTTTGCCAGACCGCACCCCGGCTACCATCCCGCCATGCCCTCCATCCTCGCCAAGCTTGTCCTGTCTTGCTCGGTGCCCGCCGTGGCCGCCGGGCTCGCCATCGCGTTCGCGCCCGCGGCCACCGCCGAGGTGGTGAACCTGGCCCCGCACGAACTGACCTTCGAATCGCCGGACGGCCCGACCTTCGTCGTCGGGTCGACCGGCGAGAGCATCGACAAGGTGCCGCCGCTCAATGCCGCGGGCACGGTGCGCGAGGTGTACATCAGCGGATCGTCGTATACGCAGTCGCCGGCCTCGGGGTCGCTGAGCGTCGGGTACCACGTCGGGTGCGCGGTGGACCTGCAGGGCCTCGGCTTCGGCATCGGCCCCGACGACGACGGCAACCCCGACATCACCGACCTCGGCTTCAACGCCTCGGTCTCGGTCACCCCCGGCAAGGTCGCCGAGGTGCAGCTCGCCAAGAAGGACGTGGTCCCCGGCGCCTCGGCGCGCATCAATATGCGCGACATCCACCTGGTCATCAACGGGTGCGTCGGGCCCGCGGTCATTCGGCAGTACACGCTGATGCAGGTCTACACCGACCAGATCAGCGACATGGGTGTGGTGTACGGCGATCCGCTCTGGATCTGACGCCGGGGAGCGGAGGGCGGACAATGGACGAGACCGCCACCCGAACCGGAGGATGAGTGTGCACCACACCAGCGTCGACCCGCCGCGGCAGTGCGCTGTCCGTGATCAGCTGCATCGGGCGCACCGCCGCATGTACCGGGGTGACCGGCCGGGCAGCGCGGCGCGCGTGCTGAACCGCTTCGCGGAGCGGATCTTCACCGCGGGCGTCCTCTCACCGAGCCACGCCATGACCCTCGAGGTCACCGGACGGCGGACCGGACGCCCGGTGACGCTGCCGATCGCGGTCGCCCACCACGACGGAGAGCGATACCTGGTGTCCATGCTCGGCCCCGACGCCGGGTGGGTGCGCAATGTGGCCGCCGCCCGCGGCCGGGCCGCGCTGCACCGGCGCGGCCGCGAGGCGATTCAGCTGACCGAGGTCGCGGCCGAGGACCGGGCCCCCATCCTGCGCCGGTACCTCGCGGTCGCTCCCGGCGCGCGGCCGCACTTCCCGATCGACCGCCGGGCCCCGCTCACCGAGTTCGAGCGCGTCGCACCCCGGTACCCGGTCTTCCGCATCGACCCCGCCCGATAGCGTCGGCAGGCGGTCACGGGAAACAATTCAAGCGCCCGGGATTGTGATCGGAACGCATTTCAGAAATCGGGGTTATTACCAGTTCATAGGAAGTTACATAAAGGCGTCATCGCCATGTGCCACAGCCGATTTCCCTCGACGCTGGCGTGAATTACCATTCACTTCCTGCGCGGTGCGACATGTTCTAGAGTTCGTCGGTACCCGAATCCACCGTAGGACAGGCGAAAACCCGAACCTTGAATCCGACCCGACGCACCCGACGCCGAACGCTGACAGCGGTACAGCACCACACCGCACGCCTCCAGCCGTTCTCCCTGGCCGAGTTCGGCCGCATACTGTCCGACTCCAGCGGGATTCCGGTGCGGATCGGCGCGAACGCGAACCTGCCGCGCTCCGTCGCGGGTCAATGGCTCCGCACCGAGGCCGGAGACATCATCGAGTACGCCGCCGACCTGCCGGAGATCGCCCGGATCAATACCGTCCTGCACGAAGCGGGCCACATCCTGCACGGTCACGACAGCGACGAGCACCTCGTCGAGACCGGGCTGGCGCTCTGCTCGATCCTGAGCCCCGCCGCCGTCGCGAACTACGCGCAGGTCCGCTACCGCTCGGCCTACGACAGCGCCGGTGAACGCGAGGCCGAGACCTTCGCCAGGGAGACGCTGCGCACCATTCTGTGGAGCGACGCCGACACCACCCAGTCCGCCGAGATCATCTCCGCGCTCGGGCTGCGGCGCACCCGGCTCTGCGCGGCGCTGAACCTGCTGCGCCCGCGGCCGGATCAGCCGTGATGACGGCGGTCAACGCGGCGGTCGGGCTGCTGATCCTGATCGGCGTCTGCACCCTGCTCTGGCAGCGGGGCCCGCAGGGACCGAGGGGCAGGCTGACCCCCATCCTGGCCCTGGTGCTGCTCGCGACCGGCTACGTCCTCGTGGTCCCCGTCGCGGTGCGGCTGTTCGATCAGATTCGGATCAATCTGGCCTTCCCGCTCAGCCATCTGTGCTCGCTCGGCGCGATGGTCCCCGCCCTGCTGTACACGCGCTGCCACCTGTCGGCCACCCCGCTGCGCCGGCGCGAGATGGTCGTGACCGCGGCGGCCTACGCGAGCGTCGGCGCGCTGCTGATGTACCTGTTCCTGACCGCCCCGGAACAGCAGGCGGGCGCCGGCTTCGGGTTCGCGGCGGCGAGCCCCCCGCGCATGCAGATCTATTGGCTGGCACAGGCTGTCGTCCTCCTGCACGCCACGGGCCTGATGGCCAGGGTGATTCTGCGCGCACGAGCACGGGAACGCGGGCGGCGCAGGGCACTGCTGAGCGTCCTCGCCGCGGTCACGCTCGTGTTCGCCGGGTACGAGGTCTGGGTGATCGTGATCGCCACGGCCTGGCCCTCCGGGCCGCCGCTGTGGGCGCAGTGTTTCGCGTACACGCTCCAGCTCGTGGCCGGCGCGCTGCTGGTCATGAGCGTCATCGGCCCCGCGGCGCTGGGCACCTACCGGGATGCCCGGTTGGCGCGGTTCTATCTCGGACGGCTGACGCCGCTGCACGCGTGGCTCACCGAGCGCTATCCGCAGGTGCGATTCCGTGCGCAGCCGGCCACGCGCGCGGAGACCAGGGTCACCGATATGCTGATCGAGATCAGCGACGCTCTCCGCATGCTGCAGTCCGATGATCCGGCGCTCGCCGCGGACTACCGGCTCGACGACCGCACGATCCGCGCCGCGGCGGAGAACGGCCCGCATCCCGCCGCCTACGAGTTGACCGCGGCGCAGCTCTTCGGCTCTGCCCACCCGCCGGACGCGCTGGCGACGGCACCGGGTCACCGGCCGGGGGCGGACGATCGCGCAGGCGGCCCCGGTTCGGCGGAGACCCTGCGGTAACCGTGCAGGGTGACCAGGCCGCGGCGCTCGGGCGCCGCGGCGAGCCCGAGGCCGGGAAAGCGCTCGAACAGCCCGCGCAGCGCGGCGGTCCCCTCGATCCTGGCCAGCGCGGCACCGAGGCACACATGCGCCCCCGCGCCGAACCCGAGGTGCTCGCGCGCGTTGGGGCGGGTGATGTCGAAGCGGTGCGGCTCGGGGAAGATCTCGGGATCGCGGTTGGCTCCGGCGAGCAGCAGGACGATCATCTCGCCTGCCGCCACGCGGGCACCGCCGAGCTCCGCATCGCGATGGGCGGTGCGCACGGTCATCTGGACCGGGCTCTCCATCCGCAGGATCTCCTCGATCGCGGCGGGCCACAGCGCCGGCTCGGCGCGCAGCCGCTCGAGCGCGGCGGGATTGCCGAGGAGCAGGACGATGCCGTTGCCGATGAGGTTGACCGTGGTCTCGAAGCCCGCATCGATCAGCAGCGCCGCGTTCGCCGCGATCTCGCGGTGGCTCAGCGTGGCGTCGGCGACCAGCGGATCGAGGACGGTCTCGCCGAGTTCGCCGCGGCGGATCCGCGGAATGTGCTCGCGCAGGAAGCGATCGAGATGGCCAAGGCTCGCGACCGCACGGCGGAACGCGGGCCAGGTGATGCCGATGTCGAGCAGCACCGCCGCTGACCCGCCCCACTCGAGCAGGTCTGCATGCCGGTCTTCGGGCAGGCCGAGCAGGTCGGCCATGACCATCACCGGCAGCCGGGCCGCGTAGCCGGTCACCAGGTCGACGCGGCCACGGCCGGCCAGCTCGGCCAGCAGCTCCTCGGTGATCGCCTCGACCCGGTCACCGAGCCGCTCGATGGCGCGCGGGGTGAAACCGCGCGCGACCGCTCTGCGGTACCCGGCATGCTCCGGCTCGTCGACCATGAGCATGGACGGCGGCTCGACCGGATTGGGGATCCGGGGATCCGCCCAGTTCATCACGGCGGGCAGCGGCTGCGGAAGGCCGGTTCCGACCGGGTTCGTGACGCCGAAGCGGCTGTCCCGCAGCACGCTGCGGCAGATCTCGTAGTCGGCGCTCACCCACACGAAGGGCGTCCGAACCAGGCCGCCCCGCTCGCGCAGCCGGTCGAAGAGCCGATAGCGCTCCATCGGCCCGGCGCGGCCGAGCAGCAGCCGCGCGAGCGGATCACCGCGCAGCGCCCGCGCCGAGAGAAAGGCGCGGGGCACACCCTGCATCGCCATCCATCGCAGCCACAGGGACGCACTCACGGAAACTCCCCTTCCCCCCGGTTCACGACCTCGGAATCGCGCACCGCACAACGAGATGCGCACTTCCATCGTGAACGGTACACAGCAATGATGGGGTCGTACACACCGGCCTTCGAGAAAATCGGGAAGAATTGATGGATGTACAGACGATCAAATCCTTCGACCTGACCTACCACGGGATCAACGAGCGCCTCCGGGTCTCCGACGATTGCGAGCTGTATTACGAGCTGGAGGGTGCGGGCCCCTGCGTGACATTCGTGTCCACGATCTACGTCGTCAGTACATCGTGGCGCAATTTCACGCGGAGCCTGGTGCGGAACAATCGCCTGCTCACCTACGACCTGCGCAACCAGGGCGCCTCGTCCGGCGCGCCCGCCGGCTTCGACCAGCACACCACCGACCTGGTGCGGCTGCTCGACCACCTCGGGATCGAGCGCACCTACCTCGTGGGGTCGTCGCTCTCCACGGTGATCTGCCGCGACTTCGCCGTTCGCCACCCCGACCGCGTCGCCGGCCTCGTGCTCGTCGGCCCGACCTTCAGCCCGTGGGGCTCCAAGCGGCGGACCCGGATCATGAAATCGTGGCTGACCACGCTCGAAGCGAGCGGTCCTCGCCAGCTCTTCGACGCGATGTACCCCCTGGTCTTCGGTGATCGCGCGCAGGGCATGGGCGGCGGAGCGGCCTACCTGGCACTGCGCGAACGGTTCCTGGCGATCAACTCGGCGGCACAGCTGCGGGCGAATCTGACCGACGCGCTGGAGACCACCGCGGACGCCGAGATGCTCCCGCGGGTGGCCGCGCCCGCGCTGTTGCTGGCGGGCGACGACGATTTCTGCATCAGCCCCTCGGGGCTGCGGGCGCTGGCCGGCCTGATGCCGGACGCGCGCGCCGAGGTATTCGACGACTGCGGGCACCTGCCGTTCTTCGAGACCACCGAACGGTTCGAGCGGTCGCTGTGCGCATTCGTCGAATCGATCGAAGAACGACAGCGCGCCGCTTGATATTTCGCTCCGCGGCGTCCCTTGAACAGCGGTTGACCGCCGGGTAATCGTCTCCATAGTTTTATTTCCATGTGGGACGCCGTCGCCAAATTCTCCAGCCGATACGCATTTCTCGTGATCGGCCTGTGGGTTCTCGTTGCCGCCGCCGGGAATCTGCTCGTTCCCCAGGTGGAGCACACCGCACGGACGCACGCACAGGGATTTCTGCCGCACGAGGCGCAGGTGAATGCCGTCGGCGCGATCATGGCGAGGGAGTTCGGCGACGGCGGCGGCGCCAACCTCAATTACCTGGTTCTCGAGGGCGACCGCCCGCTCGGCCCGGCCGAGCGGGCCTACCACGACGACCTGCTCGCGCGGCTACGCGCGGACACCGCCCACGTGGAGTCGGTGATGGATCTGTGGTCCGACCCGATCACCGCCGAGGGGGCCGAGAGCGCCGACGGCAAAGCCGCCTACACGATGCTGCGGCTGCGCGGCGAACTGGGCGCCGCGCAGGCCAACGAGTCGGTGGCGGCGGTCCGCGAGATCGTGGCAGGCCACGCGGCGCCGTCGGGGCTGCGCGTCCTCGTCTCCGGGCCCGGTGCGGTCATCTCCGACCAGATCACGGCGATCGACGAACAGATGCTGGTGATCACCGGCGCCACGGTGGTGCTCATCGCACTGCTGCTGCTGCTCGTCTACCGGAACCTGGTCACCGCGCACATCCCGCTGCTGACCGTCGGGCTCGCGCTCGCGGTGACCAGACCGATCATCGCCTTCCTCGGTGAACGCGACCTCATCGAGGTGTCGATCTTCTCGGTGTCGCTGCTCGGTGCCCTCGTCCTCGGCGCGGCCACCGACTACGCCATCTTCGTGCTCGGCCGCTATCACGAGATCCGGCGCTCGGGGGTGCCGCACGACGCGGCGCTGCTGCTCGCCTATCGCAGCGTCGCACCGGTCATCCTGGGTTCCGGGCTCACCGTGGCCGCGGCACTCGCGTTCCTGATCCTGGCCGACATCGGCATGCTCAGCAGTGCCGGATTGCCCTGCGCCATCGGCGTGCTCACCGGCATGCTGGCGGCGCTGACCCTGCTGCCCGCGATCATCGCCGTCGCCGGCAAGCGCGGCTACCTGCGGCCGCGGGCCCGGGTGGCCGGCGCCGGCGGGCGCTGGCGGCCGATCGGCACGCTCGTCGCCCGGTGGCCCGGCCCCGCCCTGGTCGGTTCGGTGCTGGTGCTGGTGCTCTGCGCGCTGCCCGCCGCGCAGACCCGGCTCGGTTTCGACGAACTGGCGGCGATCCCGGACACCACCGAGGCCACCGCCGGATTCCAGGCGATGGACCGGCACTTCCCGGAGAACAGCCTGCTCCCCGAGATCGTCTTCATCCGCTCCGACCACGACCTGCGCGATCCGGCGGGCGTCATCGCGATCGAGCGGGTCACCCGCGGCATCATGGAGATCCCCGGGATTCGCATGGTGCAGTCCGCCTCCCGGCCGTCGGGCGCCATTCCGGAGCAGGCCGCGCTCACCGCGCAGGCCGGGCTCGTCGCCGATCAGCTGGACAGCGGAACGTCGCAGATGGCCGAGCGTCTCGGCGCCATCGACGAGGTGGCGGCCTCGCTCCGGCAACTCGAGACCGCCATCGGGCAGCTCCAGCTCGGGCTCTCCGGCGCCGCCGACGGTATCGGCGCGCTCGACCAGGGCGTCGGGGTCATGCAGTCCGGGATGCGGACGCTGCGCGACAATGTCGGCAGGGTGTCGGAGTACATGGCCCCGCTGCGCGCCTTCACCGGCGCCAACCCCGGCTGCGCGCGCGACGGGCTCTGCGCCCTGGTGCTGGACGCGGTCGAACCGATGGACGCCGTCGTGGCCGCCACCGAGTCGATGACCAGCGGTGCCGAAACGCTCGGCGGGGGCGCGCAGGATCTGGCGCGGGTGTTCGCCACCACCAATGCCTCGGTCGAGACGATGCGCGCCACGGTTGCCCGGCTCGGCTCGGTCACCGCGCAGCTCACCGCGGCCGTCGCCGAGACCAGGACCATGTTCTCCGGGCTCGTCGAGTACCTGCGGGCCATGCGCGCGGACTTCCGGAACAGCGGTGAGGGCGGCTTCTACCTGCCCCAGCAGGCGTGGAGCGACCCGCGTTTCCAGCGGGCCGCGCAGCTGTACTTCTCCCCGGACGGCCGTTCCGCGCGGTTGATGGTGTTCGGCGAGGGCAAGATGTTCGGCGCCGACGGCGCCGAACGCGCCGCCGAGATCCTGCTCGCGGTGCACGAGGCCACCAAGGAGGGCACCCTCGCCGGAAGTACCGCGAACACGACGGGATTCGGCACCGGCACCGCGGAGCTGCGCGAGTTCGTCATCGACGACTTCCTGCTGCTCGCCATCGCGGCGCTGGCGATGGTGTTCCTCATCGTGCTGGTCATGCTGCGCAGCCCGATCGCGGCGGCGGTCGTCATCGGCACGGTGGTGCTCTCCTACATCTCGGCGATCGGGATCAGCACGGTGATCTGGCAGGACCTGATCGGCAAGGACCTGCACTGGCCGGTCCCGACGATCGCGCTCATCGCGCTGGTGGCGGTCGGCGCGGATTACAACCTGATGCTGACCATGCGGCTCCGCGAGGAGGTGTTCGAGCGCGGCGCGGGGCTGCGCACCGGCATGATCCGCGCCTTCGCCGGCACCGGCGCGGTGGTCACCGTGGCGGGGCTGGTCTTCGGCCTCACCATGTTCGCGCTGCTCACCGGCACGGTCCTGAGCATCATGCAGGTGGGCACCTCGGTCGGCATCGGGCTCCTGATCGACACGCTCATCGTGCGCACGTTCGTGGTGCCCGGCATGGCGGGGCTGCTCGGCCGGTGGTTCTGGTGGACGCCGGCGCCCCTGGTGCGCGGGCTGATCCGGCACCGACCGGCGCGTGCCGCGCAGCCGCCGAACGCAGCACCGTCGCCGAGCGAAGGAGCGGCGCCGGCCTCCGAACCGCGGCGAGTGCCGGTGCGCCCCGGTATCCGCTGACCCGGACGACGAAGGCGGCACCCGAAGCGGGGTGCCGCCTTTCGTGTGCGTGGACGCCGGTCAGCCGGCCGCACCCCGGTGCGCGGCGGCGTAGGCGGACTCCAGTTCGCGGCGGAGGTTCGACTCCACGTACCGGGCCGCGCGGCCCGCGACCACGTCGTTCATCCGCCGCAGCGCGGCGGCGGCGAGACCGCCGGGAATCCGGTACTCCACCCGGATGCGAATCTCGGTGACCCGCGCACCGCGCGGCCGGAACTCCACGCGGGCCCGCACCTGCGGCGGCTCCGCGGATTCCAGCACGATCGCCGCTCCGTCCTCCCACTCCGTCGCCACCAGCTCGAAGGTGTACGACAGCACCCCGGAGAAGGTGGCGGCGAACCGGGCGCCGGCGCCCGCGGTCCGGTCACCGCTCGGCTCGAACCGCGAGATGCCGAACATCCAGCTCGGCACGGTGCGATGGTCGGTCACGAAGCCGAAGGCGAAATCGCTGGGAGCCGCCACCTCGGCGCGGCGATCCACGGAGGCCAACATATCTCTCGCTCACCGGCCGCAGCCGCGGCCTGATCGGACTACTCGGGCAATGGCACCGGCTGCCGCGCCCCGGTCGGGGGCGCGGTGCGCGGAAACGGGCTCCACCAGTTCGCGGCGCCCATCAGCGTGACGAGCGCGGGGACCAGCAGCATGCGCACGACGGTGGCGTCGATCAGGATGGCCAGCGCCATGCCGAGCGCGGCCACCTTGATCAGCGTGACGTCGGAGAGCGCGGCCGCGCCGGTCACGATCACGAACAGCGCCGCCGCGGTGGTGATGATGCGTCCGGTCTTCGACACCCCCTCGCGCACGGCCTCCTCGGTCTCCGCGCCGCGCTCGCGCGCCTCGAGCATGCGGGACATCAGGAAGACCTCGTAGTCGGTGGAGAGCCCGAAGACGGCGACCACCACCACGATCAGCGCGGGTGTCGGCAGCGGCGCCGGCTCCGCCCCGAGCAGGCCGGCGCCGTGCCCGTCGACGAAGATCCAGGTGAGCACGCCGAAGGTGGCGGTCAGGCTGATCACGGCCATGGCGACCGCCTTCAGCGGCAGCACGATCGACCGGAACGCGACCGTCATGACCAGCAGTGTCGCGGCGATCACGATGGTGAGGGCGAGCGGAACCGCGCCCACCATCGAGGCATTGCTGTCGGCCCGGAGCGCGTTCATGCCGCCCACCTGAACGGTCGCCCCCGCCGGCACCGGGAGCGCCCGGATCGCGGCCACCATCTCCTCGGCGCCCGGCGTGAAATCGGGGCTCGTCGAGAGCGCCCGCAGCAGGACGCCGTCGCGCTCCTCGGCCAACCGGACCACCGTGCGGACACCGTCGACGCGCTGGATCTCACCGGCCACCCTGGAGACGGCGTCGGCGGCCGGTGCGGCCCCGTCCGCTCCCCGCACCAGCACGGTCGCGCCCTCGCTCGCATTGGGGAACTCGGCGGACAGGTGGGCCTGCGCGACCCGCACGGAGTCGTCGGCGGGCAGCACGTTCGGGGTGATCCCGCCCATCCGCACCCCGAGGAACGGCGCGCTCAGCACGAGCAGGAGCCCGGCCACGAGCACCGTCACCAGGACGGGCCTGCGCATGACCGAGGTCGCCAGCCCGGCCCAGCGCCGCTCGGCACGCTCTTCCCCGCGGCGGACGGCGCCATGTCGCCAGGGCAGGGCGTTGATCCGCTCCCCCATCATCGACAGCGCGGCGGGCAGCGCGGTGACCGAGACGAAGGCGGCGATCACGATCGCGGCGATGGCCCCGAAGCCGAGCGAGCGCAGCATCGACGGCGGGAAGACCATGGTGCCCGCGAAGGCGCACACGAGCAGCAGCGCCGAGAAGGCGATGGTCCGCCCCGCGGTGCGCACGGAGTGCGCGGCCGCCGCGGCGGGCGTCCGGCCGGCGCGGAGCTCCTCACGGAACCGGCTCACCATGAACAGGCCGTAGTCGATGGCCAGCCCGAGCCCGAGGATGGAGGCGATATTCACCGCGAAGGCACTCACCCCGGTGACGGTGCTCAGGGCGCGCAGCGCGCCGAGCGCACCGATCATGGCCAGCCCGCCGACCACCACCGGCACCGACGCCGCGACGAAACCGCCGAAGACCACGACGAGCAGGATCAACATGAGCGGGATCGCGACCGATTCGGCGATGACGACGCTGATCAGCGACTTCTGGTTGAAGGCGTCGAGGACCGGAATGAACCCGGCGAACTCGGTGCCGACGCCGGGCACCGTCAGGGTGGCGCGCAGCTCGGCGTAGTTCTTCAGCTGGTCGCTCATAGAACCGTTGAGGCTGACACCGGCGATCGCGTGGCGGCGGTCGGCGGAGATCATCGCCGCCTGCCGCAGCCCGCCCGCGGTCCAATACGACTCGATCGGCTTCGCCAGCAGTTCGCCGGGCACGGCGTCGAACCGCGGCAGCACCTGTGGCCGGATGTCGTCGAGGGTCTTGCCCTCCGGAGCGGTGTAGATCGCCACGACATCCGGCGTCTGCTTGCCGAACGCCGCGGCCACCAGCCGGTCGGTGACGGCGGACTCGCTGGCCGGATCCTCGTACCCCGCCAGATCGAGGCGGTCGACCACTCCGGCCCCCCAGGCGCCGGCGAGCAGAATCAGTACCACCGTGACGCCGACGACCCATCGCGGACGCGTCGTCGCGAACCGTGCCCACCGCTGCATAACCAACCCCTCGGTCGTCGAGCGGCGTCGATGGTCGCTCGCGCCGCGGCTGCCTCGACAACAATGTGTCGGCGCGTCACGCGCTGTCAATCACTCTCGCGCCGAACAGTTTTGCGCACCCACGCGCCGGTCTCACCCGGTCGGCGCCGGCTCGCGCGGTGTCGCGCGCAGGACTCCGCCCCGCGCCGGGACCAGGACCAGCGCCTTGCGCCGGATCTGCTCACCGCCCCCCGGCACACCGCCGGAGAGCTCCGCGACCCGGAGGATGGCCTGCGCGACCAAGCGGGTCTGGAACGCGCCCATGTGATCGCCGAGGCACCGGTGCGGGCCGCCGCCGAAGGGGATGTGCCCGAACGGGGTTCGCCGGGTCTCCAGGAAGCGCTCCGGCCGGAAGAGTTCCGGGTCCTCGTAGAGCTCGGCCTTCCGGTGCACCGCGCGGATCACCGGCAGGATCAGCGTGTTCGGCGGGAACACGTGCTCGCCGAGCGCGAAATTCCTGCGGGTGACGCGGCCGACGAAGGCCAGCGGCGGCCGCAGCCGCAGCGTCTCCTGCACGACCGCGTCCATGTACTCGTGCCCGGCGCCGGCACGGGCCTCCGCGCTGGCCCTGGCGTAGACATCGGGGTTGTGCACCAGCCGCTCCAGCACCCAGCTGGCGAGGGTGGCCGAGGTCTCGTGCCCGCCGATCAGGATCGTGAAGAGCTGATCGCGCAGTTCCCGGTCGGTCAGCGGCTCCCCCTCGGCGCGCATCAGCAGATCGAGCAGATCGCTGTGCTCGACGCCCGGCTGCGCCCGTCTGCGGGCGATCTCGGCGTAGACAAGCTCGTTGCAGTGGGCGCGCACCCGCTGGAAGCTGCGCCACAGCCGCAACGCGCCGAGTTGCCGCAGCCCGTACCGGAATGTCGCCTGCGGTGAGGTGGCCGTGGCGAGCAGCTCGCGCATGGGTGGCATCCACCGCGGCATGTCGGCATCGGAGATCGACAGCGACATCTTCAGGATCAGCTCCAGCGACAGGTCCAGCATGGACGAGTGCACCAGGACCCGATCCCGGCCGAACCAGGTGCGCGCCTCCCGTTCGGCGCTGCCCGCGATGAACTCACCCCAGGCGGCGAGCGCGTCGCCGCGCAGCCCCGGCAGCAGCACCTTGCGCAACCGCCGGTGCTCGGGGCCGTTGAGCAGGAACAGCGACCGGTCGCCGTAGAGCAGTTCCAGCGCGCGGTTGGCGCCGGCCGAATCGACCAGGTCGTCGGCGGCGGTGAACAGCGGCTTGATCAGCGCCGGATCACGCAGCAGCACCAGCTGCGCGCCGTCGGGCAGGAAGTGCGGGAAGCGCGGCAGCCGCAGCCACACCACGTCCCCGTAGCGATCGAACTGTTCGTCGATCACGTCGTCGCCCCGGCGCATCATGCCCCACAGCAGGGCGGGCCACACCCACATCCGCGGCCCCGGTGTCGCGGTCGGCGTGAGTTCGGCCGGCGTCGAATCGGTCGAGGTCATGGCTCCTCCGAGAGCGCGCCGCGCACCGGCGGCACGGACAGTGGCAGGGTGGCGTGCCTGCGCAGTGAATCGTGGCGATGGGAGACATGCCCCGGAACCGTCGGCTTCCTGGTGAAGAAGACGAGCATGTCGCGGGTGGCGACCCGCGAGGTGTCGGCCGCCAGCACCGGCGAGAGGCTGTGTTTGAACTCGTGGTCGACCACGAGCAGGGTGTCCAGGAATCGGCGGTGCTGGTACTGGCCGATGCGCAGCGCCGGATCCACCTCGTCCCAGCCGATGGCATTGGTCTCGCGCATGTCGTGGATGAAGGTGCGGGCGCTGTCGTCGGTCATGTTCTCCGCACCGAGCATGGTGGTCATGGTGTGGTCGACGCCGTCGCTGTGCACCCCCTCCAGCGCGGGCTCACCCGTGAGCGCGGGGGTGGTCACGGTCCGCAGGTGGAACAGCGTGCAGACCCAGTTCGCGCTGCCGTAGTCGAGCTTCGGCCGGTGCGCGATGTCGAGGCCGTCCACCACGAACGCCTTGAAGCGCAGCAGGCCCTGCAGGGCGCGATTGGACTGCAGATCGGCACCGATCTCCGCGAATTGCCGGATCTGGCCCGAGTCGTAGCGAACGAAATCCTCGTCGGCGGAGAGCACGAAGGGCTGGAACTCCAGCCGATCGATCCGTCCCGCCCGGTTGTCGAAGAAGTACCGCCCGTTCCTGGCTTTCCGGAACGGCAGCGTCGGGTCGTCGGGCAGGTCGGTGCTGGCCCGCTGCAGCGCCGCCAAGTCGGAGTCGCTGGCGCCGAGGCCACGGAGCAGCCGGGACATTCGCTCACCCCCGACGAAGATCGCGCGGTGGCGCTCGTACTCGGCCTTGATCTCGGTCAGTTCGGCGACCACGTCCGCGGCCGCGGCGCCCGGTGTCGCGAGTACGCCGTCCACGAAATTCTGCTGACGAACAGTCATGATGGGGTCTCCATGGCGGATTTCTGGTATTCGATGAACCACTCGACGTACCGGGACATCTCGTCCGCGCTCAGCGGGCAGGACAGCGCGCCCGCTCCCAGCACGGCCTCGGAATTCGTGACGTCGAAGTGCTTCTCGTCGTTCAGGTACGGGCGGTAGAAGTCCAGCTGGTCGTCGAGCTTCTGGTCGACGAGGGTGAAGTCACCGACGTCGTCGACGAAGATCGGACGCATCATGCCGAGCGCCGTCGTCGCGCTGTCCCAGCAGTCGGCGAGCCGGGGTGGGGTGCTGTTGGCGAGGTGGTAGATCCCGCTGCCCGCGCCCCGCGCCGCGATCCGCACCGCGGCGCTCGCGACCAGGTCGACGGGGATGAAGTTGACCGGCGTCTGCCCGTCGGCGAGCAGCCGCAGCGGGCGGAAGTTCAGCAGGTCGCCGAGCGATCGGCGCACCGTGGCGCGCGTGCGCTGCAAGCCCTGGATGAAGCCGTACAGCCCGCTGAAGGTGGTCGCCACCCGGGTCCGGCTGTGCCCGATGACGATGCTCGGGCGGAAGACGCGGGTGGTGTCGAATCCGGCGCCGGCGACGATGCGCTCGGCGGCGATCTTCGTGCGCTCGTAGTGGTTGTTCGGCATCGGCGGCTCGGGCACCGCGGTCTCGGCGACCCGGCCACGCCGCCGCCCCGCCACATAGGCGGTGCTGACGTAGGTGAAGACGCCGCAGTCGGCCTTGTGCGCCAGGTCCACGATATTCGCGGTGCCCTGCTCGTTGTGCAGCGTGATCTCGTCGGCGCGCACGTCCTCGAACGCGAGCGAGGCCGCCGCGTGCCACACCTCGGTGATCCCGCGCAGCTCACCCGGCTCCACCCCGCCGGTCGGCGCGGTGATGTCGCCGGTCACGGCGCGGCAGCGGGACAGCTGCTCCCCGGTGAGCTCGATGCCGTACATGGCGGCGCTCGCGCGCAGCGCCGCGCGCAGCCGGTCGGCGCTGGTCGCGGCACCGCGGGATCGGATCAGGCAGACCAGTTCGGCGTCGGTCCCGCACAGCAGTTCCACCGCCAGCGCGCCGCCGACGAAGCCGGTGACGCCGGTCAGTAACACGGTGTCGCTGGATGTGAGCATGTCGGCTCCTCGGTTGTCGGGTCGGAGCGCCGGTCAGATCGGGGCCGGGAGCCCGGCGTACAGCGATCGGTAGGCGCTGCGCAGGGTCAGGTCACCGAGTTCGGGGACCTCGAGCAGCTCGTCGCCGCGCAGGGTCTCGATGAAGCGCAGCAGCGCGACCAGCTGCAGCGACTCCAGCCCGGCCTCGGTGACCAGGTTGTCGTCCGGGTTCACCGGGCCGTGTTCGGGGCCCCGCAGTTCGGCGATGTAGCCCGCCGTGGCGTCGATGAACGCGGTTTCGTCCAGGGTGGTCATGGCACTCCTCGGTCTCTCGGTCAGCGCGCGCCGACGGTGGTCTCGGATTCCCAGCGCTGCTCGCAGCCCCGCCGGTCCAGCTTTTCCGGGCCGGTCCGCGGCAGCGGCTCGGTGACGCGCACGACGCGGCCGGGTGCGCGCTGGACGCCGAGGCTCGCGCGCAGGGCGGCGTGCACCTCGGTGGTGGTCGTCGCGGAGTCGGTGCCGAGCCGCACGAGCAGCCCGAGGTCCTCGAGGTCGTGGGTGAGCAGCGGCACCGCGGCCGCCTCCAGCACGCCGGGCACCGCGAGCGCCGCCTCCTCTACCTCGTTGAGGTAGATGGAGAAGCCGCCCTTCATCACGACGTGCTTGCGCCTGCCCGCGATCCGGTAGACGCCCGCGCCGTCGCGCCGGACGATGTCGCCGGTGCGGAACCAGCGGCCGTCGTAGGCCTGCGCGGTGGCCTGCTCGTTGTTGTAGTAGTAGTCGAGCAGGGTTGGCCCCGACAGCTGCAGCTCGCCCTCCCCCGCGCCGGCGACGACCTCGCCGTTCTCGCCGACGAGCCGGGCCTGCAGCAGCCACGGCACCCCGATGTCGGTCGTGGCGTCGCCGTTCGGGTCGAGGTGGCCGAAGAAGATGGTGCACATGGCCTCCGAGATGCCGAAGCAGTTCACCAGCGGGAGGCCGAAGCGCTCGGCGAAGCGGCCCTGCAGCCGCGCCGAGACCGGCGCGCTGCCGGTCAGGCAGAGCGGCGCCGTGCCACCGGGCGAGCGCGGCAGCGCGACCTGATTCACCATCTCGACCTGCGCCGGGAACAGGTAGGCCTGCTCGACCCCGAACTCCTCCACCGCCCGCCAGTAGTTCCTGGCCGTGGCGAGGGTGAGTTCGGGCAGGACGACGGTGGCCGCGTCGCTGAACGGCGCCCAGGTGTAGTTGAGGTTCAGCACGCCCGACCCCGACAGCCGCGCGTTGCAGCCGATCCGGCGCGGCCGCGCCCCGTAGCGGTAGGTGCACGCGGCTGCCGAATAGTGCATGGTGAGCGCGAGTTTGCTGTGCGTGAAGGGGATCCCCTTGGGATCACCGGTGCTGCCCGAGGTGTAACCGAGCATCGCCGTGCCCTTCGGCAGCGGCGCGGCGAACCCGGCCGCCCCGTTCAGCCGCACCGGCTCGGCCGCGCCCGCCATGTCCAGCGCGAAGTTCGCCCCGGAGTGCTCGACCACGTTCGCGCGCAACCGATCACCCCACGCCGGGTCGATCAGGACGGCGGTGGCGTCGAGCCGCCACAGCGCCAGCAGCGCCGGGATCATGTCCAGGTGGTCGGCGAGGGTCAGCGCGCAGCGCGCCCCCTCGCCCATGCCGAGCGTCCGGTAGCCGCGCAGCAGCCGGTCACTCCGCTCGGCGATATCGGCCCAGGTCAGCCTGTGCCCCTCGAAGGGCGCGCGGGCATAGACGATGGCATCGGCCTCGGGGGCCTCCTCGGCGCGCAGCAGATAGCGGGCGGCGAGTTCACGAACTGCGGGGTCCGACGGCACGGCGTTCCCTCCCTCTCGTCATCGGTGGATTGCGAACCGGCGGAATCGCCGGGCGTCGCTCAGGCCGGAGCGCCGGCGAAGATCGCCTTGGCCTCGAGGTGTTTGACCTTCCCGGACGGGGTCTTCGGGATGGCGCCGCGCGGCCTGGTCAGCACCTTCGGGCTCACGCCGATCCGGTCGAAGACGCGCCGCGCCACCGCGCGCTGGATCTCCCGGTGGTCGAGGTCCCCGCCACCGACCTCGACCACGATCCAGAGCTGCTCGGGCCTGCCCGGCTCGGCGGTGCCGAACGCGACGACGCCGCCCTGGCGCACCCCGTCCACCACCTCGGCGGCCCGCTCCACATCGGCCGGATAGATATTGCGTCCCGACAGGATGACGACGTTCTTCGACCTGCCGCAGATCGCGACCTGGCCGTCCTCGGTCAGGTATCCGATATCCCCGGTGTGCAGCCAGCCGTCTCCGTCGACGGCGTCGACCCGGCCACCGGTGGTGATGTAGTGCGAGGTCACCGCCGCGCCGCGGATGAGCAGCTCACCGACGGTCCGCGGGGCTGCCGCGGCCGCGACGCGGACCTCCATCCCGAGCAGCGGCGCGCCGAGCAGCACCACTTCGCGGCTCGCGTGCGGCCCGTCGTGCTCGGACGGCGTGCGCGGCACCGCGCGGCCACCCGCGGCCAGCTGCTCGCCGTCGACCACGTCGACCGTCATCCCGTCGCCGAGCGCGGCGAAGGACACCGCCAGCGTCGCCTCGGCCATTCCGTAGGCGGCGACGATCGCGCTCGGGTCGAACCCGAAGCGCGCCGCGGCCGCGGCGAATCCGCGCATGGCGGCGGGGTCGATCGGCTCCGCGCCGCAGAGCGCGAAGCGCAGCGTGGAGAGGTCGTAGTGGCCCTCCTGCTCGACCCGCGCGAGCCTGCGCTGGATGATCGAGTACGCGAAGTTCGGTGCCGCCGTGATGGTGCCGCGATGGTCGGTGATGATGCGCAGCCAGTTCAGCGGCGACCGCAGGAATTCCAGCGGCGACACGCACACGGCCTTGATCCCGAACGCCATCGGTGTCACCAGGAAGCCGATCATGCCCATGTCGTGCGAGAGCGGCAGCCAGCTCACCATCACGTCGTTCTCCGGGGTGCCGAGCGAGCCCCCGTACATGGCGTTGCCGTTGGCATACAGGTTGCGGTGCGAGATGGCGACCGCCTTGGGTGCGCCGGTCGAGCCCGAGGTCAGCTGGTAGACCGCGATGTCGTCCTCGGCACAGTCGACGAGGTCGCCGGGGGTCGTGCCCCAGTCGTGGTCGAGCCGGACGACGGTCAGGCCGCGCTCCGTGAAGCCGCCCGCCGCCGCGAGGAACGGCGAGCCCAGTACGAGGTGCTCGATGCCGAGCATCCCGATGACGCCGTCGCACCCGGCCTGCCATTCGGCGAGGTCGGCCTGCGGCGTCGGCTGCTGCAGCATGGTCAGCGCCGCGCCCCGCATCCAGACGGCCTGGGCGAGCGGGGCGACCTCGGCGGGGTCGATCGCCAGCGCGGCCACGCGTGTTCCCGGACCGACGCCGAGGCTCTGCAACCGGCCCGCCATGATCGAGGCGCGCCTGCTGACCTCCTTCCAGCTGGTCTCGGTCAGCTCGGTGCTCGGGCCGCTCCAGAGCCCCCGCCCGGTGTCGAGCGCCGGGCCGAGCAGCTGGTCCATGAATTCGCTCATCGTCGTTCTCCCTTCGTCACGGCGGGCGCGGGGGCACCGCCGGTGGCCGCACGGACGAGGCGAACGACGTCGCCGAAGGTCGTACAGCGCATGAATTCCTCGCGATCGAGGGGGACGCCGAACTCGTCCTGGCACGCGACGATGCCGATGGCGAAGCGCGTCGAATCGAGCCCGAGGTCGGCGACGAGTTCATCGCCGTCGTCGTATTCCCGATCGACCGCGAACAGGTCGTCGGTGAACAGCTCGCGGTTGAAGATCTCGGCCACCGCGGTCCGGATCGGATCGTTCACGACACCACACCCGCCTCCACGTAGTCCGTGAGCAGCTGGGCGGCGGTCACGCCGATCTTGTCGCCGCAGGCGTCGGGATCCCAGACGATGCCAATGTAGACGGTCCCGCCGAGGACGAGGCAGGTGAACGACAGCGCGTTCCCGAGCAGCGGCGACAGCGTGTGGATGGCGGTGAATTCGTTGCCGAGCACCGTCTTCAGGTTCACGTAGGCCGGGCTCACCCCGACGTGCAGGTCCGGCGCCAGCGCCGCCAGCGCCGCGCGCGCGGCGGCCCCGCGAGCCCGCCACGGCAGCCATCGCCCGAAGCGGGCGAGCACCGGCAGCGCCACCTCGGCGCGGGCGTCGAGCACCGCGCCGAGCTGGGCTCGGGTCGCCTCGACCCGGTCGGCCAGCGCGGCCTCCGGCCCCGCGGCGTTGATCAGCACCATCGAGACCGCGTTGCCCGAGTGGCGCAGGTCCCGGTCGAAGGTGGCGGGGAGGAAGGCGCGCAGGGTCCGCGGCATCTCGTCCGCGGGCAGAACCGTCCGCGCGGCGTCCGCGACCGCGGCGCCGACGGCCGCGATCAGGAACTCCGCCGTCCCGGCGCCGTGGCCGACGGCCGCCCTGCGCACCCGGGCCGTCGGCAACTCCACCGCCGCCATCGCGCGCCGCGCGTTCGCCGTCAGCCGCGGCAGCCGCCGTGATCGCGTCGCTTTGCTCCACGCACCGCCGAAAGCCGTGGCGGATCGCACGAATTCGCGGGCGGTCACCCTGGGGCCCGGATAGCGCGGGGCATCGAGGTAGCGGTCGAGCTGGCGCAGCCGCTCCTCGTCGCCGTCGGCGAACAGGGCCGCGAAGGCGGCCGCGGCGATGCCGTCGGACACGGCGTGGCTGCCGAGGATCACCAGCCGCTGCCGCGCCGGGCGAGCCTGGTCGACCAGCACGGCCCGCCAGGCCGGGCGGTTGCGCGGCAGCGGCCGCGCCAGCAGGGCGCTCATCAGCTCGTGCCACTCCGCGTCGTCGGCGACGGCAGCCGAGTCCACGCACGTCATCGCCGTCGGAACGTCGTATTCGCGCAGCACCGCACCGCCGAACCGCCCGTCGCCCGCGCCGAGCCGGAACAACCGGTAGCGCTCGATGCGCTCGCGCATCCGCGCGCTCAGCGGCCCGAGCGCGATCGGCTCGATATCGGCGGCCCGCTCCGCCTCGGGAGCCAGCTCGATCACCACGGTCCAGTGGGTGGGGCGATGCTCGGTCTCGATCTGCAGGAAGAACTCGTCGAGTGCACTGAAGCGGAGCGTCACGACAGCACCCACCGTTCGTGGGCCTCGAGGTCGGGGCGCATCCCCGCGGCGACGGTCTCCCAGAGCACCTCGTCACCGCCGGCCGCCACCCGCGCCAATTTCATGTCTCGCCACCACTTCTCGACCGGCGAAGGGCCGGTCAGATAGCCGTCGCCACCGAAGATGTGCAGACACTCCGACATCACCTCCTCGCCGAGCCGCGCGGCGGTCACCTTCATGCCCGCGGCGGCTCGGAAGGGCACCGGCCCCGCGGCGGCGAGACCCCGCAGGGCATAGCGCATGGTGTCCACGCGCGCCTGGAGGTCGGCGAAGCGCAGCCGCGGCGCCTGGTGTTCGAACAGGGTCCGCCCGAACTGGCTGCGCCGCATCATCTGCGCGACCGAGAGGCCGATGGCGAGATCGCAGGCACCGACCACCAGTCCGGCCACCGACATCCGCTCCACGACCAGGCCGACGCTCGCGGCGGCGAGACCGGTGCCGGGGCGCGCGATCATCGCCTCCGGGGGCACCTCGACATCGAATTCGATCGGCGCGGTGTCGAGGTAGCCGTTGCCGAGCTTGGCGTAGGGACGCCCGACCCTGATCTGGTCGGAGCGCAGCGCGAAGAGGGTGACGCCGCCGTCGCGGTGGTCGCCCGCGGCGCGCGCGACCACGACGATCGCGTCCGCCACGGTACTCAGTGAGACGAACTTCTTGGCACCGCGCACCCGGTATCCGCCCGCCGTCGGCTCCGCGGTGGTGGTGAGCAGGGCGAAATCCGACCCGCCACCGGCCTCCGTGGCGCCGAGGCCGACCACCGCGGTTCCGTGGGTGGCCCGGTCGGCGAGCTCGCGCAGGTACTTCGAGCGGCCGAAGCGGCGCAGGATCGCCAGCGCGGTGTTGTGCGCGCTGACGCCCGCCGCCGCGCTCGCCGACCCGAGTCCGCCCAGGCGCTCGGACAGCCGCACGACGCTTGCGATGTCGGCGTGCGCGCCGCCGGACCAGATACCCTCGAAAACATCGGCCGCACCGAGCCTTTCGATGAGCTCACGCGGAAAGCGCCCGCTCTGCTCACCGCGTTCGGCCTGCTCGATCACGTCGAGCAGCGCCTCGTCGAAGGCCGCGTCGAGTATCCGGTCGAAGGTTCTCGGCTCGGCGGCCGTGCTGGTTGTCATGAAAACCCCGCTTCTCGGTCGAGATCACTGCCCTGGTTCGTGGTGCTCAGGCCGCCGGCCCGGAGATTCCGCGGTGGCGGCACACCATCCGCTCGACGTCGCCCACCGTCTCGCACTCGATGAGCTCCTGCTCCGAGACCCGCACCGCGAGCCGCTCCTCGATCGCGACGAGCGCTACCGCGAAGGCCACCGAATCGAGGCCGAGGTCGGCGATCAGCCGGGACGAGCCGTCCATCGCCGCCGACTCAACCGCGAGATCGTTCCGGACGATATCGAGCAGCACCGTCTCGATATCGGTCGCCTGTGCAGACATGAGAAACCTCCCTGACGCGTCCGGAATTGGACAGCATTCGACCGGCCCCGAAACTCGACCCGGAAATCGCGGCAACAGGCCGCGGACGAGAAAAATGCCGAACCGCTCTTTCCATCTGTTCGAGCCGTTCTGTTTCCGACCCTAACCCCGGCGGGTCTCCGCATCAATGGGCGTGAAATCGTGCTGCGCACTCTGACTTTCCAGCCGGCGCGCCAGATCGGTCCAGGTCTGGGCATTCGCCCGCGCCAGTTTGGCCAGCGCTCCGTGGCAGTGGCTCGACGAATCCAGGAACGCCTGCTTCCGCAGCGCGATCTCACTGACCGACGCGGCGACCGCACGCAACAGCGCGCGCCCCTTCTCGTTGAATCGCAGGGCCGGGTCGTTCTGGAGGCTGCGCAGGATCCCCTGCTGGATCGGCGTGGCCGCCCGGTCGCCCGCGGGCGGCGGCGCGGCGGGGCCGGGCGTGCGCCCGCTCCCCGGCGGTGGCGGCGCCGGCTCGGCGGCGCCCGGCAGCTGCGGCTCGCGCGGTGCGGGCACCGGGTCCTCACCGCGCTCGATCCGCGCCCGCACGTCCCGGACCGTGCCGGGCGAGACATCGGTCAGTTTCGAGATCTGCCGCAGGGACGCGGTGGGGTTGTCGCGAATGATCCGGGCGGCGGCCCTGCGGCCCTCCGCCGTCGCCAGGGACCGCTGCTTGCCGTCGATTCCGATTCGCCTGTGCAGCTGGGCATCTTGCCCAGTTGCGCGCTTCCGCAGTTTGCCCACGGTGTGGTGGGAGAGCCCGGTCGTCTTCGCGATGAGCCGATCCGACCAGTGTGGATGCGAGACCATCAGCCGCGTCGAGGCGGCCTTGCGCTCGGCCAGCGTGAGGGGCAGACCGTGCGCGACGTTCGCCTGCACGGCCAGTGCGAAGGCATCCGCCTCGCTGCCGTCGAAGAACCGGACCGGCACCCGCTCACACCCGCGCGATCGCGCGGCCGCGAGGCGATGCGCGCCGTCGATCAGCCGCATTGTCGGGCGATGCACGATGATCGGCGGCAGCGGTGCCGAGCACTCCGCCAGCAGGCGGACGTGCTCGGCGCTCCGGCTCGACTCTTCGCGCACCGCGACGCTGTCACGAATGGAGTCGACGAGAACGAGCTCCGCCGGAATAGATTCCCACTCGGACAACCAGTGCTGGATCGGCGAGCCGCCGCCGGCAGAGTTCTGCGAATTTCTCTCTCGATCCGGAATCATGCACACCCACATCTCACAGACCAATCGCTCCCGCGATATTCGGAATTCTTTCGCTCCGGCACGCCGCCATTCCACCGATCTCGCCGGTGCCGCCAATTCTCGGCTCGGGACCGACTTGCACCGGTCTCCTCCCCGCCGATCCGATCGCACTCCACGATCACCGCCACGGCATCGAGGCGAGGCTGCTTCATCGGGCCGTCCCACCGAGCGGCCGATTATGCCAAAGCATAATTGAGGATGCTCCGGCATGCCGAGCCGACGCCCGTCTGTGACACAGATCCCAAGCCGAACGGTCTCGCTCTCGCCCGGCGCGCCCTCCGGCTGCGTCTGTGACCGATACCGTTGTGTGACAACCGCTTCGGCACCGTCGCGGCGCCCGGCTACAGGCATCGACACTGCCCGGCGTGCCGGCAGCGCACAGCAGCTACCGCAGGGCTATCAGCATCTATGCTGTAGCATGATCGCAACATCTGAGGAAGTGGGCGTGCCGACATGGAGGACGAGAAGGGTGGTAACGCCTTCTCCGATCGACTCGAGTACCTGTTCCGGACGGTGCCGAACACGCAGGGTCGCCGCTACACCGCGGAGGAGATAGCCCGCCGCGCGGCCGACATCGGCTACCCGATCTCCGCGGTATACGTCGCGCAGCTGCGTTCGGGGTTGAAGCAGAATCCGTCGCTCAAGCACGCCACCGGCCTCGCCGCCGCCTTCGGCGTCGACATCCGCTTCTTCACCGATGACGAAGCCTGGCAGCGGGGCCGCCAGGAGATCGAATACCTGCGGCTGCGCACCGCCCCCGGCCTGGAGGCCGTCGCCTTCCGCGCCGTCGACCTGTCCCAGCAGTCGATCGCCTCGCTCATCGACTACCTGAAATTCCTGCGCGTGCAGGAGGGGCTGCCCCCCGATCCGCCGGAGCTGCCCGAGCCGGCGTTGTGATCACCCAGCACCGAACAGGTCCGCCAGCTCACAGTGGTGTCGGAGCCGAATTCGCCCCAGCCTCGTCCCCACGCCCTTCGGAATCCGCCGCGTCGCGGTAGGCGCGCAAGATCTTCGCGGAGACCCGGCCGTTCGGCTCCACCCGGTAGCCGTTCCGGTGGGCCCACTCGCGCACCGTCTCGGGCGGACCCGACCGGACCTCCCGCACCCGGCGAGCGCGGCTCTTCCACAGCTGGAGCATCCCCCGGAAGAGGTCCGCGTTCGCGGCGCTCAGATCGATCTCGAATTCCGCGCCGTCCACCGAGAAGCGGACGGTCTCCGCCGCCGGTGATCGGCCGTCGAAATCGTCGATCCACTGGATGTCGACCTTCTTTCCCATCGGTGGTCATCTTCCGGTTCGCCGGTGCATCGCCCTAGAATGCTCATACACTTACCGGCGGTCACCCGATGAAGTCCACTGTCCAAACAGGTTCCTACGCAATAACACTGGAGCGATCGCTGGTTGTCGTCGGCGCACAGACTGCCTGAGACCGTATGCTCACTCGGTCCGAGTAGAACCGGCCACCGCACACCGCGCCCGCTCCGTCGGAGCGCGCCCGGCCACCAGGGTCCCCGGTCCCGAGTGCAGCCGTCCGCGCAGCTCCCGGCGGCGGCTTCCCTACCCGATCGGCGGCCCTTCGACATGACACCGAGCCGGATTCCCCCGCTGGCTACCGGTCCTCGACATCGTCGAGCCGGGGATGATCCGGAAACCCCGCCTCGACGGGGCGCGCCGCGCAGCCGTCCCATCACCCCCGCACGCCTGACACCGGTACCCGATCCAGGGGATGAGATCGTCGCCGTGCGGGTCACCGACGTGCTCGACTTCTTCGCCCGCTGCCCCGCCTGCGGGTACGCCGCACAGGCCACCGCCGTCGAGCGCGAGCGGGCCGACGGGCGAACCGATGCCACAAGGCGGATCGGCTGCGCATTGCCATGCGGCTGGCAGGACGAGGCGCAGACGGTCTACACGATTGACGGCACCCCCGGCGTTCGATGAAGACGACCCCGGTGATCCGGTGACGCGATCCGTCGGGGAGGCCGAGTGCGGCAGCGGATGCGCGAGCGCACTTCGCTGGCACGCTGAATCGGACGCGGTGCACGGCAGACGATCGAAGTCCGCTGGTGCTTCCGGCGGCAGCGAGGGGCCGAGGGCCGACCAGGTCGTCCCGGCCCATGATGCGCTCGACTGATCGGCGGCCGTTTCGATGACGCGGCGGAGATCGGCGCGGGCCCGGCCGGTGGTGTGGGTGATCGACCTGGTCACCCGCACGGGGATGCAACCCCCTCGAGGCTCTGGCGGTGCTACTCCGATCTCGACGTCACCGGCACCGCTGGTCGAAGGCAAAGGTGCAGGAGCCGCGGGCCGAGTGCGCAAGTCCGCGCCCGAGACCGACAACGGGTGGCCACGCGTCCGGCTGCCCGACTACTCCGTGGAGTCTTCGCGCGCGGTGATCAAGAACCTCGAGATCGCGGAAGGGCCGTACCCGATGGGGGCTGCTGTTTCCGGCTCGCACTGGTCGGTGCGCAACCCGAACAACTCCGGCCGGATCCGGCGTGCGGTCTGAAGGAAAAACCCCCCCTGGGGCACCCCGCGGACCCTCCGCAAAGGCGTGGCGACCGCTGCCGACCATGCCGACGAAGGCCCCCGAGCGCGTCGGCCGCCAGCTCGGCAATTCCCGTGAGTTCACGGCAACCACGACATCGACCGGCCCGAAACGGTGCCCGACAGCCAAGCTGTTCCGGAGGCGCGGGCGAGGTGCCGAAAGTAGGCGATTTAGACCGGCTCGGGCCGAGCCTCGCGGCGTGTCGCGAAATAAAACCTCGAACTCCAATCGATCCCGACACATCCCAAGAACGCCGACTGAATCCCACCAAAAGTATGAGATTTTGGTGAGACGATCCGGCGGCTTCTTCGATAGGCCGCCACACGCGGACCTGCCTCCAAGGGACGGGCGGTCCATGGCGGAGGTACAACCGGCTTGCGTTCACTTACTAACGGTAGAGCTACGTCGACGGCGTGTCGAACTGCCGCCACACCGAGAACTCCTCACCACAGCGAACAATTGGCTATCGGACCGAGCGGGGGAAGGTACATCGAGCGGGCGGAGGCTGCTGCAACTGCCGGTGATCGGCTCCCGGCCGGGCCGCCATCGGTTGCATCCACTTGCGTTTGTCGGCAAGCAGCCCACGTGGGACAACCGACTATCTCGCTGCTCGCGGCGGGCGAACCCGGCGAACATCTCCGAGTTCGCGTGGTCGCCGAAGCCGGCCAGACACTCCACGCGCGACGTTTGGCGTCGCAACGTTGCAGCGGGTCCTGAACTGCCGGTTCGCGCTGTTCAGCTATAGACGTACTTGCTCAGCCCCTTTCGTAATTCGTAAAGGTCCGGATTCGAGAACAGCCAATGCCGCTCGCCCGGCGCGAACCGCACTGACGCCGTCGGGCACCCGCCGGATGCACTACCGAGAATCTCCTCGGTGCCCAGCAACCGTGCCGACTTCGCTTCGTAGATCTTGGCGAGGTACCGCCCACGGAACTGCGGCAGCCGCTTGCCACCGACGAATTCACACTCCTCGATCAGCTCACCGCCTTCCTGACTAATTCCCAGACAGACGACGAGCTGATACCTGAGCGGATCCGACTGACTCATCCACTCCGGCTGCTGATCCATAAAACTCCAGATCGCGGTGTACCCGGCGAACACAGCGACCGGATGCGGCGCGGGACCGGCGTACGCGTCCGCCGCCGGATAGAAGCCCTGCCGCGGCGAACACGGCTCGGCCATGAATTCAATGCCACGCGGCTGTGTAGTGACGGCCGTCGGAACGCTGCTCGCCATCCCCGTGGTGCCGTCGAACTCTCCACAACCCGTCAGTACCATCACCACCGATGCCGATACCACCCATCGGAGGGCAAATCGACCCATTTTCGCTGTCACGCGCATTCCTGCACTTTCTGCCGCCACGCCGAGATATCCCGGATAGCAGGGTAGACCTGAGGAAGCGCTCGATTGCAGCGAGGACCGACAAGCGAATCCCTCTGCCCGAGTTCAGCTTCGTGCCCGTGGTGGCGCTCAGACGTCGGCAGCGTCGCCTCGCCCCCCGACGCCCTGACCATCGTACCGCCGCCGGGTCACCGCCTACGGGTGAGCCCGACCTCGACCGCAACGCCCGGCAGCGGCGCGCCTGTCCCCCGCGACGACTGATCCGACTCGAATGGAGGTGCCGAAGCACCCGGGGCCGGTGCACAAATAGGTGATGGCGGTTAGGCAGCACGGCGGCCTGCCGGGGTCGTGATCGCTTCGTACTCGATCGGAGGTCAACTGGCCGAGCCGGTCCTGACGGCGCTGCCGGCGGTAAAGTGCTTTCGATGCAGGACACGATTGCGATCTGCAGCTGTTCGCGCGTCTGCCAGGCTCGCCGTCCAGGACGTTGCGTTGCAGCAGACTGAAGGAGCTCTCCATCGCTGCGGTGTCACCGGCTGAACCAACCCCCACCATGTGAAATCGGTTCAGCGTGTGCACACAGCGCCGGGCGCGCAATTGCGATCCTCTGTCGGTGTGAACGACGCTGGCGACCACCTCACCGCGGCGGGCGACTGCGTTGCGTGAAGCGGTCACCGCCAGTCGTGAAGTCATCCGGGAGTCCATAGAAGAGCCGACGATCCGGCCCGAGTGTCGATCGAACAGTCGACCCTTGCCCGTCGTACAGCACACCGATGTGGGCATACAGTCAGCTACGTCGTGCGATTGTCGCGGAAATGAGTGCTCATTGCCTTCTGCCGACTGGCGCGTTGGTGCCGCTATTCGAGGCGAAGCGCCCGCAATTGAGGTTCCCCCGGTTCTCTGGAGGGCTTGATGTTCCCCCGGTTTCGTGGAGTCGCGATGCTGGACTTCAAGCCACGGGTTGGACCGGTGGTGGAATCATCTCGCACTCGATCGGGGTCCGCATGCCAAGGGCGGAGTGGCGGCGGCGCCGGTTGTGGAAGATCTCGAGGTATTCGAACATCGCGTTCGCCAGCTCGATCCGGGTCCGCCATCGTCGCCGGTTCAGGAGTTCGGTTTGCATTCTGCCCCAGAAGGATTCGATGACGGCGTTGTCGTAGCAGTCGCCGATCGACCCCATCGACGGCACCAACCCGGACCTGCGTGCCCGCTCAGTGAACGCCCACGACGTGAATTGAACGCCGTGGTCGGAATGGATGATCGTGGCTCCCGGCCGAGGTGAGCGGTTCGATATCGCCATGCCCAGGGCATTGGTGACCAGCGCCGCGGTCTGGGTCGAGTCGATCGACCAGCCGACCACCCGCCGGGAGTAGGTATCGAGCACGACAGCGCAGTAGATCTTGCCTTCCCGGGTGTAGTGCTCGGTGATGTCGGTGACCCACAACTGGTCCGGCGCCGTGCGAGTGAATGCCCGGTTGACCAGGTCACCAGCACTCGGTGTCTGCTGGCGGGGGCGGGAGCGCTTGACCCCGAGCAGGCCCTTGATCCCGGCTCGGGCCATCAGCAGCTCGACCTGGTTGTAGCCGACACCGATCCCGAGACCGAGGGTGAGCTCGGCGTGTACACGTGGTGCGCCGTAGGTGCCGCGGGAGGCGCTGTGCACGGCCCGGATCTGCTCGGTCAGCCAGGCGTGGCGGATCGATCGCTGCGACGGCGGGCGGGATCTCCAGTGGTAGAAGCCCGACACCGAGACATCCAGCAGCCGGCACGCGACCTGCACCGGCAACCCCTCGCTGGCGATGGTGGCTATGGCCGCGTACCGCCTTTTGGGCTGTTGCCCTGCTCTTTGAGCAGCTCACGAGACCTTTTCAGGATTGCGACCTCGTGCTCGAGCTCGCGGATGCGGCGTCTGGCCGCGGTCAGCTCGGACTGCTCGACGCTGGTCGCGCCCGGTAACTGGCCGGTGTCGATCAGTTCCTGCTTGCGCCAGGTGTAGATCGTCTGATCGCTGATGCCCAGGTCCACGGCTACCTGGGCGACCGGTCGCCCTGCGGCGACCAGGTCCAGGACTTTGCGACGGAACTCTTCGGGGTAACGCCTCGGCACGAACAACTCTCCTTCGATGAGTCCGTGACCAAGAGTCAAGCAAACCAACTCCGAGGAACCGGGGGAACATCATCCGTGCGGCATGGCCGGACAACGGGCGCACCATTCGAGAGACACTGGACCGGGTCGGCGACAAGTGGTCGGTGCTGGTCATCGGGATCCTGGCGGTCTCGGAGCCGCTGCGTTTCGGCGAGCTGCACCAGCGGGTGCCCGGCATCTCGCAGCGGATGCTGACCACGACCGTGCGCCATCTCGAGCGCGACGGCCTGCTGACCCGCACCGCCTACGCGGAGTTCCCGCCGCGGATCGAGTACGAACTCACCGGACTCGGCGACAGCCTGCGCACGGTGGTGACCGCGCTGGCGCAGTGGGCCACCGACCACGATGCCGAGATTCGCGGCGCGCGGGCAGCTTTCGACCATACCGCCGAGGCCGGGAGCCGACCGGCGCGATCGGCCCGATGACCGTCGGCTACCTGCTCGGTTCCCTGGGCAACTGCCGGTTGCCGGCAGCCGAACCCTCCAGCCCGGCGAGGAGGCGCTCGTCGCCGGGGATGACCATCTCGAAGGCCGACTCGACCGAGGTGTAGTCGAAATAGCCCATGCGGGCGATCGGGCGCAGGCGCAGCACATCGATCCGGCCGTCGGGGGTGAGCGCGTCGTCGTCGATGTGCACGGCGATCACCCGCCCGAACACCACGTCCACGGCGCCCATGGCGCCCCCGCCGGGGAGCCGGACGGTCTGCATGTACTCGCATTCGAAGCGCACCGGCGAATCGGCGACCATCGGCGCGTTCACTCGGACGGCCTGCTGCTTGTGCAGGCCTGCGCGTTCGAATTCGTCGACACCTGCCGGGAGCGCCTCGGCCGTCTCGTTCACTGCGTTGCGCAGCGCCCAGGTCGCCATGTTCCAGACGAAGGCGCCGGTGGCCTCGGTGTTCACCACGGTGTCCTTGCGCACGCCGTCCACCGTCTGATTGGCCGAGAACACCACCATGGCGGGGTCGAAGCTGACATTGGTGAACTGACTGACGGCGCCAGGTTGTCCCGGCCCGTGCGGTCGCGGGTGGAGATCCAGCCGATCGGGCGGGGCACCACGCAGGAATCGTCCCGCGTGCTCGCCCGGTAGTGAGCCCTGCTCGCTGTGCAGGTCCTCGTGTGCGGCTTTCTCGGCTGTACCTCCTCGGTCAGTTCTCGGCGCCGGCGTGCAGCAGCCGGCGCAGCGGCCCACGGCCGGTGGGCGGATGGGATTCCGGCTCCGGCACAGCGACCGGAACCGGTGTGCGGCCGCGAATCCGGTCGAGCACGGCCGCGGCGCTCGCGGGCGCGGTGTTCCCGCGCCAGGCGACGTGCTGGTCGGGCCGGACCAGCACGAGATCGCGCTCGTACAGCGCGCGGGCGTGGTCGTCGCGGATGTCGACGACGTGCAGCGGGGTTCCGCTCTCCGCAGCGGCGGCGACGAAGGGACGCACGTCGGTCTCGGTGAAGCGCAGTAGCGTCAAACCCTGCCCGAACAGGTCGAACAGCGCCGTGCCATCGGCGAGGAACACGCTGGGCGGCCGGCAGCCCGGGTCGGTACCGGGATGGTAGACATGCATTCCGCCGTCGGGCCGGGGCCGATGCTCGTGCTCGATGACCGGTGACGTGTCGTAGCGGTATCCGTGCTCGATACCGTCGGCCTCGTTCTCCAGGTTGCCGAGATCGAGTATCTCGCGGCCGATTCTCGACCGTTCCCGGTCGCCGTCCCAACCCTGGCTGTGCAGGCGCCTGGAGTGCATCGCCTTGATGGCGAGCCGGACCAAGGTGTGCCGGGCCGACGCCTTCCGATTGCGCACAGCGACCTGCCGTCGCTCCGTCTCGTAGGCGTGCAGCAACCCCGGTCCGCCCCAGCCCCTGACATTGGCCGCGAGCATCCAGCCGAGCCCGACGGCGTCCCCGACGCCGGTGTTCATGCCGTAGCCGCCGGCCGGCACCACCTGGTGCGCCGAGTCCCCGGCCAGCCACACCCGCCCGCTGCCGAACTTGTCCGCGAGCGACAGCCGCGGGCGCCAGGCGTTGGCGACCAGGATGTCACACTCGAATTCGAGGCCGAGGTGATCGAACAGGAACTGCTCGGGGTCGATCGACTCCGCGTCGACGCCACAACCGATCGGACAGTGCAGCGTCCAGGTGTCGCGGTCGTTCTGTGAGATGAGGGTCCACCCCTCCGGCGACTGGGTGTGCCAGCTGGTGCCGAAGCGTTCGAGCAGCGCGCGTGCCGGAGAGGTGAAGTGCACCATGTAGACCCGGCCGTCCATCGGCATCTCGCGATCTTCCCGGTACGCGCGCAGCGCCGCGGGGACCAGGCGTTGCAGCCCGAGCTCACGGGCGGCGAGGCGTTGCAGATCGATGTCGTGGAGCGCGATGCCCAGCTCTCTGCGCACGACGCTGCCTGCGCCGTCGCAGCCGGCCAGGTAACGGGCCCGGACGGTCTGCGTCCGGCCGGTGGCGGTGCACCGGATGACGGCGTCGACACCGGAGCTGTCCTGCCGGAACGAGACCAGGCCCCAGCCGTAACGGACTTCGATGCCCTCGGCGCGGGTTTCGAGGATCTCCTTCAGTGCGGGCTCGAGAATTGCCTGGGAGACCCGCATCGGCGGCTCCAGGGCGGCGGTGCCGTCGTTGGCTGCCCGGAATCCGGCGCGACGCTCGGCCACACTCGGGTAGCGGAACCGGGCCAGCTCCCACCCTCCCAGTTTCGTGACCCACGAGACGTCGAAGGGATGGTCCTCGCCTACCGCGACCTCGCGGAGGTCGTCGGCCACGCCGAGATGCCGGAACAGCTCCATGCTGCGGCCGTTGGTGATGTCCATCTTGGGATGCGAGGTGGTCGTCGGGTTGCGTTCCACGAGCATCGCCGCGACGCCGTGGCGTGCGAGGGTCAGCGCCAGTGTGAGCCCAACCGGACCGCCGCCCGCGATCAGAACCGGTACCTCGACCGGGGCCGCGTCCGTTGCTCTGTGGTCGGAACTTGCGCCCATGGCCACGCCCTCTCCTCGCTGTGGTGCGAGTCTCGGCTCACCTCTTCCGCTATTGAACACTACTGTTCAAATCGAATCAAGTATGTCTATATGTCCTTGATAGAGTTCCGATCGATATCGGTTGGCTGCAGGCTCTGCGGCGGAGTGGAAGGCCAGGTCGATGAATTCGACGGATCGGCGAATCAGTGCGGCCGCGGTGCGGTTGTTCACCGAGAAGGGGTCGACGCAGATCACCGTCAGCGAACTCGCCCAGGAGGCGAATGTCGCGCGCGGGACGCTGTATCGCAACGTCGGATCCGTGGACGAGCTCTTCGACCGGGTGGTGGCCGAACTCAGCGCGGACATGCACCTGCGGGTCTCGGCCGCCTTCGCCGTCATCGACGATCCGGCGGCTCGCCTGGCGACCGGTATGCGGTTGTGGGTGCGGTACGCGTTCGAGAACCCGCTGATGGGGCGGTTCGCGGTGCGCTTCGGGCTCACCGCGGAGTCGCTCCGCACGATGATGACGGGCCCGCCGAAGCTCGATCTGGATCTCGGGATCGAGACGGGCCGGTACAACCTCGGCGACTGCGATGTGACCGGCGTCGTGTCGTTGGTGCTCGGCGCGACGATCAGCGCGATGTGGATTGTGCTCGAAGGCCACCAGACATGGCGCGAGGCGGGTTCGGCCACCGCGGAGTTGGTGCTGCGCTCCCTCGGCATCGAACCAGCCGACGCGCGCGCGATCAGCCGGATCGAGCTGCCGCGGCTGCCCGCTGGCTGATCGCCGGCAGGCGTCAGAACGGGTGGGGGCCGATCCGGGCCGGGCTTTAGGCGGGCCTGCGAGACCCACAGGACTGTGCGCACGGGGGAATCCGTTCTGCGAAACGGAAAGCGACCGGAGCGGATGCGATCAGGCGTAGATGCTGTCGATCAGCTCGGCGTGGTTGCGCACGACCACGGCGCGCTTGATCTTCATGCTTGGCGTGAGCTCGCCCGACTCCACCGTGAGCTCGCGCGGCAGGATGCGGAACTGCTTGATCGTCTCCCAGCGATTCAGTCCCTCGTTCACCACGTCGATCGCGCGCTGCCCGAAGACGTCGCAGAGCCCGTCCGACAGCCCCGACGACAGGCCCGCACCGACCGGAGGTCGGGGTGGGCCTGTCGGGCTGATCCGTCGCGGGGAGAATGCCGGTTCTCAGCCGCTGACGGCGTCGGCGAGGCGGGGGAGCTGACGCAGGGGGTTGTGGTGCTCGACGTCCATGCGCTGCTCGGCGTCGAAGATCTCGCTCAGCCCGGGGGCCGGGTCGTGGCTTCCGGTTTGCGGCAGGGTGGCGGCACTGAAGGGCCAGTCGGAGCCGAAGACGATGTGGTCACGGCTGGTGACGGCCAGCGTGGCGGCCATGGCGGCGGGTGAGCCGCTGAGCGCGGTGTCGTAGTAGAAACGCGAGATCTGGTTCTTGATGTCGAGCACCGATGGTTTGGGCAAATTGTCGGGCCACAGGTCGCCGAGCACGGTCTGGGAGGCGACGCTGATCCGGTGTGACAGGAACGGCACAGTGCCGCCGGCGTGGGCGAGCTGGAACCGGATGTTCGGGTAGCGCTGGGTGAGGCCGGTGACCATCATGAGGGTGGCGGCGCGGGTGGTGTCGAAGGTGAATTCTTCGAGGAAGTCCGGAAGCGGCAGTTCGGGTTTCGCGTCGGCGGGGATGGCGGCGGGGTGCACGAACACGAACGCGTTGCGCTGGTTGAGCGCGATCATCAGCGGTTCGAAGCGCGGGTCGCCGAGGTAGACCCCGTCGTAGGCGGTCAGCAGCACCACACCGTCCAACCGCAGGGTGTCCAGGGCGAAGATCGCTTCGGTGATCGAGGCCGCGATATCGGGCATGGGTAGCACCGCGAAAGCACCGAAGCGGGTGGGGTGGGCGCGGAACAGGTCGGCGGCGTAGGTATTGCAGTAGCGGGCCATGTCGTTGGCTTCGGGCCCGCGCAGATAGGACACACCGGGGTCGGAGACCGACAGGGCCTGGGCCTGGATGCCGTAGTAGTCCATGAATCCGAGGGCTTCCTCTGGTGACCACTGCGGAGTCGGGTAGCCGCCGATTGTCAGGTGGCCGTGCTCGAGCAGGGAGGCCCGATAGTCCGGGGGCAGGAAGTGGGCATGCAGGTCGATGCGGTAGTTCCCGGTGGGAGGGGGCTGACGACGTAGCGGTGCGGCCTGGGCTGTGGGCAGCGTGGTGCTCAGGGCGGCGGCGCCGAGGGCGGCGGCACTGCCGCCGAGCAGGCGACGGCGGCTGGTGGGCCGGCCGGCGAAGGGGCGGAGGGTCATCGGGTCTCATTCACTGTGTGTGGGGGGAAAGGAGCGGGCTGGTTAGCGGCGCGCGGAGCCTATGTCCAGGGCGATGTCGACGAGCATGTCCTCCTGTCCGCCGACCAGCCCGCGGCGCCCGGCTTCGGTGAGCAGGGTGCGGACGTCGACGCCGTATGTCGCGGAGGCGTTCTCGGCGTGGCGCAGGAAGCTGGAGTACACCCCGGCAAAGCCCAGGGTCAGCGTCTCCCGGTCGACCTGGACGGGGCGGTCCATGAGCGGGCGGATGAGATCGTCGGCGGCGTCGGTGAGCGCGTTCAGATCCGCGCGGTGTTTCCAGCCGGTCAGATCGGCCACGGCGACGAATGCCTCGAGCGGTGTGTTGCCCGCGCCCGCGCCCAGGCCGGCCAGTGAGGCGTCCACACGGGTGACCCCCTCCTCGACAGCGACGACGCTGTTGGCCACCGACAACGAGAGGTTCTGGTGGGCGTGGATCCCGATCTCGGTGCCGGGATCGAGTACGTCGCGGTAGGCGCGGACTCGCTCGCGGACCCCGTCCAGGGTCAGCCGCCCCCCGGAGTCGGTGACGTAGACGCAGTGCGCGCCATAGGATTCCATCAGCTTCGCCTGTTCGGCGAGGCCGGCCGGGGTGTTCATGTGGCTCATCATCAGGAAGCCCGAGACGTCCATGCCGAGTTCGCGGGCGCAGCCGATGTGCTGGGCGGCGATATCGGCTTCGGTGCAGTGGGTGGCCACCCGGACCGAGCGCACGCCCAGGTCGTAGGCGCGGCGCAGGTCGGCGATGGTGCCGATGCCGGGCAGCAGCAGGGTCGTCAGCCGGGCGTGGGTCAGCGCGGCGGCAGCGGTTTCGAGCCACTCCCAGTCGGTGTTGCTGCCGGGGCCGTAGGTGAGGCTGGTTCCGGAGAGCCCGTCGCCGTGCGCGACCTCGATCGCGTCGACGCCGGCGGCGTCGAGGGCGGCGGCGATCGCGGCGAGGTGGTCGGGGGTGATGCGGTGGTGCAGGGCGTGCATGCCGTCGCGCAGCGTGACGTCCTGGAGGAATACGGTCGTCATCGGGTCGGCTCCGGGATCGTGGCGATCTGTTCGGCGACTCGCAGCGCCGCGGAGGTCATGATGTCGAGGTTGCCGGCGTAGGCGGGCAGGTAGTGGGCGGCTCCTTCGACTTCGAGGAAGACCGTCACCTGATGGGTCACCGGGTCGTCACCGACGAGGGTGCTCAGCGGTTCGTCCGGTGCCAGCTCGGTGATCTGGACTTGCTGTTTGAGCCGGTAGCCGGGCACGTAGGCGGCGACCGACCCGACCATCTCCTGGATGGACTCCCGGATACGTTGCGCCGCATCGGCTTGCGGGTCGTCGATCAGTGCCAGCACGGTGTCGCGCATGATCAGCGGCGGTTCGGCCGGGTTCAGCACGATGATCGCCCGCCCGCGCCGTGCCCCGCCGACGGCGTGGATGGCTTCGCTGGTGGTCTCGGTGAACTCGTCGATGTTGGCGCGAGTGCCGGGACCTGCCGATTTCGAGGCGATGGAGGCGACGATCTCGGCGTAGGGCACTGGCGTGACCCGCGCGATGGCGGCCACGATCGGGATGGTGGCCTGTCCGCCGCAGGTGACCATGTTGACGTTGCCCGCGTCCAGATGCTCGGCGAGGTTGACCGGTGGGACGACGAAGGGGCCGATCGCCGCGGGGGTCAAGTCGATCAGCCGTTTGCCGTAAGGGGCCAGGGCCGCGGCATTGGCCTGGTGGGCCTTGGCGGAGGTGGCGTCGAAGACGATGTCGATCTCGTCGAAGCCGGGCATGGCGATCAGCCCCTGCACGCCCTCGGCGGTGGTGGGCACGCCGAGGCGCTCGGCACGGGCCAGCCCGTCGGATCCGGGGTCGATGCCGACCATGGCGGCCATCTCCAGGTGCTCGGAGACGCGCAGCACCTTGATCATCAGGTCGGTGCCGATGTTGCCCGAGCCGATGACGGCGACCTTGGTGCGGCTCATATGTTCTTCTCCCAGGTGAAATCGACGGTGCTCAGGACGTCGGTGCCGAGGGTCAGTTCGGCGTGCACGGCGGTTGCGGGCGTGAGCGGGGCCATCGGGCCCAGTGCGCCGGAGAGCACGATGTCGCCGGCGCGCAGCGGGTCGCCGAACTCGCGGGCGGTGCGGGCGAGCCAGGCCAGCGCCTCGAGGGGGTCACCGAGGCAGGCGGCGCCGGTGCCCTCGGAGACGAGCTCGCCGTCGATGGTCATCCGCATGGCGATCTCGCGCGGCTCGAATTCGGCGACTGTGAGCTGCCGTTCGCCGAGGGTGAACCAGCCGCTCGAGGCGTTGTCGGCGACGGTGTCGGCGAAGGAGATGTCCCAGTCGGCGATGCGGCTGTCGACGATCTCCAGGGTTGCCACCGCGTAGGCGATCGCGCCTCGAACCCGCTCCGCGTCGAGCCGGTCGTGGTCCAGGTCCGAGGCGAGGACGAAGGCGAGTTCGGCCTCCACCTTGGGCTGCAGCAGCGGGGGCCGCTGCGCGAGCGGGGTCTGGGGGACCTGCATGTCGGCGAAGAGCACGCCGAAGTCGGGCTGGTCGACCCCGAGCTGCTGCTGGACCGCAGGCGAGGTCAGGCCGATCTTGCGGCCCACCACCCGGGCACCGGCATTGCAGCGGCGCACTGTCCCGATGCGCTGCACGGCGTAGGCGGCGATCACGTCGTCGCGGCCGATCAGCTCGCGCACCGGTTCGGCCGGGATTCCGGTCGTGGAGGCGGTCAGCAGCCGGTGGGCGGCGGCGAGCACGGTGTGGTCGCCGGTCACGGTGGAGGTCACGTTGTCTCCTCAGAGGGGATGGAGGTGCCGGGCAGCGCCGCCGTCGGCCGTGCCCGCAGGTACCGGGCAGGGGGCTGGTCCGGGCTTGTTGCCCCGGGGTGAGAGCCGCAGCTGGCGGTTGAGCGCGGCGACCAGCGCCGCGCTGTCCTGCGGTGTCGCGGTGCCGAAGACGAACCGGTCCGGGCGCAGGACCACGACCCCGCCCGGACGTAACCGGGCCCGGCGGAACCAGCGGGTGAGCACACCGGTGTGGTCCTCGATGTCGGCGATATCGTCGCGGCCCTCGCCCGGCTTTCCCTGCGGGCGCCCGCCCAGCGGGTACACGGTCACGAACCGGGTATCGAGGGCGCGCAGCGCCTCCAGGTCGGCTTCGGAGAAGGCGCGGCGCGGGTCGGCGCCGTAGCCGAGCACGGCGAAGCCGAGCCCGAGGGTGTCGTCGAGTTTGCGGTGCCTGCCGTCGTAGGTGCGGACCTCGGGCTGCGGCGCGAGCCTGCCCTGCACCCCGCGCAGCAGCGGCCGCGGCTGTCCCAGGTAGGCGCCGCGGCGGAAGCGCGGCGCGGGCTTGACCTTCGCGGTGCGGATCCAGCCGCCGAGCCCGGGTACGCGGACCGCGGTGGAGAGCCCGATGTCGCGGGCCGCGGCCAGGACCGGGTTGCTCAGCGAGACGATGTTCTTGTTGAACACCGACAGGTCGATCATGGCCTTGGCGTGCGGGCGCCGCTCGGTCTCGTAGCTGTCCAGGATCGCCGGGTCGGCGCCGTGGCGCAGGATGGCGGTGAGCTTCCAGGACAGGTTGTCGGCGTCACGCACGCCGGAGTTCATGCCCTGGCCGATGAACTGCGGAGTCATGTGCGCGGCGTCGCCGGCGAGCAGGATCCGACCCGCGCGCCAGCGGACGGCGACCACGGCGTTGAAGGTGTAGACGAGCTTGCGCAGCACCACGCACTCGTCGGGGTCGACGAAGCGGGAGATGTGGCGGCGCACGGTGGCCGGGTCCTCCATCTCCTCCCTGGTCTGCTCCTCGCGCAGCATGAACTCGAAGCGGTGGTGCCCGTCGGGTTGCGGGCACGAGACGATCGGCAGCTCGGGATCGCAGACGAAGTCGAAGTAGGGCAGGTGCCGGAAGGCATCGATGCCATCGGCCGCCTTCAGGTCGACCACCAGCCAGCGCTCGGGGAAGCTGGTGCCCGACATGTCGATGCCCAGCTCGGTGCGCACGATGCTGCGCCCGCCGTCGGCGCCGACGAGGAACCTCGCGCGCACCCGTTCGGTGCTGTGCGCATCGATCTCGGCCTCGCGCTTGCCGTAGCCGGTACCGGTGCAGGCGGCGTGCTCGACGGTGACACCGGCCCCATCCTGGTCGAAGCCGGTGACCGCACGGCCCCGGCGCACGGTGACATGCGGATACCGGTCCAGCGCGCTTTCGAGGCTGTTCTCCAGGTAGGGCTGGTAGAGGAAGTTCGAGACCGGCCAGCCCAGCGGACGCTCGATCTGGTTGAACTGGGCCAGGACCTTGCCGTCCCCGCGCACCCACTGCACCGTGGAGTCGATGTTCATGTCGGCAGCGAGTTCGTCGGCGACGCCCGCGGTCTGGAAGATCCGCATGCCCTCGTCGTCGGTGTAGACCGCGCGCGCCAGCCCGTAGTACTCGGGTTCGCGTTCGAGCACGAGCACGTCGACACCGCGCCGGGCCAGCAGGTTGGCCAGCGTGAGCCCGGTCGGGCCGAGCCCGACGATCACTACTTCGTGGTCGAACTCGGTCATAGCGCAACGCTTCCGGTGAGGGCGGGGACGGTGATCTCGGGGGTGCGCAGGCGGGAGGCGGCGGTGCGCAGCTGGGTGAGTTTGTCCAGCGGGGTCTCCGAGGCCGTGTGGTGGCCCCAGATGCTGATGCCCTGGTAGGTGGTCGCGGTCCAGGCGGCGTCGAGTTCGGGGGTGATGACGACGGGGTTCCAGCCCACCTCGAGCTCGAAGCCCGACGGGGTGACGCAGTAGAACGACAGCTCGCGGTCGTTGGTGTGCTGCCCGACCGACCACGCCATCCGGAAACCGAGATCGGTGACCCGGCCGTAGGCGGCGAGCATGTCCTCGAGCGATGCGGCCTGGATGTTGACGTGCTGCACGCGGGTGCGGATGGGGTCGATTTTGATCCCGCGGATATTGGCGACCGCGATCGAGTGGTGGCGTTCGTTGACCCGCAGGAAGCGGATCTTCATCCTCAGCCCGGAGATGTTCTCGTCGATGAAGTCCGAGAGCCTGGAGTCGAACAGGGTGCGGTAGTAGGCGTGCATCGACTCCGGCTCCCGGGAGACGATCGCCACGTGCCCCATCCCGGCCTCCCCGGTGACCCAGCCCGAGCCGAGCATGCGCAGTGGCTCGGCGGTGGTGACCGGGGTGGTGAAGATCTCGGTGGCGATGCCCTTCGGACCCGGGAAGCGCCACAGCCGCTCCACACCGCGCAGCGCGGTCTCCTCGGCGCTGCCTTCCTCGATGGGGACGCCGCGGTCGCTGACCCGGGCCAGGATCCGGTCGAAGGTCTCGTGGTCGTCGATGTGCCAGCCCAGCGCGGTGACGTCCTCGGCGGGGCCGCGCCGGATCAGGAACCGGCAGGCGCGGTCGTCGAGGCGGAAGCGCAGGGTGTCGCTGTCGAGGCGGTCGGCGTGCAGGCCGATGGCCAGAGCGCCGAAGCGTTCCCAGTCGGCGAGCCGCTCCGACTGCACCGCCAGGTAACCGAGGTGGACCGCGCCGTAAACCGAGCCGTCGCCGCCCGGACGCAGGGAATCGGTCATCGTGACTCCAGCAGGAAGGTCGTGGCCAGGGAGTTGAACAGCTCGGCGCGCTCCCACTGCACCCAGTGGCCGGTACGGGCGGCGATATGGACATCGCAGTTCGGCATGCGCTCGGCCAGCAACCGGGCGCCCCGGGCCCGATTGACCTGATCCTCGGCGCCCCACACGACCAGCGTCGGATGGGCGAGCTTGCCGAGCCTGTCGTCCCTGGTGAAGTCCATGCGCCACAGAGTCCGCAGAGCGGCGGGGCCCGAGGGGCGCCGCAGCGGCGGATTCGCGATGACCTCGGGGTCGAGGCTGGCCTGGTAGCGGCTGTCGATCAGCTCCTCGCTGATGGCGCTCGCGTCGTAGACGAGGTGCTCACGGACGAAGGCGGCGACTTTTTCTCGCGTGGGGCCCTCGCCGGTGTAGTAGGAGAGCAGGGCTTGCAGGCCCTTGGTGGGGAGGGCGCGCGTGGTGCCGATCCCGCCGGGCCCCATGAGGACGAGCCGGTCGGCCTTCTCGGGCCGGTCCAGGGCAAGCCGCAGCGCGGCCGCGCCGCCGTAGGAATTGCCGATCAGATGCGCGCGCTCGATGCCGAGGACATCGAGCAGCCCGCCCACCGCCGCGGCGAGGTCGCCGAAGGGGTCGGACTGGTCGATGCGCTTGGTCGAGCGCCCGTAGCCCGGCATGTCGGGCACGATGACCCGGAATCTCCCGGCCAGGGCGTCGATATTGCGCGAGTAGTTCGACAGCCCCGAGGCGCCGGGCCCGCCGCCGTGCAGCAGCACGACGGCCGGGCCGCTGCCGGCCTCGGTGAAGAAGATGTCGCGGTCGCCGACGCGGACCGTTCGCCCGGTCTCGACTCCGTTGTCAGTGCTTGTCACGGCTACCTCCACAGCGTTGATGATGAAATCATCAGACAGGATGGAGTCTGCTGTCAAGGTGATTCTGATGATTCGATCAAAAGTTTGCCCGATCGCACGAATCGTTATTGAGTGATTTGTCAGTTATGATTTCTCCGATCCATCGTCGAAGGGGTCCCGATGACCGCCGAACCCGTGGTGCGCACTCGCACCGACCGCCGCCGTGAACGCACCCGCAACGCACTGCTGGGCGCGGCCCGGACCTTCTTGTCGGAGGGGCGCTCGGCGGTCAGCATCCAGGAGATCACCGACGCCGCCGATGTCGGATTCGGCTCGTTCTACAACCACTTCGAGTCCAAGGACCAGCTCTTCGACGAAGCGGTGCGCTCGGCGCTGCAGGTCTACAGCGAGCTGCGCGACGGTATCGTCGCGCTCTACGACGACCCGGCCGAGGTGTTCGCGGTGAGCTTCCGGATGACCGGGCGGCTGCAGCGCAGTATCCCGCTGATGGTGCGCGTGGTCCTCAATTCGGGGATGGGGGTGATGCTGCGCGACGAGGGGCTGGCTCCCCGCGCCCGGCGCGACATCAAGGCCGCCCAGGAGGCGGGCCGATTCGAGCCGATGGACCCGGAACTCGCGGTGATGGCGGCCGGCGGCGCGCTGCTGGGGTTGCTGCAGCTGCTCGACGCCGATCCGAAGGCCGACGCCGAGGCCGTCTCCGACGAGATGACCTATCGGATGCTGCGGATGTTCGGCATGAACAAGCGCACCGCGCAGCGGCTCAGCTCCGGGCCGCTGCCGGAGATTCCGCAGCTGTAGCCCGGCCCTGCGCCGCGCGCCGGCTCAGCGCAGGCCGACGAGCCGGTCGCTGACCTCGCGCAGCCGCCGGGCCACCGCGGCATCCCGGGCGATCGCCGACACCTCGATGACCTCGCCGTCCTCGAAATAGCAGCCGGTGGTGGTCGCCAGGCCGGGATCGGAGGCGGCGACCGCGAGGCGCCGCCCGCCCTCCTCGAGCGAGATCATGCGGAACCGCTTGACCGCCGCCAGCACCGGCCGGGCGAACCGCGGGGCGCCGTCCCAGATGTCGGTGGCCACCATCCCGGGGTGGATCGCGTTGACGGTGACCCCGGTGCCCGACAGCTCGGCCGCCAGGCTGCGGGCGTAGAGCACGTTGGCCAGCTTGAACGCGCGTAGGCTCTCATGATCGCGTAACCCTGCCGGTAGTGCAGATCCTCGAAGTCGAGATCACCCCGGTAGTGGCCGGTGGAGGCGGTGATCACCACCCGCGCCGGTGCGGAGGCGATCAGCAGCGGTTTGAGCGTCTCGGTGAGCAGATAGGGCGCGAGGTGGTTGACGGCGAAGGTCGTCTCGTAGCCGTCCTCGGTCTCGGTCCGGGTGGCGAAGACCCCGCCGGCATTGTCGATGAGCACGTCGAGGGCGCGGTAGCGCCGCAGAATCTGCGCGGCCAGTGCCCGCACCGACGCCAGCGAGGCGAAGTCGGCGAGCAGGATATCGACGGCGACCGCCCCCTGTTCGCGGACCCGCGCCGCCGCGACGGCCAGCTTGTCCGGATTACGGCCGACCAGGATGAAATGGGAGTCCGCAGCGAGCTGGGCGGCGCACTCCAGGCCGATCCCGGCGGTCGCGCCGGTGATGAGGGACGAGCGCGCCGACCGGCTCGCCCGCTTCGCGCGGGCGAGCATCGACGGCGCGCTGCTCGCCGAACGGGTCGACCGGGTCCCCCTTGCGCAGACACTGCGACCGCTGCCGCTCGCCCTGCTGGCCGTGCACCGCGGCGAGCCATGAATCTTCGCTCAGCGGCGGTTCGCGGCCTTGGCCACCGCGCGGAACACCCGCGTACGCGCCCGGCGCCGAAGGCGGGTGAGCAGCGGCGGCTCGGGCGCGGCGACCGGGGCGGCCCCGAAACGGGGGAACAGCGCGGAGGCATTCCCCCGCCGGATCGCCTGCCGGGTCAAGTCATCGCAGCCGGGATATTCGGCGAGCCCGGCCTCGAAGTACTGCACGGCCGCCTCGGGCGCGAAGGGCCAATCGCTACCGAAGAGCACATGGCCCGGTTCGGCGAAGGTGAGCAGTGTCGGCAGCGCCGCCGCACTCGAGGACAGCGCGGTGTCGAAGTAGAAACCGGCGAACTCGCCCAGCACGTCCAGTGGGCTGCGCCCGGTCTGGGTGAAGATGCCGAGCGCCATCCGGTGCGAGGCGTAGGGCACGAACCCGCCGCCGTGGCTGAGCACGAACCGGATATTCGGATAACGTTCCCGAATACCGTTGCGCACCAGCAGATACGCGGCACGGGTGGTATCGAGCAGGAAGTCGGCAGCGAAGGGGAGCACGCCGGGAATCACGGGACCGGGCAGGTCGGCCGGGTGCACGAACGCCACCGCGCGCCGGTCGTCCAAGACCTCGAACAGCGCGTCCTGGCCCTCCTCGCCCAGATACACCCCCCGCGCATTGCCGAGCAGCACCACGCCGTCCGCACCGAGGGTGTCCAGTGCCCGAGCGGCCTCGGCCGCGGCCGCGGTGACGTCGGGCATCGGGAGGGTGGCGAAGAAACCGAAGGTCTGCGGCGCGGCGGCGGCGAGCTCGGCGGAGTAGTCGTTCACCGCCCGTGCCAGCCGCGCGGCCTCGGTCCGATCGCCCAGGAACGCGGTACCCGGCGTGGACACCGACAACACCGCCGAGGCGATACCCATCCCGGCCATCATCTCCCGGGCCGACTGCGGACTCCAGTCCGGCAGGTCCCGCCCACCCGCGGCGGCGATGCCGTTCGCGTCGAGCGCCTGCCGGTAGACCGGGGGAATGAGGTGCTGGTGCACATCGATACGGTCCGACGCCATGCCGAACCCCTTCCTCTGCGACTGCTGTGCCTGTGACGAGTGCATCACCGGTATTGACGATTCTATTCTCATACTTGAGACTTTCATCAGCATACCTCCGGCTTCCACCCCGTCACCCGAGGACCGCCATGACCGATTCGACCACCACCACCACCCGCACTGCACGCGGCGGTACCGCGGGCACCCTGACCGCGATGTGCACCTGCCTGGTGCTGGTGGTGGCCTCGGTCTCCGCGCTGAACCTGGCGATGCCCGCCCTCGCCGTCGACCTCTCCGCCTCCACCACCGCCCTGACCTGGATCGCCGACGCCTACACCGTGGCACTGGCCGCTCTGGTGCTGCCCATCGGCGCCCTCGGTGACCGTTTCGGGCGCCGTACCGTGCTCGTGGCCGGTACCGCGGTGTTCGCACTGGGGTCGGCGGCGGGCGCCTTCGCCGATTCCACCGCGGTGCTCATCGGCTGGCGGGTGGTGATGGGACTCGGCGCGGCGATGATCATGCCCGGCACGCTGTCGACGATCACCGCCGCATTCCCCGCCGAACAGCGCGAACGCGGCGTGGCGATCTGGTCCGGCTTCGCCGCCGCGGGCGCGATCGTCGGCCTGCTCGCCGCCGGGGTGCTGCTCGAGGTGTCGAGCTGGCGCGCCATCTTCGGCGTGAGCGCCGGGGTGGCCGTGCTCGGAGGCGTGCTCGCGCTGTCGCTGGCCCCCGACACCCGGGACGAGCATCGGCGCCCGCTCGATCATCCCGGAGCCTGGACCAGCGCGGTCGCCATCGGTGCCCTGGTCTACGGCATCATCGAGGGCAGCGAGCAGGGGTGGACCAGCCCGCGGGTGCTCGTGGCGTTCGCCGTCTCGGGGGCCGCGCTCGTGCTCTACGCGATCCTCGGATTCCGCCGCAGCCATCCGCTGCTCGACCCACGGCTGTTCGGCATCCGCGGCTTCCGCGCCGGCGCGGTGACCATCCTGGTGCAGTTCATGGCGGTGTTCGGGTTCTTCTTCGTCGGGCTGCAGTACTTGCAGCTGGTGCTCGGCTACAGCCCCCTGCACGCCGCGGTCGCGCTCGTCCCGATCGCGGTGGTCGTATTGCCGACCACGGTCCTGACGCCGCGGCTGGTCCGGGTCGCCGGAGTGAAGGTGGTGATGACCGGCGGTCTGGCGCTGCTCGCGGCCGGGCTGTTCGCCCTGTCGTTCCTCGGCACCGGCTCCGGCTACGCCCCGTTCCTGGCCGGACTGGTGGTGGCGGGGCTGGGAGTCGGGATCACCAGCGCCGTCGGCACCGCGGCCATCGTGGGCTCGCTGCGCGCCGACCAGCAGGGCGTCGCCTCGGCGATGAACGACGCCACCCGGGAGGTCGGTGCGGCCGTCGGCATCGCCGTCATGGGCTCGGTCTACGCCCAGGGATACCGGTCCGCGCTGCCCCCGCTCACCGAGCTGCCCGCCGACCTCGTGCATACGGTCGAGTCCTCGGCGCCCGCGGGGCTGCACGTCGCGGCCACCCTCGGGCCACAGGGCGGCCCGCTGGCGACCGCGGTCACCGACGCGTTCATCGAAGGGTTGTCACACTCGCTGCTCACTATCGCCGTGGTCGTGGCCGTCGCCGCCATCGGCACCGCGATCGCGGCTCCGCGCCGCGAGCGCGACGGCGGTTGAGTCGCCGAGCTCGAGCCCGGGGGGGAGCGGAGCGAGGCCCGGATCGGGCTGCAGAGCCACGCTGTTGAACACCATGGCAGCGCAGAGGTAGGAGCCGACCACGAACATCGGTTCCATCAGCCTGCGGTTGTAGTGGGCTCGGCGAGCCCGGTCCAGGTCGCGTCATCGATGCGCTGGTCTTCGAGCAGCTGGTCCGTCGCCGAGATCAGCAACCGCTCCAGAGGGGACCAGATTTCGGCCCGCGGGCCCCGGCCCACTGCGGCGATCTGCTCGTCGGAGACCCCGAGCCGACCCGCTATGCGCACATGTTGGTCCCACTCGTAGCGGGATCGGGTCCGCCAGGCCACCCGCAGGATGAGCAGCTCGCGGCTACCCGCTTCCAGGGCGGCTCGTCGAGCAGCTTGCCGTGGTAGGCGAGCCAGGCCGCCGCGAGTTCGGGGTGAGGGACCAGCACGCCGAGCACATTCGGCGGGGAGGGGGCGTCGGGTTCTCCCGACAGGTCGCGGTCCGCCATGGGTGAAGCAGCGCGAGCCTCGCACATGTTATTGCCACTCGCGTGGCAGGACGACACTCTCGACCATCGCCTCGCTGGGACGAACGGGTTACCCGCCTCGCCGCTCTCGTCGACCGCGCACTACCAGGCGCTCACCGCACTCAGTAGCGCGATCCCGAAACGAAGGTGCAGTCGAATCATGCGCACGGGCTGCTGCGCCCATGCGGGTGTTCGCGACGTGCCCGCTCAGCTTGACGCTGTGCCCACGAACTGTCGTAGGCATGGTGGCCGCGTTGCCTCTTGCGTGCCCCGGGGCGCGCAGTCCACGACGCGACAGCTCGGAGCGTCATTGGCGGCACGTCGAGTGTGTTTCAAGTGGGCGTGGTGGTCGAGGCCCGGGTCAGGCGGCTCCGAGCGTCGTCGGCGTGGCCAACGTGGGTAGCGGCAGAGCGCAGATCTCGCGAGCTTCATCGATCGATACTCCGAGCATGCACAGCAGATCCTCGGCCACCTGATCGACCGAGCCGGCCTCGTCCCGCTCGGGGTGGTCGTGCAGCAGATGCCCGAGGCAGAGGGCGGCGCCGACCACAACTGCCATGGTCGGATCCAGATCGCGGGGGCGGAATCTGCCCGCGCGGATACCTGCTTCGATGTCGCGCCGGGCGCGGGGGGCGAGCCCGCGGTCGGATCCGATGATGACGGAGGCGTTGTTCAGCAGAATCTTGCTGAGGGTAGGGGCGATGCGGTGCAGCCGGCCCGTCAGTCGGAAACCCTGGGCGAAGACCTGTGCCGGGTCGGGTAGGTCCTCGGTCAGGGAGTCGAACCAGTCGCCGTAGCTGTCGAGCGCCTCGGTGATGGCGGCGGAGTAGAGCGCTTCGCGACTGTCGAAGTGGTTGTAGAACGAGCCCATACCGACGTCGGCGGCCTGCGTGATTTCCAGAATGGGTGCGTTGAGCCTCCCGTCGGCCAGGAAGTCCTGCGCGGCGCGCACGAGAGCGGCTCGGGTCCGCGCTTTGCGTCGGGCCAACCTGTTCGGCGGCGCGGGCGCGTCGTCGGTCATGATCCACCTCCGTTGTCATGGTACCCGAGGTCATCTCTGACGATATCTTCACCTAGGTCTTGACTGCCGATAGCGTCGAATGTGACGATATCGTCAATGAGAAGGAGAGTCCGATGACGCACGATCCGCATGCCGGTCTGCACAGCGAAGACGGTGCCCTGGCCGGCGAGCACCGGGGACGCTCTCGGGATCCGGTGGTGAAGGTGCGAGACCTGGCCTGGCTGGAGTTCGAGAAGCCCGATCTGCGGCGCGCCGAGGAGTTCGCGCGCGCCTTCGGCTTCGCGACCGTGCTGCGCACAGAGCACGAATTACAGCTACGCGGTACCGGCACAGGGGCGCCCTGCGTGATCGTGCGCCGTGCGGCGCGATCACGCTTCCTCGGCCCCGCGTTCCACACTGCTGATGCCGCGGACCTGGCGCGACTCGCAGCGGCTACCGGCACTGCCGTGGCACCGCTGCCCGAGAGTCTCGGCGGCTCGGTGGTCGAGCTGACCGATCCCAGCGGGGCTCGGGTCAAGGTGGTATCGGAGACGCACCAGCTGCCCGGGTTGCCCGGCCAGCTGCCGCTGACCCTGAACTCCGGAACCGAGGTGACACGGGTGAACAGCGCCCAGCGCCCGCCCCGGCGTCCGGCGCTGGTGCAGCGGCTCGGGCACGTGGTGGTGCAGACGACCCGCTACCGGGAGACGCTGGACTGGTACCTGCACCACCTGGGCATGATCGTCAGCGATTTCCTGTACTACCCGGGTCAGCGCGAGCGCGGCCCGGTCATGAGCTTCATCCGCTGCGATCGCGGCGCCACCCCGGCCGACCACCACACCCTGGCGCTCACGCTGGGCCCGCGGAACCGATACGTGCACAGTGCATTCCAGGTCGCCGACCTCGATGCCATGGCGGCGGGCGGGGAGTACCTGCGCGAGCGGGGGTACCGACGGTCGTGGGGTATCGGCAGGCACATCGAGGGCAGTCAGCTCTTCGACTACTGGCGCGATCCGGACGGCTTCCTGGTGGAGCACTTCAGCGACGGCGACCTCTTCGACGCCGCGCTGGAGCCGGGCTGGGCGCCTTTCACGGCCTCGGGGCTGGCCCAGTGGGGCCCGCCCGCGAGCCCGGACTTCCTCGGCATCCGCCCGAGCCCGGAAGCCCTGCGCGAGCTCGGCGCCCTCGGGCGCGCGCTGCGCGCGGAGAACGAATTCGACCTGCACCGCCTTCGTGGCCTGTTGAAAGTAGCCCGCTCATGAGTATCGCCGTGCTCCGGACCGCCGACGCCTGGTGGAAGGTGACCCCGCCGGGCGCTGTCTGCATCGACACCATCGCCGCCACCACCGCGGAGCTGCTCGCCGACCGAACGGCGATCGACGCGGCCGCCGGTGACCCGGTTCCGGTCGAGGGGCTGGAGCTGCTGTCGCCGGTGACCGCGCCGTGCCGGGTGGTCGCCCAGATGACGAATTTCGTCTCCCACGTGCGAGATTCGGGCATGGATCCGGCCACCGTGCCGCTGACCTTCTTCCGCAAGGCGTCGGGGTCGATCACCGGACCGCACGGGGAGATCGTGCGACCCGGACACGTCCGTTTCCTGGACTACGAGGTCGAGATCGGGCTGGTGTTCGGCCGCGCCCTCGAGGTCGGCGCCGACCTCACCGGCGCGGAGCTCGGCGACTACATCGCCGGGCTGGTGATCACCGACGATGTCTCCGCCCGCGACGTGCAGCTGCCGAAAACCCAGTTCTACGAGGCCAAGTCGTACCCCACCTTCACCCCGGCGGGACCGGCGCTGGTGCTGTTCGAAGCGGGCGACGCCGCCCGCTTCGCCGACCTGCGGCTGCGGCTGTGGGTGAACGGCGAACCACGCCAGGACAGCACGGTCGCCGACATGATCTACGGCCCGCTGGAGACGCTGCGCGCGCTGAGCCGCTTCCAGCGCATGGACGCCGGTGATCTGCTGCTCACCGGAACCCCGGGCGGAACCGCGTTGCGCGCGCCGGCCAAGCCCATCGAGATCATCGGCGCGCTGCTGCCGCCCGCGCTGAAGTGGAAGACATTCTTCCGGCGGCAAGAGAACAACCCGGACTACCTGCGCGAAGGCGACATCGTCGAAGCGGCCATCGCCACCCCCGACGGCGCATTGGACCTGGGCAGGCAGCGCAACCGGGTGGTGGCCCGATGAGCCCCGACGAGCTGCTCTGGCCGCGCTATGAGTCCCCGGCCGATCTGGCCGCCATCGAGGCCGTGCCGCTGGCCGAGCGCGGCCTGCCGGAGTCGACCTACGCGCTGCTGGTGCGGGCGGCCGAGCGCGCGCCGGAGCGGACCGCGCTCACGGTCCTGCCCGATGCCGAGCGCTGGGAGCAGCCGGTGCGCGAAAGCTTCGCGGAGCTGCTGGCTCGGGTGCACCGCTATGCGAACCTGTTGTACAGCAGCAACATTCGTCGAGGCGATCCGGTGGCGCTGCTGGCGCCGAACTGCGATGCGCTCATCGCGGCGACCCTGGCGGCGCAGCTGGCCGGAATCGCCGCACCGGTCAACGGCGGGCTCAGCAGACCGCATATCGCCGCGCTGCTGCAGCTCGGCGGCGCCCGAGTACTGATCGCGGCTGGGCCGGAGCTGTCCGCTGAGCAATGGAGCGCCGGCCGCGCGCTTGCCGCCGACGGTCTGCTCGACACGCTGCTGGCCCTGCGGCCCACCGGGGCCGGGGGCGAACCGCCGGCTCTGGAGCCGATTCCCGGCGTGGCCGTCGGCTACCTGGACGAGCTCGCCGCCGGGCACGACGACCGGGCCTTCGCCGATACGCCGCCGCGCTCGGGCGACCTGGCCGCGCTCTTCCACACCGGCGGCACCACCGGTCTACCGAAGCTGGCCGCGCACACGCATGCCAACGAGGTCGCCAATGCCTGGATGATCGCGGCCAACTCGCTGCTCGGCGCGGAGTCGGTGGTGTTCGCGGCGCTGCCGCTGTTCCACGTCAATGCCGTGGTCGTGACGCTGCTGGCGCCGCTGTTCCGCGGGCAGCCGGTGGTGTGGGCGGGGCCGCTCGGGTACCGCGATCCCGCCCTCTACGGGCATTTCTGGCGCATCGTCGAGCACTACCGGATCGCGGCCATGAGCGCGGTGCCGACCGTGTACGCCGTGCTCACGCACTGCCCCCTCGACGCCGACATCACCTCGCTGCGCTACGCCATGGTCGGCGCCTCGCCACTGCCGCCCGCGGTACGCGAGGGGTTTCAGCGGCATACCGGCGTCACCCTGGTCGAGGGGTACGGGCTCACCGAGGCGACCTGCGTGACCGCGCGCAGCTTCCCGGACCATCCGCGCCCGGGGGCGGTGGGACAGCGCATGCCCTACCAGCGAGTCGCCGTCAGCGACGCCGGGACGCTCACTGTTGCCGGGCCGACCGTCTTCGCCGGCTACCTCAGCACTCGCGACGCTCGCGGCCCGGTACTGCGACCCCCGGGCGACCGGCTCGACACCGGCGACCTGGCTGACGTCGACTCGGAGGGGTTCATCTACCTGCGCGGTCGCGCCAAGGACCTCATCATCCGCGGTGGCCACAATATCGATCCGGCCGTAATCGAGGACGCGCTGCTCGCGCACCCGGCGGTCACCGCCGCCGGTGCCGTCGGACGCCCGGACCCACACGCCGGTGAAGTGCCGGTCGCCTACGTCACCCTCGCGGCCGGCACGCAGGTGTCCGAAGCCGAGCTCCTGGATTGGGCGCGGGCCCGGGTCGGTGAACCGGCGGCGGCGCCGAAGGCAGTGACCGTGCTCGACGCACTTCCGGTGACCGACGTCGGCAAGCCCTACAAGCTCGGGCTGCGGGCCGACGCCGCCGCGCGCGAACTGACCGAGGCGCTGGCAGGCATCGGCGTGGATGCCGGGGCGGCGGTGGTAGACGGCGCCGTCGTCGCGACGGTCGAGGTCACCGAGCCCGCCGACGAGGCCACGGTCCGCGCCGTGCTCGCGCGCTACCCACTCGCTACCCGCATCGCGGTCCGGCGATGACGTCGGAAACAGGGCGCGCGGCCACCCCGGTGCCGGTGGTGATCGTCGGGGCGGGCCCGACCGGCTTGACTGCGGCACTGCTGCTGGCGCGGGAGGGGGTGCGGAGCCTCGTGCTCGAGCGGTGGCCGCAGCCTTATCCGCAGCCCCGCGCGGTGCATCTCGACGGCGAGATCCGCCGCATCCTGGATCGCATCGGCGTCGGCGCCGCGTTCGACGCGATCTCCCGCCCCGCGCTGGGGCTGCGGCTGCTCGACCGGGACCTGCGCGTGCTCGCCGAGTTCGGCCGTGAGCCGGTAGGGCGGCACGGGCACCCCGAGGCCAATATGTTCGACCAGCCAGACCTGGAGGCGCTGCTGCGCGCGGCGGTGCTCGCGAATCCGCTGATCACCGTGCGGGCCGGGGCCGAGTTGACCCGGGTCGAGCGCGACACCGCCGGCGTCACGCTGGAGGTGACCGACGCTGCCACCCACGCCCTCGAGCCGCTGCGAACCCGCTACCTGCTCGGCTGCGATGGCGCCAACAGTACGGTGCGCCGGGCGATCGGCGCGCGGATGCGGGACCTCGGCTTCAGTCAACGCTGGCTGGTGCTCGACGTCGCTACCGACGTCGAGCTGGGCCACTGGGAAGGCGTGCACCAGGTCTGCGACCCGAACCGCGCCGCCACCTACATGCGGATCGGAGCCACCCGGCACCGCTGGGAATTCCGGCTGCTGCCCGGCGAGAACGCCGCGAGCTACCAGGACGACCCTGATCAGGTATGGGCGCTCCTGGCGCCGTGGATCGACCGCGCCCGCGTGGGCGATCTCGAATTGATGCGCGTCGCCGAGTACACCTTCCGCGCCCAGCTCGCCGACGACTGGCGGGCCGGGCCGGTCTTCCTGCTCGGCGACGCCGCCCACCTCAGCCCGCCGTTCATCGGCCAGGGCATGGGCGCGGGGCTGCGCGATGCCGCCAACCTCACCTGGAAGCTCGCCGCCGTCCTGCGCGGCGAGCTCCCCGACGCCGTGCTCGACAGCTACCAGTGCGAGCGAAAAGCACACGTCCGCCGCATGATCCGCCTTGCCCAGCTCGTCGGCGCCGCCATGACCGCGGGCGGTGCGCACACCGCCGCCCTGCGCGACGCGCTGGCCCCGCGGCTGCACCGCCTCCCCGGGCTGCACGCCGCGCTCACCGAGGGCCGGACCCCGCCGCTGCGCCGCTCGGCGCTCAACCATCGCCCGCACCCGCTCACCCGGGCCGGCTGCCTGGTGCCGAACGACGCGCTCGCCGACGGCCACCGCTTCGACGACCGCGCCACCGGCCGCTACACCGTCCTGACCACCCGCGCCGACGGCACCGGTGCGCTGGTCGCGGGCCCGGCGCTGCGCCGCTGGCTGCACCGCCGCGGCGCCCGCTACGCCCTGATCCGCCCCGACGGCGTCGTGCAGGCCACCGGCCGGCGCCGCGCCGAACTGCGAGGGAAGCCCCATGCCTGACACCGTGCCCGCCTACCGCCGCGACCTCTACTCGCGCGCCGCCATCCTCGATCCGCACCCGCATTACGCCCGGCTGCGCGACCTCGGCCCCGTGGTCCGGCTCCCCCGCCGCGGCTACGCCCTGCCCCGCTACGTCGAGTGCAGGGCGGTGCTGCGCGATCACGACACCTTCGTCTCCGGCGCGGGCGTCGCGCTGAACCCGGTGACCAATCGCATGTCCCGCAACACCACGCTCGGCAGCGACGGCACCGACCACCGCCGCCGCCGCACCCTGCTCGCGCACCGCATGCTGCCCCGCGCGCTGCGCACCATCCAGGAAGCGGTGCAGCGGCGCGCCGCCGAGACCGTGGAGGCGGCGCTGCGCGCCGGCACCGTCGACGGCGTCGCGCTCGCCGCGGCACTGCCGCTCTCGATCGTGCCCGACCTCGTCGGCTGGCCCCGCGACGGCCGCGAGCACCTGCTGGACTGGGCCGCCGCCACCTTCGACGCGCTCGGCCCGCTCAACGGCCGCGGCCTCCGCACCGCGGGCGCGAACCTGGCCATGCTCCGCTACACCCGCGCCCTGGTCCGCGACCGCGCGCTGCTGCCAGGCAGCGCGGGCGCCGACGTGCTGCTCGCCGCCGATGCGGGCGAGATCAGCCCGGCCGAGGCCACCGCGCTCATGATCGACTACCTGGCGCCCTCGCTGGACACCACCATCGGCGCGCTCTCCGCCGCCCTGCACCTGTTCGCCACCCACCCCGGGCAGTGGGCGGCGCTGCGCGCCAATCCCGGCCTCGTGCCGAACGCCGTGAACGAGGCCATCCGCTACGAGTCACCCATCCGCGGGTTCACCCGCACGGTGCGGCGCCCGGCCGAGATCGCGGGCACGCCGCTGCCCGCGGGCGCCAAGGTGCTGGTGCTCTACGCCTCGGCCAACCGCGATCCCCGCGAATGGGACGACCCCGACACCTTCGACATCCACCGCGACGCCTCCCGCCAGCTCGGCTTCGGCTACGGCAGGCACGGGTGCGCGGGCCAGGCCCTGGCCCGGCTGGAGGCCGGGGCCGTGCTCACCGCGCTCGCCGAGCGGGTGACGCGGATCGAGCTCGCCGGAGAGCCGGAGTGGTTGCGCAACAATGTCATCCGCCGCCACGCACGGCTGCCGCTGCGGCTCGTGCCGTGAGCGGGCAGCGCCGCCCGTACTCCTCGGTCGCCCGGGACAGGGCCCGCGAACAGGTCCGTGCCCGGATCCTGGACGCGGCGGGCGAGCTCTTCGCACCCGTCTGGTACGACGAGGTCACCCTGGCCGGAGTCGCCGCAGCGGCCGGGGTGTCGGCGCAGACGGTGGTCAACCACTTCGGCGGCAAGATCGGGCTGTACCGGGCCGCGCTGACCGAGCGGTTCCTGCCTGCGGTGTACGCCGGACGCGCGAACACCGTCGCGGGTGAAGTCGATTCGATCGTGCCGACGGTGGCCGCGGGCTACGAGTTGTACGGCGACGGCACCTGGCGGCTCCTGGCGCTCGCTGAGCGCATTCCCGACGTGCGATCGGTCGTTGTCGAAGGCGTTGCAGCACACCGCGAGTGGGTCCGAGCGATGTTCGCCCCCCTCCTGGTCGCCCGCGCGCCCGCCGACGCGGCGTGTATCGCGAACCTGCTGACCGTCGCGCTGGATGTGCGAACGTGGCGCAGCTTGCGCCGCGAACTCGGACTCGGACCGGACGCTACCCGCGCATTCCTGACCACCCTCGTCCACCGAATCCTGGGCTCGACTCCACTCACCCGGCCTGACCGAGCTGCGCCGCGGTGATCTTCGCCGGACCTCCGCGCCCCCGGGTGCCCCGTACTCACTCACGGAGCTTGCCGGCCGCTTCGGTCCGCCGTGCGGGCGAGGAGCCCGGTGAGCCCTTCGAGGATGAGGTCGAGCCCGAAACCGAATTCGCTTGCCAATGGAACAGGTAGGTAGGCGGCCACGGCGGCTGTTGCGGGATGGCGCCCAGGGGGCGCGTCCGCCGGGGATGGTAGGGACTCGGCGCCGGCGGACGCACCGATCTGGATCGCGAAGCCGAGCACATAGCGTGCCAGCGTGGCGTAGGCGCGGGCCGCGAGTGCGGGATCGAATCCAGCGGCGAGCAGCGTGTTGATCATGAACTCGCGCTGCCTCATCGCATTGCTGCCCACGGGGATGCGCTCGGTGAGCAGCGTTGCGACGTTGGGATGCCGGGCGAGGGTGTCGAACATCGCGTGAGCTGCGGTCGCGCAGCTCTGCTGCCAGGTCGCGCTCGGTGCTGCGGCGCCCCCGTCGAGGTCGATCCCGCCGAGGACGGCGTCGACGACGTGGTCGACCAGCTGCGCGCGGGACCCGAAATGGCGGTAGAGCGTCGCGGTTCCCGAGTCCAGGCGTTTCGCCAGCGAGCGCATGCTGAGCGCCTCTGCCCCCTGCTCGTCGACGAGGGAGATCGCGGCGTCGACGATGCGTTCGAGCGGCATCGCCGGGCGTCCGCGTGGACGGCGCTCGGCTGCGGTGTCGGGGGGCTCGGGGCTGCTGCTCACCGGGCCATTGTCCCTGATCATTGACATCCCCCCACTTTATGGCAACACTGTAACCATTATGATTGATGGAGACGACGTGAGCGCCGATTCACGATTCGCCGAGGTGGACGGCATGCGTATCCACTACAAACGGTCCGGTGCGGGATTGCCGGTGGTGCTGCTGCACGGCAGCGCGTCATCGCTGTACGGCGTCGAGGAAGTGGCTGTGCAGTTGTCGGGCTCCTTCGATGTGATCCGTCCCGATCTGCCCGGCTTCGGCGTCACCGGTCCGCGTGCGGACCGGGACTATCGAGTGCCGACCTACGCGGCGACGATGAACGCGTTCCTCGGTGCTATCGGCGTGCACTCCGCGGTGATCGGCGGAAATTCGCTGGGTGGCAATATCGCGTGGAATCTGGCGCTGGACTTTCCGGACCGAGTGCGGGCACTGGTGCTGATCAACGCCCTCGGTTATCCCGACAAGGAACCCCCGGCCGGGTTGCAGCTGGCGCGCAATCCGCTCATCGGCCAGGTGCTGCGGCGGGTGATGCCGCTGTTCATGGTGCGCCGGAGCCTGCAGCAGGCCGCGCATCCCAACGAGGTGATCATCACCGAGAGGAAGGTGCAACGTGCCCACCGGCTGTGGAATCGGCGCGGTAACCGGTCGGCCTTCGTGGACTTCGTCTGCACCGATCAGCCCGACCGCAGCGCCGAGATCGGCGCGATCGACGTGCCCACGCTCGTATTGCGCAGCGCGGGCATGGACGGACAGCACTTCACCCGCGATATCGCTCGCAGCGTGGACAAGGAGCACCCTGCCGCAGGACACCTGCTACCCGAGGAAGTGCCCTACTGGGTCGCCGAGGCGATCACCGAGTTCCTGCACTCCTGGCCGGTAGGTGAAGCATGAAGTACTTCGTGGCGAGAGGTGAGACCCGTCGCCTCGATTCCCGAGCGCGAGCAGAGCTGCGCGGCAGCTACATCGAACTGACCGACGGGGTCACCCACTACGAGCTCGCCGGACCGCACGATGGGCCGTTGGTCGTGCTGGCGGGCGGGCTGACGGTCCCGCTGTTCTACTGGGACGCCGTGGCGGAGGGGCTGCAGGCTCGCGGGCTGCGGACTCTGACCTACAGCGGCTACGGGCGCGGATTCTCCGACCGCGTGCACGGCCGCTACGACGAAGCGCTGTTCGTGCGTCAGCTCGGCGAGCTGATCGAGACGGTGGTGCCCGGCGAGCGATACGACTTGGTCGGAGCGTCGATGGGGGCGCTGATCGCCCTGGCCTACGCAGCGGAGGCGGTAACGCCCCCGGCCACCCTCACCCTGGCCGGTCCCGCTGGACTGAGTTCCCGCCCAATACTGCAGAAGGTGTTGCTGGGCAACGACATCACGGCGACGATATTGGCCCGCTCGGTCGGACGGCGGGTACTGGATCAGCACACCGGGCACAATGTCCGCGAGCCCGATCGAGCGAGCGCGTTGGCGCAGATGCTGTCCGACCCCTACAGCTACGAGGGCTCGCTGTACGCCTTCTTCGCGACACTGCGAGATTTCGCGCTGTCCGACCGTGCCGAGCTGTACCGCCGCGCGGGCACGCTGGGGCTGCCGACGCTGCTGCTGTGGGGCGACGAGGACGACGTCACCCCGATCAGCGCCCTCGACACCGTCACCTCCCTACTCCGACCGGAGGAGGTCCAGGTGATCACCGGGTGCGGCCACATGGTGCCGTTCGAGCGCCCGGTCGAGGTCACAGCACACCTGGCGGCATTCATCGCATCTCACTCAGGAAGGCACCCATCATGAACACGTCATCGCTCGTCGATGTCCTCATCGTCGGCGCGGGCCCGACCGGGACCGCGCTGGCCATCGACCTGACCCGGCGTGGAGTCGGGGTACGGATCATCGACAGTGCCGCGCACGGGTTCGAGGGGTCTCGAGCCAAAGGAGTTCAACCCCGAACCCTCGAGGTTCTCTACGATCTCGGCGCGCTGCCTGACGTTCTTTCCGGAGGAAGCCTGTACCCGCCCATGGGTGTGCATGTGGGGCCGCTGACCGTCCCGGTCCGGATGATGAAGAAGGGCAAGCCCGGCCCCGACGTGCCGTATCCGGATACCTGGCTGATCCCGCAGTCGCGAACCAACCGCGCTTTGCATGCCCGGCTGGAAGCGCTCGGCACCCGGGTGGAGCTGGGCACCGAACTCGCCGGACTGCTGGGCGACGACACCCATGTCACCGTCCAGGTGAGCACCGAAGGGGGTACCGAGCAGATCATGGCCCGCTACGTCGTCGGTGCCGACGGCGGGTCCAGCGCGGTCCGCAAACAGACCGGTGTGGCCTTCACCGGGACGACCGACGAGGCCGACCGGATGCTGATCGTCGACGCTGTCGTCGAGGGTGCCCTCTCGCGCGACTACTGGCACGTCTGGCCCGGGCTGGGGGGCCGGTTCATCGGCGCCTGCCCGCTGCCGCACACCGGACTGTTCCAATGGATGATTCGGCTGGCACCTGGGGAGGACCCGCCGGAGGGCATCGAGGAGATCACCCGCAAGATTCGCGCGCACACCCGCAACAAGCACCTGTCGGTGACCGAGATCGCTTGGAAGTCGGTGTTCCGGCCCAATATCAGGCTGGCCGAGACATATCGACACGGACGCGTCCTGCTCGCCGGCGACGCAGCCCATGTCCACACCCCCGCCGGCGCGCAAGGACTCAACACCGGGATCGGCGACGCCTACAACCTCGGCTGGAAGCTCGCCCAGGTATTGGCCGGGGCACCGCCGAGCCTGCTCGACACCTACGAAGGCGAACGCCGCCCGATCGCCGCCGCGGTGCTGGGCCTGTCGACCAAGAAGTACAACGGCATCGGCAAATTGGACCCCAGTAGCTACAAGCGCGGCCAGGACGAGAAGCAACTGACCCTGACCTACTACGGAGGTCCGTTGGCATCGACGCAAGCCGACGAGACCACAACGCTGCGGGTTGGGGATCGCGCACCGGACGCGGAGCTGTTCGACGACACCGGCAAACGGTTCCGCCTGTTCGAGACCTACCAGGGCACGCACTTCACCGCACTGGCCTCCGGCAAGCAGGCACTGATCGCGCTGAGCGAGTTGCAATGGCCCGCCGAGGGCGCCCCGCTGCGACGCATCGCCGTCGACGACGCGGTCACCGATGCCCGCAACGTGGCGGTCCTCGACGCCACGGGACACTTCGGCCGCACCTACGGCCTGCGTGGTGACACCCTGATCCTGGTGCGGCCCGACGGCTACATCGGTCACATCGCGACTCGTGATTTTCTCGCTTCCACGCGGGCCGCGATCACGACGTGGATCCCTTCGGTGAGCTAGCTCCCACCTGCACTGGAGCGGCGTTGCGGCCCTGTCTGCGAGGACGACCTCGCAGACAGGGCCGTCGTCATCGCAGCACGGCTCCGGAGGGAACCTCGGCCGCGGACGTGATCGGAAGCGTCACCTCACCGAGGATCTGCACGAACCGAGCCGTGAGCTGCGCCATGGGCGCGCGGCTGTAGACGGTGATCTCGCGCAGCAGAGGCGGCTGCGTGGGGCGCACGTGCGCCTGCCACGTCGCCGGCACGGCGTTCGCGGGCACCAGTGCGAGGCCGACGCCTTCGACAGCCAGATTCAACGCGGCGGCGACCTGGCCGACGCGAGCCACGACACGCGGGGTGAAGTCGAGGGCCGAGGCGGCCCAATCGAGCACCTCGGCCATGCCCTGCTCGGGCTCGAAATGCACCCACTTCGCGGTCCGCAGTTCCGCTGCCGAGGCAGCCTGCTCGAGGAAGGGTCCGCGCCCGGCTACAACGAGTTCCTCGAATCCCAGGGACTCGACGGGACCCTCCCAGTTCGGCGGGCGAGGTCCGATGGCCAGGTCGCCGCGGCCTTCGCGAACGGCCGCTTCGAGGTCACGCCGGTGGGAGTAGTCGTGCAACCGCAGCACGGTCGCGGGGTAGCGCTCGTGCCAGCGAGCGATCGCCGCGGGTAGCACGCCCGAGGCCACTGATCGGATCGTCAGAACGTGGAGCTCACCTTCGTGCCCCGCGACGACATCGGCCACCGCCCGCTGTGCCTGATCGATCGCATCGACGACGGCGCGGGCGTGGGGCCGGAAGACGCGTCCGGCGGGTGTCAGAGACACCCCGGAACGGCCGCGCTCGAACAGATCGGCGCCCAATTCCCGCTCCAACGCGCCGATCTGTTGCGACAGCGAGGGCTGCGCCAGGTACAGCTTGGCGGCCGCGGCTGTGAACGAGCCGTGCTCGCAGATCGCGAGGAAGTACTCCAGCTGGCGGAACCTCACGACGCGCAGCGTAGACGGGCGGTGGGCACCTGTTGCGGCACCGGCCACTTCCGTCCGTCATCGCCGCCCGGCGCGACGGGAGCCGAGGACACCGCGGCCGCCCGACGGCGCGCGGCCGCAGGTCGGTGCCCCGTCGGCAGGGTCCGATTCAGCGGGTCAGCTCCGCGCGTGGGTCTCGCTTGGACAACCTGTTCAAAAGCAGGTCCACCTCGTCTCGCTCACCGGAGGAGAGCACGCGCCCCGGACTGCGCTGGACAGGAGAGCTGATGATCCCGCGGCGATGCATGACGTACTTGCGGACGGCCAGCCCCGTGCCGGGTTGCTGTTCGTAGCGGATCAGCGGCAGGTGTGCATCGAACAGATCCATGGCCTGGTCGGCGTCGCCGGCCGCGGTCAGCTCGACGATGTCCACCAGCAATTCGGGGAAGCAGTACCCGGTCATCGCCCCGTCGGCACCGCGCTGCATCTCGAAGTCCAGGAACAGCCCACCGTTGCCGCACAGGATCGACAGCCGCCGCATCCGGCCTTCGAGGTGCGCGGCCCGCAGCGCGGAAATCTTCTCGAGCCCGGGCCAGTCCTCATGCTTGAGCATCACCACCGAGGGCACCTCGGCGGCGATCCGCGCGAGCACCGGCGGGGAGATCACGACCGAGAAGGTCAGCGGATAGTCCTGTACGCAGATCGGCACATCGGGGCCCAGCGCCTCGGCGGCCTGCTGGTAGTAGGCCAGGATCTGCTCGTCGGTGCGCAGGGTGTGAGCTGGGGCGATCATCACCCCGGCAGCACCGAGATCCATCACCGCGGCGGTGAGGTCCTTCATCGCGCCGAACCCCGGCGCCGAGACCCCGACCACGACGGGCAGCGAGGTGCGGGTGATCACCTCACGGGCGAGCTGCACGGACTCCCGGCCGGTCAGCTTGGGCGCCTCGCCGAGCTGGCCCAGCACCGTGAGACCGTCGACTCCCGCCGCTTCATAAAAGCCGACCAGGCGGTGGATCGAGGCCGTGTCGAGCCCGCCGTCCGAGGTGAACGGCGTCGGGGCGATGGCGAAGACACCGCGGGTGTGAGCGTCGATCAATGCCATGTGCTGCCTTTCAGATGCTGGGGATCAGGCCACCGTCGACGCGGATGAGCGAACCGGTGATGTAGGACGCCGGCGCACTGGCCAGGAAGGTCACCGCCGCGGCGTACTCGACCGGATCGCCGTATCGCCCAACCGGGATCGCCGCCACGCTGTCCGCGACCACCTCGGCCAGATCACGCCCCTGCTGGGACGCGCGGGCCTCGTCGAGAGCTCGAATGCGTGCTGTTCCGATCCGGCCCGGCACCACCACATTGCACGTCACACCCTGCGCGGCGACCTCGGCACTGAGCGTCTTGGACCAGCCAACCAGTGTCGAGCGCAGCGAGTTGGACAGCCCGAGATCGGCGATGGGCGCCACCACGCCGGAGCTGGCGCTGGTGATCACCCGGCCCCATCCACGCTCGGCCATGCCCGGCACGACCCGGTCACTGATACCGACCACAGGCGCGACCATCGCATTGAAATGTTGTCGCCACTGAGCCAGCCCGACACCAAGTGCCTTCGTCGGCGGCGGTCCTCCGGTGTTGTTGACCAGGATGTCGATGGCCCCTAGTTCGTCCTCGATACGGTCGAGGTTGTCGTCGATCACCGACGGCTCACTCAGATCCCACTCCAACGCGATCGCGCGGCCTCCGCTCTTCCGCACCGCCCTGGCGGTGGCGTCCGCGGCATCGCGGCGTAGGTCGACGGCCGCGATGTGGACTCCCTCGGCAGCCAGCGAAACCGCGATCTGCCCGCCCAGTCCTCCCCCCGCCCCTGTCACCAGCGCCACTCGCCCCTCTATTCCCAGATCCACAACTCTCCTCTCGGCCTCCGCCGTTCCTGTGCCCTGCGACCGCACCGTCGTGGGGTTCGTCCACTACAGCCTGAGTACCGGGCAGCTCGCCAATACCGAACATCTCTGCTCTCCATAGGCAGCGCCTATCCGCGGAGGCATAGGTGCTGCCTATGGGGACGGTGTGTTCTCGGTCTTGGACAGCGGTGGTCGTCGCTGGCCAAGCTGGTTTCCACCCCGAAGCAGTCCGACAGACAAGGGTCCATCAGTGATTCCAGGCAGCATGCTGGCAGCGGTCCTCGAGGAGCCGGGCAGGATCGGCGTTCGCGAAATGCCTGTCCCCGAGCCCGGCCCGGAGGACGTCCTGGTTCATGTCCGGCGCGCGTCGCTGTGCGGAACCGACGTCAAGATCCGAAGCCGCGCCTTCTTCTCCGACGGCGGGCCGGCTGCGGGCACCTTCATTCCGGGCCACGAATACGCCGGGGTGGTTGCCGCGGTCGGTGCCGAAGTCGACGAGTTCTGTGTCGGCGACCGGGTGGTCAGCGAGGCACATCGAGGATGCATGCGGTGCGCGAACTGCCTTCGCGGGCGGTACACCGACTGCCTCAACTACGGCCGCCGCGACAAAGGCCAGCGCACGCAGGGCATGACCGTCGACGGCGGGTTCGCCGAATACGCCCTCAACCATGTCGCGACCCTGACCACGCTGCCGCACTCGGTGGATTTCGACGCCGGCGTCGTGCTCTCCACCGTGGGAACGGTGATGCACGCCTTCGACGTCCTCGGCGATCTGGTCACAGGCGCCACGGTGGTCGTCATCGGCCCGGGACCGATCGGGCTGCTCGCCGTGCAGGTCGCACATGAGCTGGCCGCAGCGAAGATCGTGCTCGTCGGTACCCGAGCGTCCCGGTTGGCGGCCGGCACGAGGTTCGGAGCCGACGCGGTGGTCGATGCCCGGCAACCCGACGCGGCCATGCTCATCAGAGAAGAGCTCGGCGGCCGTGGCGCCGACATCGTGCTGGAATGCTCGGGCGCGGCCCCCGCCGTCGACCTCGCCGTGCACACCGCCAAGCGTGGTGGCGAGATCGTACTGGTCGGCTTCTACGCCACCGCGGTCACCGCCGACCTGAATCATGCTGTGCTGAACGGAGTCACGCTACGCACCGTGCGCGGGGAGGGTGCCGGCTCGCTCGCGCGCGGAGTCGCGCTCGCCGCCCGCGGCCGCCTCGACCTCGAAGCCTTGGTGACCCATCACTTCCGGCTCGACGAGATCAGCGCCGCCTTCGACACCTACGTGGAACGCCGCGACGACGCCCTGAAGGTGATGCTCGACGTGACCGAGAACCCCGAAACCGATTCGAGTACCGAGAAGCTCGGAGACGGCGATGAGCGCTGAGGAGCGCACGCGGGTGATCGGCTCCGGTGACCTGGTCGTCCACCGGATGAGCGAACTGGCGACCGACTTCCTCGCCGGTCTCACCTCCGACCAGCGATCGCGCGCCGCCCTGATTCCGCTCACCGACCCCGCGGTCGACCAGGAACGGCAGCGCTGGTACTACACCCCGACCGATCACGGCGGCATCGCTGTCGCAGAGATGACCCCGCGCCAACAGAGCCTGGCGATGCAGCTGCTGGCCACCGGCGTCTCGCGCGCAGCCTACGCAACCATCTGCGTCGTGATCGGCATGGAGAACGTGCTCGACGAACTCGAGGGCTGGCATGTGGACTGGGGCCGCAAACGCGGGCGCGATCCGGGCCTGTACTGGCTACGCATCTTCGGCTCACCCGGAGAATCTGACTGGGCGTGGCGGTTCGGCGGACACCACGTCTCGGTCAACATCACCATCCGAAACCACCGGATCGCCTCGACCACACCGTTCTTTCTCGGAATCGACCCCGCGCGTTCACCGCTGCTGGGCGGGGAGCTGCGACCGTTGGGCGCCACCGAGGACCTGGCCCGGGAACTGATGATGTCACTCGACGCCGACCAGCGCGCCCAGGCGCTCCTGCACCACACCGCGATCTCCGACATCGTGTCCGGAAACCGGCCGCGGATCCGCACCGGTGACCGAATGATGCACATGCCCAACCTGTTTCGCGGCAGTTTTACCGAGCCGCGTCTTGTCGAACTCGTGAACCGCATCGACGAACGAGCCGAACACGCCACCGGCTACACCGACGACGACCACCGGCGCCTCGCCCTCGACGGTGGCACCCGTGGGCTGTGTGCGGGGGACATGGATTCCGGACAGCGAGAGTTGCTGAGCCGGTTGATCGCCGTGTTCACCGATCGCGCCCCCGCCGACCTCGCCCGCGCGCACCGACACCGATACGAGCGCGGTGGTCTCGACGACATTCGCTTCACCTGGGCCGGGGACATCGCCCCGAGGCGAGCACACTACTACCGCCTGGCCGGCCCGTACCTGCTCGCCGAGTACGACAACACTCAGCGCGACGCCAATCACGCCCACTCGGTCTGGCGTGACCCGACAAACGATTTCGGACTCCCCGCGCTACCGCAGCGGCAATGACGCTTCGCCGCGATGTCTCGTTCGCACCCGTCTCCGGGAGCCAAAAGTCATGTCTGACCGCAACCTACAGTGGGTAGTCCCGAGGCCGCCGATCGCAGAGCGGACCGAGCAAGCTCAGCGCACACGTACTCGTCGGCGATCGGAAGGCGGGATCCGCGCGCCGCTCCGATCACCCGGTCGTCGGCGCCGATCAGGGCAAGCCCATCATTGCCGCGATCTGCCCCCGCATCGGGAGAGCCGCGCGCTCGGCGGTCATGCTGCTCGACCATGCTGGCACCAGCCGACCGCCTCGGTGGGGACGTGCTGCGCGCACTCGTCGACAACCCGATCACGCGCCTGGCCGTTGGTGTCGAGGCGGTCGGCTGGCGCACGAATAGGTGACGATGGTCAGGCAGCCTGTCGGGCTCCAGGGGGCATGGTCACGTCGTACTCGATCGGGTCAACCGGCCGAGCCGATCCTGACGTAGAGGCCGGTGACAGGTGCCCTCAGTCCGGGGACCACGGTCGCTATTCAGGCTGTCGCGGGTCTCCCAGGTTCGCCGGTCCAGAACGTCGCGTTGCAGCAAGCCGAAGAAGATCTCCGTCGCCGTGCTGTCGCCTGCGGAACGGACCCCCCGGTCCGTCGACTCCCGACACTGCACGTCGGGTGGGTGACCGCCGTCGGTCTCGGGTGGCAGGATCGCCCGCGCTTTGCAGCCTCTTCACGGCTTAGTACTGCAACGGCACTCAGGTGAGTGGGTGTCCGCGTCGCCGGTAGTGCGATAGGCGGGCCTGGTGCTGGCGTCGCCAGCGCCAGTTCGACCAGGCCCAGACCTGGCGGGCGCACCGCAGCGTCGGGATGGCCCGGGCGATGGTGAGGCGCCGGATTTCCGGTAGCGTGAAGGCGATCATGCCCGGATCGCTGACGCCGGTTCCCCCTTTGCGGCAACGGCTTTCGATCCGGCGAGCCAGGCCAGTGCGAGCATCGACAGGGTGATGTGGGCGTACCAGGCCCGCCAGGACCGAACCTGGTAGTGGTCGAGGCCGGCTTGGTTCTTGGCCTGCTGGAAGCACTCCTCGATCCGCCAGCGCGACCCCGCGATCCAGGCCAGATCGGCGATGGTCGAGCGGCGAGGCCCGTAGCAGACGTAGTAGGCGATCTCGGCAGGGTCGGTGATGCTGCGCCGGGCCAGCAGCCAGTGCCCGCGCCCGGGCGCCCACCACGGCCGAATCCGAACTCGCGCCCAGTCGTAATCGCGAGGCCCGTGCGCACCCGCACCGGCCGAGATGCGTTGCCAGGCCCTCCCCGGCAGCGCGGCCACGAGTTCATCGGCGCGGGCCTGACCGAGCCCGGTGGTGTTGAGGGTGTCGTTGCGGCGGGTCGCCAGCACGTGGGCGACGTCGTGTTGCTCGAGCCAGAACCGCATGTACTTGACCTGCCCATAGGCTTCGTCGGCGGTGAACCAGCGAAACGGCACCTTCGTGGCCAAGGCGCGTTCGACCATGCCCATCACCAGCCGCGGCTTGGTCTCGAACCCGACCTCATCGGGGATCCCGGCACCGCGGCAGCGGTCCCGGTCCCCGGTCCAGGACTCGGGCAGGTAGAGCTCGCGATCCACCAGGGCGTGGCCGTGGCGGGAGGCGTAGGCCAGGAAGACCCCGATCTGGCAGTTCTCGGTCCGCCCGGCCGTCCCGGAGTACTGCCGTTGCACCCCGGCCGAGCGGATGCCCCTTCTTCAGGAACCCGGTGTCGTCGGCGATCAGCACCGCGTCCCGGTCCTCCAACCGGGAGGCTACGTAGCTGCGGACATCGTCACGGACTCCGTCGACATCCCAATCAGCTCGCCGCAGCAACCGCTGCATCCCATCCGGAGCGACCTCCCCGGACCGCTCGGCCAGGGTCCACCCGTTCTTGCGTTCCAGCCCCGCGACCAGCCCGGTCACATACTCCCGCGCCCGCCCCCGCGGCTCCGACCGCGTGAACCGGCCCCCGATCGTCGCGTGCAGCCGATCCAACTCCGCTGCAACAACATCCACCACCACGCAGGCAAGCTACCTCACCTGAGTGCCGTTGCAGTACTACGGCCTCCGGGCACCCGAATCGCCCTGGTCGCCGCGGACCTGCGCGGCGCCAACCTCACCAAGTCAGCTGATGTCGGGCGTGGTCCGCAGGCGGGCGGTCAGAACGGTGAGGTCGAGATCGGCAGGCTCTTCGGCACCGTGCACGCTCGTGATCGCGGGCACGCCGGTGTGCAGGGTCGAACCCCGCCCGGGGGCGGCGCCCCCCGGTTCGTGCTCCGCCGGCAGCATGGCATCGATCCCGACCACCTCGTGCCCGGCACCGGCGAGCACCCGATGCACCTGAGCACCGATGAAGCCCGCTGCTCCGGTCAGCAGAATGCGCATCAGCGCTGCCCCTCGCCGAGCGGTTCGTGTACGTGGGCATTGCGAGCGTCGCATCCATACCGCCATTGTGTCGGTATGCCGGCCGGTGAGCGGGTGTCCGCGCCGGGGCGTACGGAATCTCCGGCACGCCCCATCGGCCGGGCAGGCGGGGTCAGGCGGTGGGGTGGCCTGCCGCGGGCTTGGCGAGGCTGAACTGCATGACGTCGATGTAGCCGTCGCGGAAGAACTCCGCGCAGCCGGTCAGATAGCGGATGTAGGTGTCGTAGGTCTGCTCGGAGGTGAGTGCGACCGCCTCGGCTTTGCGTTCGCGCAGCGCCGCGGCCCACGCTTCCAGGGTCAGCACGTAGTTCGGGCCGAGGGGATGCACCCGCGTGACCTCGAACCCGGCCTGCTGGGCGCCGTCGATCACCCACTGTGGCTCGGGCAGTTCCCCGCCGGGGAATATCTCGCGGGCGATGAACCGTGCGAACTCGAGGACCTGGCGGTCGATCGGCAGCCCCTTGGCCCGGATATCGTGGCGGTTGAACCCGACGATGGTGTGCAGCAGCATCTTGCCGTCCGCGGGCAGGATCCGGTGGCAGCGCTGGAAGAAGTCGTCGTAGCGTTCCCGGCGGAAATGCTCGAACGCCCCGATACTGACAATGCGGTCCACCGGGCGGTCGAATTCCTCCCACCCCTGCAGCAACACCTCGGCACTCCGATACCCGCGGTGGGTTTCGAGCAGGGTCGCCACGTGCTCGGCCTGGTTCTTGCTCAAGGTCAGACCGATGACGTTCGCGTCGTAGCGTTCCATCGCGCGCAGCATCACCGAACCCCACCCGCAGCCGACGTCGAGCAGGGTCATCCCCGGCTCGATCTCGCATTTGCCGAGCGCGAGATCGACTTTTGCCTGTTGCGCCTGTTCCAGGGTCATGTCGGGGCGCTCGAAGTAGGCGCAGCTGTAGGTGCGCGTCGGATCCAGGAACAACGCGAAGAAATCATCGGACAGGTCGTAGTGCGACTGGACATCGCTGTAGAACGGGGTCAAACCGGACACGCTCACTCCTGAGAATTCAGCGCCGCCGAAAAGACGTATCCGGAACCCGGCCCGTTTCTCCTGACGACGGAAGGATGTGTGAAGCAGTACGGGTGAAGATCCGGCAAATCTACTCCCCCGTTCACGCCCGTTGACCGAACGAGCCGAACCCTGGGTATTGCGGTGTGCGCTCCCGGGTTATCCCCCGGCAGGGATGCGAGGCGAGGAGAGTCGCGGTGGCGGGTGTGTTCGAAGCGGGCGGGTGGGGGCTGTTGGCGGGTTCGGCGCTGGTGCTCGGTGCCGCGATCGGGTTCCTGGGGCGGATCCCGACTCGGGTGGTGGCCGCGATCATGGCCTTCGGCAGCGGGGTGCTGCTCTCGGCGGTCTCGTTCGAGCTCATCGCCGAAGCCCACGAGCAGGCCGGGGTCCTGCCCACCGCGATCGGCGCGATCACCGGCGCGCTCGTCTACACCGGCGCCAACCTCGCCCTGGCCGCGCGCGGAGCCCGGCACCGCAAACGCTCCGGCGACCAGCAGCCGAGCGAGACCGAGCAGTCCGGATCGGGCACCGCGATCGCCCTCGGCGCGCTGCTCGACGGGATCCCGGAGTCGATCGTGATCGGGGTCAGCCTGCTCGCTGGTGGCAGCGTCAGCGCGGTCACCGTAGCAGCGGTGTTCATCAGCAACGTCCCCGAGGGGCTGTCCAGCGCCTCGGGAATGCGCGCCGCCGGGCGCAGCCGGGCATATGTGTTCGGGCTGTGGGGCGGGATCGCGCTCATCAGCGCGGTCTCGGCGATGGCGGGCTACGGGCTGCTCGGCGGCGCGCCCGCCGGGCTGCTGGCCGCGATCACCGCACTCGCCGGCGGGGCGATCCTGACGATGATCGCCGACACCATGATCCCCGAGGCGTTCGACAATGCTCAGCTGTGGATCGGCCCGATCACCGTGGCCGGGTTCCTCACCGCCTTCGCGCTCTCACACCTGTAGCCGGAGCCGCGGTCACGGGCCAGGAGCGTCGAGCCTCACGCACAGGTCGGATACTGCGCCACCGGGAGTCACACGGGCGGGCCTGGGCCGAGCAGCCGGTCGAGGCGCTCGCGCAGAGTGGCCGAGCCGCCGAGGCCGGGCAGGGCTGCCACCAGCGCGGTGGCCAGGTCCAGGGTGTCGAGATCGTCGCGGCGGGCGCGAGCGTGCAGAACCTGCATGGCTTCGGTGGCGCTGATGCCGTAAACCAGCATCAGCGCTCCCTGGGCCTGTTCCACCGGCGCGGCGGCGTCGGCGAGTTCGGGCAGCAACTCGGCCAGCGGGTCGGGGCGAGTCTCCGAGTGATCGTCGCTCATAGATGTTTCATTGCCGAAACCCGCGGCGGCTATGCCGGATTCACTGATGACGAGTTCGTGACGACTCCGCTCACCGGTTTGCCGGAGCCGGAACCGGGCATCGGTCGTGGGCGCTCACGTCGGGGGCGGTACCACCGGATCGTCATCGCTCCGGTGGCTCGGGGTTGACGTCGCCGTGGTGTGGCTCGGGCGTGGCGGCGGGGTCAGCAGGAGGTGGTCGACCCGGTTGCGCAGCGTCGTCGACGGTGGCAGGTGCCGGGCGGCGGCGAGCAGTGCCCGGGCCAGGACGGTTACCGGCTGTCCGGTCTCGGTGGCGCGCCAGTCCAGCACCTCCCGCGCCCGCTCGGCGGGCACGCCGTGCAGCAGCATCAGCATGCCGACGGCCTGCTCGCGTTCGCGGTGCTCGCTCAGGAACCGGGCGAGGCGCGCGTCGACCACGGGCTTCTCGGCGGCGTGCAGCGCCTGCTGCAAGTCGAGGATGACCCCGTGGGCGCCGATCACGTGCTCGCCGCGACGGATCGGCTCGGCGCCGACCCCGACCCAGCGCGAGCCGCCGGCCCGGTCGATCACCCGGTGACTGCCCGCCGCCACCGGCGCGCCGCGACGAATCCGCTCGAGCAGCCCGGCCACCGCGCCGCGGTCGGCGGGGTGCTCGTGGCTGCTCAGCAACGCCGTACTCGGCTGGACCTCACAGGGCCGGTATCCGTACACCGCCGCGGCCCGATCGCTCCAGGAACCCGGGCCGTCGAACTCGAGCCGGAACCGGCCCGCACGCACCGGCGCCGCCTCCGGGGTACCTGTGGCCGCGGTCGTGTCCATGGCTGCTGCTCCTGATCGGGAGGTGGCGGGGTGCGCACCGATTCCTACGCCTGCGTATCGACCGGCGCGGGCAAATGATGCTGTCGCCTCGGCCACTTCCCCCCGAAGCGCTGCATCACCCCTGCCCTACGGAGCGAGACTCACCGAACCCGCGGCCGCCGCCAGACCCACCGGAAGAGCCCAGCTCCTCTCGACGAAATCGGCCGCTGAACAGCCCCAGCCCGCCGCGGACCCGAAGCGGGAGCTACGACCGCGCGGCGAGGACCCGCGAGGGCGGGGTGGCTTCGGCGGGGATCGAAACAGCATGACCGTGCTCAGCACGGGTAACCCTCTTCACGTCGTGTCCACCTTCGAGGAAGGGTCACCGCCGATGTCCCGTCCGGCTGCCCACCCCCGCCCGCGCAGGCCCGGCGCCGATTCCTACGACGACATCGAGCCCGCCTTCACCGAGCTCGCCGCGCTCGACCCCGGCGCCCCGGCCCGGGAACGGATGCGTGAGGACATCATTTGCCGATGCCTGCCACTGGGTGAGCACATCGCCTCCCGGTTCTCCGGGCGCGGAGAACCCACCGAGGACCTGCGCCAGGTCGCCTCGCTCGGAGTGGTGCTGGCGGTGGACCGCTTCGACGTCACCCAGGGAACGCCGTTCGTGGCCTTCGCGGTGCCCACGATCATGGGCGAGGTCCGCCGCCACTTCCGCGACCGGACCTGGGCGGTGCAGGTCCCGCGCCCGGTCAAAGAACTCCAGCAACGCCTGGCCCCGGCGATCGAGACCCTGCTGCACCGCAACGGACGCATGCCCACCGCGCGCGAACTCGCCGCCGAGCTCGACGCCGACCTGCACGAGATCACCCAGGCCATGCTCGCCCGCAACGGCTACCACTCCGACTCCCTCGACGCCCTGCACACCGACAGCGATGGCGAGACCAGCGACATCTCCGCCGCGGTCACCCTCGGCGCGAACGAACCCTGCTACGACCTGCTCGAGAACGCCATCGCGGTGCGGCCCCTGATCGCCGCCCTGCCCGAACGCGACCGCAACATCTTGATCTGGCGGTTCTTCGACGGCCTCACCCAGCGCCAGATCGCCGACCGGGTGGGCTGCTCGCAGATGCACGTCTCCCGCATCCTGACCCGGGTCCTGAACCAGCTGCGCGAACAAGCCCTCGCCGAACCCACCCCCACCCCCGCCTGAGCCGACCAGCGGGAAATGCTGGCGCGCGGTTGCGGCGAGCAGGTGTCGGCTTCCGCGGCCCCGGGTATGTCACCCGCGCAGGCACGGCACCGGGGTTGGAAGGACAGGCGATGAACGCAGGCGGTGGTCCCGCTCCGCTACGGCAGGAGTTCGCGGCCGCGGCCGAGGAACTGGCCGGGGTCCGCGCCCGGCTGCGGGAATGGCTCGGGGGCGTCCTCACCGACCCCCGCCACGCCTACGATCTGCTGCTGGCCGCGAGCGAGGCCTGCACCAACGCCATCGAACACGGCCACCACAGCGACCGGCGCCCGATCCTGCTCGAAGCCGACGTCGAGCACGACACCGTGCGGGTCACCGTCACCGACCACGGCCAATGGAAACCGCCCGACGACACCGGCGAGGCGCCCGAGCCCTCCCACCGCGGGCGCGGTCTGGAACTGATCGGCGCCCTGGTTCCCCGATCCCGGATCACCGTCGGCGAGTCGGGGACCGTGGTCGAACTCGCCGCACCCCTGATCAGCAGCTGAACCACCCGGCAGGCCGTCCGCACCCAGTACTCCAAATCACGCACGCCCCAGCCGTTTGCGCGACCGCAGCGGTGGAATACAACCGGTGACGTCACGGCTCCTCACCACCTCGAACACCGGGTGCAGGGCCGCGACGGGCAGCACCGCAACCGCGCCGGGAACCTCGGCGGGCGGTCTGCCTCCACGCTCCCTGCCGAGTGCGTCCACGGCCGGCGAAGAAACTCGGCGGTGACAGGGTCCGGCCATCGGCTTACCCGGCAGGGAACCCCTCCCCTTCTCCGCCGTGCCGTCCTCGGCGATGCACGGACATCGGACCCGGCTCGTGGGTTCCATCACCGAGCGCACGGCCCGGAAATACCTGTCCGAGCCGCTGCATTGAATATGAGCCGACAAGCAGAGATCAGCTGAGCTCGGATAGGAAGGCGGCGGCCATGGACCTCGGACTCGGATCCAGGTCGGGAAGCGGGCGTGAGGGACGAAGCCCCGCCCGGGCCTCGGGCTACACGGGGCGGGGTGGGCGGTGACCATGGCGACGACATGGTTCGTGCGGCTGGGGCTCGGCGACCAGGTAGCGGTGCTGGCCGACCCGGCCGCGCCCTTGTCGCCGGGGCTGGTCGCGGCGGTGTGGTCGGCCACCGAACCGGTCGTCGTCCCGCTGCGGCCCGGTGACGAGACCTCCACCGCCTACCGCCTCGACCCCGCGATCGTCATCATGCTGACCCGGCGCCGCGACCGGCTCCAGCACTGGTGGAGCGAGCTGCAACCGGACCAGCAGGCGAGGTTGCTCGAACACCGCCACGACTGGCTGCCCGAGTCCTACCGCCACATCCTCGCCGACGCCGAAGGAGTCCTCACCCAAAGCACCTGCCCCGAAACCGGTGCCACCCGGCTCCGAGGCTCCCCCCTGACCCGAGTGTTCCTGGAATGGCAGGCCCGCCGCGCCGCCGCTGCCCCCTGAACCGTCGCGCGTATCGTCGGCAGCGTCGTGCTCATCCACCGGGCCGGTGACCCGGCGGGTCACAGCAACCGGGCGTAGGCGCGGCCTTCCCGCATGCCGAACTCCACGCGGCGGGGAAACGGTGAATTGTCGGAGTTCTGGGTCCGCGCGATCGCCGCGATCGCCCAGTCGTGCAGCGACTCCGGCAACCGATGTCTCGACCCATCACCGCAGCCGACGAAGGGATCACCGTGCAGAGCCGGCGCGGTGATCCCGACCTCGACGACCTCGACCACGACGGGGCCGTGCTCGAGCGCCAGCACCGGCAGCCGTCAACCTTCACTCATGTAGCAACCGTAACCGACCGCCCCGGTCCCCATCCATCGGAGTGCGACGACGAGGCGGCCGTGTGGTCCCCTGAGTGCCGGTGACCGGTTGTCCTCTATTCGACCGACATGGCAACTATCCGGCTATCCAACGTGGTGGGGGTGGGATAGAACGGTGCCGAGCGCTCGCCGCGTGCTCACGGGGCGGGTGCGGCCGCGTCCCAGCTCATTCTCTGCGGGTGGACGACACTCCCCCGAGCCGGGGCGCGGCCATCCACTCCGCCGCCGGGCGCGAGCCCGCCCGCGCCCGGCGGCGCGTAACCCGGTGTCCCAGGGGACAACCCCTCGTCCGCGGGGGCTGCTGCGGGGCACCCGGGAGTAGGGTCGGTGGCGGCGCGGCCGGGAAATAAGCAGCCACGGCCGCGCCACCCGGTTACGGGGTGGTGCCGCCGGAGCGCATTCGATCGGTCACAGGTCTTCTGCCCCGGCGGCACCATCCCGGCCGGAGCCCCGCGGCGCGCTCACCCGTTGGTGGGCTGCTGCGTAGGAGAACGCGCGCGTTGGCGATCCCGGCCCTGCCGGTCCCCCGCCGAGTGCGACCGATCGCTAGACATTCGGCGTCGGTGCAGTGTTTACACCGTCAGGGTCGGGTTAGACCGTGCGCAACGTCCGCCCCGCTCATCCCGGGCCCGACCTGCGGTGCGAGCGGGCGGACGGGAGCGCCCCAGGTGCGGCCGTCCAGCACAGTGGCGGCCGATGATCCGGGGCTGCTCCACCCCAGCCCCCCTACCTGCGGACCGGTGCCGGCGATGCACACGGTGAACACGTGAACGGTCCTCGACCGGTCTCCCCCGGCAGGGGCCGCGAACGGCCCAGCACCGAGCTGTTCTCCCTCCCAAGGATGGCGCCACCCCGCCGGATCGGTGGCTCCGCTGTGCTGAGCCGTCCCACCGGCAAGGGCGTCATCGCAAGCGCTGCGGCCATCCGCGCCACTCCCCCTCCGGTGTCACGCGACCGTAACGGTGGGTCAACTGGACCATCCCGGGCGTCGGACCACGCACCTGGACTCACTCCCTGACCCGATCCGCCGGACCGTCACGACGACCATCGAGCCGCTCGTTGACCCGTATTCACCTCGGTCAGTCATGCAATTCGGAGTACCCGGTAGCATCTGCGCTGCGGTCGACGAGGGAACACCGGTGAGAATCCGGGGCTGACGCGCAACGGTAACGGCTCACAGGGCCGGAGCCCGACTACTCGGCGATCGCGGTTTCCGCTTTTCACGGCTCCGCGGCTGAGCCCTGATCGAAGGGTCGACGCCCCATGCGTTCGCTAGGTGCGCTGTTCGCGCTGTCCATTGCCCTCACCGGGTGCGCAGTTCCCGGAGACACCGAGGACAGGGCCGCGGCGCCCGGGTTCCCGCTGACGATCGAGAACTGCGGACGGTCGGTGACGGTGGCGGCCCCGCCGCAGCGGGCGGTCGCGCTGAACCAGGGCTCGACCGAGATCCTGCTGTCGCTCGGGTTGGCCGATCGGATGGTCGGCACCGCGACCTGGACCGATCCGGTGCGCGCGGATCTGGCCGACGCCGCGGCACGGGTGCCGCGGCTGGCCGTGAACAAGCCGTCGCTCGAGGTCGTGCTCGGCGCCGAGCCGGACTTCGTCTCCGCCTCCTTCGGCGGCACGCTCGGCACCGGCGGTGTCGCCGACCGCGACAAATTCGACCAGCTCGGGGTGCCGAACTACCTCTCCCCCACCGACTGCGAGGGCCGCACCTCGAGCGTGAACTCCGACGGCGGCCGCAGCGAGCCGCTGCGCATTGACGCGGTCTACACCGAGATCTGCGAGCTGGCCGCGATCTTCGCGGTGCCTGAGCGCGGCGAGGCCCTGGTCGCCGCGCTCCAGGCGCGGATGGCGGCCGCCACCAAGACGGCGGGGGTGAGCCTGGCGTTCTGGTTCTCCGATATCCGCACCCCCTACATGGCGGGCTGCTGCGGCTCCTCGGGCATCATCGCCGGCGCGACCGGCGCGCGGAACGTCTTCGCCGACACCACCGACGAGTGGCCGCAGGTCAGCTGGGAGAGCGTCACCGACCGCGACCCGTACGCGCTGGTGCTGGCCGATCTGAGCCGCCGCACGATCGACGGCGACGCCCTGGACAGCAAGATCGCCTTCCTGGAGTCGCACCCGGTCACCCAGCGCATGGCGGCCGTGCGGGAGAAGCGCTACGTCGTGGTGGCGGGCGCCGACCTGAACCCCTCGCTGCGCACCGTGGACGGCGTGGAGAAGGTCGCGGCGGCGCTGGCGCAGTGGGGACCGGGGCGCTGACCCGGCGCGGCGGGCCAGCGGTGGCGCTCATGCTGACCGCCGGGATCGCGGTGCTGGTGGTCTCGATCGCGATCGCACTCACCATCGGCCCCGCGAACCTGTCGGTGCGTGAGGTCTACGCGGTGGTCGGCGAGCACCTGGGGTTCGGCGCGGCCGAGGTGAGCCGGATCAAGGACGGCATCGTGTGGGAGCTGCGGCTGCCGCGCACCCTGCTGGCGGCGATCTGCGGCGCCGGACTGGCACTGTGCGGGGCCATCATGCAGTCGGTGCTGCGCAATCCGCTGGCCGACCCGTTCGTGCTCGGCATCTCCTCCGGCGCCTCGACCGGCGCAGTGCTGGTGGCGGTACTCGGCATCGGCGGCGGGGCGATCTCGCTGGCGGCGGGAGCATTCGGCGGGGCGCTGGCGGCGTTCGCGCTGGTGCTGATCCTGGCCGCCGCGGTGGGTGGCGGGACCGCGCGGATCGTGCTGGCCGGGGTCGCGGCCACCCAGCTGTTCTCGGCGCTGACCTCGTTCATCGTGGTCTCCAGCGCGGATGCCGAGCAGACCCGCGGGATCCTGTTCTGGCTGCTCGGCTCGCTCTCCGGGGCGGATTGGGGCGATGTCGCGGTGTGCGGGTCGATCACCGCCGTGGGGCTGCTCGTCTGCCTGAGCCGGGCCGCCGCATTGGACGCCTTCACCTTCGGCGCCTCCGCCGCGGCGACGCTCGGTATTCCGGTGCGGGCGACCAGGGCGTTGCTGCTCGGGGTCACCGCGCTGATCACGGCCGCGCTGGTGAGCGCGGCGGGGGCGATCGGGTTCGTCGGGCTGGTGCTGCCGCACGCGGCGCGACTGGTGGTCGGCGTCAAGCACAGCAGGCTGCTGCCGGTGACGGTGCTGGCGGGGGCGATCTTCACGGTCTGGGTCGATGTCGCCGCGCGCACGGTGTTCGCGCCCACCGAGGTCCCGGTGGGCGTGGCGACAGCGCTCATCGGCGTACCCGCCTTCATCGCACTGCTCTTCCGGAATCGGGCGATGACATGACGCTGCGCGCGGAGGAGCTGCGGTGGACCCGCGGCGGGAACCTGGTCCTCGACGGGGTCACCGTCGCGCCGGAGCCGGGCGAGACCATTGGGGTGCTCGGCCCGAACGGGTCGGGCAAGTCCTCGCTACTGCGGCTGCTCAGCGGGGTCGGCACGCCCGACGGCGGCCGGGTGCTGCTCGACGGCGACGACATCGCCGGGTGGCGGCGCGGCCGGATCGCCCGGCGGATCGCGGTCGTGGACCAGCACGCCGACACCGAGGTCGACATCACCGTCGAGGACGTGGTCGCGCTCGGGCGCATCCCGCACCGGGGCGTCTTCGGCGGGGACGCCGCGGCCGACGCCGAGGCGGTGCGCCGGGCGCTGAAGCACACCGCCATGGCCGACAAGGCCGGGAACCGCTGGCACACCCTCTCCGGCGGTGAGCGGCAGCGCACCCAGATCGCGCGGGCACTCGCCCAGGAGCCCCGTGAGCTGCTGCTCGACGAGCCGACGAACCACCTCGACATCCGGCACCAGCTCGACCTGCTCGCACTGGTCACCGCGCTCCCGGTGACCTGCTACATCGCGCTGCACGACCTCAACCTGGCCGCCATGTTCTGCGACCGGCTGCTCATCCTGGACCGGGGCCGCATCGTCGCCTTCGGCGCACCCGCCGCGGTGATCACCGCCGAACTCGTCGAGCGCGTGTACCGGGTGCGCGCCCGCATCGGCACCGACTGCGAGCACGGCCACCCGGTGGTGTCGTTCCGTCCCGGTCCTTGACCATCCCCGATTCAGAAGGTTCCCGATGAAATCACCCTGCATCGCGCTCGCGATCGCGCTGCTCTGCACCGCCGTCGCCTGCGGCGCCCCCGAGCCGGGCACGCCGGACAGCGCCGCCCCCGGTGGCACGAACTACCCGTTCACCCTGGACAACTGTGGCGTCGAGGTCACCTTCGACGCGGCGCCCGAACGGGCCGCCTCGCTGTACCAGGCATCGACCGAGATCCTGCTCTCCCTCGGCTTGGCCGATCGCATTGTCGGCACCTCGACCTGGTTCGACCCGGTCCTGCCCGCCCTGGCCGCCGACAATGCGAAGGTCCCCCGCCTCGCCGACAACGACCCCTCGCTGGAGACGGTGCTCGGCACCGAACCGGATCTGGTCACCTCGGCCAGCGCGCACACCTTCACCCCGGCTGTCGTCGCCGAGCGCGCCCGCTTCGCGCAGCTCGGCGTCGCCACCTACCAGTCGCCCTCGGTCTGCGCCGGGGCGACCGTCGAGGGTGAGAACGTCTCCCGCACCGCGCCGCTCGGCATCGACACACTGTTCCAGGAGATCACCGATCTGGCCCGGATCTTCGACGTGCGGGATCGCGGCGCACAGCTCGTCGACCAGCTGCGGGGCAGATTGCAGGCGGCGACGGCACGCGCCGACAGCCCCGGCGAGCCGACCGTGGCGTTCTGGTTCTCCGGCATCAAGACGCCGTACATGGCGGGTTGCTGCGCGGCCCCCGGGCTCTACGCCCGCGAGGTCGGCGCCCGCAATGTCTTCGCCGACGCGCGCGAGGACTGGCCCGAGGTCGGCTGGGAGGCCGTCGTGGCCGCCGACCCCGATGTCATCGTCCTCGCCGACCTCAGCCGCAAGCGCATCGACGGCGATGCCCTGACCACCAAAACCGCGTTCCTCGAGTCGAATCCGGCCACCTCTCGCATGCGCGCGGTGCAGAACCGGCGCTACGTCGTCATGACCGGATCCGAACTCGACCCCGGTATCCGAGAGATCGACGCCATCGAGAAGCTCGCGACGGGACTCGCGGCGCGATAGGCCGTTGACGGCTCCCAGCAGCTCGAGGTCGCTGTCGACGGACGCGGGACGAAGATCCCGGGCATCCGCCATGCCTACGGTGCGGCGGAAGCCGACCGCCGGCCGCTCGGCTGGCACGATCGTCGGCAAGGAGGTGACCGTGGCCGAGGCGACCGACCTACCCGTGGGAGTGCGCCGCGAAGCCGCCCCGCCGGAGCGGACGGTGATCGTGTGGACCACCCGGTCACTGCCCGTCCTGTTCGACCTCCTCGACAGCATCGGCTTGCTCGCCGCCCGGCTCGCACCGGGTGACACCGAGGACTTCATTGCCGCCTCCGGACCACCGATGCTGCTGCTGGCCGATCCGGCGCTACTCGACGAACCCGCGACCGCCGTGCTCGACCGCCTCCGCACCCGATCGGGCGCACCGCGGGTCTGCGCGCTGGCCGGTACCGACACCAGCGCCGCGAGCCTGCTCACCGCCATGCGCACCGGGCTCACCGACGTCATCGACCCCGCCGATCCGGCAGCGATATCCGCGCTGCTCGGCCCCGCCGCCGGGCGAGAGCGGGTCCTGGCGATCGGCGCCCACCCCGACGACGTGGAAATCGGGTGCGGAGCCGCACTGGCCCGCCACGCCCTGTCCGGGAACCCGGTCACCGTGCTCACCCTCAGCCGCGGCGGGGTCGGTGGCAACCAGGAGCAGCGCCGCGGCGAAGCCGTCGCCGCCGCGATCACCCTGGGAACACAGCTGCTGATGGCCGACCTGCCCGACACCCGCCTCGGCGAAGCACCCGAACTCGTCGAGATCATCGAAGGCGTGATCGCGCACCTGAACCCGACCACCATCTACACCCACTCCGAGGCCGACAACCACCAGGACCATCGCGCCACCCACCGCGGCTCGATCATCGCCGCCCGCCGCACACCGCGCGTGTTCTGCTACCAGTCCCCCTCCTCACGCAACGCCTTCGCCCCCACCCGCTTCATCCCGTGCGCCGACACCCTCGACACCAAGCTCGCCGCCCTGGCCTGCTACCGATCCCAGTCCACCCGCCACTACCTCGACCCCGAACTCGTCGTCGCCACCGCCCGCTACTGGGCACGCCAGTTGCCCGCCCAGCGCTACGCCGAGCCCTTCGAAGTCGTCCGCGACACCGAACTCCAGTGAAGGGCCGCCGATCACAATGCTCACCGGAGCGCGATGCCGCCCACCGGCGCGTAGAGGAAGCCGTAACTGTCGCGCAGCAGGTGCCCGTCGTCGGAGCGCACCGCGTAGTTCACCGAGTAGAGCCCGGCGGGACCGAGGCCGCGCAGCACGGTCGAAACCTGCCTGCCCGAGACCACGGTCTCGGTCTGGTACTGCACGCCGTCCGGGCCGGTGACGGTGACCGAGGCGTCCTCGGGCAGCAGCGACGCGGCGAAGGTCAGCGTCACCTGCTGCGGGACCACGGTCACCACCGCGGCCGGCCCGGGGTCGGTGCTGCTCAGTGAGGTGTGCGCGCCTGCAGCGCCGATCGGTGCGAGGATCGCCCCCGCTGCCGCCACCGTCAGGACCAGCGCCCGCTACCACGACCTCATACCCGCATCACTCCCTCGAACGATCCCGATTGTCTCCGGGCCGACAGTCTGTCCCGAAATGGCCCGGTAGCAACAGCATTGCGGTCGCCGTGGGCGCAATCCGGTCCGGTCGGGCTTCGCAGCGTGCAGCCGCATCTCGCCGTATCGGCGGTGTGCCGACGGGGTCATGGATTGCTTGCCGGTCCTCCATGAAAACCGGTTTGACACGCTGCGAAGTCCGCGGGGGCCCTCTCCCGTGAGACCTCCCGGACAGTGAGTCGCGCGCCAGCCCTTTCCGGTTCCCGTGTGCGCTGGATTTCCGCGGACTGGGAACTTTCGTGCTTCCCCGCGCGACTACGTCGACCGGGACACCCGCGTCCCGAACCCGACGGGAGGCGATGTGTCCACAGGTGTAGGCCCAATTCCGCGCCGGGTGGCATGGGGCGAGGCGGCAGTGATCGCCGCGGTGATCGTGGCGGTGGTGGCCGGGTACGACGGCGAGCTGCCCTACCGGGCCATCGGCATCCCCTCCCCTGGCTCGGCGCAGATTCTGCCCTCCATCGGGCTGCGGGTGCTGGCGGCGGTGGCCGGTTCGCTGGTCTTCGGGTCGGCGGTGTTCGCGGTGTGCTGCACCGCGTTCGGCGACCGCGGCCGAATCGACGTCACCGGTTTCGCGGCGCTGCGGGTGGTGGAGCGGACCGCGGTGGCGTGGGCGCTGGTGGCAGTGGCGATGGTGCCGATCGCGGCCGCCGATGTCGCGGGGCGCGGTCTGGCGGAGGTGTTCGCGAGCGGCTCGCTCAGCACGCTGATCGGGGTCGGGGAGAAGCCGCGGGCGTGGTTGCTCGTCGCGGTGCTGGCGCTGGTGGTTGCGGTGTTCGCGCGATTCGCGCTGAGCTGGATCCGGCTGGTGGTGCTCGCCGCGGTCGCCGGGCTGGCGACCCTGCCGCCCGCGGTGACCGGCAATGCCGGGGAGGGACCGGGGCACGACTACACCAGTGGCGCGGTGCTGTTCTTCCAGCTCGCGGTGAGCGTGGCGCCGGGGCTGCTGTGGTGTCTGGGTGCGCATCTGGCCCGCGGTGGCGACCATCGCGCGGCTGTGATTCGTCGGGTCCGGGCGGTGACCACGGGTGCCTTGGTGGTGGCGGCGGGGTCAGGGGCGGTGCTGCTCGCGGTCCTCGTTCCGGCCGACGCCCTGCTGACCGGCACCTACGGGCGGCTGGCCGTGGCGGCGGTGGCCCTCGGGTCGGTGACCGGGTTGCTACTGTGGCGGGTGCGTGCCGACGAGCCGCGGTCGACGGCGGTAACCGCGCTGGCGGGTGCCGCTTCGCTCATCGCGCTGGTGCTGGTGAGCACGGCGGCCTGCCTCCCGGCGCCGGCGTTCGGGGATCGGGTGTACACGGCGCACCAGGCGCTGCTCGGTTTCGACATCACCGCGGCGCCTTCGCTGTCGCGGCTGCTGACCTTCTGGCGCTTCGACATGGTGCTCGGCACGGTGGCCGGGGCCGGGGCCGTGCTCTACGCCGTCGCGCTGCTGCGGTTGCGGCGGCGCGGTGATGCCTGGTCGCCGTGGCGGGCGCTGTCCTGGTTCGCGGGCTGCGCGGCGCTGCTGGTCGCGACCTCCTCCGGCATCGGCGTCTACGGCTACGCCCTGTTCAGCCTGCACATGATCGTGCACATGATGCTGAACATGGTGGTGCCGGTGCTGCTGGTACTTGGCGCGCCGATGACGCTGCTGCTGCGGGCGGTACCCCCAGCCGGGCCGGGCGCGCTGCCGGGGGTGCGCGAACAGGTGCTGGCGCTGCTGCATTCGCGTCCGGCGGCGGTGCTCGCCCATCCGGCGGTGCCGATCAGCGCGTTCGTGATCTCGCTGTACGGGCTGTACTTCACCCCCGCGTTCGAGACCCTGATCAAGTACCACTGGGGTCACGTGGCAATGAACGTGCACTTCCTGGTGATCGGCTACCTCTACTACTGGACGATCATCGGCATCGATCCGGGCCCGCGCCGCCCGCCGCACCTGGGCAGACTCGGGCTGCTGTTCGCGATCATGCCGTTCCACGCGTTCTTCGGAGTAGCAGTGATGTCGATGACCACGGTGATCGGCGAGCGGTTCTACCGGAAGCTGGACTTGCCGTGGGGGCTGGACCTGCTGGCCGATCAGCGGATGGGCGGCGGGATCGCCTGGGTGGCCGGTGAGGTGCCGGTGCTGATCGTGGTGGCCGCGCTGCTCACGCAGTGGGTGGCCCAGGATCGCCGCACCGCGGTGCGCACCGATCGGCGCGAGGAGCGGTACGGCGATTCCGAGCTGGACGCCTACAACGCCATGCTCGGCGAGCTGGCCCGATCGCGGCGCTGAGCGGTGCGCACCCGGCGCAGCCGCAGGCTGTTGGTGACGACGAAGAACGACGAGAACGCCATGGCCGCACCGGCGATGAGCGGGTTGAGCCAGCCCAGCGCGGCGATCGGCACCGCGACGACGTTGTAGCCGAACGCCCACCACAGGTTGCCGCGGATGGTGCGCAGCGTGGCGTGCGCGAGGTCGATGGCGTCGGGCACGGTGCCCAGGTCGCGGCGGACCAGGATGATGTCGGCGGCGGCGATGGCCACGTCGGTCCCGGCGCCGATGGCCATGCCGAGGTCGGCGGTGGCCAGTGCGGCGCCGTCGTTGATGCCGTCGCCGACCATGGCGACCCGGTGTCCCTGGGCGCGCAGTTCGGCGATGGCGGCGACCTTGTCGCGGGGCAGCACTCGGCCCGCACCTCGGTGATCCCGACCTCGGCCGCGACGGCACCGGCCGCGTGCGGGTTGTCGCCGGTGAGCACGACGGTGCGCAGCCCGCGCGCGTGCAGCCGGGCGATCGCCTCGGCAGCCGACGGTTTCACGGTGTCGGCGACGGCGATCACCGCCGCCACCGTGCCGTCGACGGCGACGAAGACCGCGGTGCGGCCCGCTTCGGCGTGCCCGGTGTGCGCGGCGGTGAGCGCGGGCGGCAGTCGCAGCGCGTGCTCGGTCATCAGCTGCGCGCGCCCCAGCAGCACGTGGCTGCCCTCGGCCACGCCGCGGGCGCCGAGGCCGGGCAGCGCTTCGAACGACTCCACCTCCGGCAGCGCGCCCGCCCGCCGGGCGTGCTCGGCGATCGCGGCGGCGACGGCGTGCTCGGAGGCGGCCTCCACCGCACCGGCCAGCCGCAGCACGGTCGCCGCGTCCGCGCCGTCGGCGGCCTCGACGGCGACGACGCGCATGCGGCCCTCGCTGAGGGTTCCGGTCTTGTCCAGCACCACCACGTCGATATCGCGGGTGGCCTCGAGCGCCTGGTGGCCCTTGAGGAAGATGCCGAGCTGGGCGCCGCGGCCGGAGGCGACCATCAGCACCGCGCAACCGGGCAGATCGGGGTGCCCAAGACCGGCGCGTTCTGGCACGCCGACTATCAGTTCATGCCTGACCCCTTCGCGCCGGGGAGCGGGTGCTGTACCTGTCGGAGGTTGGAGGAGACGAAGACCAGCGGGTTGTCCGGGTGGTGGTACATGGACTCGTAGTAGGGCACCGGGGTGCCGAAGAGCTCCCCGAGTGCGACGAAGTCGCCGACCGCGAGCCGCTGCCCGCGCAGCACGACGATCTTGTCGTGGTAGAGGTGCCCGCGCAGCCGGGCCACCTCGTCGGCGGACCCCGCCGCCGGATCGAATCCGTGCACCTCGACCCCGCGGCTGCCCGCGCGGGTGACGATCTCCATGTCCACCTCTGTCCTGTGCCGTCTCCGCCGGTTGCGCCCGGTGACCGAGCACGGCACCCTCGTTCGAGCCGACCTCACCGCCCCCGCCAGGAGCCGCTGCTGTCGACAGGAGTAGTCGGCCCGCGGCGCGCCCCGGTTCCCACACGCGCGCACTGGAAACGACGACCGGTCACACCGGGGTGCGGCCGACCTCCGCCAGCGCCGCGTCGATGGCGACGTGTACGGCGGGTTCGGCGATCATCGACAGGTGCCCGCCCGGCACCGCGACGATCTCGGCACCGGGCAGCCGCTCCCGCCACAGCTCGGCCTGGCCGGGGGCGTCGCGGGTGAGCAGGACGGTGACCGCAGGGGTGTCGCGGATGCGGTAGCGGCGCTGGGCCCGCATGCCGAGCTCCCAGAACAGCTTCCGCTGCCGGGCCGGGTCGTGGCGGCGCAGCCCGGCGCCGCAGGCCCGTGCCAGGTCGGCGGCGAGCCGCAGCGGGCGGGGCAACCGAGAGGACGCGGCCTGCTCGGCGCTGAAGCCCTCCTGCTGCGGGGACCAGCGGGCCAGCGCCACCTCGGCGTCGATCACGGTGTCCAGCAGGATCACCCGCGCCACCCGGTGCCCGGCCCGGCGCAGCAGGTGCGCGGTGTGCAGCGCGACGGCGCCGCCGAAGGAGTGCCCGAGCAGCATGTACGGGCCTTCGGGCTGGACCGCAGTCACCGTGCGCAGGTGCCGTCGCGCCGCGCCGGGCACCGTCCAGGAGGCGAGCGCACGGCCCTGCAGCCCGTGCGCCTGCAGGCCGTGCACGGCGACCCCGGCGCGCAGCGCGGAGGTCAGCGGGAGGAACCAGGCGACGCTCGCGCCCGCGCCGGCGAAGCAGAACAGCGCCGGGGTGGCGCCGGGGCGCAGCAGCCGGTGTGCGGCGCCGCCCGCGCGGAATTCGCGCCGGTGCCGGTCGAGCAGCCGCGCGGCCTGCTCGTCCAGGGTGGGGTCGTCGCGGAAGTCCGCCGGTTCCAGCGCCCGGACCAGGGCCTGCCTGGAGCGGGCGAGCACCTCCTCGACCGCGAGCGAGCCACCGCCGAGCGCGGTGAATGTGTCGCCGGGTTCCGGGCGGGTGCCGAGTACCTCGGCCCACAGCGCGGCCAGTTCGTCGCGGGTGGCCGTGTGGCCCTTTGATCCCGCCGATCGAGGAGTGCCGCCGGAAAGTGGTGTAGCGGTAGGTCCATTTGTCAACCGCGGCAAGGAGTTCGGCCTTGTGGGTGAAGGTGTGACGGTAGCTGAACTCGTGCTTGAACGTCGACCATAACGACTCGGCGGGACTGTTGTCCCAGCAGACTGGTAGCTCCCATCGACCGGCGCAACCCATGCCGGGCGCACGCTCGTGCGGCCAGAGCGGCGGTGAATTCGCCGCCGCGGTCCGAATGCAGAATCGTGCCGGCGACCTGTCCGCCGCGCACGGCTACGGCCTGCTCGATCGCGGTCTCGACCACGTCGGCACCGACAAGACCTGGGCGGTGCGCGTGCCGTGCCCGATCAAAAGACTCCGGCAGCGCCTCGGCGCGACCATTGAGGTGCCGTCGGGCCGGTTGCAGCGGTCACATCCGGCCGCCGCGGGGCGTATCGGCCGTGCCGTAGAGCGGAACGCCCCGTTCGGGCGCGGATTCGCCCCGAATCGCTCGACCTCCGCTCGTTCCGCACGGCGGCACGCGCGGTTGGGCCGCCGACCAGCGCAACCCTACGTTCGTGACCTGCCTCACAGTGCTCGAGGCACCGATCGAAGGACTGCGCGCATGAACAACGCTCCAACGCCGACGAATTCGCGCTGAGCGCTAGTATCTAGTTTTCTCGGCTCGACCGTCGAGTACTACGATTTCCTGCTCTATGGGGCAGCCGCCGGGCTCGTGTTCCCGGAACTGTTCTTCCCGTCGGAGATGGATCGCGGGCTCGCTGCGACGTTGTCGTTCCTCGAGACAGAGTGATGAGCCCGATGTGGCGTCGCAGAACCGGGATGCCGAACGACTCCAGGGTCACTCGCGACCCCTCCCCGCGTCCGGCAGTTCGCCTGTTCAAACAGCCTCACTCCCGCGTTCGCCGGTCCGCCCGACGCTACTGCTAGTACAGCGGCGACCAGGTGATCTTCGCTCAGCCAATCCGCGGAAGGTGCCGCACCCGAGGGCTAGCGCTGCCAGCCACTGTCTACCACCCTCCCCGCTGACCACGTGGTAGCGCTGCAACAGCTGCTTCCGTCCGCGGAATCGGTGCACCGTTGGACAATTCTTAGAGCTCTCTTAATGTTCGCTGTGATACCACTTTGATTCACCGTGCTGGACAGCAGTTTCGCCTGCAATCGCCGCCTATAGGACAAGATTGATATTGCGGCCTCACCCGAGGAAGTCGTCATCGAAGACCGGTCGGTGGCGATACGAGATTCAGACCACTGAGTCTCGTCCGCACTTGATTGCGGATGCCGCGTCCGAGCCTGAGCAGCGACGAGCGCGGAGCCCCGCCCGACAGTCACTCTCGTCGGTGACTTGGGAGAAGCCCGTGCGCAACGAAGCCGATGGCACGATCCGTCCCGAACCCCCACAACCCGAAGACACCAACCACAAACAGTCGCGATGGACGTGGCCTTCTGCGGTAATTGTGCTGGTCGTCGTTCCCACCAGCTTCGCATTTTCGTTGGCCTTAATCCTGGGAAACGTCGCACCGGCGGTTGCGACAGTGATAACTCTCACCCTGGTGAGCGGCGTCATCTTCAGCGTCACGCCGTCACCGGGACGACGATCGCATATGCATCGCGTTGTCCAAGCGGTAGCGGCCGTCTTCGACGGATCGACGCCCCGGTGAATCCCAGTTATGGGCGGGGCGAGTGCTTTGATCTCCACATCAAGGCAACCTCGCAAATCGAGTTCATCGAGCTGATGCGAAACATGGTTTCCTGGTCCGGACGCACCGTAGGGCAGATAGCGAAATTCTCCGGGATACCACGGAGCACCGCCTATCATTTCGTCTGCGTCACCAACTCCACACTTCCCAAGAATCCCCGTCAAGTCAGAGAATTCGCGCACGCCTGCAAGTTGAGCATCGAGCAAGTCGAGCAAGTGATGATGCTCTGGGATGCGCTGAGCAAGCGGACCGACGACACCACTCCCGACGAACCCGAGACAGAAGCCGACCGCGACCTTCCAACTGCTCGCAACACAGAGGTCGAGGCCACATTGCCTGACACTACGCGTAGTTTCACGCAGGCCGACGTGGAGGCACCGTCGCGACTACCGGGCGGCCTGTCGAGGCGAACCGCCGAGCACGCAGCTGCTCTGACCTCTCCGAGAACGTCGACATCGCGCTTCGCGATTGTCGCCCAAGCCCTCAGAACGCCTCTTTTCTTTCCAGTTGCCGGTGCACCGGAAATAATCTTGCTGTTGACATACAAGGTCCTTACGCGGCTGCAAGAAGGCAGGCACCCACGAACAGAGGGAAGGCTGCACATGGAGATCACGAATACGGCCATCGGACCTCTTAAAATTTTGAGGCTCTTTAGCCGAACATTCACTATACCGGCTTGCACGTGCGCACTGCTGAACGGATTGGTCACCCCGACATGCGTGGCCGGTCGCCCCTTATTCGGCAATCTTGCGGTAGTTGGCGGCGTCTCCTTCCTCGCCACTCTGTTCTGGATGCGGACGATAGATTTTCGCGGACTGTCCGCCCTTGCCGCCCGCAATCCCAGCCTGCTCTGGACCACCGCGCTCTTGAGCACATCGATCGGACTGGAGATCAGTCTACCGCTGGCGGCGGACTGGGAAATGATGATGCTGATATTCGATGCGAAAATTGCTACCGTCGCCGCGATTTGGGTCTTCGCAATCTTGGTCCTGATTCTCGACAAGCTGATCGTAGGACACGTCGATCCCGATAGAGACAAAACTGACCTCCAATCACCCGGATGAGCATAAATCTGGCACAACAAATCTTCAGCAAATTGCGAGTTTCTGCCGACCGCTTCGCAGTATTGCCAATGTGAGATATGCCGTGCGTTATAAATGCAAGAGCTCCAACCGGAAGGTAAGCGTCTCTATGGCCTACTTAGTACTGCAACGGCACTCGGGTAGGGTAGCTTGCCCGCGTGGTGGTGGATGTTGTTGCAGCGGAGCTGGATCGGCTGCACGAGCGGATCGGCGGCCGGTTCACGCGTTCCGAGCCGCGGAGGCGAGCGCGGGAGTATGTGACCGGGCTGGTCGCGGGGCTGGAACGCAAGAACGGGTGGACCTTGGCCGAGCGGGCGGGGGCGGTGAGCCCGGATGGGATGCAGCGGTTGCTGCGGCGAGCCGATTGGGACGTCGACGGGGTCCGTGACGACGTCCGCAGCTACGCGGTCTCCCGGCTGCAGGACCGGGACGCGGTATTGATCGCCGACGACACCGGGTTCCTGAAGAAGGGCCTCCGTTCGGCCGGGGTGCAACGCCAGTACTCGGGCACGGCCGGGCGGACCGAGAACTGCCAGATCGGCGTCTTCCTGGCCTACGCCTCCCGCCACGGACACGCCCTGGTGGACCGTGAGCTCTACCTGCCCGAGTCCTGGACTGGGGACCGGGACCGCTGCCGCAGCGCCGGGGTTCCTGACGAGGTCGGGTTCGAGACCAAACCGCGGCTGGTGATGGGCATGGTCGAACGCGCTCTGGCGGCGAACGTGCCGTTTCGCTGGTTCACCGCCGACGAGGCCTACGGGCAGGTCAAGTACCTGCGGTTCTGGCTCGAACAGCACGACGTTGCACACGTGCTGGCGACCCGCCGCAACGACACCCTCAGCACCACCGGGCTCGGTCAGGCCCGCGCCGATGAACTCGTGGCCGCGCTGCCGGGCAGGGCCTGGCAACGCATCTCCGCCGGCGCGGGCGCACACGGGCCCCGCGACTACGACTGGGCGCGAGTCCGGATCCGGCCGTGGTGGGCGCCCGGGCGCGGGAACTGGCTGCTGGCCCGGCGCAGCATCACCGACCCCGACCAGATCGCCTACTACGTCTGCTACGGGCCCCGCCGCTCGACCATCGCCGATCTGGCCTGGATCGCCGGGGCGCGCTGGCGGATCGAGGAGTGCTTCCAGCAGGCCAAGAACGAAGCCGGACTCGATCACTACCAGGTCCGTTCCTGGCGAGCCTGGTACGCCCACATCACCCTGTCGATGCTCGCCCTGGCCTGGCTCGCGGGTTCGAAAGCCGTTGCCGCAAAGGGGGAATCGGTATCAGCGATCCGGGCATGATCGCCTTCACGCTACCGGAGATCCGCCGCCTCACCATCGCCCTGACCCTGCCCACGCTACGGTGCGCCCGCCAGGTCTGGGCATGGTCGAATTGGCGACGACGACGCCAGCACCAAGCACGCCTATCGCACTACCGGCGACGAGGATACCCACTCACCTAAGTGCCGTTGCAGTATTAGAGCTCCTAACAGGATCGGTTGGGTAGCGGCGAGTCTTGTTGTCGTGCAGCATGTTCAACCGTGGCGGCGCCGTGGATCGTGGACGACGAGTTGTGGGCAGTGATCGAGCCGCTACTTCCGGTGCGGGCACCCGGAACTCCGGGTCCGGCTCGGATGGACGATCGGCTGGTGCTCCAAGGCATCCTGTTCGTGCTGTTCACCGGTATCGGCTGGGAAGACCTCCCGCAGGAGCTCGGTTTCGGGTCCGGCATGACCTGCTGGCGGCGGCTCCGCGACTGGCAGAACACCGGAGTCTTCGACCAGTTGCACCAGGCGATGCTCGACCGGTGCAACACCGCCGGGTTGATCGACTTCGACCGGGTCATCGCCGACGCCTCTCACATCCGGGCGAAAAAGGGGGTGCCGCGACCGGTCCGAGCCCGGTCGACCGTCGTAAAACCGGCTCGAAGCACCACGTCCTGACCTGCGGCAACGGTCTCCCACTGGTCGTTGCACTCTCGGGCGCGAACCTCAACGACCACCTGATGCTGCCTGCGATGCTCGATGGCGTGCGCCCGTTGCGCGGCCGCCCCGGTCCGCCGCGGCGCAAGGTCAGGAACCTGATCGCAGACAAGGGCTACGACTACCCGCGCGTGCACGCCGAGCTGCGCCGACGCGGGATCGCCGGCTATATCCCCCGGCGCGGCACTCGCGACGAGGTCACCCTGCCCGCTGGATCGTCGAGCAGAGCCTTGCCCTGCTGCATCAGTTCCGTCGGCTCGCGACCCGTTGGGAACACCGCACCGACATCCACCAGGGCTTCCTGTCACTGGCGGCCGCGCTCATCTGCTGGCGACGACTGCGCAACCGAACCTGTTAGGAGCTCTTAACCAATGACCAGCAGTTTTCGGTGTTGCAGCAGGTTGGCATACTGGTCGATTCCCCCTCTGGACTTGACCACTACGCCCACGGGCAGTTCTCGCTCGTATAACTGCAGGGAAAGAACTGTCGGCTCCGCGTGTGTGGGAAGGGTCCCAAAATGGCGACACCGCGTGATAACGCGCAAAGATACGCACATCGCCATATGTATGTTGTTTGCCGATCTGCTGCTCGACTCAAGCGCTGCCAGCCGCAGAAGCCCAACCGGGATCGGCTAGCTTTCGGCAGCTGACCACCCGGCGAAATCGCTCCTCGCCGCAGCCACCGGTGCCGGTTCCCGGGTGGCGCTGGTCAGCGGGCGCCAGCACGAGCTTTCCCGCTTTGCAAGATATGGGCGGGTGCCTGGATCGGCTCGCGGCGATCCGCGACCCCAGCCCCACCCCCTCGCCATCGTCGCCGAGCTCGTCGACGGGATCGCCTGGTCGCGCTCGACACCCGCACCGACATCGTCCCGGCGCGGACGCGCACGATCGCGGACCCTGTCCGGTCCGAGAAGACCGATCCCGGCCTACACCCTGCGCCCCCGCGCCGCTTCACCAGCCACCCGTGGAACGCCGTCGGGACGAACCTTCCTGCACCCCGGAGCGATGAGTCCAACGCGTCGTGTCGCACGACATCAGCCGGCGGAAGCTCTGGTACGAGAACCGGACCAGAACACTAGCGACTGTCACTGCGCTGCGGTTCAATAGAAGAGGGTACGGCTGCCAAACGGAGGATCCAGTACGAGGAGCCCTCCTGTGCCTGACCGACCTTCACACTCCCCCTCCACACCGCCCCCGCATGGTGACGCCGCGTCGAAATCAACCGACGAGCGTGTGTCCGATGAGATGTGGCTGAGCTCGCGCGACGTTTCCCGGCGACTGCAGATTCCCTTGAAGACCCTGGCGTCGTGGGCTTCCGCCGGACGCGGACCCCGCTATGCACGCATGGGCCGATACCGCCGTTATCGGCTTTCGGACCTGCAGGCGTGGGAGCAAGAACAGATCGACCGCGTCTCGCTCGAAGGTGACTAGCCCGAGAGCCCGGCCGAAGACAGCAATCTTCTGGCTACTTTCCTTCTCTTGTGGTCTCCACCTGGACTTGATGATCTCTCCAGGCCGAGCACTTCCGCGATCGCACAGCGAGACCCACGAAGACGTCGGCCCTGCGCGCGGATCGTAACCAGCAACTCTCGAGCGGATTGGAGGTGAAACATGGGCGGCCGGATCCCGAAGCCGATCGGCACGTTCGGCGAACCGTCGAAGCCGAAACGGCAACGCAACGGCCGCTACCGGATCACCGTCCGCTACTACGGCCCTGGCGGCGCACAGCAGATCGAGCGGATGGGGCTGACCGCCGACGACGCTCGCAACCGGCTCGCCGAAGCCATGCGGGACTTCCGAGCCCAGCCGATGCGTGAGCGCATCACTCGCAATACCAAGCTGATCGCGCTGGCCGAGGAACTCCTGGAGGAGTTGCGAGCCGATGACGCCTACACCGAGGGCAATATCGAGGACTACCGCCGCGAGATCTACGTGTCTACCGACCGCCGCGCGAACAAGGCCACGGTCAAGATTGAGAACTCCCTCGGGAACCTGCAGGTCTGGCAGGCCACGTCCGGTGAGCTCGATCGGCACCTCAAGCGCCTCACCGCACTGGGGCTGCGACGCAAGGCCAAACAGCACAAGATCATCCTGCGCGCGATGCTGCAGATCGCTGTGCGCCACGGCGTCATCGACGTCAATCCGGTCGACGGGGTGAGTCCCTTCACCCGTCGCCGCACTCTCGCGCGCGGCAAGGTGCACGACCTCGCCAGCTTGCCCGAGTTCCGGGCTCAGGTCCGCGCCTGGGCCCGTGGAGAGGCCGTTCCCGGCACTCCGGCCTACGTGAGCGGGCCGGCGCGGGACTGGACGGTGGTGTGGGTGGTCGACTTAATCACCGGCACAGGTATGCGGCCCCACGAGGCGCTGGCGGTGCTGCTCGACGACATCGACCTCGACGCCACCGAGCCCTACCTCGACGTCACCGGCACCCTCGTCGAAGTCAAAGGCTCCGGGGCCGGAGGCTGGGTGCGCAAGCCCGCGCCCAAGACCGACAACGGGTGGCGGCGCATCCGGCTGCCCGACTACACCGTGGAGTCGTTGCGGGCGGCGATCAAGGACCTCGAGGTCGTCCGGCAACCGAACCCGATGGGGCTGTTGTTCCCGGCCCGGAATGGCTCGGTGCGCAACCCGAACAACTTCGGCCGGATCTGGCGTGCCGCCCGCGGGGAGAACTTCGCCTGGGTCACCCCGCGGACCTTCCGCAAGGGCGTGGCGACCACGGTCGACCACGCCTACGGAGACCCCGAGCGCGCCGCCCGCCAGCTCGGTAACACCCGCGAGGTCGCCGCGACCCACTACATCGACCGGCCCGAAACGGTGCCCGACAACCGGGCCGTTTTGGAGACTTGGGCTCGGGGTGACGGCGCGAAAACGTGAGATTTCTGTGAGAAATCGCCGTTTCCGCTCGAATCCCGACAACGAGAAAACCCCTTCCGGCCCAGGTCGGAAGGGGTTTTCGATGTCGGGCTGACAGGATTTGAACCTGCGACCACTTGACCCCCAGTCAAGTGCGCTACCAAGCTGCGCCACAGCCCGTCACACCCCGCGTTCAGGTGCCCGATGAGATTACCGCAGGTTCCACTCGGGACACTAATCCGCTGGTCAGACGGGCTGAGCAACCCGCCCGCCTAAGCTCAGCGCGACCAGGCGTATACCGGATAGACGGCGAACTCACACCCCGGCACCGTGACCGACACCGACCGGGTGTCGGTCGTATTCGGCGGCGTCGTCAGAAACTCCGTATACGTCGGGCACGCGGAACCCTGGTGCGCGATCACGGTCGTCTCGATCACCGCCTGCGCCCCGTGCTCCCGATCGAGCACGACGGTCGTCGGCACCTCGTCCCCTCGCACCGCGTCCACCTGCGGCCCGCCACCCACGGCGGTGACCCCCGGGAACCCCTGCAAGCTGCAGGCCCCGCTGGCCCCCACCACCCAGTAGCTGATCTTGAACCCCACAGTCGTCCCCGCCGAATTCATCATCGGCTCGGCATTGAAGTTCACCTGCCCGTCCGCGCAGGCAGGCACCTGAGGAGCGCCCTGCACCGGAACCTCCTCGGCAGCAGGAGCTCCGGAGCACGCGGTGAGCGCGAAGGCGCCCGCCGCGGAGAGCAGGCCGAGAACAGCGATTCGTTTCATGGACAACACCTCGTGGCAGAGTCGGAATCTGTCGACGCATCCATCCCCCCGTAGGGACGAGCCCGTCGACCACCGAATCGTCATGAACCGCCGCGGGCGTTAACGGGTCACGCGCAGTCCGGCGCGGGGGCGTCCCGGAAGAGCGGGTCACCGGCGGGTGGGGCGTAGACCACGTACAGCACGACCGGCTCCGAGCCGAGGTTCTGGCCGATGTGGGTGTTCCACTCCCCGGCGGGTTCGTTGATGAACGAGCCCGCTCGGTACACCGGCGCCACGCAGTCGGGCCCGGGGTGGGTGAGCTCGCCCGCGGCGATCACCCCGAACACCGGGCCGTCGTGGAAGTGCCAGCCGGTGGAGCCGCCGGGGCCGATGGTGATCCGCCGCGCCACCAGATCGGTGGCGACGGGGAAGGGCACGGTGACCTCACCCAGTGTGACGGCGGTGATGTCGACGCCGGGGGTTGCGGATGCATTGCCCGCACCGAGGAGAACGACCGATCCGGCGACGAGAGCGCTGATCAAGGGCCTCATTCCGGCAGTCTAACCAGCGCGAACAGGGCTAGGTGCGGAAAACGTCGTTCAGGGTGACGAGCGATAGCCCGCGTTCCCGGATGATGTCGAGGAGCTGCCCGTAGACGCGGGTGACCGGCGGGTGGTTGGCGTGGCCGATGACGATGGCCTGGGCAGTGAAGTACGTGCGGGCGCACTTCAGCAGGTGCTCCTCGGTGATCAGCCCGGAGTCGGCGAGCGAGCCGTACCAGAGGGTGGGGACGGCGTAGCCGTGGTCGGCGGCGACCTCGTCGACGACGGCATTGTGGTAGCCGAAGGGCGGGCGGTAGAAGGGGGTGCCGTCGACGCCGTAGGTGTCGAGCAGGAACTGTTTGCTGCGAGTGAACTGCTCGGCCATGGCGGTGCGGGAGATGGTGGTGAGGCCGGCGTGGTCCCAGGTGTGGTTGCCGAGCTGGATCTGGCCGGACTCGACCAGCGGGCGCAGCGCGGCGCGGTGCGTGTGCCACGCCTCGAAGGCGGCGGTGACGAAGAAGGTGAAGCGGGCGCCGGTGTCGCGGGCGAAGCGGATGTAGGCGCCGACCACGTCGGGGTCGGCACCATCGTCCACGGTCAGCGCGAGATTGCTGCCCGGGCCGGGGATGGCGGTCAGCGCGCCGGCCGGGATTGGGACCCGGTGCACCGGGCGCGGCGGGATCGGGACGGCGGCCGGGCCGGCGGCGCCGGAGGGTGGCTCCGCGAGGGCGGGCGGTGGCTGGGTGCAACCACTCGCCGCGACTGCGCCCGCGGCGAGCATTGCCAGAAAGTGTCTGCGCTCCACAGAGGGGCAATGTAGGGGATGGAGCACCGGATTGGTCGCAGGACATTCCGGTAAATTCGCGGACCGCCCCCGGCTGCCGGAACAGCCGGGGGCGCCGCGGAACTCAGCCCTTGACCAGTTCGGGCGGGGTGGCCGCCGCGAACTCGTCCTCGATGTCCTCCTCGACCGCGGCGCGGCTGGGCAGCAGGATCGCCGCCACCACCACGATCAGGGCCAGCGCGGCGGAGACCAGGAAGGCGAGGCGGGTGCCGTCGAGGTGCGCGGTGACCGCGTCGACGCCCTCCTCGATCAGCGCGCTGCTCCGCGACGACATCACCGTGACCACCAGCGCGGTGCCGAAGGCCGCCGCGACCTGCTGCAGGGTGCCGAGCATGGAGCTGCCGTGCGAGTACAGGTGGTGCGAGAGCGCGCCGAGGCCGAGGGTGAAGACCGGGGTGAAGGTGGCCGCCAGCGAGATCATGAGCAGGATGTGCAGCCCGAGGAGCTGCCAGTACGGCATGGTCAGGGTGATGCGGCTGAACCCGGCGAGGGCGACGGCGATGCCGACCGCGCCGGGAATCACCAGCCAGCGGCCGCCGAAGCGGTCGAAGAGCCGGCCGACGGTGGGGCCGAGCAGCCCCATGGCGAGCCCGCCTGGCATCACCAACAGGCCGGTGGCGAGGGGGCTCAGGCCGCGCAGGTTCTGCAGGTAGAGCGGGAGCAGGATCATCGAGCCCATCATGGCGAGGAACGCCACCGACATCAGGACCAGCGCCTTGGTGTAGGTGCCGGCCAGCAGGACCCGCAGGTCGAGCAGCGGGGTTCCGGTGCGCTGCAGGCGGATCTGGCGCAGCGCGAAGACGGCGATCAGGGCGATGCCGCCGGCCACGATGAGCGCGGGGGTGGTGTAATCGCCGCTCTCGAAGCGGCTCAGGCCGAAGACCAGGCCACCGAAGCCGAGCGCGGCCAGCACCACGCTGAGCACGTCGATGGAGCCGGCCTCCGGCTCGCCGACGTTCTTCAGCTGCCGCAGCCCGAGCCAGGTCACGACGCCGGCGATCGGCAGCACCAGCACGAAGAGCCAGCGCCAGGAGCCGACCTGCAGCACCAGCCCGGAGATGACCGGCCCCATGGCGGGCGCGACCGAGATGGCGAGCGTGACATTGCCCATCACGCGGCCGCGGTCCTGCTCCGGGACGACGGTCATCAGGGTGGTCATGAGCAGCGGCATCATGACGGCGGTGCCGCCCGCCTGGATGACGCGGCCGATCAGCAGCACCGCGAAGGAGGGCGCGAGCGCGGAGAGCGCGGTGCCGAGGAGGAACACGGCCATGGCTGTCGCGTAGGCCTGCCTGGTGGTGACGCGCTGCAGGAACCAGCCGGTCGCGGGGATGACCGCGGCCATGGTGAGCATGAAGGCGGTGGAGACCCACTGCGCGGCGCGGTCGTCGACGTGCAGGTCCGCCATGAGCCGCGGGATGGCGTTGATCATGATGGTCTCGTTGAGGATCACCACGAAGGTGGCGAGCACCAGGACCCGGATGACGAGCGGTGTCCGTCCGCTTCGTATCGGTACTGCGGTTTCGGCGGGCATGGGTACCTCCGGGGCTGGAACGTCGGCAAGGTCTGGGCTGGCGCGTGACCACGGCACCGAACTCCCCGCCGGTGCCTCGGTGGTTCAGACGGTGTGCACCGGTCGAACTCATCGGGTGCCGGTGAGTATTCCGCGCACCACCGACAGAACGCACCCGATTTATCGCGCGGAAGGGGTCGCACGCTGCGCCGATCCCCGGAAAGTGACGGTGCTCACGCCGCTGAACGGCGAAACGCCCCCGGCGGGGAGACCGGGGGCGTTCGGAGCGCGGAGATCAGCCGCGCAGCACCTGGATGAGCCGCTGCCGCAGCCAGCCGAGCGCGGTCACCCCGCCGGGGGCGACGGCGTAGCCGGCGTACGACTGGTGGATGCCGGACTTCAGGAAGTCGTCCACCTGCTGCTTGCGCTCGTCGTAGGCGTTGGAGTTGAGCTGATCGGCGAGCAGGCCCCAGCCGCCGGCGGCGAAGGCGTCGCTGAGCAGCTCCCCCGCCTGGTACTGGTAGCTGCCGATCTTGGACGGATCCGGGTTGGAGAGCTGCACGGCGAACCCGGCGAGCCGGCCCGCGAAGTCACCGTCCGGCATGGCGCAGTAGAGATCGCCCTCGATGCAGAAGGTGTAGGTCGACGGGCTGAGCCAGCCGAAGCCGTTCACCCGGGGCCCGACCGCGCCCGCACCGGAGACCGGCGCGCCGATCAGCGCGTCGGTGGGCGAGCGGCGCGGATCGGAGACCAGCCCGACCAGCGCCACCCGGTTGGCGGGGACGACGGTGAGGCCGGTGCCGATCTCGGCCGCCACGTCACCGGCGGCGTCCGCGCCCTGGCTGTAGCCGAGCAGCGCGATCTGGGTGTTGCCGCAGGCCAGCGCCATGGCCTGGACGGCGCCGCGGGCGCCGTCCACCGCCTCCGCCTTGGACCGGCCGTAGACCTCGCCCTCCCAGGGGAAGGCGGTGGCGGCGTAGTGGATGTAGTCCACCCGGACATTGCCGGGCAGCCCCTCCGCCGCCTGGGCGAGGATCCCGCGGCCGGGATCCTCGTTCGACGTCTCCCAGGTGCCCGGCACCGCCACCACGTACAGGTCGGGGCAGTCGCCGGGCGCCGCCGAGGCGACGGGGCCCTGGGCGAGCAGCGCACTCGACACCGCGGTGGCCGCGCAGAGGGCGGCCACCGATTTCCACCGTGCAAGCATCATGGTCTCCATGTCGTCACAAGAAGCATCCCTCGAGTGCCCCGAGTCCCCGACTACTTCGGCGGCACGTTCATGTCACGGTTCATCGTAGGGATTTCGATGTTCAACGGCATCCTGAGTTCCGACAGGTAGACCAGCGCGAACTGGCGCAGGAACTCGTCGAAGAGCCAGTACGCGTCGGGGGCGAGTGGCACGATCGGCAAAAGCCCCTCGCGGACGGCGACGAACGGGCCCCAGGAGACGTCGAGCAGCGGCTCCCAGATCGGCTCGCGCGCGATCTGCAGATCGTCGGCGAGCTTGTCGCCGAGGATGAAGCGGGTGAAGGCGCCGAGCACGCCCTTGGACAGGATGGCCAGGTCCAGGTTGTTGCCCAGGTGCAGCAGCCGGTCGGCGAGCTTGATGCCCTCGGGCGTGGCGGCCACCACCGGGTCGAGGGTCTGCGCGGCCTGCGCGTTGGCCTCGTCCCAGGAGTTCGGGATGTACTCGTCGCGGATGCCGAGCATGTGCGCGCAGACCTGCCAGGAGTGCAGGAACGCCTCGGACTCGTGCGCCGGGATCGGCACCCGCCACGCGGTCAGGTGCCGCATGACGGTGGTGGGCAGGCTGTGCCACGTCACCATCATGTCCTGCTGGCTGATCGGGATCTCCTCCTGCGCCGAGCTCACCCAGTGCGGCGACTGCGGCAGCAGGTGCCGGACGCCGGAGTGCGCGAGCCGGGTCTTGAGGCAGGTCACCACCATCTCGCCGTCCGGGGCGTAGGCATTGGCGGTGCCGATGTCGTAGCCGAGCTTGGCGGTCTTGGAGATGCGGTCCTTGAGGTCCTGGCCGCCCTTGGAGTAGTAGACCGCCTTGGCCTCCTTCGGGATGACCGTGGACATCATGCCGCTGGCCAGGCCGTAGAGCACGCCGAGGTAGAGGCCGCGCTTCTTGTTGAAGTCGATGGCGGTGGCGAGCTTGCCCTGATCCGCCCAGGCGGGCAGCTGCCGGTTGTACTCCATGAAATCGCGCAGATCGGCGGGCAGCCCCTCGGGCAGCGGCTGCGCATTGCGGGTCCAGGTGCGCAGCAGCGCGTTGACCGCGGGCACCTCGCCGCGGTCGATCAGCGAGGCGACCAGCTGATCGGACTCCGGGTCCCAGACCGTCATCGGATCGGCGCCCTCGCCGCTGCCCGCCACCGAGCCCTGCGGCGACCACGTCCACGGCTCCGCGCGGGCCGGTGCCACCGTCGCCAGCGCGCCGACCGCGCCGAGCGCCCCACCGACCTTCAGCGCGTTACGCCTGCTGAATCCATCCATGTCGCTACTCCTCGTCGAGTTCCTGCACGCCCCGACCGCCGGGAATCTCGTGCCTCATGAACCGGAATACTCAGTAACTTAGCAGGGTTCGGTTGTGGGCGACAGACTTTCCCGCATTTTGGGTAGGGCGCACCCCCAGTTGTCCGATTTACCGCTCTGAACAGTCGATTCGGTAACGAACATGTTGTGGTCTATGGTGCGCGACCGGTCCCCGCGAACACCCTCCGCAAACGCCGAATAGGCGGTAACGTACCGCGCTTCGCGGGCGCTGCGGCGGCCGATTGACACAATGAAACAGATTTTGCATACTCGTTACATGGCGGACCGGTACGACAGCGTGGACGAGTCGATCATGGACGCCGCGCTCGACCGGATCCTGCAGGTCGGGATCCGCCGGGCCAGCCTGGAGGACATCGCGCGCCGCGCCGGGATCAACCGGATCACCATCCACCGCCGCTTCGCGGGCAAGGACAACCTGGTCGAGGCGGTGCTGGAGCGGGAGACCAGGCGGATGCTGGCCGAGGTCACCGCGATCGCCACCACCGCCTCCGGGGTGGAGGCACAGCTCGAGGAGACCGTCCTGCACGTGCTGCTGCAGACCCGCATCCACCGGCTGGTGACCCAGCTGCTGCGGGTGGCGCCGGAGGAGGCGCTCGGCTTCTACACCGTGCAGGGCGAGCGGCTGGTCGCGATCGGCATCGACTACATCACCGGCATGCTCACGCACGCCCAGGAGGCCGGGCTGGTGGAGCGCTACGATCCGCGGCCGGTCGCCGAACTCGTTGCGCGGCTGGCGCATTCGCTCATGCTGACGCCGGGCGGCGGCAGCGTCGACTTCACCGATCCGGAGCTGGCCCGCGCCTTCGTCCGGCATTCCATCGTGCCGCTCATGAAGCACGGCATCGCCACCACCACCGAGGAAGTCACCGATGACGACGACCGCGCCCGTTCCCACCCGGCATCCGGAAAGGCCACGTAAGGCCCCCGGTCTCGGCCCCTTCGCCCTGCTGCTCGGCATCGGGAAACCGAGCGCCGAGCGCTGGCGGCAGCTCGGCGAGTCGCTGCTCGTCGGCGACGAGCCGATGGACCGGCTGGTCGACTGGATGGACGCCGAGGGGATGGACGCCACCCGGCCGCTCTTCGAGCGGGCGCTGCGTACCGGGATCGACAGCGTGCCGGAGGCGCCGGAGCCGCTGCGCGCCTTCTTCGCCGCCGTCGAGGCGACCCCGGACTGGGTCGACCCGGACCTGCTCCGGCACGGCGAGCGGGTGTTCCGCTCCGGCGGCACCGACGGGCTCTACTTCGCCCGCGACGTCTCCTTCCTCGGCGGCTACCTGGCCTCCGGCTTCAACAAGACGCTGCTGCGCACCGGCGCGCTGGAGAAGGGGCCCGCCCAGCGCTTCGCCGAGACGCTGCAGTGGGCCATGGACGTCTCCACCGAGAACGGCATGGAGCTGTACGGACAGGGGTACCGCTCCACGCTGCACGTGCGGCTGATCCACGCGCTGGTGCGCAGGCACGTGGCGGCCATGCCGGACTGGCGCGGCGACGAGTGGGGGGTGCCGATCAACCAGACCGATATGGCGGCCACCCTGGTCGGCGCGCTGCTCGCGCCGTTCGTGGGCGGCATGGCGCTCGGCATCATCCCGAGCCGGGCGGACACCGCGGCGGCGGCGCACCTGACCCGCTACGTGGGCTGGCTCATCGGCGTCGAGGACGCGTGGCTGCCGACCGGGTTCCGGGACGGCGTCGGCATCCTCTACCACTGCCTCGGCGCCATCACGAACCCCGACGACACCAGCCGGCAGCTCGCCCTCCCCATGGCCGACGACCCGCTCACCTGGCACTACCCCAACCTGCCGGCGCTGCGCGGGAAAATCGCGCGCTCCCGGCACCTCTCGGTGACCAGCGCCTTCCTCGGGCCGAAGGCCATGCGGACGCTGGGGCTGCCCGCCCACCTGCCCTGGTACCCGGCGTTGCGCATCCCGGTGAATCTGGCGCGCAGTGCACTGGTGCGCGTGCTGCCGGGTGGCACCGGGCGCGCCGCGGTGCGGGGCCGGAGCGAGCAGGAGGACTTCCTGCGGCTGCTCACCGGCGCGGCCGAGGCGACCATCGGCGGAGCCGCGCCACCGCACGCGCGGATCACCTGAGCGGCCTCACCCGGCGTGTTCGCCGGGTGCGGCGCTGCCGCTGTAGTGCCCGAGATCGGCGACCAGCCCCTCGATCTCGGGCATGGAGGCGTAGCGCCGCCGGTGCAGCGCGGCGATCCGCGCGCCGAGTCCGGGGTCGGGGTCGTCGGTGATGTCGAAGGACACGAAGCGGTCGACCAGCGGGAGGCCGATCCGGTCGGTGTTCAGGTGCGCCGGGTGCACCAGGTACTCCCAGTAGCCGTCGAGGTCGTCGAGGGCGAAGACGGCACCCCACTCGTACTCGCCGCCGTGGTCGGGGCCGACGGTGAAGTGCCGGACCGCCGGGATGACGCGGCCCTGGTCGCGCAGGCTCTCCAGCGCTGTCTCGCGCTGCTCGGCGGTGACGCCGGGCTTCAGGGTGAAGCGGTTGCCGTGGTAGATCATGACTTTCGGCCTTTCTGCCGGAGGAGGAGGCCCGCGCCGAGCAGCGCGAGTCCGGTGGTCGTGAAGGCGCCCGCGATGCCGATCGCGGCGATGAGGGGCGCGAGCGCCAGGGGCGAGAGGAACTGTCCGAGGAAGACGGCGGTGACCAGGCCGCTCAGCACCCGGCCGCGCCGGTCTGCCGGAGCCAGCTCGCCCAGCCGCAGGTTGAGGTTCGGCACGAGGGCGCCGACGCCGAAGCCGCCGACGAGGAGCCCGGCCAGCACCTGGGCGGGGTGCGCGGCGGTGCCGGCAACGAGCCAGCCGAGGCCGAGGAGCGCGAGGCTCGCGGCGGTCACGGTGGCCGGGCTCAGGTGGGCGCGCAGCCGGGGGAAGAGCAGGGCGCCCGCGATACTCGTGAGCGTGCTGCCCGCCACGATGGCGCCGATGGCGGCGGCGCTCGCGCCCTGTTCGGCGAGCAGGAACGGCAGCTGGGTGGGGGCCATGAAGAAGGCGAGCGTGGCGGTGAGCGCCAGCAGGTAGATGCCGGTGCTGCCGCTACCGCCGCGCTCCCCCGCCGGCGCGGGGGCCGGAGCTCGCGCTCCGTCGCGCACGAGCAGCGCCGCCGCGACGGCGATCGGCGCGGCCGCGGCGTGCAGCCAGAACGGGAGCCGCCAGTCGAGCCCGCCGAGTACCCCGGCCAGCGGCAGGAAGACAACGCCGCCGAGCGAGGCGGCGGCCTGCTGCCTGCCCAGCCACAGTGCCCGGAGCGGCCCCTCGTACCGGTCGGTGAGGCTGGCGGTGACCGCCGTCATCACGCCGCCGACCGCGATGCCGAGCAGGACGCGGCTGGCGAGCACCGCGGGCAGGGTGGTCAGGAAGTACCCGGCGGCCCCGCTCACCGCGTAGAGCAGCAGACCGCCGGTGAGCAGCGGGGCCCGGCCGATCCGGTCGGCGAGCACCCCGGCCGCTGGCGCGCTCACCGCGATGGCCAGCGAGGTGCTGCCGATCGCGAGCCGGACCAGGAGCTCCGCGCCGGGTGTTCCGGCGTAGGCCGCCGCCATGGCGGGCAGGGCCGGGGCGATCACGGCGGCCGCCATGAGGGTCAGAGCGGCTGCCGCGAGCAGGGTCGCCGTGGCGGGTGCGCCGCGGGCGGCGGCGGGGGGCGCGCTCACGGCTCGAGCACCACCTTGCCGACGACCGTGCGGGATTCGGCGAGCCGCAGCGCCGCCGCCGCCTCGGCGAGCGGGAGCCGCGCGGCGACCTGGCCGCGCACCTCGCCCGCGACCGCGAGGGCGAAGACCCGCCCGAGGTCGTCGGCGATCCGGGTGCGGAAGGCGGCGGCGTTCCGCTTACCCGCCCAGAGGTTGTAGAAGTGCGCGCGGCGCCTGTTGGGCAGCGCGTTCCAGAGGGCCAGGCGGGCCAGCAGTTTCAGGACCGGGAGCCGGGAATCGCCCTCGGTGTCCTTGGTCGCGGCGGTGCCGTAGGCGACGAGCGCGCCGCCGGGGGCGAGCAGGCGGAAGGAGTCGACGATGCCGGGGCCGCCGATGTGGTCGAAGACCGCGGCCACGCCGCCGGGGGCCAGCTCACGCACCAGGGCGGGGACGTCGCCGGTGTAGTCCACCCACTGCGCGCCGAGCGCCCGCACGGCATCGGCATTGCGGGCCGATGCGGTGCCGATGACGGTGATCCCGGCGGCGCGGGCCAGCTGGACCAGCACCGAGCCGACGCCGCCGTTGGCGCCGTGCACCAGGATGGTGGCGCCGCGGGGCGTCCGAGCGGTGCGGTGCAGCAGCTGCCAGGCGGTGATGCCGTTGACGACCAGGGTCTCGGCCTCGGCCGGGTCGAGTCCGTCCGGCACCGGGACCAGGTCGGCGGCGTCCAGCAGGACGTGGCTGCGCCAGCCGCCGATCTTGGTCAGCGCCGCCACCCGGCGGCCGGCGAGCGCCTGCTCCACCCCGGCGCCGACCGCGGCGACCTCGCCGACCAGGTCGTAGCCGGGGACGAAGGGGAACGGCGGCTGGTCGAAGTACTTGCCGCGCCGCATCTGCTGCTCGGCGAAGGAGACGCCGGTGGCGAGTACCCGGACCAGGGCCTGGCCGGGGCCGGGCGGCGGCAGCTCACGCCGCTCGACCCGGAGCCCGCTCGGCTCGACCTTGCCGGGCAGCACGATCTCGGTGGTCTGCATGTCGAATTCCTTCTATAGTGTGTGATTGGTCAGTCACCCGATGGGCACGCGGCAACGCTGCCGCGAAGCGGGGCGTTCAGCGGCCGGGGTGCCGGATTCCCGCGGTGAGCAGCGCCGCCCACTCCCCCGCGCCCGCGTCGATATCGAGCGTGGTGATCAGGTGGCAGAGCTGGCCGTAGGCCATGAAGCGCTGGACCTGCTCGGCGGTGCCGCCGGAGCGCTCGGCCGCGTACGCGGTGACCAGCTCCAGCCCGCGGCGCATGGCCGCGGCGATCTCCGGGATATCCGCCGCGGACTGGGCGTGCACCTGCACCATGAGCAGCCGGTTGTCCGCGATGAGCTCGGCGTAGGCGCCGCCCATGCGGTGCAGCACCGCCTCCGGGGTCTGCTCCCCCTGTGCCGCCGCGCCCGCCGCCAGCGCGTCGCGGACCAGCTCGAAGGTCCGATCCAGCGCGGCGACGAAGAGCGCGATCTTGCCGGGGAACAGCTTGAAGACGTACGCGGGCGAAATCGCCGCGCGCGCCGCGACACTCGCGATCGGGGTGCCGTGGTAGCCGGTGCGGGCGAACTCGTCGATCGCGGCCTCCACCGCGGCCTCGCGGCGGAGTTCGGCGGTGGAGAGGGTGGCCCGTCTGCTCATTTGAGTGACCGTACACTCACTCTCCCTGCGCGTCCAGTTCGCGGGAGCGACAACCGCCCGGCTCGGGGTATCCGGCTGTTCGCCGGGAAATGCCGCGGGTGACGCCGCACTCGCCGCCGCCGCGTCGACGCCGGAACCCATACCGGATGATGGGCGCATGGCGAATATCGAGCTCGGTACCGTGCCCACCTGGTTCGACGTGCGCGGCGACGGCGAACCGGTGGTGCTGCTGCACGGCGGCTTCGTCGACTCCCGCACCTTCGCGCCCGCGCTCCCGCTGCTCATCAGCCGGTTCCAGGTGTACCGGATGGATCGGCGCGGGCACGGGCACACGCCGGATGTGCCGGGGCCGCTGAGCTACGCCGCGCTGGCGGACGATCTGATCGCGTTCCTGGAGCGGGTGGTCGGCGGCGCGGCGCACCTGGTGGGGCACAGTGACGGCGCGAATCTGGCGCTGCAGGTCGCGCTCGCCCGCCCCGACCTGGTGCGCAAACTGGTGCTGATCAGCGGCAATTACCACGTCGGTGGCCTCCTGCCCGGTGTGCTGGACGGCTTCGAGGACGAGTCCGCGATGGCGTACCTGGCCGCGAAGCACGGCGAGGTCTCGCCGGACGGTGAGGAGCACTTCCCGGAGCTGGCCCGCAAGGTGATCGAGCTGGGCCGCGCCGAACCGGCGCTCGGCACCGGCGAGCTGGCCGGGGTCGCGGCCCGGACCCTGGTGATGGCGGGCGACGACGACATGATCGCGGCGGAGCACACCCTCGCGCTGTACCGCGCGATCCCGGACGCCGAGCTCGCCATCGTCCCCGGCACCTCGCACCTGCTGGTGGTGGAGAAGCCGGAGCTGGTCTACGGGCTGGTCGGCACGTTCCTGAGCACCGATCCGGTGCCGACCCGGCAGCCCGTCCGGCGCGCCGGGCGGTAGGGACCCCGGCCGGGCAGCCGGTCGCGGGACGCCCGGCCGGGGCCGGTGACGACGCAGGGGCCCGCGCGAGCGGACAGGGTTGCCCCGGCGTCACCCCCGGGGTTTGCTCGGATAGCGTGTCTCAAACGTGTTGACCGGCAATCGGTTCGGTGGAGGCGCGTTCGACCAGGGTGGGGCGGAAGCAGACGTGCTCGGGTTCGCCGTCGCTCTCCGCGGTGGCGACGAGCAGGTCGACCGCGGAGGAGCCGATCTGCGCGCGCGGCTGCCGGACGGAGGTCAGCGGCACGATGGCGGACTGCGCGAAATCGATGTCGTCATAGCCCATGAGCGCGATATCGGCGGGGACCGCGACGCCGCGCAGGGTGAGCGCCTGCAGCACCCCGATGGCGAGCAGGTCGTTGACGCAGAAGACGGCGTCCGGGCGCTCGGCGGCGGGCTGCCCGGCGATGAGCTCCCCGACCTGCCTGCCCGCGAGCACGGTCGGCGCGGCAGTGTCCCAGATCGCGATGGCGACGCCGTGCTCGGCGGCGGCGCGGCGGGCCCCGGTGCGGCGGTCGGCGATCTGCGAGAGGGTGGCGGGGCCGCCGACGACGGCGATCCTGCGGCGGCCGGTGGCGCAGAGGTGCCGCACGGCGAGGTCGCCGCCGGCCACATCGTCCACGGCGACCGAGGAGAACGGGGTGCCGCTGCCGTCCCGGTCGACCAGCACCACCGGGACGCCGCGGCTGCGCAGTGCGGCGATCCGCTCGTCGCCGGCCCCGGACGGCGAGATCATGAGCCCGAAAACCCGCTGCTCGTCGAAGGTGTCGAGGTACTGCCGCTCGCGCTCGGGGTCGTCGTCGCTGGAGCCGAGCAGCACCACCAGGTCGTGCGCGGCGGCGCGCTCCTGGGCGGCGCGGGCGATATCGGAGAAGAACGGGTTGCCGATATCGAGCACCACCAGCCCGACGCAGCGCGAGCGCCCGGCCTTGAGCTGCCGGGCGGCGTCGTTGCGGACGAAGCCGAGCCGGTCGATGGCCTGCTGCACCCGCTGCACGGTGGCGGGCGCGACCTTCTCCGGGGCATTGAGCACATTGGAGACGGTGCCGACCGAGACCGAGGCCGCGGCGGCCACCTCCCGCATGCTCACCACCGGGGCTCACGCCTCCTCCGTGCCTGCCGAGGGCACCTCGCCGAACTGCTCACCCCCGATCTTGATCGGCCACCGGGCGCGGGGCAAGTCTGGTCAGCTGGGTGACGTGGTGCGGCGCGAGCTCCTCCAGGGCGCGCACCCCGAGCAGCCGCATGGTGCGCTCCACCTGCCCGGCCAGGATCCGCACCGCGCGCTCCACCCCGGCCTCGCCACCGGCCATGAGGCCGTAGAGGTAGGCCCGGCCGATCAGGGTGAAGCGGGCGCCGAGCGCGATCGAGGCGACGATGTCGGCCCCGGACATGATGCCGGTGTCCAGCCCGATCTCGGTGTCCCGGCCCAGTTCGCGGGCGACCTCGGGCAGCAGGTGGAAGGGGATGGGTGCCCGGTCGAGCTGCCGCCCGCCGTGATTCGAGAGGACGAGGCCGTCCACCCCGGCATCGACGACCGCGCGGGCGTCGGCGAGCGTCTGGATGCCCTTGACCACGACCTTGCCCGGCCACTGCTGCCGGATCCAGGCCAGGTCCTCGAAGGTCACCGTGGGGTCGAACATGGAGTCGAGCAGCTCGGCGACGGTCCCGGACCAGCGGTCCAGGGAGGCGAAGGCGAGCGGCTCGGTGGTGAGGAAGTCGATCCACCAGCGCGGCCGGGGCAGCGCGTCGAGCACGGTGGCGGGGGTGAGCGCGGGCGGGATGGACATGCCGTTGCGGGTGTCGCGCAGCCGGGCGCCCGCCACCGGGACGTCGACGGTCACCAGCAGGGTGTCGAACCCCGCGGCGGCGGCCCGCTCGACCAGGGCCATCGAGCGCTCCCGGTCCTTCCACATGTAGAGCTGGAACCAGTTGCGGCCGTCCGGGTTCGCGGCGGCGACGTCCTCGATCGAGGCGGTGCCCATGGTGGAGAGCGCGAACGGGATGCCGGAGCGGCCGGCGACCCTGGCCCCGGCGTACTCGCCCTCGGTCTGCATCATGCGGGTGAAGCCGGTGGGGGCGATGCCGAAGGGCAGCGCGACCGGGGCGCCGAGCACCTCCCAGCCGGTGGTGACCTTCTCGACATCGCGCAGGATGGCCGGGTGGAACTCGATGTCGCGGAACGCCTGGCGGGCTCGATCCAGCGAGATCTCGGCCTCGGCGGCGCCGTCGGTGTAGTCGAAGGCGGCGCGCGGGGTGCGGCGCTTGGCGATGCGGCGCAGGTCCTCGATGGTGAGTGCGGCGTCGAGCCGCCGCCGCGCGCCCAGCTTGGGCTTCTCGAACCGCAGGAGCGGCGCGAGATCGCGCGGCTTCGGGAGCTGTCGTTTCATCAGCCTGCCTTTCTGGCGGGAGCGGTGCGGGGCGGGTAGCGGCGCGGCGGGAACGCGGCGGCCACCTCGGCCCGCAGCGCGTCCACGTCGCCGTGCAGCAGCCGGTGCGTGCGGGCCTGCACCAGTATGTTGCCGAGCGCGGTCGCCTCGACCGGCCCGGCCAGCACCGGCACCCCCGCGTGCTCGGCGAGCAGGGTGCAGAGCAGCGTGTTCCGCGCTCCCCCGCCGACCAGGTGGATGCTGCGCACCGGGACTCCGGTGAGCTCGGCGGCGGTGCGGACGCCGGTGGCGAAGGCGGCGGCGAGGCTCTCCACGATGGCGCGCACCGTGGCGACCGGGTCGGCGGGGGCCGGGAGGTCGCGGGCGGCGTACCACTCCGCGATCCGGCCGGGGATGTCGCCGGGGGCGAGGAAGACCGGGTCGTCGACGTCGAAGGGGGCGGCCGGGGCGGGCGCAGCGGCGGCCGCGGCGAGCAGCCGGGACAGCTCGGCGCCGATGCCGGTGCGCTGCCAGTGCCGCACCGACTCGCTGAGCAGCCACAGCCCCATGACATTGCGCAGGTACCTGGTGCGGCCGTCCAGCCCGCCCTCGTTGGTGAAGTTGGCGGCCCTGCCCCCAGCGCTGACCAGCGGCGAAGCGAGTTCGACGCCGACCAGCCCCCAGGTGCCGCAGGAGATGTAGGCGGCGGCCTCCGGCGCCATGGGCACGGCGGCGACCGCGGAGGCGGTGTCGTGCGAGGCGACGGTGCTCAGGGTGAGGGCGGGGTCGAGCCCGAAGGCCGCCGCCACCGACGGCAGCACCGGGCCGAGCGGGGTGCCGGGGTCGACCACGTCCGGGAAGAGCGCGGGCAGCCCGAGCCGGGTGCGCAGCTCGGTGTCCCAGGCGCCGTCCAGCCCGAGCAGCCCGGTGGTGGAGGCATTGGTCCGCTCGGTGACCCGCGCACCGGTGAGCCAGTAACCGAGCAGGTCGGGGACGAGGAGCGCCACGTCGGCGAGCTCCAGCGTGCCGGCGAGCCGCTCGGCCGCGAGCTGGTACACCGTGGTGAACGGCAGGAACTGCAGGCCGTTGCGCCGGTACAGCTCGGCCTGGTCCACCACGGCGTGCACCGCCGCCACGCCCGCGGCGGTGCGGGTGTCGCGGTAGTGGTAGGGCAGGTTCAGCGGCGCGCCGCGGTGCAGCAGGCCGTAATCCACGGCCCAGGAGTCGATTCCGGCGCCGAGCAGCCCGGGCTCCAGCCGCGCGGCCTCGGCCAGCCCGCGCCCGACCTCGCGGTACAGCCCGGGCAGGTCCCAGTGCAGGGCCGACCGATCGCCGTGCCAGAGCGGCAGCGGGTCGTTGCCGAACCGGGCGACCTGCCGCATCTCGATCCGGCCGGGACCGACCCGGGCCAGCATGACCCGCCCGCTGGTGGCGCCGAGATCGACGGCGGCGACCGCGCCGGTCATCGCAGGAACGCCGCGGCGACCCCGGCGTCGACCGGCACGTGCAGCCCGGTGGTGTGCGAGAAGTCGGCGCTGCACAGCGCGAACGCGGCATTGGCGATGTGCTCGGGCAGCACCTCCTTCTTGAGCAGGGTGCGCTGCGCGTAGAAGGCGCCCAGCTCGGACTCCTCGACCCCGTAGACCGCGGCGCGCTGCGCGGCCCAGCCGCCGGCGAAGATGCCGGAGCCGCGCACCACCCCGTCCGGGTTGATGCCGTTCACCTTCACGCCGTGCTCGCCCAGCTCGGCCGCGAGCAGCCGGACCTGGTGCGCCTGATCGGCTTTCGCGGCGGAGTAGGCGATATTGTTCGGCCCGGCGAAGACCGAGTTCTTGGACGAGATGTAGAGGATGTCGCCGCCCAGCCGCTGGTCGATGAGCGCCCGCGCGGCCGCCTTGGAGACCAGGAACGAGCCCTTGGCCATGACGTCGTGCTGCAGGTCCCAGTCCGCGGCGCTGGTCTCCAGCAGCGACTTCGAGAGCGAGAGCCCGGCATTGTTGACGACCAGGTCCAGGCCGCCGAAGGCGAGCACCGCCGCGTCCACCGCGGCCCGGACCTGCCCCTCGTCGGTGACGTCGGCGCCGAAGCCGATCGCCACGTCGGCCGAGCCCAGTTCGGCGGCGACCTCGGCGGCCTTCGCCGCGTCCCGATCCGCCACCACCACGCAGGCGCCCTCGGCGGCCAGCCGCACCGCGATGGCCTTCCCGATCCCCGACGCCGCACCGGTGACCAGCGCGATGCGGCCCGCCAGCGGCTTGGGCTCCGGCCGCCGCGCCAGCTTGGCCTCCTCCAGCGCCCAGTACTCGATGCGGAACTTCTCCGCCTCGTCGATGGGCCGGTACCGGGAGACCGATTCGGCGCCGCGCATGACATTGATGGCGTTCAGGTAGAACTCGCCCGCCACCCGCGCGGTCTGCTTGTCCGCGCCGTAGCTGAACATGCCGACGCCGGGGATCAGCACGATGGCCGGGTCGGCGCCGCGCAGCGCGGGCGAGTCGGGGGTGGCGTGCCGCTCGTAGTAGGCGCGGTACTCGGCCCGGTACGCCGCGTGCAGCTCGGTGAGCCGCAGCCTGACCCGCTCGAGCGGGGCGTCGGCCGGTAGGTCGAGCACGAGCGGGGCGACCTTCGTGCGCAGGAAGTGGTCCGGGCAGCTGGTGCCGAGCGCGGCGAGCCGCGGGTGCTCGGCGCGGGCCAGGAAGTCCAGCACCGGCTCGGTGTCGGTGAAGTGCCCGACCTGGCGGCGGTCGGTGGAGACGAGGCCGCGCAGGAAGGGGGCGAGCGCGGCGGCCCGGGCCCGGCGCTCGTCCGCGGGCAGCGCCGCGTAGCCGGGCAGCACCGCGCCGAAGGGCTCGGCCTTGCCGTTCGCGGTCAGGAACTCCTCGATGGTCCGGATGATCTCCAGCGACCGCGCCTCGGCCTCGTCCGAGGTCTCGCCCCAGGCGGTGATGCCGTGGCCGCCCAGGATCGTGCCGATGGCCTGCGGATTCGCCGCGCGAATGGCGGCGATGTCGAGCCCGAGCTGGAAGCCGGGGCGCCGCCACGGCACCCAGACCACCCGGTCGCCGAAGATCTTCTCGGTCAGCTCGGGGCCGTCCACCGCGGTGGCCAGCGCGATGCCGGAGTCCGGGTGCAGGTGGTCCACGTGCGCGGCCTCGACCAGCCCGTGCATGGCGGTGTCGATGGAGGGTGCGGCGCCACCCTTGCCGTGCAGGGTGTAGTCGAAGGCGGCGACCATCTCGTCCTCGCGCTCGACGCCCGGGTACACCCCGGTCAGGGCGCGCAGCCGGTCCAGCCGGAGCACCGCGAGCCCGGGCTCGGTGAGCGTGCCGAGGTCGCCGCCGGAGCCCTTGACCCACAGCAGCTCGACCGGCTCGCCGGTGACCGGGTCGGTGCCGGTGCCCTTGGCGGAGGTGTTGCCGCCCGCGTAGTTGGTGTTCTTCGGGTCGGCGCCGAGCCGGTTGGACCTGGCGATGAGTTCCGCGACCGTGGGGTGGGTCATGGCAGGTGTTTCCTCGTTTCCGATGTCGGTGTGGTCAGGCGCCCCAGGAGGCGGCGGCTCCGGTGCGCTCGGCGGCGAGCCGCTGCTGCTGCCCGGAGCGGGCGTAGGCGGCCATGGGGTCCTCGGGCAGGCCGCGCCCGGCCCGCCAGGCGGCCAGCCGCGGCCGGACGTCGGTGTAGAAGGCGTCCATGAACACGGCATTGGCGCCGAGCACGTCGCCGGACTCCTGCGCGGCGGCCAGCGCGTCCAGGTCGACCAGCGCGGCCCGCGCCGTCATCTCCTGGACATTGAGCACCGAGCGCAGCTGCCCGGGGATCTTGTCCTCGATGTTGTGGCACTGGTCGAGCATCAGCGCCACCCCGGAGCCCGGCTCCAGCCCGCCGCCGCGCAGCACCTCGAAGAGGATGCGGAAGAGCTGGAACGGGTCGGCGGCGCCGACGATCAGGTCGTCGTCGGCGTAGAAGCGCGAGTTGAAATCGAACGAGCCGAGCTTCCCGAGCCGCAGCAGCTGCGCCACGATGAACTCGATATTGGTGCCCGGCGCGTGGTGCCCGGTGTCGAGGCACACCACCGCCCGCTCCCCCAGCGCGCTGACCTGGGTGTACGCGGTACCCCAGTCCGGCACGTCGGTCATGTACATGGCCGGCTCGAAGAACTTGTACTCCAGCACCATCCGCTTGCCGGCGCCGACGTGCTGGTAGATGGCGGCCAGCGATTCGGCGAGCCGGTCCTGCCTGGCCCGGATATCACCCTGGCCCGGGTAGTTGGTGCCGTCGGCGAGCCAGATCTTGAGATCGCGGGAGCCGGTGCGCTCCATGATCTCCAGGCAGTCGAGGTGGTGGTCGATCGCCTTCTGCCGGATCCGCTTGTCGGTGTGGGTCAGGCTGCCGAGCTTGTAGTCGTCGTCCTGGAAGGTATTGGAGTTGACGGTGCCGAGCCGGACCCCGAGATCGGCGGCGTACCCACCCAGCTCGGCGTAGTCGTCGACGGCGTCCCACGGGATGTGCAGCGCGACGGCGGGCGCGAGGCCGGTGAGCCGGTGCACGGTGGCGGCGTCGGCGATCTTCTCCCGGACGGTGCGCGCGGTGCCCGGCGTGCCGAACACCTTGAAGCGGGTGCCGGAGTTGCCGAATGCCCAGGAGGGCAGCTCGATCGCGAGGTGCTGCAGAACGGTGTCGACGTCCACGGTGCTTCCTTTCTCGGGGTGCGGCACGGGTCAGGCCACCGGGGTGCGCGGCTCGGCCGCGGCGACCGGGGCGCCGTAGCGCTCGGTCTCGATCTCGCGCAGCGTCTTGCCCTGCGTCTTCGGCGCGAAGGCGGCGCCGATGACCAGCGCGACGGTGAGCAGCCCGACCAGCAGCAGCCCCACCGCGGTGAGCCCGGTGGCGGCGAGCAGGGTCGGGAAGAAGTAGCTGAGCAGCCCGGTGGCCGAGCGGACCACGAAGAACATGAAGCCCTGGGCGCTGGCCCGGTACGGGGTGGCGAAGAGCTCACTGGTCCACAGGCTGTAGAAGGCCTGCGCGCCGATGCCGCTGGAGATGCCCCAGAGCACCGCGAAGAGGAGCAGCGTCGGCATGCCGGCGTCGGTGAAGAACACCAGCACGCACCAGGCCAGGATGCCGAGCGCGGCGCCGAACACGTAGAGCCGGCGCTGCGAGATCCGGTCCGCGTAGGCCATGAAGCCCCAGTAGGTGGCGGCCACGGTGCAGCCCCAGACCAGCACCTGCAGCAAGTTCTGCTGGACCGCGCTGTGCACGCCCGCGCTGTCGTAGACCCGGGGCATGAAGATGCCGGCCTGGCCCGCGACGGTGTTCCAGAAGCCGTAGATGCCGATCAGCACCAGCAGCGCGGTGATGTTGATGCGCCGGGAGAAGAGCCCGCGCATGCCCTGGCCGCCGGTGGCGGACTCGGCGGCCGCGCCGTGGCCGGAGCCGGTCTCGTCCTTCCAGATCTGCGACTCCGCGAGCCCCTGCCGGATCCACCAGACCACGGCGGCCACCACGAACAGGTGCAGGAAGATCAGCCGGGAGCCGAGCAGCTCCAGCGGGGCCAGCGCCGCGGCCAGCGCGAAACCGATGAGCGGGCCGACCGACCAGGCCAGCTGGGCGGTGCCGACGTGCTTGGCGCGCGCGGTGGTCGGCGCCTGCTCGGCGATGTAGGTCCAGGAGGCGGGGACACCGGCGCCGACCGCGATCCCGGTGATCACGAAGGCCGCGAGCAGCATGCCGAAGTTCACCGCGAAGGCCGCGAGCAGCACCCCGGCCATGTAGACGAGCAGGTCGTAGGTGTAGATCGCCTTGCGGCCGTGGCGGTCGCAGAGCGGCCCGCCGATGCCGGCGCCGATCGCCGCGCCGAAGGCATTGGCGGAGAGCGCGGCCAGCAGGCCGACGGCGAAGTTGCTGATGCCGAACGCGTCCTGCCAGAAGGTCAGGCTGGTGGCGATGGCGATGATGGAGCCGGCCTCGATGTAGTTGGACATCGCGACGGAGATGGTCGCTTTCCACCCGGTGGTGGAGCGGGCGCCTACCTTCATGGTCTTCCTCGGGGTGCGGAGTGGGGGGTGCTCGGGGGCGGGTTCGGGGGGCTCAGTCGAGGTGGAAGTACTCGGTGAGCCGGTGCAGCGCCTCGTCCGGGCGGGTGCCCGCGGTCGCCGGCACCGGCCGGAAGTACTCGGCCATGGCGGACTGCCAGCGGGTGTTCACCGCGGTGGCGGCCATGGCCGAGCGGGCCCGCTCGAAGTCGGGCGTTTCCAGGTAACCGACCACCATGCCGTCCTCCGGGCGCAGGAAGAGCGAGTAGTTGCGCCAGCCCGCGGTGCGCAGCGCGTCGAGCATCTCCGGCCACACGGTCTCATGCGCCGCGAGGTAGTCGGCGATCCGCTCCGGGCGCAGGGCCAGCAGGAAGCAGACGCGTTCGGTGGTGTCGGGCATCGGGGTGATCCGCCTCGTCGTTGAACCGGCACGGATTGAAACGTTTCAATCTGTGAGTGCAGTCACCGTAACCCCGACCCTGTGGTCCGGTCAACAGGCAGGTGCGCGGCTCAGCCGCCGAAGGTGCGCGCGGTGGCGAGCGTGGTGATCCGGTCGTCGTTGCCGGTATCCCTGACCTGCACCCGGGCCAGCTCCCCGTGTTTGCGCGCGGTCGCGGTGACCGGGCCGACCCGGGCACCGAGCAGGTAGCGCAGCCCGAGGAAGCCGAGGGTGGCGCCGGGCGCGAGCGAGAGCACCGCCTCCTCGGCGACCAGGGCGAGCAGCCCGCCGTTCACGGTGTCGGAGGCATTGAGCCCCTCCACGGTCCTCGGCAGCACCGCGACCCCGGGCCCGGTGCGCACGCACTGCGCGCGCTCGGCCAGCGGGCGGCGCAGCCGGTCGGCGGTGGGCGGCAGCTCCACGCTGAGCCGGTCCGGGAAGGTGACGGCCGGGTCCGGCGCCACCATGAAGGAGGCACCCGCGACCGCGATGGGTTCGCCGCCGACGGTGAAGTCGAGTTCGGCCACGAAGACCGAGCGCCCCACCTTCACCGTGCGGCCGACGGCCTCGACCCGCCCGGCCCCCGGCGCCGGGCGGTGCAGGTGGATGTCAAGTTCCAGGGTGACCGGCACGCGCGGCCCCATGACCAGCGAGGCGAGCAGCCCGGCCAGGGTGTCAGCCCAGGTCACCAGGACCGAGGTGCGCAGGTGCCCGGTACCGGGCACGTGCATCTCGGGGGTGATCTCCGCACTGCCGTGCAGCTCGTCGCCGGAGCGGCGGGTGGCAAAGCCCAGTTCGCGCAGGATCTGCCCGCGCCCCTCCAGCCCGCTGTCCACCGTCATAGCGTCTCCTGACCCGTGTCCGATAATGCCATTCTCACGATAGAGAATATCTGTTTCGGGCCTGGGCGTGGTGGCCGGGGTGAGAGCATGGCCGCGTGTTCGAGAATGTGATTCCGGGCCGGGTGCTCGGCGCCGTCGCCGCCACGGCGGCGTTGCTCGCCGCTCCGGCCGCCGTTCCTGCCGCCGCCGGGGCCGATCCCGGCGCCGCGCCGTCCGCCGGGTGCGCGGCCCCGCCCGCCGCCGCGGGCCACACCACCCAGACCTACGCCGGGGCCGGACGCTCCGGCTTCTACCTGCGCGATGTCCCCGCCGCGCCGGGGCCGTACCCGCTCGTCGTCGACCTGCACGGCTACCTGGAGCCCGCCGAGATCCAGACCCGCAGCAGCGGGGTCGGCGAGTACGGGGTGCAGCAGGGGTACGCCACCGTGACTCCGCAGATCGACGAGCCGGGGCCGCCGCGCTGGAACTTCCAGCCGGGCGGCGCCGATATCGACTGGCTCACCGGCGTGATCGACGACGCGCAGGCCGCGCTCTGCGTCGATACCGATCGGGTGTACGTCACCGGGCTCTCCATGGGCGCCTTCACCACCTCCGCGCTGGCCTGCCGGCTCTCCGACCGGATCGCCGCGGTGGCGCCGGTGGCCGGGTTGCAGGACTTCGCGTGGTGCGACACCGCGCGCCCGGTCCCGGTGATCGCCTTCCACGGCACCGACGACCCGATCGTGGCCTACGGCGGCGGCGCGGGCCCCAATGCCAGGCTGCTGCCGCGCACCGACGGCACCGGCTCGGCCAATCCGCAGGATCTGGACCGCGGCCCGAACGGCCCGGCGCCGCAGAGCATCCCGGACAATGCCGCGGCCTGGGCGGCGCGCAACGGCTGCGCCGCGGGCCCCGCCGTCGAGCAGGTCGCCCCGGACGTGGTGCGCTACCGGTACAGCTGCCCGGCCGACGGCGCGGTGGAGTTCTGGTCGATCACCGGCGGCGGGCACGTGTGGCCGGGCAGCAAGGTGCCGTTCCCGGAGCCGTTCGTCGGCAGGGACACCCCCTCCATCGCGGCGACCCCGATCATCTGGGAGTTCTTCCGCGCGCATCCACTGCCCGCGTGACCGGCTCGCCGAGATCGTCCGCGGCCCGGACGATCTCGGTGTACCGCACCGCGATCCGGTGCGAGATGAAGGCCATGGTGAGCAGCCCGAGCGCGACCCCGCCGAGCGCGCCGAACCCCTCGGTGGCGAAATCCACCAGGGCGTTCAGCATGGTCGAGACCAGCGCCGCGATCCGCAGCAGCCGGAGCGGCCAGAGCGGGCCGTCGCGGCGGACGCGCAGCATGGCGGGGAGCGCGAGCGCCAGCGTGAGCAGCGCGCTGACGAAGAGGATGCCGCCGGAGACGGTCATCCGGTCCAGCTCCAGCTCGTAGTTCCGGTCCTCGATCTGCAGCCCGCCGGTGGCCAGCTGCGCGATGCCGAAGCCCACCGTGACGAAGGCGGAGAGGACGAGCAGCCAGCCCAGGATCCACACCGGCCACGGCCCGCCCGCCCAGCCGGGGATCAGCGCGGCGGCGCGCAGCCGCAGCGCGCGCAGCCGGTCGTCCCGGTGCGCGGCGCGCTCCAGCAGCGCGCGGACCCCGGCGATATCGGCCGGGTCGGCGCCGAGCTCGGCGGCGCTGTCCAGCATGAGCAGCGCGGTGGTGCGGCGGTGCGGGGGGAGCCCGCGGACCAGGCCGTCGGCGGCGACCGCGGCGGCGTTGCCGAGGTACTCGTCCCCGGTCGGGGTGCGCAGCTCCCTGGTGAGCCTGCTCGCCACCAGCAGCACGACCACCGAGATGTACATGATCTCGGCGGCCGGGCCGTAGAAGTAGTCGTTGTCCTTGGTGACGAACTTGCCGACCTCGTCCAGGAAGAGCCCGAAGCCGATGCCGCCGAGCAGCACCGAGAACCCGCGCACCCCGGAGCCGAGGAAGAGCCAGCCGAGCAGCAGCGCCACCGCCATCGCGGCGCCGCCGTAGAGCGCGTGCGCGATGTGCAGGCTGCCGCCGCCGACCTGCGGATACCCGGTCAGCTCCAGGTAGAGCCTGGTGACCAGGATGGTCACGATCGCCACGATGAGGAACGCCTCGGCGCTGGCGTTGCCCCACGCGCTGCGCAGCAACCGGGAGCTCGTCGCCATCGGCACTCCTTCCGCCTTCCCCGCCGCCCCCAGCCTCCCGCAGCCACCGCCGGAATCCGGGCGGACACACCGCCCGGGGTGCCCACCGGTGCCCGGAATTGCGGGTTCGCAGGGCGGTGAATCCTTTCACCCGGTGCGATCACGAATTCGCATTCGCATTCTTGCGCGCACTCCCGCGAATTGTTGCCCGAATTCGCCAGCCTCCACGGAAAGGTGCCGGAGACCCGGAACTGGGACTCGTCGCGCCCGCGCCGCACTGGCAGAATCGCGCGCCGCTGCGCAGGGGATGCACGGGCTCCGCGCGGCGAATTCGCAACCTCGCGGACTCGGCGACGATGTGGTGGTTGCGCCCGAATCACGTTGCTAGACTGTCGCTGCCGATGGGAGTGCGCCGTCGGCGCGGTGAGGTATTGGATTCGAGATCTGCGCACCCGCCGTCGCGGCGGGGTTGTTGCGGGGCGGGAAAGTTCGACATGAAGCTGGAAGAAGCGCTGCGCGACGGAATGAGCGTGGAGGGCGCGATCGGTATCGCGCTGGTCGATCTCCGGAGCGGCATGCTGCTGGCCAAACAGGGCGGGCACACCATGTTCGACCTGGACATGGCGGGGGCACTGAACACCGAGGTGCTGCGGGCCAAGCTGCGGGCCGTGGAGGCGCTGCAACTCGGCGACGAGGTGGAGGACATCCTGGTGACGCTGGGTCAGCAGTTCCACATCATCATGCCGCTGCGCGATGCCGACGGTGAGGAGCTCTTCCTCTACCTCGCGCTCGACCGCGGGCGCGGGAATCTCGCGCTGGCCAGGCATCAGCTGCGGCGCATCGAGCAAGCGGTCCGGGTATGAGCAGACCCGCGGCGCGGGTGGAGGTCGCGCTGCGCGACCCGGAGGTGGTGGGCGCGCTGCTGCAGCGCGCGGTCGACGAGATCGACGATGTCGCGCACGCGATCATGACGACCAGGGACGGCCTGGTGATCGCGGCGAACCGGGAGGCCGGCGGCCCGCCGGGCGCCGACACCATCGCCATGCGCGGCTCGGCCATGGCGGCCGCCGCCGCCGGGATCGGCGACCACTTCACCACCCTGGTCCGGCAGGGCCGGTTACACGCCTCGGTCTTCGAGGCCGAGCGCGGCTGCGTCGGGGTCTTCCCGGTCTCGGCCACGCTGCTGCTGGTGGTGGCGGGCGGGCCCGCGGTGACGATGGGCCGGTTCAACGCCGCCGCCAAGCGGGTGCTGGCACTGCTGCAGGCTCCCGACGCCTGACCGGCGCGGTACCACTACAGTTACCGATCGGTACCCGCCCGAGCCGGACAGGGCGGGTATCGGTCGTGCGCGTGCCGGCGAAGGAGCGAACATGTCCGAGGCGACCCAGAACCCCGCCGCCACCACCGAGCGCGCCGTCGCGCTGCGCCGCAGGCTGGAGCGGCTGATCGGCATCGCCGCCTCCGAGGGCAACGCGCTGACCGCGCTGCGCAACGGCGACGAGATCTTCCCGGCCATGCTGGCGAGCATCGGGGCCGCCGAGCACACCGTCGACATGATGACCTTCGTGTACTGGAAGGGCGATATCGCGAGCCAGTTCGCGCACGCGCTGGCCGAGCGGGCGCGCGCCGGGATCCGGGTGCGGCTGCTGCTGGACGGCTTCGGCAGCAGGTTGATCGAGAAGGACCTGCTCGAGCTCATGGAGGACGCCGGGGTTCGGGTCGCCTGGTTCCGCAAGCCGGTCTACATCTCGCCGTTCAAGCAGAACCACCGCTGTCACCGCAAGGTGCTGGTGGTGGATGAGGAGGTCGGCTTCACCGGTGGCGTCGGGATCGCCGAGGAGTGGTGCGGCGACGCCCGCACCGAGCACGAGTGGCGGGACACCCACGTCGAGGTGCGCGGCCCCGCGGTGGACGGCATGGCGGCCGCCTTCGCCCAGGGCTGGGCCGAGTGCCACGACGAGCTCTTCGACCACCGCGACCGCTTCGTGGACCACGAGCCGCAGGGCAGCGCCGTGGTCCAGGTGGTGCGCGGCTCGGCCAGCGTCGGCTGGCAGGACATGCAGACGCTGCTCCGGGTGATGATCGAATCCGCCGAGGTCCGCTTCCGGCTGGCCACCGCCTACTTCGCCCCGGACGCCTACTTCATCGAGCTGCTCTGCGCGGCCGCGCGGCGCGGGGTCGAGGTGGAGATCCTGCTGCCCGGCCCGCACACCGACAAGCGGGTGTGCCAGCTGGCCGGCCAGCATTTCTACGAGGAGCTGCTGGCCTGCGGCGTGCGGATCCACCAGTACCAGCCGACCATGATGCACGCCAAGATCATCACGGTGGACGGGATCGCCAGCCTGGTCGGCTCGACCAACTTCAACCGGCGCTCGCTGGACCACGACGAAGAGGTCATGCTCGCGGTGCTCGACGCGGAGTTCTGCGCCACCCTGGACGGGCACTTCGATGAGGACCTCGCCGAGTCCGAGCGGATCCGCGAGGGGCGCTGGAAGCGGCGCTCCACGGTGCAGCGCGCGCGGGAGTTCGCGGTGCAGCCGATCCGCCGCTTCCTGTAGCGGGAGATTCCTGCACGTTTTCGGTCAACCTCACGATAACCGGGTTATCATTCCCGCGTGCACGCTTTCCGGCGGGTTCCGCCCTGCGCAGACGCACCGCCGGTGACCGCGGCGGTCGGCGGTGCCGCGCGGCCCCGGCGGACCGGCATCCGACCGGTCCGATTGACGGGGCAGCGGCCGCTCGCCACACTTCTGGCAACCGGACAATAGTGTCCGGTTTACCTCCGCATCCCGAAGGTGGGACATGTCAGGAATCTCGCGCCGGTCACTGTTGACCGGGGCCGTCGCCGCGGGCGCCGTGCTCGCCGGTGCCGGGTCCATCGCCGCCCCGATCGCCGCCCGGGTGAACGCCGTGCCGCTCACCCGCGAGGAGCACCGCGTCGTCATCGTCGGCTCCGGCTTCGGCGGCGGGGTGAGCGCCCTGCGGCTCGCACAGGCCGGGGTGCCGGTCACCGTGCTGGAGCGCGGGCTGCGCTGGCCGACCGGGCCGAACTCGGAGACCTTCCCGCGCGCGTCCAACCTGGACAAGCGGGTGCTCTGGTACCGGTCGAGCCCGAACCTGTTCGGCACCCCGCTGGTCTTCGAGCCGTACACCGGCCTGGTCGAGGCGGTGCCCGGCGAGAACATGACGGCGCTCTGCGCGGCCGGGCTCGGCGGCGGCTCGCTGGTCTACCAGGGCATGTCGCTGCAGCCGGACGAGGCGGTCTTCAACACCTGGTTCCCGCAGGAGCTGGACTGGGCGCGGATGGACCGGGTGCACTACCGCCGGGTCGAGAAGATGCTGGGGCTGGCCGAGGCGCCGGACGAGCTCGTCGGCACCGAGACCTACCGCGCCGCGCGGGTCTTCGCGGAGCGGGCGAAGCGCGCCGGGCTGCCGGTCTCGAAGATCCCGATGCCGATCGACTGGGACTTCGCCATGGCCGAGCTGCGCGGTGAGATGAAGGCCTCGTACACCAACGGCGACGGCGCCATGGGCGTGAACAACGGCGGCAAGCACACCGTCGACGTCACCTACATCGCCGCCGCCGAGGCCACCGGGCTGGTGGATGTGCGGACGCTGCACGAGGTCACCGAGGTCGAGCGGGCGGGCGACGGCCGCTGGCTCGTGCACGTCCAGCGGCTCGACACCACCGGCGCGGTGCTGGAGCACAAGGTCCTCACCACGCCGACGCTGATCATGGCGGCGGGCACCATGAACACCACCCGGCTGCTCATGCGGGCCGGGGCCAAGGGGCTCATCCCCGACCTGCCCGACGAGCTCGGCGCCAACTGGGGCAGCAATGCCGACCGGATCTACCTGTGGACCGACCCGTCCGCGGAGTTCGGTGCGCCGCAGGGCGGGCCGGTGGTCTTCGGCAGCAAGGTGTGGGACGACCCGAAGAACGCGCACACCCTCATCCAGGCCTCCATCCCGCCGCTCTCGCTGAACCCGCAGAGCACCGTGATGGTCGGCTACGGCGCCAGCGCGGGGCGCGGGCACTTCGTCTACGACGGCGCCAAGGACGACGCGGTGCTGCACTGGCCCTACGAGGGCGACAGCGCGCTGCAGACCGGCTTCATCGGCCCGGCCGCGCAGAAGATCGCCGGGCCGGACGGCTTCCTGCTCGACACCAACCTGGCCTTCCCGTCCACCTGGCATCCGCTGGGCGGCGCGAGCATGGGTTCGGTCTGCGACCTGGACGGCCGGGTGCTCGGCCAGCGCGGGCTCTACGTGCTCGACGGCGCGCTCATGCCGGGCAATACCGCCGCCTGCAACCCGTCCATGACCATCGCGGCGGTCGCCGAGCGGGCGCTGGACAACCTGGTCCTGCAGGACGTCGGCAGCGTCATCTGACCGCGCTCAGCGGGTGAAATCGCCCTCCCAGATCACCGAGCCGACGCTCACCCGCGCCGAGGTGAGCTCGGCGCGGGGCACCCGGTAGGCGTGCTTCAACTCCTGGCTCGTGCCCGGCGCCAGCGCGCCGGGCACGTCCGCGCCGTACCCCTCGGAAACCGAGACCACGTGCGCGGCGGGCATATCCGACGGCCCGTAGGTGAGCACCGGCGCGGTCCAGCCGCGCGCGGGCAGCGGGTCGCGGCCCGGATTCTCGAAGCGGAAGTGCAGCACGGTGACGGTGCCCGCGATGCTCGGCACCGCCTCCACCCGGCTGATGGCGATGCGCAGCCCGGAGTCCGGGTCGGTGACCACCTCGTCGGGGGCGTGCGTGCCCGCGGCCGGGATCCCGCCGAAGCCGCCGCCGAGCGCCGCGGTCGGCGAGCTCACCAGCGCCGGATCGGAGCCGGTGTCGCCACAGCCGGCCAGCAGCAGGGCCGCGCCGGCCGCGATCGCCCACAGTCTCGACCTCACGCACATACCCCTCTCCACCACGCACCCCCGGACAGCGGGCGGGTGCCGCGTCATAGTACGGCGGTACCACCTTGCCGGGCGGTGGAATGCGCGGCGGAGCGGGGCACGCGGCGGCCCCGATCAGTACGCGATGAAGAGGATCTCTTCCCTGGAGTACTCGTGGCCGGGGTGGTTCTCCTTCAGGTGCGCCTGGGTCTTGGTCACCAGCTCGTCCTCGTCGGAGCCCGCGATGGTCTCGCCGCAGGGGCAGTTGAGTCTGGTTTTCACGTTCGTCTCCTTCTCGTAACGGTTCCGAGAACGAAACTACCGCGTCCGCACGCTCATTCCAGCGCGGCGGCGAGCAGCGGCCAGGATTCGTGCAGATCGGTCTCGAACTGGCCCCAGGTGTGCGCGCCCTGCGGCCGGTCCACGTGGGTGGCGGGGATGCCGAGCGCGGCCAGGAGGCGGGCGAAGGCGGCGGTGCAGCCGCGGGCGAGCGCCTCCACCGGCGGGATGGCGGCGCCGCGGTCGATGGCGCCGGGCGCGCCGGAGGCGGCGGAGAGGTAGATCGCGGTGCCCCGCAGGGCGCTCGCGTAGGTGTAGGCGTCGTGCGCCTGCCAGCCGGGGCCGCCGAGCGGGCCCCACATGTTCGCCGGGTTGCCGCCGCCGCGGGTCACCTGGGCGGTGATGCCGACGACGCCGGAGGGGTCAGCGGACCACGGGCAGCCGCTGTAGGCGGCGACCGCGGCGTAGCGGCCGGGCGCCTGGATGGCGAGGTCGAGCGCGGAGCCCGCGCTCATGGAGACACCGGCGACGGCGGCGCGGCCGGTGCTCTCCAGTTCGGTGGCGAGCGCCGCCGGGAGCTCCTCGGTGAGGAAGGTCTGCCAGCGGTTGCGGCCGAGCGCGGGGTCGTCGGCGCGCCAGTCGGTGTACATGCTGTAGGCGCCGCCGAAGGGGAGCACCACGTCGACCCGCTTGTCCGCGAAGAAGGCCCTGGCGTCGGTGTCGTGCCACCAGGAGATGCCGTCCTGGCCGCCGCCGAGCCCGGTGAGCAGGTAGAGCGTCGGGGCGGGGCCGGTGGCGGCGTGCAGGACCCGGGTGGAGATCACCCGGTCCATCGACGGGGAGTAGACGTCGATGCGGGAGGCGCGGTCGCCGAGGGGTTCCCTGGCGACCACGTGCGGTTCGGGCTGCGCCGCCGCGGGGGCGGTGGTGAGCAGGACGGCGGTGGCCGCGGTCAGGAGGGCGAGGGTTGCTCGGAAGTATCGGTGCCGCACGGGGTTCAGGTACCCGATGGCGGGGTACGCCAACCTTTTCGGTGCTCGGCCAGCAGGATTCGGAGCGCGGCGCGGTCGATCTTGCCGCGCGGGGTGCGCGGCAGGGCGTCGAGGCGCTGGATGTGGACCGGTATCGCGGGGGCCGGGAGGGTTTCGCGGAGGCGGGCGCGGAGTTCGGCGGGGGCGCTGCCGTCCACCACGATGGCGGCGGCGGGGACCTCGCCCATGCGCGGGTCGGGGAGCGCGACGCAGGCGGCCTCCAGCACGCCGGGTATCGCGGTGAGCGCGGATTCCACCTCGGCCGGTTCGACATTGAGGCCGCCGCGGATGAGCGTCTCGCTCGCGCGGCCGTGCAGGTGCAGGTGGCGGCCGTGCAGGGCGCCGCGGTCGCCGACGGTGCACCAGCCGTCCACCGGGCCGCCGGTGACGCCGTGCTCGGTGAGGTAGCCGGTGAAGAGCATGTCGCTGCGGATGTGCACCAGGCCGTTGCGGATCTCGGCGTCGACGCCGTCGAAGAGTTCGCCCGCGGCGGTGTCGTCCGGGGCGCCGAGGCCGCGGTCCCTGGCCACGAAGCTGAGTTCGGAGGCGCCGTAGAAGTGGGTGATCTCGGCGTTCGGAAGGACTTTTCGCAAGGCAGCGCGGCCGGTGCGGGGCCAGCGGGCGGCCGAGGAGAGGACCTCGCGGACCTGCGGGAAGGGGCCGGTGCCCGCGCGGACCACGTCCCAGGCGATGGCGGGGACGGTGTACAGGTGCGTGGCGCCGGCTTGCAACGCGGTGACGGCCGGGCGGAGGTCGGCGGTGGCGCCGCGGGTGAGGGCGTGCAGGGCGCCGTAGAGGAAGTGGGTGTGGTCCAGGGTGCCCGGGGTGGAGACGGTGTCGCCGGGGGTGATGGGGAAGGTGTGGTCCGAGCGGTCGAGGGTGGTGGACCAGGAGTGTTGGTCGCGGACGAAGAGTTTGGGGGTGCCGGTGGTGCCGGAGGTGAGGCCGATCAGGAGTTCGGTGTCCGGGGTGACGGGAGGTCGTTGGCCGTCGGGGGTGGGGTGGTTCGGTGACGTGGCCGTAGCGGGCCCGGCGGTGTGCGGCGGGATCCGGCGCGGCAGGGAGGCGGCGGTGTGGATGTCCCCTTCGTAGCCCAGGCGGCGCAGGCGGCGGTGCTGGGAGGTCGCGGCTATCAGGGCGCCGGGGCGGGTGAGGGTGAGGGTGTGGGACAGGTGGGCGGGGGTGAGGTGGCGGTGCAGGAGAACGACGCTCACGCCCGCGTGCATGGCGCCGACGACGGCGACCAGCGATTCGACATCCGAGGTGGGCAGCACCGCCACCCGGCCCATCCCGGCGAGTGCGTCCGAGAAACTCCGCACCCGGTGCAGGAATGCACCGAACACCACCTCCTCCCCCGCGGCCCGCACCGCCACGGCCTCCGGCCGCGCCGCCCCCCGCCGCAGAATGCGCGCGGCGAGCAGCTCAGTCATCGTCGACCCCGCGCGCCACCAGCGCCTCCCCCAAGGCGTCGGCGGTGCGCAGCGCGCGCACCAGCACCGGCGTCACCAGCGCGGTCATCGACCACTGCAATCCGCGCGCCCGCCGCGCCTCGGCCACGTCGTGCACGATCCCGGCGAGCAGCGGCACGCACCGGATGGCGAGCGCGAGCAGCAGCCCGAGCCGCTCGGTGTCCACCCCGGCCCGGCGCAGCGGCGCGAGCCCGCCGGTCACCGCGTCCAGCACGGCGCTCACCCGGGTGGTCAGCGTGACCAGCGCGGCCAGCGCCACCGAGATCAGCAGCACCCCGCAGACCACGACGGCCCGAGCGGGCGAGGTGGTGAGCACCTGGAACACCGCGATCAGCAGCAGCACCCAGAGCACCGGCCGCAGCTGCGCCAGCGCCACCCGCACCGGAATCCGGGCCATCGCGTAGAGCACCGCGACCACCGCGGCCGCGACCGCCACCCGCACCGGCGTACGCACCAGGACGGCCGCCGCGACAATGCTCACCAGCAGCAGCACCAGCTTCACCCCGGCGGGCAGCCGGTGCAGCGGGGAGGTGCCGGCGCGGTAGAGCCCGATCATCCGATCAGCTCCCGGTAGGCCGGGAGCGCGGTCTCCGGGGGGCCGTCGAAGGCGACCGCTCCCTCGTCGATCACCACCACCCGGTCGAAGCCGGTGAGCAGCGAGAGCTGGTGCGTGACCACGATGACCTGCTGGTCCACCGCGTCCAGCGCGGCGGCGACGGTTCTGGTGTTGCGCAGGTCGAGCAGGGTGGTCGGCTCGTCGGCGACGATCACCTCGGGGCGGCGGATGAGCACCGCGCCGAGCGCGAGCAGCTGCTTCTGCCCGCCGGAGAGCAGGTGCGAGGGGTGGTCGCCGTGCTCGTGCAGCCCGAAGCGCTCCAGGATCTCGCGCACCCGGTCCGCGATCTCGGCCTTGCCGAGCCCGCTGCGGCGCAGCGAGAAGGCGAGGTCCTCGGCGACCGTCGGCATGACGATCTGGGTGTCGGGGTCGGTGAAGACGAAGCCGACCCGGCGCCGCACCTGCCCGCCCTTGCGCGCCACGTCCAGCCCGTCCACGGTGACGGTGCCGGCGTCCGGGGTGAGCAGCCCGTTGATCATGCGGGCCAGCGTCGATTTGCCCGAGCCGTTCGCGCCGATCACCCCGATCCGGCGCTCGGTGAGCCGCAGGTCGATTCCGCGCAGCACGGTGCGCTCGCCGTAGCCGTGGCGCACCCCGGTGAAGACGATCTCGCTCACGCCGCGTCCCTCCCCGGCACGAGCGAAAGCTCTCCGCGCACCCGCTCCGCCGAACTCGACCCGCTCATGCCACCCGCTCCACCAGCAGCGCGATCCCCTGTCCCCCGCCGATGGCGCAGGCGGCGAGGCCGAGCTCGGGGCCGTCCGGGCGCAGCATGCGGCTCGCCAGCCGCACCAGCAGCACCGCGCCGGAGGCGCCCCACGGATGGCCCATGGCGATGGCGCCACCCTCCGGGCAGATCCGCTCCTCGTCCAGCCCGAGCTCGTCGGCGACCGCGAGCACCACCGACGCGAAGGCCTCGGTGATCTCCACGACGCCGAGCTGCCCGATGCCGACCCCGGTGCGGCGCAGCAGCTTCCGGATGGCGGGGACCGGGCCCAGCCCGGGCAGCGCCGGGTCCGAGCCCGCGACCGCGGCGCCGCGCACCCGCAGCGCGGGCAGCCCGGCGGCGTGCTTCTCGTCGAGCACCGCCAGCGCGGCGGCACCGTCGGAGATGCCGCAGGAGTTCCCCGCGGTGGCGGTGCCGTCGGGGGAGAAGCTGGGCCGCAGCCGGGCCAGCCTGGCGGCGGTGAGCCCGGCGCGGATGCGCTCGTCCCGCTCGACCCCCGCGACCGGGACGAGCTCGGCGCCGAAGTCGGCGGCCGCGGCGCGGGTGTGCGAGCGCAGGGCGTAGGCGTCCTGCCGCTCCCGGGAGATGCCGCGGGCCGCGGCGAGGGCGTCGGCGGCCGCGCCCATGTCGGGGTCGGGGAAGCCGGGCGGGGCGAACGGGGCGCGGGTGTAGCGGACCGGCTCGGCCCCCGGCCAGAACCGCATCGGCGCCGTGCTCGCCGACTCGACCCCGCCCGCCAGGATCAGGGTGTCGGCGCCGGACTGCACGCGCAGCGCGGCCTGCATGACGGCGTCCAGCCCGGAGCCGCACTGCCGGTCGACGGTGACGCCCGGGACAGCGGTGCCGAGCCCGGCCGCGAGCGCCGCGATCCGGGCCGGGTCGCCGCCGGGGCCGAGGCAGTTGCCGAGCACCACGTCGTCGATCTCGGCGGTGATGCCCGCCGCGCGGACCATCGCCGCGATCTCCCGCAGGACCGGCGCGGCGAGGTCGATGACGGTGTGCGCGGCGAACCCGTGCCCGGCAGTGCCGATCGGGGTGCGCCGCGGGGCGACCAGGACAGCGCTCATACCAGCAAGTCTCGCAGCGCCCCGCGCGCCACCTTGCCCGCGGCCGTGCGCGGGAGGTGCGGCACGGGGATCCAGCGGCGCGGTGTCGCCTCGCGGCTCAGCATCGTGCGGGCGCGGGCGCGGACCGCGGTCAGCTCGGCGTCGGGGTCGAGCTCGACCGCCGCCGTCACGATGGCGCCGAATACCGCGTGCGGTGCGCCGAGTACCGCCACCGCGCGCACGCCGGGTACCGCCGCGAGCGTCTGCTCGACGTCCTCGGCGACCACGAGGGTGCCGCCCACATTGATCGCGCAGTCCCCGCGGCCGCGCACCCGGAGCTGCCCGTGGTCGTCGAGTTCGGCCAGGTCGCCGACGTCGGACCACTCCGGGGCGCCCAGCACCGCGTACGGGGTCCGGACGAACAGCAGCCTGTTCCTGATCTCCGCCCGCACCCCGGCGAACAAGCGGAGGGGTTCCGCCGTGGCCCCCGCCGCACCCTCGATCCGGCGCGCGGCGACCAGCGAGACCTCGGCGGAGCCGTAGTACTCCATCACCGTCAGGTGCGCCGCGACCGCCAGCGCACCCGTGTCGGGCGCGATTCCCGCGATCACCGCGGTGCGCAGCCGCGGCGCCGCGCGCACGACGTCGCGCAGCACCGCGGGCACCGCGTGCACCACGGTCGCGTGCCCCGGCTCGTCGGTGACGCAGGCCCCCGCCCACAGCGCGTGCAGCGCGCCGAAGAGGTGCATGGTGGCGTGCAGCGGGCCGGTGATCAGCACCCGGTCGGCGGCGGTGATGCCGGTGCGGGCGGAGAACTCCGGGAAGCTGTCGTACCAGGAGGCGGCGGTGCGGGCCAGCGGGCGCGGCCGCCCGGTCGACCCCGAGGTGGCGACCAGCAGGAACGCCTCCGCCGGGATCCCTCTCCGCTCCGGGCGGGCCTCCGGGTTCTCCACCCGCACCGGGATCCCGCGCCGCGCGGCCGCGCAGACGGCGACCAGCGCCTCGGTCAGCTCGAGCTCGGAGGCGTCGTAGCAGTCGAGGTCGTGGTGCCGCCTGTTCCACTCGTCGATCGCGCGCTCCAGCTCGCGGTAGCTCCACGCCCGCCCGCTCGCACGCACAGCCGCATCGTCCCCGGCACCGCCGAGCACGACCGCCGGGAACGCGGTACCCGAGCCGCTCCGCATCGCCTCGGCGCTCGGCTGCGGGTCGTCTCGCCCCGCTCGCGCGACGCTCCTCTCCGCCACGTCGGCCGTGCCGAGAAGCTCCCCCTCGGCAAGTTCACCCACGAATCAACCCGGGATAAGCCCGATGCACACCCTTCGCCACCACCGCCGCCACCACGACCTTGGCGATATCCCCGGGCAGGAACGGCCCATTGCTGGTGATCGCCGCCCCCACCCCGAGATCGGTCCGCACCAGCAACCCGAGCGTGCCGAACAGGTAGATGACCCCGATCCCCCCGAGCGCATTGATCAGCAACCCGAGCGCGATCGGGTACTTCGGCAGGATCCGCTCGGTGAGCAGCCCGATCACGAACACCCCCGGAACCCACCCGATGAGGTACCCCGCGCTCGGCCCGGCCAGCGCGGTGAGCCCGGTGCGCCCCCCGGAGAGCAGCGGCAGCCCGATCATGGTCAGCGCGAGGAACACCAGCACCGCCGCGGTCCCGTTGCGCCACCCGAGCACCGCCCCGGCCAGGATCACCCCGAGCGTCTGCAGCGTGATCGGCACCCCGCTGAACCCGACGGTGATCGCCCCCGGCAACCCGAGCGCGGCGATGAGCGCCGCGAACACCGCGATCCGCGCCATGTCCCGCGCGGGCACCCGAAGCCTCGGCTTGCGGGAATCCTCGACACCCTCCACGGCGCACACACCCTTCACACCCTGACTTGAACGACGTTCAAGGTAGCAGCTCAGCTGCGGCGGGCGTAGTGCCGGGCCGCCTTGGTGCGGTTACCGCAGGCGGCCATGGAGTGCCAGCGCCTGGTCCCGTTGCGCGAGGTGTCGTAGAAGAAGAGGACGCAGTCCGGGTGCGCGCACTGCCGGATGCGGCCGGCGTCGCGGGCGATGAGGTCGAGCAGGTCGTTCGCGGCGAGCCAGCCCGGTAGCTCGGCCGGGTCGGCGACGTCGGGTTCGGTCACCGGCCCCGCCGCGGTGAGCGAGCGCCGGAGCCGCCCGTGCGCCAGCACGGCATTGAGCGCGGCGCTGTCCCCGGTCGTGACGGTGTCGTAGACGGCATCCCGCGCGATGCGCAGCGCGGCGAGCGTGGCGGTGTTCGCCGGGGCCGCGAGCCCGGCGGTGCCGAGCCAGATCTCCAGCCCGTCGAGATCGGCCAGCAGGTCCCGCGGGCCGCCGCCACCGTTCCACCTGGTGTTCAGCAGGTCGAGCGCGAGGGGTTCGCCGAGGTGCGGGCGTGGATCAGGCACACCTGATGGTATCTCCTAACCATCTAGATCTATTTTGACGGTTGACGGGCAGCGCGCAGCCGTTCTACCGTCTTAATCCAGATAGACGGTTACACCCCATCGCAGGAGGACTCATGCAGCTCGCCACCGGCCACATCGGCCTGAACGTCTCGAACCTGGACCGCTCGGTCGACTTCTACTGCCGCGCACTGGGATTCGAGCAGGTCTCCGCCGCCACCGAGGGCGACCAGCGCTGGGCCTTCCTCGGTGCCGACGGCAAGCTGGTACTCACCCTCTGGCAGCAGTCGACCGGCGAGTTCTCGGCGGCCACACCGGGGCTGCACCACCTCTCCTTCGAGGTCGCCGATATCGACGAGGTGCGCACGGTGGAGTCGGCGCTGCGCGAGCTCGGGGTGCGCTGGGTGCACGACGGGGTGGTGGCGCACGGCGAGGGCGCCGCCTCGGGCGGGCTGTTCTTCACCGACCCGGACGGCATCCGGCTGGAGGTCTACGCCCCCACCGGCGCCGAAACCGCCCCCGCGCCCGCCGGTTCCGCCCCCACCTGCGGCTTCTTCTGATGCTCTTCCACCCCGGCGAGCTGGCCGTGCAGCGGGCCATGGGTCAGGCGGAGATCGCCGAGCACGTCGGCCGCTCCATCCGCCCCGACATCCCCGCCGTGGCCGCCGATTTCCTCGCGGCGCAACGCTTTCTCGTGCTCGCCGCCACCGCCCCGGACGGCGCCGTGTGGGCGAGCATGCTCACCGGTCCGCCCGGCTTCGCGCACACCGCCGACGAGCACACCGTCCTGATCGACACCCGCCCCGACCCCGCCGACCCGATCGCCGCCGCCCTCACCACCGCCGCCCCGATCGGCCTCATCGCCCTGCAACCCCAGCGCCGCAGGCGCATGCGTATCAACGGCACCGCCGAACCGCACGGCGCCGGGCTGCGGATCACCACCGAGCAGGTCTACAGCAACTGCCCCAAGTACATCGCCCGCCGCGACCCCGCGTCTTATCACCCCACCCCGGCGCGGCCACCGCACCGCCGCCCCGACCTCGACCCCGCCATGCGGGCGGCGGTCGCCGCCGCCGACACCTTCTTCATCGCCAGCACCGACCCCGCCGGCCGCGCCGACGCCTCCCACCGCGGCGGCGACCCCGGCTTCCTCCAGGTCCTCTCCCCCACCCTGCTGCGCTGGCCCGACTACCGCGGCAACTCTCTGTTCATGACGCTAGGCAACGTGGTCACCCAGCCCCGCTGCGGCCTCCTCGTCCCCGACTGGACCACCGGCGGCACCCTCCAGCTCACCGGCACCGCCAGAGTGAACCCCGACCCCGCCACCTTCGCCCCCGGCGCCCAGTCCGCCCTCGACTTCACCGTCACCGGGGTCGTCGCCCGCCCCGAAGGCCCCCTCCGCTGGGGTCCCCCCGACCCCTCCCCCGCCAACCCACCTGTCGAGGGGAACCGATCCTCCGGTTGAGGCGTCCAATTCAGTGATCGGCATCGATCAGGGGACATGCGATCGGACAGTTTCAGGGGGAGGAAGCACCATGACCTCGTACGGAGTGTTGCTCACGCACGGCAAGCGCCTGATCGTGGCGGTCGCCGTCGCTGCTCTCGGCACGATCGGACAGCTCACTACGGCGTCGACCGCGAACGCGGCACCACCGCCGTGCCTCGACTACCAGGCGGGCACGCAGTACGGCTCGATCAAATCCGACATCAGACCGGCCGACGGCGACCCCATCGGCTACTACACCTGGTGGTGGTTCATCAACGACCTCGGCCATCGCCCGGGCAAGTACGAGTGGCAGTTGTTCGTGAACGACAAACCGATCACCAAACTGCAGAGCGCGGTGAAGGACGACATGCTGCACTTCGGCCAGCCCCGCTACTCCAGCGGCAAATATTGGTGGAACCGCGGAGACGTGCTCCACGTCGATGCGCTGCACACCGCGCCCGACGGCACCATCTACATCACCCCGCCCAACGAGTGCTCGGTCCCGTGAGCGCCCTGGAAGGATGATGAGGTGGACATAGACGAAGCCGTTCGCGGGGCACGGCTGGTGGCAGCCGATATCGAGCGATCGACGGGGTTACCGGCCGAGGTCGGATCGACGTACGACGCGGAGTGGCGGAGGTTCGGGGAGCAGAGCGGCCGACCGGAGCCGGACGGGTGGGTGAGTCTTACCGTGCGGGAGGTCGGGACGACCGCGGCGCTGGACCCGACCGAGCCGGGAAGCGATACGGCGGCGGAGTTCGCCATGGAGCTGGTGCGGATTCTGCAGGACGATATCCAGATTCACCTGCGGGAGCCGTGGCCGAGGGATCCCGCGGGTGGCGGGCGGGCATTGGAGGCGACCGACGAGGGGTGGCGGAGCCGGGTGGATCGGGAGTATCTGGTGCCGTACGGGCAGCTGGGCGGGGTCAGCCCGCGGTGATCAGGTCGGCGGCGAGCTGGGCGCCGTCGGGGCGGATCTCGCGCGCGACGGCGCGGGCGCGGGCGGTGGAATCGAGGGCCGCGGAGAGGGCGGAGGTGAGTGAATCGGATTCCGGGGCAACGGTGTACGGGACTCCGATGCCGAGCGTGGCGACGCGGTCGGCGAAGTAGAACTGGTCGAATATCTGGGGCAGCACGACCTGCGGGACACCGGCCGCGGCGGCGGTGGTCGTGGTTCCGGCTCCGCCGTGGTGCACGGCGGCGGCGACCCGCGGGAAGAGCTGGCGAAGGTCCAGTTCGCCGACGAGAAGGCAATCCGGTGCGTCGACGGTGAAGCCGGACCAGCCCGCGGAGACGATCAGGCGGCGGCCGAGGGCGCGGGCGGCGCCGAGCAGAGCCTCGGCGGCGCCGCTCGGCTCGGGCATGCTGCCGAACCCGGCGAAGATCGGCGGCTCGCCGGCATCCAGAAAGGCGAGCACCTCGGCAGGCAGCGGCCGCGGGTCGAGAAGCTGCCAGGCACCGGTCTGCCGGACCGGGCCGCCGGGCTCCGGCCACGGCGCCAGCACCGGATCGGCGGCGAGCAGCGGGCTCGCGGTGAACAGGTGCGCCCTGACGTCCGCGACCGGCGCCAGCCCGAGCGCGGCCCGGCGGGCGTTCAGCGGCTCGGCCCAGAGCAGGTTCCAGCGCTCGGCATCCTGCTCCCACGTCCCCGGCTCGACCCCGCGAAACGCCGGTGGCGGGTGCGCGGCAGCGGGCAGGGTGACCGGCGCGAACGCCGCGTACGAGTAGCGCGCCCCGGCGAACTCCGCCACCGACCCCGCCGCGATGGCCAGCGCCCCGCCGCCCACCACGGCCCCGCACCCCGGCGCGACCGCCAGCAAGGCGTCGAACTGCGCGTCGACGGTCCCCGCGATCATGGCCCGCCGCTGCTCCTCGGTCGGCGGTGGCCCCGGCACCCGCCGCGCGGTCCCGCGCAACTCCGGCCCGACCGGCCGATACTCCGCCCCGAGCCCCTCGGCCCACGAACGGAAATCGGGCGGCCCCACCACCACCGCCTCGTACCCGCGCCCGGCGAGCGCCCGAGCCAGCGCGACCACCGGCTGCACCTCACCCCGCGACCCGACGGTCGAGATCAACACCCGCACGATTCCCTCCTCCCCCGGCCACCGTCCGGCGCCCGGGAGAGCGATTCTGACCCCCCACCGCCCCCTTGCCGCAAGCCCCACCTCGCGCTATACATTTCAGTGGGGAGAAACGCGGGCACTACCGTCGGCATCCTGTTCCGGGAACGAAGGAGAAGACGGTGCCCACAGCCTATTTCGGCCGGGCCGGTGAGCCGGGCAGCCGGTTCGAGCCGAGCGCGGAGCTGCTGGTGGTGCGCGCCGTATCCGGCCCGGCGGTCCCCCGGCAGCGCGGCTCGGTCCCGCTTCCCCTGCGCGACCTGCTCGCGGGCGCCGTCGTCGTCCAGTCCCATCCGGAGGTGGGCGTCGAGGTCTACCGGCTGCCGCCGGGGCAGCCGGTCGCCGAGCGGATCCGGGCGCTGGACGCCGCACCGGAGGTCCGATTCGCCGGACACGTCCTGGTCGACCCGGCCACGAACGAACCGGTGCTCTACACCGAGAACCTCTTCGTCAAGTTCACCGACGACGCCGACCCGGCCCGCTGCCGCGCGGTGCTCGCCGAGGCCGGGCTGACCGTCAAGGAGCAGGTCGGCTACGCCGCCAATGCCTGGTTCACCGCCGCCCCGGAGCGCACCGGCCGGCGCGTCTTCACCCTCGCCGCGGAACTTCTGGCCCGCCCCGACGTCGAGTACAGCCACCCGGAGCTGATCCGCCGCCGCGCCCGCAAGACCATCGCCCCGCAGCAGTGGCACCTGCGCGCCACCACCATCGGTAACACGCCGGTGGACGCGCACGCGAACGTGGAGGCGGCACATACGATCACCCGCGGCAGGGGCATCACCGTGGCGGTGATCGACGACGGCATCGACATCGACCACCCCGAGTTCGCCGGGCCGGGCAAGGTCGTCGCCCCGCGCGACGTCACCGCGGGCACCGACGACCCGCGCCCGAAGGACCAGAACGGCACCGGCCCGGAGTACGGCGACAACCACGGCACCGCCTGCGCCGGGGTCGCCGTCGCCAATGGCGGCGCGGGCGCCTCGGGAGTCGCGCCGGAGGCCACCCTGCTGCCGATCAGGCTCGCCTCCGGCCTCGGTTCGCAGGCGGAGGCCCGCGCCTTCCAGTGGGCCGCCGACCACGGCGCCGACGTGATCTCGTGCAGCTGGGGCCCGGCGGACGGCGCCTGGTACCGCCCCGCAGACCCCGCCCACCAGCGCGTGGTCCCGATTCCGGCGAGCACCCGGCTGGCGCTGGAGTACGCCGCGAACAGCGGCCGCGGGGGCCGCGGCTGCGTGATCGTCTTCGCGGCGGGCAATGGCAACGAGCCCGCCGACAACGACGGCTACGCCGGCCACCCGGCGGTGCTCGCGGTGGCCGCCTGCAACGACACCGGCACCCGCAGCGTCTACAGCGACACCGGCGCCGCGGTGGCGGTCGCGTTCCCCAGCAACGACTTCGAACACGCCCCCTTCCGCCACCCGGCACCGCTCACCCCCGGCATCTGGACCGTCGACCGGCGCGGCCGCGGCGGATACAACCCCGGCGACCCGGCGCTCGGCGACGCCGCGGGCGACTACACCGCCGAGTTCGGCGGCACCTCCAGCGCCGCCCCCGGCGTCGCGGGCACCGCCGCCCTGGTCCTCGCCGTGCGGCCGGAGCTCACCCGCGTGCAGGTCCGGGAGATCCTGCAGCGCACCGCCGATCGCATCGACGAGGCGAACGGCGCCTACGACGCCACCGGCCACAGCCCCTGGTACGGCCACGGCCGGGTGAACGCCCGCGCCGCCGTCGACGCCGCCCGCGGGTGAGTCCACCTCCCCGGTGCGTACCGTCGACCATCGTGACGGCCCCCTTCCCCCCGATCGACCCCTACGCCGACGGCCTCCTCGACGTCGGCGACGGCAACCACGTCTACTGGTGCACCAGCGGCAACCCGGAGGGCCGCCCGGCCCTGGTGGTGCACGGCGGCCCGGGCAGCGGAAGCACACCGGGACCGCGAAAGACGTTCGACCCGAATATCTTCCGCATCGTCCAGTTCGACCAGCGCGGCTGCGGCCGCAGCACCCCGAGCGCGGCCGACCCGGCCACCGACATGTCGGTGAACACCACCGGCCACCTCGTCGCCGACATGGAACGGCTGCGCGAGCACCTCGGCATCGAGCGCTGGCTGCTCTTCGGCGGCTCCTGGGGGTCGACCCTCGTCCTCGCCTACGCCGAGCGGTATCCGGAGCGGGTCACCGGCATCGTGCTGGTCGGCGTCACCACCACCCGCCGCCGCGAGACCGACTGGCTGTACCGCGGCCTCGGCCGGCTGCTCCCCGCCGAGTGGGAACGTTTCCGCGCCGTCGTCCCGGATACGGATGACCTGGTCGACGGCTACCGACTGCTGCAGGAGCACCCGGACCCCGATGTCCGCCGGCACGCGGCCGTCGAGTGGTGCCGCTGGGAGGACGCCGCCATCGCCCACGAATCCCTCGGCAGCCCCGGCCAATACAGCGCCAAAGTGGACGCCGCGCTGCTCGCCTTCGTCCGCATCTGCACACACTACTTCGCGCATGCCGCGTGGCTCGAGGAGGGCGCGCTGCTGCGCGACGCGCACCGGCTGGCGGGCATCCCCGGCGAACTGATCCACGGCCGCCTCGATATCTCCAGCCCGCTGGAGACAGCCTGGGAACTCGGCAAAGCCTGGCCCGACGCCCGCCTGCACGTCATCGAGGACTCCGGCCACACCGGCAGCCCGGCCATGGGCGCGGCGCTCCTGCGCGCCGTCGCCCGCTTCGCCTACTGACCGGCGGGCTTCCACCCCGGCCCGCGCGCGACGAACCCCCACCGCTCCCGCCAGCCCGCCGCACCGCGCACATCCCGCCAGATGGCGGCGAACTCGTGCGTGGCCACCCGCACCGGGTTGAAGGTCGCGATATTCGTGGTGAGGCCGTACCTGACCCGCGCCCGCTCCGGCTCGAAGGTGCCGAAGAGCCGATCCCAGACGATCAGGATGCCGCCGTAGTTGCGGTCGAGGTACTCCGGGTTCGCGCCGTGGTGCACGCGGTGGTGCGAGGGCGTGTTGAATACGAACTCGACCGGCGCCCACAGCTTCCCGACCCGCTCGGTGTGCAGGAAGAACTGGTAGAGCAGGCTCACCGACTGCTGCAGCAGGATGGCCCACGGCGGGAAGCCGAGCAGCGCCAGCGGCAGCCAGAAGGGCATGGCGGTGAACGGCGTCCAGGGCTGGCGCAGCGCGGTGGAGAGGTTGAAGTAGCGGCTGGAGTGGTGCACCACGTGGCTGGCCCAGAGCACCCGGATGGTGTGGTGCGTGCGGTGGTACCAGTAGAAGGCGAGGTCGTCGGCGAGGAAGAGCAGCGCCCAGAACCACCAGGTGTCCGCGGGCAGGTGCAGCGGCGAGAGCGTGTACGCGGCGGCCAGGATCGCGACCAGCGCCAGCTTCCAGCCCGCGTTCACCACCACGCTGCCCAGCCCCATGCCGATACTGGTGCGGGCGTCGCGGAATTCGTAGCCGAGCGTGTCCTCATCGGGGCGGAAGCGGAACGAGGCCGCCTCCAGCGCGAGGCAGAGCACGAAGACCGGGATGGCGTGCAGGATAAGGTCGAACACCGCTACTCCTCGACCCCGCCGGCCAGCAGCGCGACCATGCGGCCGAGCAGCTCGGTGGCGAGCGCGTGCGCGCCGTCGGCGTCGGCCGCGGCGATCCGGCGGGCCAGCTCGGCGTGCGCGTCGCGGTCCACGTACTCCAGGAAGAGCCCGAGGTCGGCGATGACCGGCCAGCCGATCGCGCCGAACGCCGCGACCAGGGTATTCAGCCCGAGCCGGTAGGCGATATTGCCGGAGCCGTCGATCACGGCGGTCCAGAAGTCCAGGTCGGCCTCGGTGGCGTCGACCGGGCGGTCGGTGGCGGCCGGGTAGCGCGCGGCCGCCGCGGTGACGGCGGCGCGCTGCTCGGGGGTGGCGCGCTCGGCGCAGAGCCGGGCCGCGTCGGCCGCGACGCTGCGGCGCAGCTCCGCGATATCGCGCAGCATCCGCACCGGCGGCACCGCGCCGGTCTCGGCCAGCGCGGAGAGCGCGTCCAGCCCGGCGCTGGCCCGCCAGTCCAGCACCCTGGTCTTGCCGCCCTGCGCGATCCGCACCAGCCCGGCCTGCCGCACCCCCTTGAGCGCCTCGCGCACCGCGTGCCGGTTCACCCCGAACCGCTCGGCCAGCTCGCGCTCGCCGGGCAGCGCGGCGCCCGGCGCCAGCCGCCCGGCCAGGATCTCGGTGACGAGCTGCCCGAAGACCTCGTCGGAGACCGAGGCGCGGGTGACGGGGGTGATGTCCACTCCCCCAGCATCCCGCAGCACCCCCTCTCTGGTCAACTGGTTGGACCAGTTAACCGCCGAGACATTCGAACCGGACACTCGCTACTCGACGCTCGCAGTAATGCGAGGATGGTCCGCATGTCTGCCGCGGGCCGATGGCGTTACCCGACCGCACTCACCGCTGTCGGTGACGACCCCGGGCTGTCCGACGGAATCGCCTGGGTCACGCGCAGATCCCGGCGCTACGGCGGGACGCCGCTGGTCTACGCGCCCGGCCGGTCGAACGTGGACGACAACCCCTGGCTGCGCGAGTTCGTCGAGGAGGTCAGGGCGCTGGTGGCGACCTGGCGCAGGCCCGCCACCACCTGGCGCGGCGGGCCGGTGCTCGCGGCCTGGCCCACCCCGGAGGAGCTCACCCGGATCGCCGACGACCGCCGCACCACCGCGCTCTGCGTGGTGCCGAACAGCCTGGACGAGGTCGCCGCCTGGGCGCAGGCCGCGCAGCCGCGGCTGCTCGGCCCCGCGGTGCCGCCGCCCGGCGCGGCCCGGCTCGACCCGGTGGTGGCCGAGGCGCTGACCACGCTCTCCGGGCTGGTCGACCCGGCCTCGAATCTCACTGCGCCGCAGGATCGCCGGGACGCCGCCGCGGTGCTGAGCATCGCGCACGAGCACGGCCACTCCTTCACCGGCGACGACGTCTACGCCTGGACCCTGGCCAACGGCTGGCCCGCGCGCGCCGCGACCCGGCTGGCCGCGCTCGCCGCGCACGTCGCCACCGGCCAGCGCCCGCCGCTGCCGACCAGCACCTTCGCCACCGACATCCTGGACGTCTGGCGCCAGCGCGCGACCCCGGGCGACTCCCCGAAGTAATTCGGAATTCAGCCCGAACATCCTGGTCTATGCCGCTTTACTCCCGGCTGTCCTGCGGAGTATGGTTCGCCACAGCCTATTCATGTGAGTCGTGATTCACATACTGCCGGGAGTTCGCATGGACCTCACCGCACGTCAGCGCGCGGCCCTCACGCTGATCTGCGACACGTTCGCACCGGGGGACGGCAGCGCCCTGCCCGCCGCCTCCGAGCTCGGCGTGCCCGACGTCGTGCTGCGGCTGCTGGCCCGCAATCCGCGCGCCGCGGAGGGCAAGCAGCTCGCCACCCTGCTCGGCATCTGGGACTCCCCACTGCTCGCGCTGCTCACCGGCGGTGCGCCGGGCCGCTTCTCGGCCCGCACCCAGGCCGAGCGGGAGCGGCTGCTGCTCGGGCTCGGCAACTCCCGGCTGGCCCCCAAGCGCGCGATCTTCCAGGCGCTGAAGCAGGCCGCGCTGCTCTCCTACTACACCACCCCCGGCCCGCACGGCGACAACCCGCTGTGGAAGGAGATGGGGTACCCGGCCGCGCCCGGCCCGCTGGCGTCGGCGCCCGCCCCCGCGCTGAAACCGCTGCGTCCCACCGGCTCCCAGGTGCTGGAGTGCGATGTGGTGGTGGTCGGCTCCGGCGCGGGCGGCGGCGCGGCCGCGGCCCGGCTGGCCGCCGCCGGGCTGGACGTGGTGGTGCTGGAGCGCGGCGAGTACTACGACGACGCCGATTTCGGCGGCGGCGAACTCGACGCGCTGACCCGGTTCTACTCCCCCGGCCCGCAGGCCACCACCGAGGGCCAGCTGACCCTGGTGGCGGGCAGCTGCCTCGGCGGCGGCACCGTCGTGAACTGGAGCACCTCGCTGCGCACGCCGGACCCGGTGCGCGCGGAGTGGGCGGCGCTCGGCGCGGAGCAGTTCGCCGGCGACGAGTACGGCGCCGCACTGGACGAGGTGGTGCGCCGGATCGCGGTCACCGCGGAGCGCTCCCCGCTCTCGGCCCGCGACGGCGTGCTGGAGCGCGGCGTCACCGCGCTCGGCTGGGAGCTGGACACGCTGCCGCGCAATGTCACCGACGCCTGCGACGCGGGCACCGAGTGCGGCCGCTGCGGCTACGGCTGCCGGATCGGCGCCAAGCAGTCGGCGACCAAGACCTGGCTGCGCGATGCCGCCGAGCGCGGCGCCCGGCTGGTGGTCGGCGCCGACGTGCGCCGGGTCGAGGTCACCGCGGGCCGGGCCACCGGCGTCACCGCGCGCACCGCCGACGGCGCCGAGTTCACCGTGCGGGCCAGGGCGGTGGTGGTCGCCGCGGGCGCCATCCAGACCCCCGCGCTGCTGCGCCGCTCCGGGCTGCGGAACAAGAACATCGGCGACTACCTGCGGCTGCACCCGGCCTCGGCGGTCTTCGGCGCCTTCGACGACGAGATCAGGCCGTGGGAGGGCGGGCTGCAGACCCGGATCTCCCGGCAGCACGCGGATCTGGACGGCGACGGCTACGGCGTCATCTACGAGACCGGGCCGATGCACCCCGGCATGCTGGTCGGCTTCATGAACTGGCGCGGCGCGGGCGCGCACCGCGACGCCATGCTGAACCTGGCGCACACCGCCGCCATCGGCGTGATCACCAGGGACCGCGACCACGGGCGGGTGACCGTGGACAAGCAGGGCGAGGCGATCGTGCACTACACGCTCTCCGCCAGGGACCGGGCGCACCTGCACCGCGGCATCACCGGCGCCGCCGAGATCCTGGAGGCCGCGGGCGCGCGGGCGATCACCTCCGGGCACCAGTCCGGCGCCTCCTACGAGCCGGGGAAGCGCGGCGACCACGCGGCCTTCGCGGCCCGCTGCGCGAGCGCCGGGTACGGCCCCGGCCAGTGCGCCATGGCGGCGCTGCACATCATGGGCTCGGCCCGGATGGGCGGCAGCGCCGAGCACTCCGCGGTGAACCCGGACGGCGCCACCTGGGAGGTGCCGAACCTGGTGGTGGCCGATGCCTCCTGCTTCCCCACCTCGTCCGGGGTGAACCCGATGGTCTCGATCGAGGCGATCGGCTGGATGAACGCGGGCAGGCTGGCGGCCACGCTCGGCTGAGCCCCGGCCGCGCAGCCCGGGGGCCGCCCCGGGACCGGGCCTACAGCGCCTCGATCCCCCTGAGCAGCGCGCGCAGGACACCGATATCAGCGCTCGCGGTGTCCGGCGCGAGCACCGGCGCGCGGAACTCGAGCAGGCCGTCGTCCACCAGGTCGCCGACCAGCACCTTGGTCGAGGCCAGCGGAAGGTGCAGCAGCGCCGCGAGTTCCGCGATCGACTGCGGCTCCCGGCTGAGCCGCAGGATCTCGGCGTACTCCGGCTCGGTGCGGCGCAGCCCGCCGAACCGGTTCGCCGCGACCAGCGTGAGCATGTCCAGCTCGGGGCGGCCGCGACCGGTCCGGCCGCGGGTCACCGCGTACAGCCGGCCGATCGGGCCCGCGTCCTCGTCGAACCAGGACGCATGCGGGTCGTTCACGATCGCGGCGGGTCGAAGTCGTCCGGGCGCAATCGGTGCAGGGGCCGGCTGGCGCTCTCCCCGCTCGAGCCGACCCCGACCAGCTCGTGCGCACCGGTGGGCGGCTCCCAGCCGGTGGCGATGAGCGAGGACGGCACGATCACGATGGCCTTGATCCCGCCGTAGTCGGAGTGCGCCAGCCGCACCGAGATCCGGTGCCTGGTGGCCAGCCTGCCGACCACGAAGAGCCCGAGCCTGGCATCGCCGGAGAGGTCGGCGACGCTGAAGTCCGGCGGGTTCGCCAGCGTCGCATTGCGTTCGGCCAGTTCCTCGTTGGCGAGGCCGATGCCCTGGTCCCTGATCTCCAGCGCGATCCCCCGCCCGACCAGCGCCGCGGAGATCTCCACCCGGGTCTCGGTGGGCGAGAAGGCGGTGGCGTTGTCGGTGAGCTCGGCGATCAGGTGGATGAGGTCGGCCACCGCGGCGCCGATGATCCGCACGTCCGGCAGCTTGGCGGTGTGGATGCGCTGGTAGTCCGCGCTCTCCGCGACCGCGCCGCGGACCAGCTCGACCAGCGGCACCGGGTTGCGCCAGCGCCTGCCCGGCTGCTCGCCGCCGAGGATCACCAGGTTCTCCGCGTTGCGCCGCACCCGGGTCGCGAGATGGTCGAGGGTGAAGAGCATGTCGAGGCGGTCCGGGTTCTCCTCGTCGCGCTCGGCGCGGTCGAGCAGCACCAGCTGCTGGTGCACCATGGCCTGGCTGCGGTAGGCCATGTTGAGGAAGACCGTGCTCACCCCGGACCTGGTCTTGGACTCCGCGACCGCGGCGTCCACCGCGGCCCGGTGCGCGCGGTTGAAGGCGTCGGCGACCTGGCCGACCTCGTCCAGCCCGTACTCCAGCCGCTCCACCTGGGCATCCGGGTCGAAGGGGGCGCCGCTGCCGATGGCCTTCATGAGCTCGGGCAGCTTCTTGTCGGCGAGCTCGAGGGTGTCGCCGCGCAGCCGCCGCATGCGCTGCACGAAGCGCCGGGCCAGCAGCGCGGCCGCGCCGAAGGCGAGCACCGCCACCAGCAGCACGCCGAGCCCGCCGAGGAAGGCGTTGCGGCTGGTCTCGTCGCCGTCGGCCTTGGCGAGGCGCTGCGCCGAGGTGGCCTGCTGCTCCCACAGCGCGAGCAGCCCGGTGGTGACCGCGGACGAGGCCTGCTGCCACTCCACCGTGCCGACCGGCAGCTCCTCGGGGGTGCCCCTCCCGGTCACCGCGCCGCGCTCCAGCACCGCGTTCTGCACCTCGACGAGGCGCTGGTACTCCGGCCCCGCCAGGATCCGCTGCAGCACCGCCTGCTCGTCACCCTTGAGAACCGTTCGGCCGTAACCGAGTTCGCCGCGCGCGTCGCCGACGTACTCGGCGAGCCGGGCCAGCTCGGCGGCGCTCAGCGCGCCGGTCAGCTCGGCGGTGACGCCGAGCGCGGTCGCCTTGGCCAGCGCCTCGGCCGCGCGCAGCGGGTGCACCGACTTGTAGAGCTCGACCGCGATATCGCCGCCGGGCGCCACGTCGGCGGCGAGCAGCGTCGCGGCCACGATGGTGTCGATGACGGTGCTGTACGCCTCGAAGGCCTGGGCGGTGGGGAGCGCGCGCACGTCGACGGCCTGCCGCAGCCGCGGCATCTCGGCGTAGAGCGCCTGGAAGCCGGAGATGTCGCCGGCCAGGTCGGGGCGCAGCTCGGCGGCGGCATTGCCCATGTCGACGATCTGCCGCATGGCCGCGTCCGAGGCCAGCCGGGCCGCGGGCAGCCCCTGGGTGCCGGCCGGGTCACCGGCCAGGTGCAGCAGCGAGGCCTGCCGCTCCACCTGGAAGGTGCGGACCAGGTTGATCGCGGGGGCGCAGGTGGCGCCGGCCAGGTCGGCCCAGTCCTGCGCCTCCTGCGCGTCGCGCACCAGGTAGACCGCCGCGCCGACGCCGATGCCGAGCAGCGCCACGCTCGGGATCAGCACGATGGCGAGCAACCGGGCACGGACGCCGCGGGGAAAGCGCAGGTATTTGCGCAGCGAGCGGCGAAAATCGCGATCGATCACCGATTGTGCCTACTTCTCGAGCGGGTGGAACCAGGGTTGACGCATCACCCTAGCCAGAGTGACACCCGTCACGCAATAACTTGCTCTATGGAAATCCGGCTCTCGTTTTCCCTGCGCGACCGGGTGTTTCGGCTACCGTCGGGGGATGCGGTGCCCGGCGCCGCGGAGCAGCCCGCGCTGGAGGCGTGGACCACCGCGACCGCGCTGCTTTGCGGCACCGCGACGCTCCGGGTCGGCGCCCTCGTCCTGTGCAACACCTTCCGGCACCGGCGCTGCTCGGCCGGATGGCCACCACGCTGGACATCATCTCCGGCGGCAGGCTGGCATTCGGGCTCGGCAGCGGCTCGATCGAGGAGGAGCACCGCCGGGCCGGGCTGCCGTGGGGCAGCGCCGCCGAGCGCGCCGCGCGGCTCGGCGAGACGCTGGAGATCGTCACCCGGATGTTCACCGGCGCGCCGACCACCTTCGCCGGCGCGCACTACCGGGTCACCGAGCTGCCGAACGTGCCGGGCCCGGTGCAGCGGCCGCGGCCCCCGATCCACCTGGGCGGCGCGGGGCCGAAGTACACGCTGCCGCTGGTCGCCCGGTACGCCGACGTCTGGAACATCCCCACCTACGGGCTGCGCGACCGTCCGGCGCTCACCGCGGCGCTGGAGCGGGAGTGCGCCGCGATCGACCGGGACCCGGCCACCATCGCGCGCTCCCACCAGGCGGTGCTCGCGCTGGCCGCGGACGAGGCCGCGCTGCCCGCGGTGCGGGCGCGGGCCGGGCGGCGGTACGCGGCCGCCGCCTACGGGCTGGCGGACGGCTACGTCGGCACCCCGGCCATGGTGGCGGAGCAGCTCGCCGAGCGGGCCGCACAGGGCCTGGACGCGATCGTCTTCCTGGTCTCGCCGCGCGAGGCGGAGGCGACGATGGAGCTCTTCGCCGCGGCGGTGCTGCCGCGGCTCGCCGAGTTCAGCCCCGGCCGCTGACCGCCGGGGTCGCCACCCCGACCCGCAGCTGCACCCGGTCCTGATAGAAGGCGACGTGCCCGCGCAACCGCGCCACCTGCGGCGCCGGATCCTCGTAGCTCCAGACCAGCGCCTCGCCGCCGTCGCCGTCGAAGCGCCAGTAGGTGGCGGCGCCCTTGAAGGGGCAGGTGCTCGCGCGCGACTCGTCGGCGGCCAGCTGCACCTTCACGTCGGCGCGCGGCAGGTAGAAGACCAGCCCGTGGTCCTGCTCGTCCACCAGCAGCGCGCGGATGCTCTCCGCGACCAGCCGGTCTTCGTGGTGCACGGTGATCAGGTTGCGGCGGGCGTGGATGTCGACCCGGTAATCGGGGCGGGTCAGGAAGCCGGGGTGATCGGTCATCGGTATTCCCTTCTCACAGCCGGGCTTCCGCCGGGATGGCGGTGTCGTCCCCGCGCAGCGGGCGGATCATGGCCTCCTGGGTGAAGGAGGCGACGAGCCGCCCGTCCTCGGTGTGCACCAGCCCGCGCACGCAGGACATGCCTGCGCCGACCTGGATGCTCTCGTGCGAATACAGTAGCCACCCGTCCCACCCGGCGGGCTCGTGGAAGCGGACCGCCACCGTCATCGGCGCGGTGGAGAGGGTGTGGTGCGCCTGCGCGGTGCCGACGCCGGGGTGCGCGCGCAGCGTGGCGGAGACCGAGAGGTGGCCGGTGAAGTGCGCGAGCAGCGCCTTGGCCAGGTCGTCGCGGTCCGGGATCGGGTCGTAGCGCAGCCAGGCGTGCAGCTCCGGCGGGCCGACCTCGTCCGGGTCGTTCACATCGGCGACCCCGACGATGCGCAGGTCACGGCCGGTGAGCGGCATGTCGGCGGAGACAGCCGCCGCCGGGCCGGGCACCTCGGGGCGCGGCACGTGGTGCCGCACCACGTCGGCGGTGGGGGTGTCGGCGAGCACCGAGACGGTGGCGCAGCGCCGCCCGCCCTGCTCCACCCCGACCACCGCGCTCGCCATCGAGCGGCCGCGGTGCGTCTCCTCGACCACGAACTCCACCGGCCGCTCGGGGTCGACTGCGCGCGAGAAGGTGGCGTGGCCGGAGCGAATCACCTTGTCCTCGAAGGTCTTCGCCGCCGCGACGAGCGCCTGGGCCAGCAGCTGGGTGCCGTCGACCACCCGGCGCGAGCCGCCGTCGCTGCCCCCGGTGAAGCGGCCGTCGCCCGCGGGCCGCACGTCGAAGAGCTCCAGCATGCGCCGGACCGACGACTCCGTCACTCGGCACCTCCTCCAGTCCGGCAACAGTGTAGTTCAGTTTCGGAAATTAGATTCTCTTCCTTTTCGACATCAACTGACATTATGCTCGGGGTCACACCGATACCGGAAGGAGACGCAGATGAGCGAGGACACGAAGACCGAGGCCCTGGTCGAGGAGGACGTCCTGGTCGAGGAGGTCTCGATCGATGGCATGTGCGGTGTCTACTGACCGTCCGCCGTTCGACCCGGCCCGGGCCTACGCACTGGCACCCTCGGTGTCGGTGCGGCCCGAGCCGTTCGGCGCGCTGCTCTACGACTACGGCACCCGCAGGCTCTCCTTCCTGAAGACGCCGCTGCTGGTGGCGGTGGTCCGCGCGCTCGCGGAGCAGCCCGACGCGGCCAGCGCGCTCACCGCGGCGGGGGTGCCCGCCCCTTCGCACGACCACTATCTGCGAGCGCTCGCGGGCCTCGCCGACGCCGGGACCATCCAGGAGCGACCATGAAACTCGTCGAGCACTTCGAACACGGCCTGGACGCCCCCATCTGCCTCACCTGGGAGCTCACCTACGCCTGCAACCTCGCCTGCGAGCACTGCCTCTCCTCCTCGGGCAGGCGTGATCCGCGCGAGCTGAGCACCGCCGAGTGCAAGGCCGTGATCGACGAGCTGCAGCGCATGCAGGTCTTCTACGTCAACATGGGCGGCGGCGAGCCCACCGTGCGCCCCGACTTCTGGGAGCTGCTCGACTACTCCGTCGACCACGGCGTCGGCGTGAAGTTCTCCACCAACGGGGTGCGGCTGAACGCGGCGCGGGCCAAGCAGCTCGCGGGAAGCGACTACGTCGATGTGCAGATCTCCATGGACGGCGCCACCGCCGAGGTGAACGACGCGGTTCGCGGGCCCGGCTCGTTCGACATGGCGTACCGGGCGATGGGGAATCTGGCCGATGCCGGGTTCGAGAACTTCAAGATCTCCGTGGTGATGACCCGGCACAATGTCGGGCAGCTGGACGAGTTCAAGGCGATCGCCGATCGGTTCGGCGCGCAGCTGCGGATCACCCGGTTGCGGCCGTCCGGGCGCGGTGCCGATGTCTGGCCGGAGCTGCATCCGACCACCGATCAGCAGCTGGCCATCTACGACTGGCTGGTCGCCAATGGCGAGCAGGTGCTCACCGGCGATTCGTTCTTCCACCTGAACGCGCTCGGCTCCACCCCGCTGCCGGGGCTGAACCTGTGCGGCGCGGGGCGGGTGGTGTGCCTCATCGACCCGGTCGGCGATGTCTACGCCTGCCCGTTCGCCATCCACGACGAATTCCTCGCGGGCAATGTGCGCGATCCGGGCGGGTTCGAATCCGTCTGGCGGCGCTCCGAGCTCTTCACCCGGCTGCGCGAGCCGCAGACCGGCGGGGCCTGCGTCTCCTGCTCGGCCTACGACTCGTGCAAGGGCGGGTGCATGGCGGCGAAGTTCTTCACCGGGATGCCGCTGGACGGCCCCGATCCGGAGTGCGTGAAGGGGAATGCGGAGCTGGTCACGGCCGGTGCGCTGCCCAAGCCGGACAAGGATCACTCGCGGCGCGGGCGCAAGGCGACGGTCGGGCTCGGGTTGCCGACGATCCAGCGGCCCGCGGCGACCACTGCCGGTAGGGCTTGCGATACCAGTCCGCTGGCCGATCTCGGCCGCTGACCGAATCCGCACCGGGCGCCCCGCATTCCATGCGGGGTGCCCGGTGCGTGTGTGGGTCGACGGGCGGCCGACCGGCCGCGGGGGTCGGGGGCCGTCCGGGCCGGACCAGCCGGGCTACGGACCGTGCCGGGCCGGGCCGCGCCGGGCCGGGCCGGGATCGGGTTCAGTGCGGGAGCATGTCCGTCCAGACCGCCGCCTTGTCGGCGAGATCCGTTTGCTGGTAGAGCTTTCCGTCCGGACCGAGGTAGTTGCCGGTGTGTGGGTCGTACTGCGCCGTCCCGAAGGAGGCGGGCGCGGTCCCGTAGCGCGAGTCCGGCGGAATCCCCTGCCCCTCGAGGCTCGGGTCACGGGGGTAGGGGCCGAGCAGCGGCTGCTCGGTGGCGAGCGGGACGAACCCCTCCTCGCTGTGGCAGAGCGCGGCGGTGGGGGCGCGCTTGGCCGGGTTCTCCGCGCACGGGATATTGCGCACGCCGCGCACCGCGATATCGGAGTTCTGCGGCAGCTTGCAGTAGAGGTCGTCGGGGGTGTCGATGACGGAGGTGTCCTCCGGCGAGCGCCACTCCGAGGGCGGCAGGAAGCCGACGGTGCAGGCGGGCGGGTCGGAGACGCCGCTGATCCGGAAGTCGCCGAGCCCGAGCCCGGCGGCGTTCCGGTTCGGCTGCACCGCCTGGATCATGGAGATGGAGGGCGGCAGCAGCACCAGCAGCTGCTCCAGCCCGGCGTTGTAGGTCACCGCGAGCTGGCCGACGCTGGTCAGGTTGCCGAGCAGGATCGGCAGCGTGGGCCGCACCTGGCCGAGCAGCTGCTCCAGCTCCGCGCTGAACCCCGGCCCGGAGTGCAGGAGCTCGCGCAGCCGGGGATCGCTCTCGACCAGCTGGGCGGTGACCCCGGAGAGGCTGCGGGTCCAGATCCGGATGGCGTCGGCGGAGCGCACCTGGGAGTCGAGCAGCGGTTGCGCGTCCTCGATCAGGGTGCGGGTCTGCGGCGCCACCCCGTTCAGCTCGGTGGCGATGGTCTGCCCCGAGGTGAGCAGCGTCTCCAGGTCGTACTGGGCCCCGTGCAGCCCGGTGAAGAGCTCGCCGAGCAGGGCGTGCAGCTGGTCGGTGGGGATGGTGCCGACCAGCGCGCTCAGCGAGTCGAGCATCGGCCCGACCGGCTGCGGAATGGTCGTGTCGCGCCGGGCCACCACCGCGCCGTCGCGCAGGAAGGGCCCCGCGTCGGTGCGCGGGCGCAGCTCCACGTACTGCTCGCCGACCGCGGAGACGCTGCGCACCTGCGCCTCCAGGTCGGCCGGGATATCCCGGCCGGAGTCGATGGCGAGGTGCGCGAGCACCCCGTCGTCGGTGAGCTCGACCGAGGTCACCTTGCCGATCTCCACCCCGCGGTAGGTGACATTGCCGAATCGGTAGAGCCCGCCGGTGGCGGGCAGCTCGACCGTCACCCGCATGGTGCCGACCCCGGCCAGCGTCGGCAGCTTCATGTAGACCGTCGCCATCACGGCCAGCCCGATCACCGAGAGCACCGCGAAGGTGACCAGCTGGAACTTGACGAAGCGGGACAGCAGCATTCAGCGGCCTCCGATGCCGGCGCGGAGTGGATCGGTGATCTGCTGGGCGTAGCCGGGGTCGCCGACGGCGGCCTGCACCACGGCGGTCGGGTCGCCGTAGGGGGTGCCGAGCAGCAGCTCCCGGCGCAGCCGGGGGATGGTGAGGTCGACGGTGGCGAACAGGTTGAGGTAGTCGCCGCGCGCCGCGCCGTCGATGGTCTTCTGCCCGTAGGGGTAGACGGTCGCGTAGGCCAGCGCGGCATCGATCTGCGGGCCGACGTCGGCCAGCGCGGCGAGCGTCGGCTCCAGGTTGCGCAGGTTGGTGACCAGGTCGGCCTGCACGTCGCGGACGACCGCGGTGCTGGTGTCGCTGAAGGTACGCAACCGGTTCAGCGCGTCGGTGATGGCCGGGCGCTCGGCGAGCAGCACGTCCAGGGCGGGCGGCAGCTCGGTCAGGGCCCGGCTGACGGTGTCGCGCTGCTCGGCGAAGCGGCCGCCGAGGCGGTTCAGCGCGTCGATCGAGGCGAGGATGTCGGCGCGCTGGCCGTCCAGGGTGCCCATGACGGTGTTCAGCCGGTCCAGGAGCGCGCCGACCTCCTGCTGCCTGCCGTCGAAGGCGTCGTTCAGGCTGTGGATGATGTCGCCGAGCTGGCCGAGGCCGCCGCCGTTCACCACCACCGAGAGCGAGGCGAGGGTCTGCTCGGTGGAGGGGTAGGTGGAGGAGGCATTCAGCGGGATGCGGACGCCGGAGGCGAGCGTCCCGGCGGGAAGCTGACCGGCGGGCGTGTTCAACGCCAGGTGGCTGGAGCCGAGCAGGCTGGTCTGGCCCACGGTGGCGACGACGTTGGCCGGGACGGCGGCGTCCGGTCGGATCGAGGCCTGGACGACGGCGTGCCAGCCGTCGAGCCGGATACCGCTCACGCTGCCGACCACGACGTCGTCCACCATGACCGGCGAGTTCTGCACGAGGGTGCCGATATTCGCCATCTCGACATCGATGGTGATGGCATCGCCGCCCTGCCCGGGCGCACCGGGCAGCGGCAGGGTCTCGACGCCGTTCCAGGCGCAGCTCGTCGCCACCGCCACGGTGCCGAGCGCGAGTGCGAGCGCGCGCAGCGCGTGCCGCGTTGTTCCGGAGGTGAACACGGCTCACTACCTTCCCGGGAAGAGGATGGCCCCGAGATCGGGGAGGGGCGGCGGGGGCGGGGAGGTCGTCTCCACCACCTGGGGAATCAGATCCTGCTCGGTGTAGATGAGGCTCTCCGGGCGCGCGGTGGGGCCGAGCGCCGGGTTCACCGGGACCGGGAGGTAGTTGAAGTTGAGCAGCCCGAGCACCGGGCCGAGGTACTCGCGGCACTTCCGCGCCCCCTCCGCGGAGGTGCCGTTCTCCAGGCTGGCGATGGCCGAGCAGACGAACTGGATCGGGTCGCTGAAGTTGTTCAGCACGAAGACGCCGGCCTCGGTGGCGGTGTCCGGGTTGTAGATGTTGTAGAAGTTGGCGATGCTCGTCGGGAAGACGTGCAGCAGCTGCTCCAGGTCGTCCCGGTGGTCGACCAGGTTCTGCGTCACGTCGGTGAGCCGCTGCACCTGCTCGGTGGCCCGGTCCCGGTTCGCGGTGACGAAGCGCTGCACCTCCCCCACCGCGACCGAGAGGCTCGCCAGCGCCGCGTCCAGGTCGGAGCGGCTGTCGTTCAGCACGCTGGAGAGCGTGGCCAGCCGGTTCTGGAACTCCACGATCTGCACATCGCTGTCGCGCAGCGCGGTGACGAACTTCTGCAGGTTGCCGAGCGTGCTCGCGATATCGCCGCTGCCGTCGGCGAGCACCCGGCCCACCGCGGAGAGTTCCAGCAGCGTGCTGCGCAGCTTCTCGCCGTTGCCGTCCATGGCCTCGGCCGCGCTGTCGATGAAGCGCCCGGTGGAGCTGGAGGCGAGGTCGGCATCGGGCCCGAGCTCGGTGGCGAGCCGGGTGAGCTGGGTCTTCACCTCGTCCCACTCCACCGGGACCGCGGTGCGCTCCAGCGGGATCACCGCGCCGTCCGCCAGCGTCGGCCCCGCTCCCCGGTACGAGGGGGTGAGCTGCACGTAGCGCGCGTCGACCAGGCTCTGCGCCACCACGACGGCCCTGGCGTCCGCCGGGACGGCGACGCCGCGGTCCAGCTCCAGCTCCATCTCGGTGCTGGTGCCGGTGGGCCGGATGTCGGCGATCCGCCCGACCTTCACCCCGGCCACCCGCACGTCGTCGCCCTGGTAGATGGCGGTGGCGGTGGTGAACACCGCGGTGATGGTGCGCGGCCCGAAAGCCGCGCGGTAGCCGTAGGTCCCGGCGACGGCGAGCGCCGCGACGACCAGCACGGCGCCGGCGGCGAGCAGGATTCTGCGGGTCATCGGGGCGGCTCCGGGGTGGGTGCGGGCTGCGGCTGGATACCGAAGGCCTGGTCGATGAAGGGCTGGATCACCTGCGCCGGGATCAGGTTCGCGACGTAGGCGTTGTAGAACGGCCCGCCGGAGACGGCCTCGCCCTGGGTCATCGCGACCTTGGCCAGGCCGGGCAGCGCCGCGGCGATATTGTCCCGGTTCTGCTGCAGCATGGCGGCGATCGAGTTCAGCCGGTCCAGGGTGGGGGCCAGCTCGGCCTCGTTGTCCGCGACCAGCAGGGTCAGCTGGTCGGCGACGGCGGTGGTGTTGGCCAGCAGCTCCACGATCGCCTGCCTGCGCGCGGCGAGCACGCCGAGCAGGTCGTTGGCGTTCAGGATCAGGCTGTTCACCTGGGCGCCGCGCTCGCCGAGGATGCCGGAGACGTCGGCCGTCGCGGCGAGCAGGTCGCGCAGCGCGGTATTGCGGCCGTTGAGCGAGCGGGAGAGCTCGGTGAGGCCGTCGAAGGCCGGGCCGATCTGCGGCGCGATCCGGTCCATGGTGCCGGCGAGCAGGTCGAGCGATTGGTTCAGCGCCTGCGTGTCGGTCTCGGTGACATTCGTGGTGAGCTCGCCGACGGCGTCGGTGAGCGAGTACGGCGAGCCGGTGCGCTCGGCCGGGATGGTGTCGAAGGGCCGCAGCGGGCGCGAGCCCGCCGAGTACTCCGAGACCAGGGTGAGCACCCGCTGCCCGAGCAGCGAGCCGGTCTTGATCCGGGCCGAGGTGGCGTCGCCGAGCACCACCGTCTCGTCGATGGCGAAGGTGACGCGCGCGTCGCCGTCCACCAGCTCGACCCGCGACACCCGGCCCACCTTCGTCCCGGAGACCACCACGTCGTCGCCGACCGAGAGCCCGCCCGCCTCGGTGAAGACCGCGTGGTAGCGCACGGTGCTCACCCAGGTGATGAACTGCTGTGCCTGCAACCCGAGCGCGATGACGCACAGCATCAGCACCACGCCGACGGTGCCGTGCCTGGCGAGGTGGGTTCCGCGGTACTCCAGCATTACCTGCTGCACCTTCCGGTCGTCTGCTCGATCGCGGGCAGCACCACCACGTTCCCGGCCGGGTCGTTGACCCGCACGATGATCGAGCAGATGTAGTACTGGATGAAGTTGCCGTAGGTGCCCGCCCGCACCAGCTTGCGGAAGTTCCCCGGCGCCCGGCCCAGCGCATCGCTGAGCGTCTGCTTGTCGTCGTCGACCAGCGGCGCGAGCCGGTTCAGCTGGTCGACCGTGCCCGCCAGCGGCGGGTTGGCCTGGGTGAGCAGGCTCGCGATGGTGGCGGTGCCGGTGTCGAGCGCCGTGATGGCGTCGCCGATCGGGTCGCGCTCCGCGGCCAGCTCCGCGACCAGCCGGTCCAGCCGGTCGATGGTGGCGCCGAAGCGGTCGCCCTCCCTGGCCAGGGTCTGCATGACGGTGTTCAGGTGGTCGATCAGCTGCTGGATCACCTGGCCGTCGGCGGCGAGCGTGCCGGTGAAGGAGGCGGTGCGCGTCAGCAGCGATTCCACGGTGCCCTCCCTGCCCTGCACGATCTCCAGCAGCGACCAGGTGAGCGCGTTCACCTGCCGCGAGTCCAGCCCCTGGATCACCGGTTTCAACCCGCCGAGCAGCAGATCCAGGTCGAGCGCGGGCGAGGTCCGCTGCTGCGGGATCTCCGCGCCCTCGGCCAGCACCCCCGGCGTGCCCGGTGCCTCGGTGAGCTCCAGGTAGCGATCGCCGACCAGGTTCAGGTAGCGCACCGCCAGCGCGGTGCCCTCGGTCAGCGCCAGGGTGCGATCGGCGTCGAAGGTGACCCGCACGGAGTGGTCGGCGCGCAGCGTCACCTTCCGCACGCTGCCCACCTCGACGCCGGCGACGCGCACGGTGTCGCCGGGGCGGAGCCCGGAGGAGTCGGCGAAGATCGCCGCGTACTCCGCCCGCGAGCCGGAGCGGTAGTCGCCGAACACCGTGAAGAGCAGCCCGGAGAGCACCAGCATGACCACCGCGAAGGCGCCGAACTTGAGCAGCGGGCCATTGCGCGGGCTCATCGCGGCGCCCCCGTGAGCAGCGGCCCGAACAGCAGCTGCTGAATACTGGCCGAGTTCAGTTCCACGGTCTGCCTGCCACTCTCGAAGGGGTTGGCGCCGGTGTCGGCGACCACGTACGGCGGCCTGCCCTCGTACGGCACCGGCAGCACCGAGCACTGCGGCCCGCCGGAGGCCGCGACCTTGGGCAGGTGCTGCGGGTACCGGTAGGGCTCGATGCCGAGCATGAAGTTGGCCGAGAGCCCGAGCCCGGGCACATCCACCGGCTTGGAGCGGGAGAGATCGCCGAACCCCTCCAGCGAGCACTGGAGCGCGGCCCGGTAGTCCCTGGTCAGGGTGGTGGTCGGAACCAGGGCGGCGAGCGTGCTGTCGAGCACGCCGTGGTTCTCGGCGAGCACCGCGGTCCCGGTGTCGGAGAGCCCGATCAGCCCGACCAGGAAGGCGTCCAGGTTCTGCTGCTCGTCCACCAGGGTCCGGCTGATGGAGCTCGCGTTGGCGGCGGTGTCGAGCAGCGGCTGCGCGGCGTCGGCGTAGGTGTTCAGCACGCCGGGCGCGGCGGCGAGGTCGGCCGAGAGCGCGGGCAGCGCCGGATCGAGCTGCGCCAGGAAGGATTCCAGGTCGGCGAGCATCTGCCCGACCCGGTCGCCGCGGCCGCTGGTCGCGGTCGCGATGGCGCCGAGCGTCTCGTTCAGCTTCTCCGGCTCGATCCGGCCGAGCACCGTGGTGAGCTGCTGGAAGACGGTATTGATCTCCACCGTGACGTGCTGCGCGTCCAGCACCTGCCCGGCGGTCAGGTGCGCGGAGCCGGGGCGCTCCGGCGGGACCAGCTGCACGTACTTGGCGCCGAAGACGGTGGTGGAGGCGATGTCGACGGTCACATCGGCGGGGATGTGGCTCAGCTCGGCGGTGCGGATGGCGAGCCGGAGCTCGGCCAGCCCGTCCGCCCTGGTCGCGATGGACTCCACCGTGCCGACGGTGACCCCGCGCAGCTTCACGTCGGCGTCCGGGTTCATCACCAGCCCGGCGCGCGGCGAGAGCACCGTCACCGGCACGGTCTCGGTGAAGCCGCCGTCGAACATGCGCAGCGCGAAGGCCACGATGGCCACGCCGAGGCCGATCGAGATCAGCCCGGCGAGTGCGCGTTTCGCGTCCAGCGACGGGCGAAGGCGGGAGAGCAGGGGCATCGGGGTCCTCATCCGGAGAGGTCGAAGTTGCCGTTGGCGCCGTAGACCGCCAGCGAGACCAGCAGCGTCACCGAGACGACCGCGATGAGCGAGGTGCGCACGGCATTGCCCACCGCGATCCCGACCCCGGACGGCCCGCCGGTGGCGAAGAAGCCGAAGTAGGTGTGGATCAGCAGGATCACCAGCGCCATCAGCATGGCCTGCAGGAACGACCAGAGCAGGTCGATCGGGTTCAGGAAGGTGCCGAAGTAGTGGTCGTAGAGCCCCGCCGACTGGCCGAGCAGGAACACCGTCGTCACCCGGCTGGCGATGAAGGAGGCGATCACCGCCAGCGCGTACAGCGGGGTGATGGCGATCATCCCGGCCACCAGCCTGGTGCCGACCAGGTAGGCCACCGGCTCCACCGCCAGCGACTCCAGGGCGTCGATCTCCTCGTTGATGCGCATGGCGCCGAGCTGCGCGGTGGCGCCCGCCCCGAAGGTCGCGGCCAGCCCGATCCCGGCCACCACCGGCGCCGAGATGCGCACGTTGATGAAGGCGGAGAGGAAGCCGGTGAGCGCCTCGATGCCGATATTGCCGAGCGAGCTGTAGCCCTGCACGGCCAGCGTGCCGCCGGTGGCCAGGGTCAGGAACCCGACGATCACCACGGTGCCGCCGAAGACCGCGAGCGCGCCCGCGCCCATGCTGATCTCGGCGATCAGCCGGATGGTCTCGCGGCGGTAGTGCCAGGCGGCGTAGGGCGCGGAGACCACCGCGCGCAGGTAGAACAGCGCGTGGTCACCGACCCGGCCGAGGGCCAGGTAGGGCCGCCGGACCCGGCGGAGGTACTTGGGGTAGCGCGCGGCGATCGTCACGACCGGCCTCCTCTCAGCGGACCGTCAGCTGGATACCGATCGCGGTGACCACGACATTGATCACGAACAGCGCCATGAAGGCGTAGACCACCGTCTCGTTCACCGCATTGCCGACGGCCTTCGCGCCGCCGGTCACGATCAGCCCGCGGTAGCAGGCCACCAACCCGGCCACCAGCCCGAAGAGCAGCGCCTTGATCGAGGAGATGATCACCTCGTCGATCCCGGTGAGCAGGGTGAGCCCGGCGGCGAAGGCGCCCGGGTTCACGTCCTGCACGAAGACCGAGAAGACGTAGCCGCCCAGGATGCCGATGATGCAGACCAGGTTGTTGAGCAGGAAGGCGACCAGCCCGGAGGCGAGCATGCGCGGCGTCACCAGCCGCTGCACCGGGTCGATGCCGAGCACCTGCATGGCCGCGATCTCCTCGCGGATGGTGCGCGAGCCGAGGTCGGCGCACATGGCGGTGGCGCCCGCCCCGGCCACGATGAGCACGGTGACCATCGGCCCCACCTGGGTGACCGCGCCGAAGGCCGCGCCCGCGCCGCTCAGGTCGGCGGCGCCGAGCTCGCGCAGCAGGATATTGATGGTGAAGCTGACCAGCACGGTGAACGGGATCGCCACCAGCAGCGTCGGCACCAGCGAGACCCGCACGATGAACCAGGACTGCTCCAGGAACTCGCGGGTCTGGAACGGCCGCTTGAACAGGAACCGGACCGCGTCCGCCGACATGGCGAAGAGCCCGCCCACCGCCTGCATGGGCCGGGTACCCGCCCGGACCACGGCCCGCAGCCGGGGCGGGGCCGGGCTCACGGAACCACCGTGGCGAAGGTCTTGCTCTCCAGGAACTCCTCGAGCCCGGCGACACCCATCTCGCGCCCGATGCCGGACTGCTTGAACCCGCCGAACGGGGTGTCCGGGGCGAAGTACAGCCCGCCGTTCACGCTGAAGGCACCGGCCCGGATCCGCCGCGCCACCGCGACCGCCCGCTCCTCGTCGGCGCTGTACACCGCGCCGGCCAGGCCGTAGATGGAGTTGTTGGCGATCCGCACCGCGTCGTCGTCGCCGTCGTGCGGCAGCACCACCAGGACCGGGCCGAAGACCTCCTCCTGGGCGATCTCGCTGTCCGGGTCGACATTCGTGAGCAGCGTCGGGGTGTAGAACCAGCCGGGGTCGACCTTCTCGCCGCCGGTCACCAGGGTGGCGCCCGCCGCGACGGCGCGCTGCACCATGGCGTGCACCTTGTCCCGCTGCCGCTCGCTGATGAGCGGGCCGAGGTAGGTGTGCGGGTGCGCCGGATCGCCGGGCTTGATGTTCTCCATGCTCTGCGCGACCGCCGCGACGATCTCGTCGTGCTTGGCCCGCGGCACCACCAGCCGGGTGGTGATGGCACAGCCCTGGCCCGCGTGCGAACAGATCATGAAGGCCGCCATCATGGCGGGCATGGCGAAGTCGGCGTCGTCCAGCAGCACCATGGCGGACTTGCCGCCGAGCTCCAGGAAGACCTTCTTCACCGTCTCGCTCGCGGCGGCCATGATCCGGCGGCCGGTGGCGGTGGAGCCGGTGAAGGTGACCATGTCGACGTCCGGGTGCGTGGTGAGCAGCGGCCCCACCTCGGGATCGTTGCTGCTCAGCACATTCACCACGCCCGCGGGGATATCGGTGTGGTTCGCGATCAGCTCGCCGAGCGCCAGCGTGACGAGCGGGGTGTCCGGGGCGGCCTTGAGCACCACCGTGCAGCCGGCCGCGAGCGCGGGGGCGAGCTTCGCCAGCGCCAGCTGGTTCGGGTAGTTGTAGGCGATGATCGCGGAGACCACGCCCGCCGCCTCCTTCTCCACCCAGCGCCGATGCTTGGCCCCGCGCGACTCCAGCTCGCCCAGCTCCGCGCGGAAGGAGTAGCCGCGGAGCAGCTCCGCGTAGTGCTTCACGATCTCCAGCGGTGCGTCCACCTGGGCCCGCTCGGTGAGCAGCCGGGCGGCGCCGGCCTCCGCGATGGTCAGCTCGCGCAGCTCCTCGACATTGGCGACGAGCGCCCGATAGAGCTGGTCGAGGCAGTCCGCCCGGAAGCCGGGGTCGGTGGCCCAGGTGGTCTCGTCGAAGGCGCGCCGCGCGGCGGCGACGGCCCGCCCGGCCTCGGCGACCCCGGCGTCCGGTGCCTGCCCGAGCACCTCGCCGGTGGCGGGGTTGCTGGTGGGGTAGGTCCGCTCGGTGCCGACGAGCTCGCCGTCGATCAGCAGCTGCCGTTCGGTGTTCAGCGACGGCGCGGCGGTGGGTGCTTCGGCGGTCATGTCTCTCCCGGCGCGGTGGAAAATGGCATTCTCACTTGTGAACAAGGTTACACACGCTGAGCAAGAATTCAATACTCAGAGTTTGCCGGAGGTGCGAAAACGGAACGGCGCGTGCGGGTTCGACAGCGCGAACCCGCACGCGCCGCGTGCCGGAGAAAGGAAGGAGCCCGGTCAGCCCACCGGACTGAGGTCGGCGCCGACCGGCGGGAAGGCGGAGAGCCCGCTGCGGAAGACCTCGACGTCGCCGGGGGCCACCGGCACGCCGGCGGCGGCCAGCGCCTGCGCCTTGAAGGCCTGCGCGGCCACGCTGAGCCGGTGCACCACCGGTTCGATGCGGTGCTCGGGCGGGGTCGGCCAGCTCTCGCCCCAGACCACCACCTCCATGCCGCCGTCGTCCAGCGCCTTCACCAGCCCGCGGTGCGTCCTGGTGTCGGCGGCCAGCACCTCGGAGGCGATGGCGAGCGCGTGCGGCTGCCTGCCCCTGCCCTCGTTGGCGAGCACCGCCTCCAGCTCCAGCACCTCGGCGCCGAGGATGCGCAGCGGGCGGGCGTCGCCGAGGTCGGCCACCAGCACGGTGACGTCCCAGCCCGCTACGGCGCGGTCGAAGAGCCAGCCGCCTGCGTGCTGGACGACGTCGAGGACGTCGGCCCCGACGATGTCGAGCCGGTAGCGGATGGTTCCCCACTTGAAGCGAAGTCGCGAGCCAGTGACCTGGTGTACTCGGTGAACACCTCGGTCAGCGGGATCGAACGGTCGAGCAGCCATGAGATCTCCATTCCATTGATGAAGGCGACGATTTCCACAGCCCGGATGTCGGGATCGAGGTCGGGCCGGAACCGTCCGATCTCCTGGTTGTGCCGGATGGTCTCCGCGACGATGTCGACGGCCACCTTCCAGCGGTCGAGCAGCCGATCGTGCAGGGGAGCCTCGGGCAGCAGGTTCTCCACCAGCAGGACGACGAAGGTGCCGACCAGCTCCGGGGAGCCGGCCATCCGGTCCGCCACCCGGCGGATCTCGGCCAACAGGTCACCGGTCAGGTCGGCGTTGCGCGCGTCGTCCGCGTCCCTGGCATCGAGCACCGCGTGCAGCAGCTGCTCCTTGGACTGGAAGTGGTGCAGCAGCCCGGCCGGGGTCACCCCCGCTTCGCGGGCGATCTGGGCCAGGCTGGTGCTGCGCCACCCGTTCCGGGTGAGCAGCCGCTGAGCGACGCCGAGGATGCGTTGCCTGCGGTCCTCGCCCTTGGCGAGGAGGGTGGCGTAGGGGCGAGGAGTGGTCACGCAATCTTCCTGTCCGGCTAAACCTAGTGAACACACAGTAGGTTGGTTTTGGCGGTGTGACAAGGGTCTCAGGGGAAGTCATCCCGGGTCACTTCCCTCGACAACAGATGATAACGGTATTCTCGCAGCTAACAGCCGTATTTGAGCCTAATCCGAGCCGTTCTGCGGATACCGTTCCCTCTAATTGTGATAACGTCATTCCCACCACGAATCGATCCCAATGGGAGGGTCACGATGTCGGTTCCCACCAGCAGCGCCTCGCTGTATCCGCCCGGCGGCTTCGGGCCACCGAAGGATCGCCGCGGGCACGCGGCGGGTGCGCTGGGCCTGCCAGCGGGCACCGAGGTGTTCTCCGCGGACAACCACATCTCGCTCGCGCACGACATCTTCTTCGAGCGGTTCCCGGAGGAGCTCAAGGACAAGGCGCCGCGGGTCTGGTACGAGGACGGCGCCTTCCAGCTCGGCCGCAAGGGGAAGTCGTTCCTGCCCGGCGATTTCAGCCACGTGCTGATGCAGTACGACCCGCTGGAGGGGTCGGGCAGCGGCAACCTGGAGGCCAGGATCGCGGATCTGCGCGCCGACGGCATCGCCAAGGAGCTCGCGTTCCCGAATGCCCTGCTGGCCCTGCTCTTCTACCCGGACCGGGCGATCCGCGAGCTCTGCTTCCGCACCTACAACGCCTACATCGCCGAGCTGCAGGAGCTGTCCAACGGCAGCTTCTACGGCGTCGGGCTGATCAACTGGTGGGACGGCGAGGGCGCCAGGCGCACCCTGGCCGAGCTGAAGTCGCTGGGTCTGCGAACCTTCCTGCTCCCGCTCTCCGCGGGCAAGGACGAGGAGGGCAAGGTCATCGACTACGCCTCCACCGCCATGCGGCCGGTCTGGGAGGCGATCGAGGAGTCCGGCGTCCCGGTCTCGCACCACATCGGGGAGTCGCCGCTCTCGGCGCCCTGCGAGGTGAACAGCGTCGCGGTCGGCATGATGCACAATGTCGCGCCGTTCCGGGAGCTGTTCTCCAAGTACATCTTCAGCGGCATCCTGGACCGGCACCCCGGGCTCAGCGTGGGCTGGTTCGAGGGCGGCATCAACTGGGTGCCGTCGGCCATCCAGGACGCCGAGCACATGCTGGCCTCCTTCCAGCACATGCTGGACCGCCCGGTGGAGCACGACGTCCGCTACTACTGGGAGAACCACATGCGGGCCTCGTTCATGGTGGACCCGCTCGGGCTCTCGCTCATCGACCACATCGGCCGCGACCGGGTCATGTGGTCCTCGGACTACCCGCACAACGAGAGCACCTTCGGCTACTCGGAGAAGTCCATCGCCACCGTGGTCGAGGCGGTCGGCCCGGACGACGCGGCGCGCATCGTGAGCGGCAATATCCTCGACTTCCTCGGGCTGGCCGGATGACCGCCTTCGCCACCCGGCGGGGAAGCGTGACCTTCCCGATCCCGGACGTCCCGGACCGGGCCAGGATGCGCCGGGAGACCGGGGAGCGGCTGCGCGCGAGTATGACAGCCCGCGGCGTGGACGCGCTGGTCCTGCTGAACAACAGCAATGTCGTCTACGCCACCGGGGCCAACTGGCCGCTCGGCGACGCGGGGCTCTCGCACGTCGAGCGCCCGGTCGCGGTGGTGCTGCGCGACGACCCGTGGCCGCACCTGTTCATGCCGTTCCGGGAGGGCGCCTCGGCCGAGCGCGACCTGCCCGCGGACCACCTGCACGGCCCGGTCTACCTCGAATTCGACGAGGGCGTGGAGAATTTCGCGCGGCTGCTGGCCGAGCTGATCCCGGCCGGGTCGAGCATCGCGGTGGACGAGCACACCGGCGCCATGCTGCGCGCGGGCAAGCAGATCTTCCCCGGCGGCGCGCCGACGGACGCGGCGCTGGTCGTCGGCCCGGCCAAGCTGATCAAGACCCCGGACGAGATCTCCTGCATCCGCACCGCGTGCCGGATCACCGAGCGGGCCGTGGCCGAGGTGCAGGCGGCGCTGGCGCCGGGCAGGCGGCAGATCGACCTCTCGGCCGGCTTCGTACGCCGCGCCTTCGAGTACGGCGCCACCGCGAACATGCTCGACGCCATCTGGCAGGTCATGCCGAGCACCAAGGCCGACGGCGTCTGGACCACGCACGGCGACCTGGCGCTGCCGCTGCTCACCACCGAGCGCGAGCTCGAGGCGGGCGACGTGCTCTGGACCGACGTCAGCATCACCTACGGCGGCTACTGCTCCGACTTCGGCCGCACCTGGCTGGTCGGCGGCGAGCCGAGCGCCGCGCAGCAGCGGCAGTTCGAGCAGTGGCGGACCATCCTGACCGCCGTGCTCGACGTGACCAAGGCCGGCGCCACCGCGGCCGACCTGACCCGCGCGGCGATCGCGGCCAATGGCGGCGCCAAGCCCTGGCTGCCGCACTTCTACCTGGGGCACAGCATCGGCGTCAGCGCGGCCGAGCTGCCCATGATCGGCACCGACCTGGGCCCGGAGTACGACGAGAACTTCGTCTTCGAGCCGGGCATGGTGCTGGTGCTGGAGCCGGTCGTCTGGGAGGACGGCACCGGCGGATACCGAAGCGAGGAGATCATCGTGATCACCGAGGAGGGGTGGACCCCTCTCACCGACTACCCGTACGACCCCTATGGGAACTGAGATCCTGCCGGACGATCGCGCCCTGCGGCATGGGCGGCGTGATCGCGCACTGGCACAGATGGAAGCCCATGACCTCGATGTCCTCGTGCTCGGCAGGCAGGCCAATGCCCGCTACGTGGCGGGCGCGCCCCAGCTCTGGGTGGCCGGGACCAGGCCCTTCGGCCCGGTCGCCACGATCGTCAGGGAGACCGGCGATGTGCACCTGCTGAGCACCTGGGACGAGGGGATCCCGGACGACATCCCGCACGAGCACCTGTACGGGCTGGCCTGGAATCCGGTCAACACCATGGCGGTGCTGCGCGACATCCCCGGCGCCTCGACGGCGGCGCGGGTCGGCACCGACTGCCTCTCCCCCACCTTCGCGCAGCTGCTGCCGATGGCCTTCCCGAAGGCCGAGTTCGTCGATGGCGAGCAGGCCATGCGGGCGGCGCGGCGGATCAAGACCGAGCCGGAGGTCGCGGTGCTGCGCGGGGCGCTGCGGGTGGCCGAGGCCGGGCTGGCCGCGGCCGCCGCCGAGCTCGCGCCCGGCAAGACCGAGCAGGGGCTCACCGGGGTGCTGCTGGAGGCCATGGCGGCCGGGGGGATCAGCACACCGGCGCAGCAGGATTCGGTGTGGGTGACCTCGCGGGAGCATCCGTGGCGGCGCGCCGACGCCGAGCGGACCGTGCGGGCCGGCGATCTCGTGGCGATCTCGGCCGGGGTGCTCGGGGACGGGTACATCGGGGAGGTCGGGCGGACCGTGGCGGTGCCGGGCGGGGACGAGGCGGCGGTCGCCGCTTTGTTCTCGCGCAGCGCGGCGGTGCGCGAACGGCTGATTGCGGCGAGCCGGGCGGGTGAGCCGTCGAGCGGGTTGCTCGCGGCGTACGAGGCGGCGGGCGAACCGCTGCCGCCGATGCCGGTCGCCCGCGGGCTCGGGATGGGGTTCGATCCGCCGGTGGTCTCGCCGCAGCTGCCCGCCACCGCGGCCGCCGAGCGGCTGGAGCCGGGCATGGTGCTCGCGCTCACCGGGTACGTGTGGGAATCCGGCGTCGGCGCGGTGTTCACCCGCGATGCCGTGCTGATCACCGACGACGGAGCCGAACTGCTCACCGACGCGCCCTGAGCGCTTGCCGGTGGCTGCGTGACACCGGCGCGCACCTCGCCCGGCCGGGCGCCACCCCGGCCGGGCGGACCCGCATCACCCCCTCGGCGAAGGAGCCGTCCATGTCCGTGCCCGACCAGCCCACCGCGGAAGAGATCATCCGCTACGAGAAGGATCCGAAGACCCGGATCGCGACCATCACCTTCGACCGCCCGGAGGCGCTGAACGCGCCCACCGCGGCGGCCCGGCTCCGCTACGCCGACCTCATTCACCGCGCCAGCGTGGACGACGAGGTCAAGGTGCTGGTGGTGCGCGGCGAGGGCCGGGATCTCGGCACCGGCGCCGACCTGCCCGAGTTCATGGCGATGCAGGAGTCCGAGGACCAGGGGCCGCGGCTGGCCGAGTTCCGGATCGGCCCGGACGAGGTGCGGTACCCGCCGCGCGGGTCGTTCCGGCACGGCGCCTCGGTGAGCCAGTGGTACGCCAATGCCTCGGCCGGCTGCCGCAGCCTGCAGGAGTTCAAGAAGATCTCCATCCTCGAGGTCAAGGGCTACTGCTACGGCTGGCACTTCTACCAGGCCGCCGACGCCGACCTGGTGATCTCCTCGGACGACGCGCTCTTCGGCCACCCCTCCTTCCGCTACTACGGCTGGGGCCCGCGCATGTGGACCTGGGCGCAGACCATGGGGCTGCGCCGCTTTCAGGAGATGGTCTTCACCGGCCGCGCCTTCTCCGCCGCCGAGATGTACGAGTGCAACTTCCTGAACAAGGTGGTGCCGCGCGCCGAGCTGGAGGCCGAGACCGCCAAGTACGCGCTCGCCTGCTCGCGCAACCGCCCCACCGACACCGTGTTCATGCAGAAGGTCTTCTTCGAGATCATGAAGCAGCAGCAGGGCGAGTACATGGGCAGCCTGCTCAGCGGCTTCTTCGAGTCCATGGGCGGGCACATCGCCGCCGACGAGGACGATCTCATGCTGGACAACGCCTTCGAGGGCGGGCTGAACAACTCGGTCAAGGACAACGACGACCGGTTCCCGCCCGATTTCCGGCTCAGCAGGTCGGGCCGGAACAAGCCGTAGGGGTTGTCGTGACGCACGCCGAGCCGCCGCTGCGGGACTGGCTGGTGGTCGATCTGGCCACCGGCATTCCGGGCGGGTACTGCGCCAAATTGCTCGCCGACGGGGGTGCCAGGGTGGTTCGGGTCGAACCGCCCGAGGGGGATCCGCTGCGCGGGTGGTCCGCCTCCGGGGCGGCGATCCCGCCCGGGTCGGACGGGGCGCTTTTCTCGTTCCTGGCCTGCTCCACCGAGAGCGTGGTCGGGGAGCCCGAGCTGGTCGAGAAGTTGCTCGCCGCCGCGGATGTGGTGCTCTGGTCCGGGGGCGCGTACCCGCCGGACGAGTTGCGGCGGCGGTACCCGCACCTGGTGGTCACCGCGATCACGCCGTTCGGACTGACCGGGCCGTGGAGTTCGCGTGCCGCCACCGAGTTCACGTTGCAGGCGTGGTCCGGGGGGATCGTGGGGCTCGGGCGCGGGGCGCCGGATCGGGCGCCGGTGCACGTCGGCGGGCGGATCGGCGAGTGGTTCGCGGGTGCGCACGCGGCGGCCGCGACTCAGGTGGCGCGGTTGCGCGGCGGTGGGGCGCTGGTCGATCTCTCGATGCTGGAGACGCAGATCCTCGGGCTCACCTACTTCCCGGTGTCGTTCCACGACGGGCTGGGGCGGCCGTTCCGCACCGAGCGCAGGCTCAGCGTGCCCGGCGTCGCGAGCGCCGCGGACGGGATGGTGGCGGTGGGCTGCGGGACCCTCCAGCAGTGGTACGACCTGTGCGCCATGGTCGGGCACGCGGAGTGGATCGACGAGGACACCGAACTCTCCATCACCCAGCGGGCCGGTGCCAAGGCGGCCGAGATCCAGGCGTGGATGACCGAGCAGCCGGTGGATGTGGTGCGGGATCTGGCGACGGCGTTCCGAATCCCGAACGGCCCGCTCGCGGACGGGGCCAATGTCGCGGCGATGGACCATCACGTGGCGCGGAAGTTCTTCACGACCAACCCGCGTGACGGTTTCACCCAGCCCGGGGCGCCCTACCGCATCTCACCTTCACTGCTCCGCGAGCCCGGTCCCGCGCCTCGGCTCGGCGAGCACACCGCGCACTACCGCTCGGCCGAGCTCGGCACGAAAACCGCCACGGCGGCGGGCGATCCACTCCCCTTCCACGGGCTGCGCGTGCTCGACCTGACCACCTTCTGGGCCGGGCCGTCCTGCACCCACTACCTCGCCCTGCTCGGCGCCGACGTGATCCACGTGGAGTCGGCCGGACGGCCCGACGGCACCCGGCTCATCGCCGGCGTCCCCGCTACCGAGGAGCAGTGGTGGGAGCGCTCCCCCATCTTCTCCGGGCTGAACACCGGCAAACGCGGGCTCACGGTGGACTTCCGCACCCCACGCGGGCAGGAGTTGCTGAAGAAGCTCGTCGCCACCTGCGATGTGGTGGTCGAGAACTACACCCCCCGCGTGCTCGAGCAGATCGGGCTCGACGCGGCGAGCGTGCGCGCCCTGCGCGAGGACATCATCATGGTGCGGATGCCCGGATTCGGGCTCGACGGGCCGTGGCGGGACAACCCCGCCTTCGCCTACGTCATCGAGGACACCTCCGGCATCACCGCTCTGACCGGCTACCCCGACGCCAACCCCATCGAGCCCTACTGCATCGGCGACCCCAACGCCGGGGTGCACGCCCTCAACGCGCTCCTGCTGGCGCTCGAGCACCGGCGCCGCACGGGGCAGGGTGTCGTGATCGAGGCGGCCATGGTCGAGGCGGCCATGAACGTCGCCGCCGAGCAGGTCATCGAGTACTCCGCCTACGGTGCGCTACTCGCCCGCGACGGGAACCGCGGTCCTGCTGCCGCGCCACAGAACCTGTACCGGGCGTCCGGGATGGACGAGTTCGGGCGCGAGGATCTCTGGGTCGCCATCGCCGTCGCCGACGATGCCCAATGGCGTCGGCTCCGCGAGGCGCTCGGAACCCCCGTCTGGTCCCTCGACCCCGAACTCTGCACTGCCGCCGGGCGCCGCCGCCAGCACGATCTGTTGGACCGGCACCTCGCCGACTGGTGTGCCGCGCGCTCCCCCGACGCGATCGTCGATGTTCTGTGGGCCGCAGGCGTTCCGGTGGCGAAGGTGCAGCAACCGCATCACCAGGCCGATCTGCCGCCACTGGTGTCCCGCGAGTTCTTCGAGCCGGTCGAGCACCCGGTGTTCGGCACTGCCCGCCACAGCACCCTGCCCGCGCGGTTCTCTGACGGTCCGGAGCGCTTTCATACCCGGCACGCTCCATTGCTCGGGGAGCACACCGACGAAATCCTCTCGGAACTGGGATTGAACGAGGCAGAGATCGCCCAGTTGCGCGCCGACGGGGTTGTCGGCGGCACGCTCTGAAATTCAGTTGCCGTCCGCCGACGAGAAGTACGGAATCTCCACCAGCTCATCGGCTGCCGTGGTGAACAAATTGCCGGTCTGCTGCATGAGCGGACGCGTCACGGTTTTCGGCGTCCCGTCAGAGGTGAGGTGCTCGGTATTGAACCAGACATCCCCCACCTCACCGATGAAGACTCCGTGATCCCCGCCGAAATCGAGACGTTCCCGTAGCCGGCAGCTGGCCCAGCCGATGCCGGTGAGCAGAACGGGGCCGTACGGGGACGCATTAAGGTCGAGCTGCAACCCGCAGGTCGCGAGCTTCTCGGCGGGTTCGGTGACCGAGAACCCGGAGTACTTCGCGCCCAGCTTCCACACACCGTCCAGTTGACCGGCCACCGGCACGCTGACAGTGAAACCCTCTGCCCCGAACAGGTTTTCGCAAGTGCGCCACTTCTTCAGCACTGCGATGGCGAGCTGTTGTGGAGCGGTCGATACCGAGGTCACGTTGGAGACCGGAATGAGATCGGCCAATCCTTCCGCGTCTTTGGTGCCGATCAGATAGGCGATCCGCGGCGCGAGGAGGCGATGGGCATGGCCTACATCGTGATTCACGCGAGGGCTCCTTCCGGCGATGTGAATTGATCGATGGCGTCGAGCAGTGCGGTGTCCTTCGATCGGATCGGATCGTTTCGCATGCTGATGTCCGCGGTGCGCACGGCGCTCAGCACCTGCGGAATGCGTTGATCGGAAGGAAGCGCGAGCACGGGCCGCAGCGCCTCGAAGGCAGCCACCGATCCGTCGGTGTTCCATCGAGCGTGCGCCAGGTTGACCTGCGTGAGCATCAGTGTCACCGGCCACGCGGTGGCAGGCGACGGCCTGGAAAGCTCGGTGACTACTCCGGCATTGCGCTCGACCGAGTTCCAATCCCGGAGATAGGCGTAGGTCGAAGCGTCGTAGTAGTGCTGCCGGGCGCGGGAAAATCCGAAGATCGGACCGAAATCCGTCAGCCCGTCGGGTTCGGTGATCTTCTCGCGCTCCCGGTGAGCGGTATGGACGGCATCCACGGCGGCCGCATGGTCGCCCAACTGTGCGTGCGCTCTCGCCCGGAGACCCGCGAGCCGGACACCGGCGATTCCGGAGACGTGCTGCGCCCGGCCGGCCTCCCGGATGACCTGCTCGGGCGAGCTCCACCACGACGCGATCATGGCTCGGGTGCAGACTACCCAGGCGTGCAGAGGCCGATGACCTGCCAATTCCGCGAAGCGCCCGGCAACCCGGGTCTGCATCATCGCCGCCTTCGGCTCCGCAAGATCGTGCGATACCGAAGCCAACAGTGCGCAGGTCGCCGCAAACAGCGCGTAGAGCTCTCGGAGATCGGTGATTCGGCCGGCATGCCGGAGGGATGCCGCCAGTTGATCCCGGACCGTCACCAACTGCACGAACAACCGGGGAAGATCCGGAGCGAGGGCGTAGTCGCTCGCCAGCTGGTAGAGGTCCTCTGCCGCATCCCGAAGCGCATCCGTCGCGATCGTCGGCGGCGCCATGGAATCCCCGATCAGCGCCGATTCCCGCGCTGCCACCAAGACCGGATTTCGCACGCTCGCACCCGCTGCGAGACCGCCGACCCCGAGCATCCGCAGTGCTTCCCGCCTGTTCGTGAGACCACCCCCGTCATCGTCCGACCGATCGTCACCAGTGTGCGTCATCGCTGCGGCGGGCGGCATCCGTCGGTGCCGGACGCACCACGCCGCTTCCCCCTCGGCCACGATCTGCTCGAACCGGGCACGATCCTCCGCCGTCGCGCGCTGTTGATAGGTCGTGTCGAGAATGGCCTGGATCTTGGTTCGCGGAGTCACCGAACTCAGCCCGGAGCGCCAGTTGTTGATGGTGGTCGTCTCGATCCCGAGCATGGCGGCGAACTCACGGATGGACCGCCGCATCGCCTCCTGTAGCGCAACCGCTTCGAATCCGGTCCACGTACGTCCAAATACCATTGCACCCACCCCGCAAAATCGGCCTTGAACAGCAGAAATGCCCCCGTTACCCCTACGGTAGCGCACCGCTTCGCCGTGCCGCTCGAAACTCCCGTACGGCAATGTCTTCGGTGCACCCGGCGCCGGGTCGACGTCAGGTTACTCGCCCGGCGCATCAGACCGTCAGAGTGGCGGACCGATGGCTAACGCCCCCGGCGCCAGGTGCCTCCTCTCGAGAACTCCGGAGGGAGCACCGCCCTGAAACCCACAAGCGCCTCACCGCTTCCGAACGAGCCCGACGTACGGCTCTCGATAGTCCTGCGCGGTATGGAGTTCGAATTCGCCGTCTGTATCACAGCCGCACGGCTATTCGTTCGAGAGCATCAGCAGCGGCGGCACGTAGATGCAGTCGATGTGACCGATATCGGGGCAGATCCGCTACCGCGACTGCCGAACGAGCGGTTGTACATCTGACTGAGGGTCAGACGGTGTACCGGCCCCATTGCTGAGCGGCACCGCACCGACGACCTTGGCGTCATGGCGGGCCTGGGATGGGCGGGGGTGCGGGCGGCCACGGCGGTGTCGAGGGGCTACTCCGTCGGAGCGGGGGCTTTTCCGCCGAGATACCGCGCCAGAAACCGCTCCACCGCCCGGAACATGTCGATCTGATTCTCCGGATTCACGAACCCGTGCCCCTCGTCATCCTTGACGATGTACTCCACCTCAACCCCCCGACCCCGCAGCGCGGCAACGAGATTGTCCGACTCCGCACGCACAACGCGCGGGTCGTTGGCGCCCTGCAGCACGAGCAGCGGGGAGCGGATGCGGTCGACATATGTGATGGGCGAGCGGGCGAGCATCTCCGCCTCCTGGGCCGGATCGTCGGGATCGCCGACGAAGAGGTGCCAGTTGTTGGCGAGGTGCGGGCGGGTGAAGGGCGGGAGGGTGCGCAGGAAGTTGGGCAGGCTGGAGATGCCGACGTAGTCGATGGCGGCGGCGAAGACGTCGGGAGTGAAGGTGACGCCGACGAGGGCGGCGTAGCCGCCGTAGGAGCCGCCGAGGATCGCGATGCGCGAGCGGTCGGCGTACCCCCCGGCGATGGTCCACTCGACCGCATCGATCACGTCGTCGTGCATGGCCCCGGCGAACTCTCCGATGGCGGCGCTGGTGAACGCCTTGCCGTACCCGGTGGAGCCGCGGAAGTTCACCTGCAGCACGGCGTACCCGCGGTTCGCCAGGAATTGCACGGCCGGTGCGTAGCCCCAGTGGTCCCGGAACCACGGCCCGCCATGCAGTAGCACCGCCAGGGGCAGCTCCACCGGCTCGACGCCGATCGGCAGCGTGAGGTGCGAGGGCAGCCGCAGGCCGTCGCGGGAGGTGATGGAGAGCGGGCGCATCGGGGCGAGGAGAGCGGGGTCGAGGTGGGGGTGGGCGCGGCCGAGCACCCGGCTCGCGCCGGTGGCGTGGTCGTAGTACCAGGCGACGCCGGGGTCGCGGTCGTGCTCGAAGGTCACCACCCAGCGCTGCCCGGAGTCGTCGGCGGAGAGCGTCTCGATATCGCCGTCGGAGAGCGCGGTGAGCCGCTCCAGGATCTCGGCGAAGCCGGGGTCGAGCGCGCGGATCTCAAGCCGTTCGTCCAGGTAGCGCACGCCGAGGAGTTCGCCGGTGGCGCGGTCGGTGATGAGCGGGTACGGGGCGGCGGGGTCGACGGTGGAGCGCGGGTCGAGGTCGAAGGTGGGGTGGCTGTCGACGGCCGTCTGGACGCCGGTGGCGAGGTCGAGCCGGACCAGCCGCATGCGGTCGGTGCCGCGGTTGGAGCCCATCCAGACGCCGGTGCCGTCCGGGGTGAGCTGGAACGGTTGCCCGCCCATCGGGTAGTCGCCGCCTGCGAAGCGGGCGATGCGGACCGGACCTTCCGGGGTGATGCGGGTCAGCTCGAGGTCGCCCTCATCGGTGAGGCCGCGGGCGTAGACGGTGTCGTCCGGGCCGCGCAGGAAGAAGCCGCTCCCGCCGGCGTTCCGCGCCACCTCGGTGAGCTCGCCGGATTCGATGTCCAGGTCGTAGAGGTCGAAAGCGGCGGGGTCGCGCTTGTTCATCTGCACCTGGACGGTGCCGGGGCGGTGCACCGGCAGCTCCGGCTCCAGCACGACGACGCCGGGGTACGGGGTGAGGTCGACCGCGGGCGCCTCCGGGTCGTCGGGGTCGGCGCGGAAGATGTGCCACTGCTCGTTCCCGCCCTCGTCCTGGGCGTAGAGCAGCCACCGGGAGTCCCTGGACCAGAACACGTTCTGCACATTGCGGGTCTCGTCGGCGGTGACGCAGCGCGGCCCGCCGCCCTCGACGGCGCGCACCCAGATGTTCATCCGGTTCCCGCACGGGGCGAGGTAGGCGATGCGGGTGCCGCCCGGCGAGATGACGGGTGCGCTGAAGGCGGATGAGCCGAAGAACTCCTCGACGCCGATCATGGCGTTCCTTTCGTCGAGCGGGGACGACCCCCATGACACACCCGGCCGTAACGGCATACTCGAGACATTCCGGGCATGACCCGGATCACCCTTGACTGTGCCGCTACGGCACACCCGAGACTGGCCGCACCGACCGACCCGAGGAGGACAGCATGGGGTGGAGCACCAGGCAGCTCGCCGAGCTCGCCGGGACCAGCCTGCGCACGGTGCGGCACTACCACGACGTCGGGCTGCTGCCCGAGCCCGAGCGCGGCAACAACAACTACAAGCACTACGGCGTCCAGCACCTGGTGCGGCTGCTGCAGATCAAGCGCCTCACCGACTTGGGCTTCTCGCTGCCGCAGATCGCCGAGATGGGCGATACCGACGCCCATCCCGAGGCGGCGCTGCGCGCGCTGGACAAGGAGCTGGAGGCGACCATCGAGCGGTTGCAGCGGGCCAGGGTGGAGCTCGGGCTGCTGCTGCGGCACGCGCCCCCGACCGACCTGCCGCCCGAGCTGGCGCTCGCCGCCGCCGAGGCCGACCTCTCCGGCGCCGACCGCGGCCTGGTGACGGTGATGAGCAGGCTGCTCACCGGCGACCAGCTCGATGCCTACGCCGAGCTGATCCGCTCCGGCGAGCCCGCCCTCGTCGACCGCGAATTCGACGCCCTGCCCGCCGACGCCGACCCCGAGACCCGGCGCGACCTGGCCGAGCGCATGGTGCCGCGGATCCGCGCGCTGCTCGCCGAGCACCCGGAGATACGCGATCTGGACCTGCCCCCGCAGCGCGCCGCGCAGACCATCGGCATCGCCATGCGCGACCTGTACAACCCGGCCCAGCTCGACGTCATGCGCCGCGTCGGCATCGCGATGAACAACGACCGAGGGGATACCCGTGCGTAAGTTCGCCCTGCTCGCAGTCATACCGCTGCTGCTCGGCCTCGCCGCCTGCGGTGCCGACACCACCCCTCCGAACCTGGACCGCTTCTACGGCCAGCGCCTCACCTTCGGCCCCTGCACCGGCTACGCCACCACCGCCGCCGACGAAAAGGCCATCACCGGCAATCCGGCCCTGCAATGCGCCAGGCTTGAGGTCCCGCTGGACCACACCGACCCCGACGGCCGCACCCTGAGCATCGCGGTACTCAAAGCCCCAGCCCGCGGCGAACGCATCGGCTCCCTGCTGCTCAACCCCGGCGGGCCTGGCGGCCCCGGCATGAGCATGGCCGCGGTCGGCGCGCAGACCCTCGCCGCGAGCCCGGTCACCGAACGCTTCGACCTCATCGGCTTCGACCCGCGCGGCGTCGGCGCCTCCACCCCCGCGGTGGACTGCTTCACCGACGCCGAGATCGACGCGGGCCGGGCAACCACCTCGGTGCTCGTCGGCCCGAAGAAGCTCACCGCGGACGACACCCGCGCGCTGGTCGAGCGCTGCGCCGCGGGCTCCGGCGGGGCTGACGTCCTGGCGCACGTCGGGACCAGGGACGCCGTGCGCGACATGGACATCCTGCGCGCGGCGCTCGGCGACGAGAAGCTGAACTTCCTGGGCCAAAGCTACGGCACCCGGCTCGGCGCGGTCTACGCCGAGACCTTCCCGGAGCGGGTGCGCGCGCTCGTCCTGGACAGCGCCATCGACCCGCTGAAAGGCACCGACGAGCGCAGGCTCACCCAGTACGCCGGGTTCCAGCGCTCCTTCGACGTCATGGCCGCCGCGTGCGCGGCGACCCCCGACTGCCCGCTCGGCCCCGATCCGGCGCAGGCGACGGCGGCCTTCCAGAGTCTGATGCGCCCGCTCCTGGACCGGCCGATCACCCTCGCCGACGGCAGGCCGCTGGAGTACGACGGCGCCACCGGCAGCGTGATCGCCGGTCTCTACGACGCCAGGGCCTGGCCGGTGATCTGGAAGGGGCTCGCCGAGCTGCGCGAGGGGCGCGGCGACACCCTGGCCGCCATCGGCGACGCCTTCGGCGGCCGCGGCGCCGACGGCCGCTACGGCAACTTCACGGAGGCGCTCTTCGCCATCAACTGCCTGGACGAGCAGCGCCACACCCCCGAGCAGGAGGTCGAGCTGAAGGGCCGGATCCAGGAGATCGCCCCGTTCCTGGACACCGGCCTCGGCCCCGACGGCGCCCGCGACCCCTGCGAATCCTGGCCCGCCACACCGACACTCGGCTACCCGTACGCCACCGGCATCGAGGGCCTCCCGCCCACCCTCACCGTGGCGATCACCGGCGACCCCTCGACCCCGTACGCGGGCAGCGTGAGCCTCGCCGAGACCCTCGGCGGCGCCCTGCTCACCGTCGAGGGCGAGCAGCACACCGTCGCGCTCGGCGGCACCAGCCCCTGCGTCAACGACGCCGTCGCCCGCTACCTGATCGACCTGGAGACCCCGGAGCCGGGCGCCCGCTGCGCTCTCAGCGCGTGAAGGTGGGCAGCGTCTCCCACCCCCGCACGGTGGAGGTCGGCGAGAGCCGGGCGGCGGCCGAGTCGACCTCCCACTCCGGGAACCGCTTCAGAATCTCCTCGAGCGCGATCCGCCCTTCGAGCCGCGCCAGCGCGGACCCCAGGCAGAAGTGCGTGCCGACGCTGAACGACAGGTGCCCCCGCGCATCCCGGTCGATATCGAAGACATCGCCGTCCGGCGCGAACTGCCGCTCGTCCCGGTTGGCGGCGCCGATCAGCATCATCATGGCGCTGCCGGCGGGCACGGTCTGCCCGTGCAGCTCCACGTCGCGGGTGACGTAGCGCGCGACGTGCGGGGCGGGCGGCTGGAAGCGCAGCAGCTCCTCCACCGCCTTGGGGATGAGCTTGGGGTTCTCGACGAGCCTGCGGCGCTGGTCCGGGTGGTCGGCGAGGACCCGCCCGGCCCAGCCGATGAGCCGGGTGGTGGTCTCGTTGCCCGCACCGGAGACCACGTTCACGTAGGTGAGCAGCTCGGCGCGGGTGAGCTTGCGCCACTCGCCGTTCTGGTCCTCGAACTCCACGTTCAGCAGCTCGGTCATGATGTCGTCGGAGGGGTTCTCCACCCGCCAGTCGATGTAGGCGGAGAAGATGTCGCCGGTGTCCATGCCCTCGGAGGCCGCCTTCATCGGCTTGCCCTCCTCGGTGCGCATCTGCTCGTTGGCGAAATCCCGGATGGCCTCCTGGTCCTGCTCCGGGATGCCGAGCAGCAGGCCGATGGTGCGCATCGGCATCTGCGCGCCGATGTCGGCGATGAAGTCCAGCTTGCCGGTGCCGACGTGCGGCTCCAGGCTGTCCACGCAGTACTGCCGGATCTGCGCCTCCAGCGCCTGGATCTTGCGCGGGGTGAACATCCGGGAGAGCAGCCCGCGGTGGATGTCGTGGATCGGCGGATCCTCGAAGATCACCACGCCCGGCGGGATCTCGATATCGGCCTTGATCAGCTCGATGATCGCGCCCTTGGCGGAGCTGTAGGTGGCGTGGTCGATCAGTGCCGCGTTCACGTCCGCCCACCGGCTGATGGCGTAGAAATCGTGCTTCTCGTTGTAGTAGAGCGGCAGCTGGTCGCGCAGCCGCTTGAACATCGGGAAGGGGTCCGCGTTGAGCTCGACGTCGTACGGGTCGTAGTACACGTCGCTGGCCGCACTGGTGGTCACAGGGATTCGCCTCTCTGGAGAACAGCGAACGCCAGTGTAACTTACCTTCTCTAAGAATGAGAGGGGCATTCTCTCGCAATCCGGAGAGAACGAGAAAGGCCCCGGCGAACCGGGGCCTTCAGGAGGGACGGAACAGGTCAGCGCGCGGCGATACCGTGCGCGCAGAAGCGCCAGACCTCGTCGGCGGTGATCGGGTCGGGATCGCCGTCGGTGTCCGAGGGCTGCGCGATGAACATGACCGTCTGCATGGTCAGCGCGGCCAGCCGGCGCGGATTGCCGTCGGGGACCAGCGCGCCCGCCTCCTGCACCTCGGTGAGCAGGTCGCTGAAGAGCGTGAAGAGCGCGGTGTGCGCCGAGCGCACCGCGTTCGGGTGCGAGCCGATGAGCTGCGGCGCGAACTCGGTGAAGAGCGGGCGCCGCGCCTCCGGGTCGGGCCGGCAGAGCTGGAAGAGCAGCTCGACCGCGGTGCGCAGCTTGGCCACCGGGTCGTCGGCGGTGCCGGTGGCGGCCCTGATCTGCGCGGCGGTGCGGCCGACGGCGTCCTCGTAGAGCGCGAGCAGGAGCTCGTGCTTGCCGTCGAACTGCAGGTAGAAGCTGCGCAGCGACTGCCGGGAGCGGTCGACCACCTCCTGCACCGTGAAATCGGTGCTTCCCTTCTCGGTGATGATGGCCTGCGCGGCGTCCAGGAACTTCTGCACCCGGTCGCCCGCCCGCTGCGTCGCGGTGCGCAGCGACCGCTCCACGGCACGCTGCTTCCAGGCGGGCTGCTGCTCCTCACTGGTGTGCATCAGGGCATACTACTCGGCGCGGCGGCGCATTGTACGGCGGCACGCAGTGGCACACAACACGTGCGCGCCCGCCTACCAGGCGACCGGGAGCGAGTAGACGCCGAAGGCGAGCCGGTCGTGCTTGAACTCGACCTCCTCGAACGGAATCGCCAGGCGCAGTGTGGGAATCCGCCGCGCCAGGGTGCCGAAGACGATCTGCAGCTCGGCCCTGGCCAGCTGCTGCCCGACGCACTGGTGCGGCCCGAAGCCGAAGCCGACGTGCTGCAGCGCGGGCCGGGTGATATCCAGCCGCTCCGGGTGCTCCCAGGCCTTCTCGTCCCAGTTCGCCGGGGCCAGGTCGAAGATCAGCCCCTCGCCCGCCCGGACCGTGACCCCCGCGATCTCGATGTCCGCCAGCGCCACCCGGCGCTGCCCGTTCTGGATCACGCTGAGGTAGCGCAGCAGCTCCTCGACCGCGCTTGCGACCAGCTTCGGGTCGTCGGTGGAGCGCAGCAGCTCCCACTGCTCCGGGTTGTGCAGCAGCGCCAGCACGCCGAGCGAGATCATGTTCGCGCTGGTCTCGTGGCCCGCGATGAGCAGCCCGGTGCCGAGCTGCGCGGCCTCGCGCATGTCGATCTCGCCCGCCCGCACCCGCTCGGCGATATCGGAGAGCGCGTCCTCGGCCGGCTCCTCCAGCTTCTGCTTCACCAGCTCGACCAGGTAGCGGGCCAGGATGCTGCGCCCCGCCTCGGCCTGCTCCTTGGTGGCGAAGCGGTCCACGTTGGCGCTGGCGTGCTGCTGGAAGAACTCGTGGTCGGCGTAGGGGACGCCGAGCATCTCGCTGATCATCAGCGTCGGCACCGGCAGGGCGAGCGCCGCGACCAGGTCGGCGGGCTGCGGCCCGGCCAGCAGCGCGTCGATGTGCTCGTCGGTGACCTGCTGGATCACCTCGCGGAGCTGCTTGACCCGCTTGAAGGTGAACGGCTTGGTGAGCATCCGGCGGTAGAACTGGTGCTCCTCGCCGTCGGTGGTGAAGAGCGACTTCGGCCTGGAGTCCTTGATCGCCTTCATCCCCTCGTTCCAGTAGGGGAAGCCTTCCACCTTGTCGTTCACGCTGACCCGCGGGTCCGACATCAGCTCCTTGAACTCGGCGTGGCCGGTGACCAGCCACGGCGTGCTGCCGTCCCAGATCCGGACCCGGTTCAGCGGCCGGGCCCTGCCCATGCTCAGGGCCTGCTCGGGCGGCGCGAAGGGGCAGGCGGCGGCGCGCACCATCGGGTACTCGGGCACCTCCGCGGTCACGCTGCTGGTGGCTGTTTCGGTCACGGTTCACTCCTGGAGGGTGGGGGAATCATTCCTCGACGTGGATCGCCATGGCGGGGCAGACCGCCGCCGCCTGGCGCACCTCGTCGGCGAGCTCGGCGGGCGGGTTCGGGTCGAGCAGTTCGACGATGCCGTCGTCGTCGCGCTGGTCGAAGACCTGCTCCGCGTGCATGACGCAGTGCCCGGCCGCGACGCACTTGACCTGATCGACAGTGACTTTCATGGGTTCTCTCTCTCGGGGGGTCAGCGCGTGGCTGCCTTGTCGAACTGCTTGGCCAGTGGCTTGCCCGCGCGGGTGCCGCCGTCGATCGGCAGCACCGTCCCGGTGACGTAGCGAGCGCGTTCGCTCGCCAGATAGACGGCGGCCTCCGCCACGTCCTCCGGCGTCCCGTCGCGGCGCAGCGGGCGGTCGTTGAGCATGGCCTCGCGGGCCAGCCGGGTGAACTTCTCCCGCGCCGCGTCGGACATGCCGCTGCCGGAGGAGGAGAGCAGCGAGGTCGGGATATTGCCCGGCGCCAGGCAGTTCACCCGGATGTCGAACTGCGCCAGCTCGATCGCGGCGGAGTGGGTGTAGTGGATCACCGCGGCCTTGGAGGCGCGGTAGGTCTGCACCCCGCCGCCGGCCTGGATGCCGCCGATCGAGGAGAGGTTGATGATCGAGCCGCCGCCGTGCTCGGCCATGTGCCGCGCGGCGTGCCTGGTGCCCGCCATCACGCCGAGCAGGTTCACGCCGAGCACGCGGTGGAAGTCGGCCAGGTCGTCGTGCAGGATGCTCTTGTGCATCCGGCCGGAGATGCCGGCGTTGTTCACCATGATGTGCAGGCCGCCGAACTCCGCCGTCGCCCTGAGCACCAGCGCCTCGACCTGCTCGGGGTCGGAGACGTCGGCCGCCTGGAACACCGCGGCGGCGCCGAGCCCGGCGATCGACTCGGCCCCGCGCTCCGGGTCGAGGTCGCCGACGACCACCCGCGCGCCCTCGGCCACGAACCGCGCCACCACGGCCCGGCCGATCCCCGCCGCTCCCCCGGTGACGACGGCGACCTTGCCTTCGAGTTCGCTCATGCCGAGATCTCCCTTCGAGCATCGGTTTTCGCACAGTTCGCGAGGAAGTCGAGGAGCAGGGCGTTCACGATCTCCGGCCGCTCGATCTGCGGACAGTGGCCGGCGCCGGGCACCACCGCGGAGCTGCCCTGCGGGATGAGCGCGGCGATCTCGGCCGCCCAGCCCGGCGGCAGCAGCTTGTCCTCGCCGCCCTCGACCACCAGCACCGGAACCCCGATGCGGTGGTAGGCGCGCTCGGTGGAGGGCGTCGCGGGCGGCTCCAGCCCCGGGCGCCGGAACCGGGCCGCCGCCAGCGCCTCCCAGGCACCGGGCGCGATGCTGGACTCGTACCGGCGCTGGACGTACCCCTCGTCCGCGGGCCAGGAGCCGCCGTGGAAGAGCGCCGTGACGATCCGGCGCATGCCGGGCAGCGAGCCGTCGTAGTCGTAGAGCGCGGCCATGTGCTCGTTGCGCTGGATCTCGCCGCCGCCGCAGATCGCCACCAGGCTGCGCGCGGGCAGCCGCGGCCGCTCCGAGGTGGCGTCGGCCAGCAGGTTGATGGCGCCCATGGAGTTGCCGACGAAGTGCGCCGATTCGATGCCGAGCAGCGCGAGGAAGCGCGCGATGTGCCGGATCCGCAGCCCGCGGCCGTCGGTGAAGTCGACCACCTTGGCCGAATCGCCGAACCCCAGCATGTCCGGGGCCAGCACCCGGTACCGCCTGGCCAGCGCGTTCACCGTGAACTCCCAGCCCACCTCGGCGCCGGCGCCGAACTCGCCGCCGTGCAGCAGCACCACCGGCTCCCCGGCCCCGGCCTCCAGGTAGCTGGTGCGCGCGCCGTCCACCAGCAGCATCCTGCGCTCGGCGATCATGAACCGGACCCCGCGGCGGGCGCGAAGGCGAGCACCTGGGTGGCGAGCAGCTCGAGCTGGCCGCGCACCGTGGCGTCGACCAGCTCGCCGCTCGCGTCCCAGACCGGCTCGGCGGAGTTGATGGCGACACCGAGCGGGGTCGGCCAGGCGCGCAGCGCGTGCCCGATCACCCGCAGCTGCCCGAGCGTGCCGACCGCGGCCTGCCAGCCGTAGGCGCAGCTGATGCAGCCCCACGGCTTGTTGTCCAGGTAGACGACCGGGTCGCCGCGCAGGTCCTCGATGTAGTCGAGCGCGTTCTTGACCAGCCCGGAGACGCCGCCGTGGTAGCCGGGCGAGCCGATCACCACGGCGTCGGCCCGGCGCAGCGCGGTGACCAGCGCGGTCGCCGCCGCGGTGCGCTCGGCGTCGTTCGGGCTGTACATGGGCAGGTCGATATCGGGACCGGCGAAGAGCGCCGTCTCGCCGCCGTTGCGCTCGACAGCGGCCAGGCAGTGCCGCAGCGCGCGCTCGGTCGACGACCCGGCGCGCAGGGTGCCGCCGATCCCGACGACGAAGGGACGGCCACCGGTGGTCGTGGTGCTCGCGGTCATCTGCGCTCCCTCCTTCATCTACTTGATGGCGATCGGATTCAGCGGCGAGCCGACCGCGCCGACCACCCGCAGCGGCGGGGCGACCAGCTGGAACTCGTAGACGCCGTCGGCGGCGCAGTCCGCGGCCAGCGCGGTCAGGTCCCAGTACTCGCCGAGCATCAGCCCCATGTCGCGCAGGCACAGCATGTGCATGGGCAGGAAGGTGCCCTCGACGCCGGAGACCGGGTTCTCGACCATGAGGTTGTCCGCGGCCACCGCGGCGACCTCGCGCTCGTGCAGCCACTTGGCGCAGCGCCAGTCCAGCCCGGAGTAGGGCTCGGCGCCGTCGCCCGCCTCCTCGAACCGGGCCCACCAGCCGGTGCGCACCAGCACGATGTCGCCGCTGCCGACCTCGACGCCCTGCCGCTTGGCGACCTCGTCCAGCTCGTCCGGGGTGATCGGCTCGCCCGGCTCCAGGAAGGTCTCCGCGCCGCGGTGCTTCACCAGGTCGAGCAGGACGCCGCGGCTGGTGATGCCCTTGCCGTCCACCTTGTCGATGCCGCAGTGGTAGGCGCCGAAGCTGGTCACCGAGGCGGCCGGGAAGCCGTTGTAGAGCTTGTCGTCGTAGTAGACGTGCGAGAGCGCGTCCCACTGGGTGGCGGCCTGCAGCGGCATGACGATCATGTCGTCGTTGAAGCGGAACGGGTTGTCCGCGAAGAATCCGGCCACCTCGGCGCCCACGCTGTTGCGCAGCCACTTGGGGCCGTACTCGGTGAGCGCGGTGACGTCGCCGCCGTCCACGGTCATGACGTGCACCGGGTTGTGCCGGAACTTGAAGGCGCCCTGCGGGCCGGAGGAGCCGAAATCGACGCCGAGCGGGAACACCTTCCCGTGCCGGACCAGCCCCGCGGCCTGGGTCACCTTCTCCGGGGTGATGAAGTTGAGCGTGCCGAGCTCGTCGGCGGCGCCCCACCGGCCCCAGTTGCGCACCTCGTCGCCGAGTTTCCGGAAATCGGTCAAGCTTGCCACTGTCGTTGTCCTTCCGAGGTCTTCATGCCAGACGTCCCGCCACATTGCCGCCGTCCACCCAGATCACCTGGCCGGTCACGTAGCTCGCCGCCGCGCTGTTGAGGAACACCAGCACCGCCGCCTGTTCGGCCGGGCCGGAGACGCGGCCGTCGAGCGGTTTGGGGATGGTGTCGAGGTACTGCTCGCCGTAGGCGGTGCGCAACTGGTCCAGGATCGGGGTCTCGGTGACGCCGGGCCCGGTGCAGTTGACGCGGATGCCGCGCGCGCCGAGCGGGGCCGCGGCGCGGGCGGTGTAGTGGATGATCGCCTCCTTGGAGAGGCGGTAGCCGCCGTCCTCGAGCGCCTCGGGATGCGCCTCGCACCAGGCCCTTCCGGCCTCGAAGTCCGCGGTGTCGAGCAGGCCGGTGGTCTGGTCGCGGTGCTCGAGCCAGTTCGCGGCGGCCAGGGAGGAGACGCTCGCGATCGTGGCGCCCTGACGCAACCCCGGCAGGACGGCCTCGGTGAGGTGGCGCAGGCCGAGGAAGTTGATGGTGACGACCTTCAGCGGGTCGCCGATGCCGGAGGAGACGCCCGCCACGTTGAACAGCGTGTCCACCGGGCCCAGCTGCCCGGCCGCCGCGTCGATCGAGGCGGGGTCCGCCATATCCACCCGGTGGAAGCCGTCCAGTTCGCCGGCCGGGTCGGCGCGATCCAGCCCGATCACGGTGCCGCCCAGCTCCCGCACCTGCCGGGCGACCTCCGCCCCGATCCCCGAGGCGCAGCCGGTCACGACGGCGCGGCGTCCGTCGTAGCGCAGGAGTTCGGCGATGGTCATCCGCCCGCTCCGGCGAGGTGCTCGGCGGCGATGTAGCCGAAGGTCATGGCGGGGCCGATGGTGGCGCCCGCGCCCGCGTAGGAGCGGCCCATGACGGGGGCGGAGGTGTTGCCGGTGGCGTAGAGGCCGGGGACGACGCTGCCGTCGGCGCGCAGGACCCTGGCGTGCTCGTCGGTGCGCAGCCCGCCGGAGGTGCCGAGGTCACCGAGGACCATGCGGAAGGCGTAGTAGGGCGGCTTCCGCAGCGGGGCCAGGTTGGGGTTGGGCAGGGTGGGGTCGCCGTAGTAGTTGTCGTAGAGGCTGTCGCCGCGGTCGAAGTCGTCGTCGTGGCCCTTGTGCGCGAGCTCGTTGAAGCGATCCGCGGTGGCGCGCAGCTTCTCCGGCGGCACCCCGATCTTCGCGGCCAGCTCCTCGATGGAGTTCGCCGCGACCACGACGCCGGAGTCCAGCCACGCCTGCGGGATCTTGCGTCCGGTCGGCACCGGGGCGAACGGGATCTTCGGCAGCGGCAGGTGCCCGGCGACGACGTAGCGGTTCCACGAGCGGTGGTCGGTGATGAGCCAGCTCGGGATGTGGTCGACGCCGGTCCGCTGCCCGGCCAGCATGGCGTGGCCGAAGTCCATGTACGGCGCGGCCTCGTTGATGTACCGCTCGCCATTGCCGTTCACGATGAACTGGGCGGGCATCATCCGCTCGTTGAGCAGGAACTGCATGCGGCCGTCCGGCCACTGGATGGACGGGAACCACCAGGACTCGTCCATGAGATCGGTGGCCGCGCCGACCTTCTCGCCCGCGCGGATGCCGTCGCCGGTGGCGAGCGGGTTGCCGAAGCTCCAGTCCTCGTCGATGAGCGGCTCCTCGCTCCGGCGCCACTCCATCTCGTGGTCGAAGCCGCCGGTGGCGAGGATGACGCCGCGCTCGGCGCGGATCCGCACCGGTGCGCCGTCGCGCTCGACCACGGCGCCGGTGACCTCGCCGTCCGGGCCGGTGGTCAGCTCGGTCATGGGGGCGTTCAGCCAGAGCGGGATGTCGTGCTCGCGCAGCGCCAGCCGGAGCCGCGCCACCAGGGACTGGCCGATGGCGGCGATGCGGTCGCCGAAGACGTGCGCGCGGAACTTCCGCCACAGCAGTTTGACCAGCACGGCCTTGCCGCGCCAGTTCTGCCGGACCTGGTAGAAGAGGCGTAGGTCCTTGGGACCGAGCCAGATGCCCTTGGGGGCCAGGGCGAGCGGCTTGAGCAGCAGCTCCTCGTCCGGGCCGAGTTCGCGCAGGTCGATGGGCGGCACATTGATGGTGCTGCCCTGGTCGGAGCCGCCGGGGAGCTCCGGGTAGTAGTCGGCGTAGCCGGGTTTCCAGACGAACTCCAGCCAGCGGCTGCGGCTTTCCAGGAAGGCCATCATCTCCGGCGATTTGTGCACGTAGGCGCGAAGTCTTTCGTCGGTGACGAGGCCCTCGGTGATGGTGCGCAGGTAGCCGACGACGCTGTCCGGGTCCAGTTCGAAGCCGTCGCGGTGCTGGGCCGGGGCGTTCGGGACCCAGATGCCGCCGCCGGAGAGTGCGGTCGAGCCGCCGTAGTGCGCGGCCTTCTCGACCACCAGGACCTTCAGCCCCGCGGCCTCGGCGGCGAGTGCGGCGGTGAGCCCGCCGCCGCCGGAGCCGACCACGAGCACATCAACGACCTCGTCCGGTGTGTCGGCCTTCTCCACTGGTGCGGTCATGACGACCTCCCTTCCGGCAGCGCGGTGCGGACGGCGAAGCCCGCGATGAGTTCGGGGGCGGCGCGGTAGTAGCGGTCGGCCACCCGGTAGGGGCCCTGGGTGGCGAGGGCGGCGAAGGCGGCGAGCCAGGTGCGCACCTCGTGCGCGGAATTGCCCGCCGCGCGGGTGATTCCGGGGTTGTCCCAGGTGGTGAATTCGGCGAGCGCGCCGCGGTCGAGTACGTCGAGGAAGCGGGCGTCCCATTCCGGGGCGAGCGGTGCGGACGGCCCCTCCCCCGCGGCGAATTCGCGCGCGGCGGCGATGACCCGCTCCTGGCGGGCGGCCCGCGCCTCGGCCGACATGGGCGCCCCGTGCACGATGCGCTCGCGCACCGGCCCGGTGGCGGTGGCCAGCGCGGGCACCGGCGGGTCGTGCGAGAGCCCGCCGGAGCCGACGATCAGCACCCGCTTCCCGAGCCCCGCGACGAACCGCCCGGCCGCCGCCCCCAGCGCGGCGGCCCGGTGCAGCGGCCCGAGCGGAACCCCGACGGCATTGACGAAGATCGGGATCACCGGCAGCGCCGTGGCCGAGCCGAGCAGCCGGCGCAGCGGCTGCACGGTGCCGTGATCCACCTCCATGGCCACCGACACCGCGACATCGACCCCGTCGGCAAGCACCGCCTCGGCCAGCGCGGTAGCCAGCTCGGCGGGCACGTCCAGGGGCCCGGCGTGACTTCCGTAGTCACCGACCCCGCTCGCGGCGGTCCCCACGCAGAACGCGGGCATGGTCCGGTAGAAGAACCCGTTGTAGTGATCCGGCGAGAACGTCAGCACCAGTTCCGGATCGAACTCCCGGACGAACGAGGCCGCCCGATCCAGCGCCCCCTCGACCTCGTCGAGCAGCTCCCGCCCCGGGCCGGGCAGCTCGAGCAGCGGGCTATGCGAGACGCAGCACACGGCCAGCGGCATCGTGCTCCCCCTCCGGATCGAGGGCGAGCGCCTCGGCCAGCGCGGCGCCGACCTCCGGCGCGTACTGCGCGGGCGAGGCCCCCGCGATACAGCGGTCGGGGCGCAGGAAGAGCACCGAGTCCAGGTGCCCGTCGAACCAGCGCTTGAGCCCGCCGGTCCGATCGCCGACGATCAGCACATCCGGGTCGTCGTGATCGGGCCAGTGCAGCTGGCACGCGGGCCGGGCCGCGACGAAGACCGCGCCGAGCGCCTTCCAGCGCGCGAACTCCCGCTCGCCGAGCACCTCGCGCGGCCGGTTGTTCCAGAAGAGCACCGCGAACCACGGCCCGAGCACCTCGTCGAGCAGCACGTCGGTGCGCTCCCTGGTATCCACCCGCGGCTGCACGAACAACGTCCCGACGGCGGATTTCGGCGAGCGCGACCAGGTGTGCACCACCGCGCCGGTGTCGTACCGCGGCATGGGCTTGAACCGCATGCCGAGCACGTACGACTTCACCGGCGGGATGAAGGCGGCGGCGCGCACCAGCACGTCGCGCGCGCCGGTGACCCGCTTGTTGGTCGGCGAGATCACCTTCCCCACCAGGGTGGAGAGGTCGATCATGGCGCGGGCGTGTTTGCGGCGCTCGGTGTCGTAGCTGTCCAGCAGCGCGTCGCCGGCCCGGCCGGTGGCCACCGCGGCGAGCTTCCACCCCAGGTTTGCGGCGTCCCGGATACCGCTGTTGTACCCCTGGCCCTGCCAGACCGGCATGAGGTGCGCGGCATCGCCGGCCAGCAGCAGCCGCCCCACCCGGAAGCTGCTCGCGATCCGGGAGTGGTGGGTGTAGACCCGGCGGCGGATCACCTCCAGCCGCTCCGGGTAGGGCACGAAGGGCGCCACCATGCGCTGGAAGAAGGCGGGATCCTCGGCGAGCTCGTCCGGCTCGTCGTCGTGGATCATGAACTCGAAGCGCCGGATGCCGTGCGCGATGGAGACCGAGACATTGGGCCGGCTCGGATCGGCGCCGACCTCGATATTGGGGTGGCCGAGCGGATCCGAGGCCAGGTCCACCACGAGCCAGCGGGTCGGCGAGGTGGTGCCCTCGAAGCCGACCCCCATCTGTTTGCGGGTCACGCTCCGCCCGCCGTCGCAGCCGACCACGTACTTCGCGGTCACCACGCTGCCGTCGCCGAGCGCGACCTCGACGTGCGCCCCGGTGTCGACGCAGCCGGTCATCGGGGTGTTCCAGGAGACCTCGACCGAGGGGTAGCGCTCCAGCCCGGCCAGCAGCTCGGCATCGACCAGCGGCTGCACGAAGCCGTTCCGCTTGGGCCAGCCGAACGAGGTGTCGGTGGGCGCGATCTCGGCGAGCAGCCTGCGCCTGCCGTCCACGAAGCGCATGATCTGGTTCGGATTGGTGTGCGGCAGCACCTTGTCCACCAGCCCGATGGCCTGGAAGGTGCGCAGCGACTCGTCGTCCAGCCCGACCCCGCGCGGGTAGTCGATGAGCGTCGGCCGCTCCTCCACCACCCGGGTGCGCACGCCGTGCCCGCCGAGCACATTGGCCAGCGTGAGCCCGACCGGGCCCGCGCCGACCAGCAGCACGTCGTAATCGGCCGGCACGTCAGCCCTCCCGCAGGAAGCCCAGGTGCAGGGCGTCGAAGGTGGCGGCGTCCTCGTACTGCGGCCAGTGCCCGCAGTCCCCCATGACCTCGAAGCGCGCGCCCGGGATCATCGAGGCGATGCGCTTGCCCTCGGTGACATCGGCGGTGGGGTCGTCGCTGGTCCAGAGGACCAGGGTGGGGGCGGTGATGCGGCCGTAGTCGTCCGGGCCGAGCAGGTTGCGCTGCCGGATCTCCGGGTCCTGCAGCGCCATGATGTCGCGCATGGCGTCGACGAAGCCGGGCTGCCGGTAGATGCGCTGCCTGCTGGCCACGATGTCGTCGTAGTCCTTGGACTTGTCCGCCATCAGCCACTTGATCCTGGCCTGCACCGTCTCCCAGGTGGGGTCGGCGGCCGCGGCCATGGAGAGCGTGATGATCCGCTTCATGACCACGGGGTCGGCCTGCGAGCCGCCCGCGGTGTTCAGCACCAGCCGGTGCACCCGGTCCGGGTGGTCGATGGCGAACCGGGCCGCCACCCAGCCGCCCAGCGACTCCCCGCTGATCGAGGCGGTCGCCACGCCGATGGCGTCCAGGAAGGCGGCGAGGTGCGCGACGTAGTGCGGGATCTCCAGCGGGTGCCCCGGCCTGCCGGTGTAGCCGTGCCCGAGCATGTCGATCGACCAGGTGTCGAAGTGCTCGGCGTGCGCGGCGAGGTTGCGCACGTAGGCCTCGGCGTGCCCGCCGGAGCCGTGCAGCAGGACCAGCGTCGGCTTCCCGGACTCCCCCGCGCGCAGGTAGCGGGTCCGCACGCCACCCACGTCCAGGTAGCCCTGCTCGAACGCTACGCCCTGGAGGTCACTCCAGATGCTCTCGTACTCCGACAACGCGTGGTTCCCTTCTGCTTTCAGGATTCGACGGAGGCGCCGGTGGCGGCGGCGTGCCCGGCCCGGTAGCCGAAGACCAGCCCGGGGCCGATGGTCCCGCCCGCGCCGCCGTAGGCCCGCCCGGTCGCGCCCGCCATGGCATTGCCGACCGCGAAGAGCCCGGGGATCACGGCGCCGCTCACGTGCTTGACCCGACCGTCGGCGTCGGTGCGCGGGCCGCCCTTGGTGCCCATGGCGCCCGCGGTCACCGGCACCGCGTAGTACGGCCCGGTGTCCAGCGGGCCGAGCGTCCTGGCCCAGGCCGGCTCGGCGTCCGGGTCACCCCAGTACCCGTCGTAGGCGCTGTCGCCGCGGCCGAAGTCGGGGTCGGAGCCGTTCGCCACGTTCGCATTCCACCGCTCGACGGTGGCGGCGAGACCGTCCGGATCGGCCCCGATCCGCTTGGCCAGCTCGGGCAGGTCGGCGGACTCGTTGAACCACTCCGGCACCTCGCCCCCGGGCGGCACCCCGAGGAAGCCGTACTTCCGCAGGTGCTCGGCGTCGAAGACGATGTGACCCGGGTCGTTGACGTAGCCGCCGCGCGGGTCCAGGTAGTGAAAGGCGCCGACCATGGCGTTGTACTCGCCCGCCTCGTTCACGAAGCGGCGCCCGGCCCGGTTGACGATGATGCTGCGCGGCCGGGTGCGCTCCAGCCGGACGCTGCGGCTGCGCGGCTTGCCCTCGATGGTGTCGCCGGGGATCTGCACCACCGGCACCCACCACGCCTCGCTCATGGTGCCGAGTTCGGCGCCGAGCGCCATGGCCAGCCGCAGCCCGTCGCCGGTGTTGTTCGGCGGCGAGACCGGGCCGCGCATGGGGCCGCGCAGGTAGGCGCGGACCAGCTCGGCGTCCCACTCGAAGCCGCCGGTCGCCAGGATCACCCCGCGCCGGGCGCGCACCGTGGAGAGCCCGGCCGCGGTCGCGATCCGGACCCCGGTGACGGCGCCGTCGGCGGTCACCAGCTCGACCGCGCGAGCCCCGGTACGCGGGGTGACGCCGGCCGCCAGCACCCCGGTGAGCAGCCCGCCGATCAGCGCGGCGCCCGCCACCACCAGGTCGGCATTGGCATCGGTGACGCCGGCGTTCAGCCGGGCCCTGGTCTCGGCGTCGAAGCCGACATTGCTCCAGTCCGCGGGGAAGGTGGTGATCCGGTCCCGCCAGGCGCCGAGCCGGTTCAGGTCGAAGGCGATCGGGCTGAGCGAGCGGCCGCCGCCGGGGCGGCCGCCGGGCAGCTCCGGCTTGTAATCCGGGAAGCCGTCGGCGATCTCGAACCGCACGGCGCTGTGCTCCTCCACGAAGCCGACGGCCGCGGCGCCGGTGCGCACGAAGGTCTCCACCAGCGGCACGTCCATCGACCCGAACGACTGCGCGTCCAGGTAGGCCATGGCGTCGGCGACGGTGAGCGGGCAGTCCGGCGCCCGGTCGTGCGCCGGGATCCAGGCGATGCCGCCGGAGACCGCGCTGGTGCCGCCGACGGTCTCGGCCTTCTCGTACACCGCCACCGAGGCGCCCGCCACGGCGGCGGAGAGCGCGGCGGTCAGGCCCGCGGCGCCGCTCCCGAGCACCACGACGTCGACCTCGGTGTCCCATGCGGGGGTTCCGGGCTGAGCGGGGGTCGTCATGAAATCTCCGTTCGCAACTGAGGAGAATAGTATTCTCCTCACTCAGATGTGGCAATGCCCCGCCGGATGAGATGTTTCTGCACCTTGCCGCTGGCGGTGCGCGGGAACTCGTCCGCCGCGAAGACCCGCTCCGGCCACTTCTGCCTGGCCACACCCGCCGCGGCGAAGTGCGCGGCGACCTCGTCGACGGTCGGCAGCGCGTGGCCCGGACGCAGCCGCAGCACCGCCCCGACCACCTCGCCGAAGCGCGCGTCCGGCACCGCGACCACCGCCGCCTCGGCCACCGCGGGCAGCCCGGCCAGCACCTGCTCCACCTCGACCGCGCTGACGTTCTCGCCGCCGCGGATGATGACGTCGGCCTTGCGGTCGGTGATGGTGAGGTGGCCGTCCGGGTGCAGCACCCCGATATCGCCGGTGCGGTACCAGCCGTCGGCGTCGAAGGCGGCGGCGGTGAGCTCGGGGTCGGTGTAGCCGAGGCAGAGATCGGGGCCGCGGCTGAGGATCTCGCCGTCGGCACCGAGCCGGATCTCCACGCCGGGCATGGGCCTGCCGTCGGTGTAGAGCCGCTCGTACTCCGGCGCGTGGTAGCGCGAGGTGGTGATCGAGGGGTGCTCGGTGCTGCCGTACGCGCGGAAGGGAATCAGCCCGAGGTCGGCGAGGCCGCGGGTGACCGAGGGCGGCACGGTGGAGCCGCCGAGCCCGACGTAGCGCATGTGCGCCATGTGCTCGGGCGAGAAGTCCGGGTGCTCCATCAGGCTGGTGACGAAGTACGGCGGGCCGCCGCCGACCGAGAGGTTGTCGCTGCGCATGAGCGCCAGCGCCCGCCCCGGATCCCAGACATCGGCGAGGTGCACCGGCTTGCCGTGCAGCACCGGGATGAGGAAGGCGCCGAGCATGCCGATGAAGTGGCCGACCGGGGTCGCGGTGAGCTGGGCGCCGCGGTCCAGCCGGTTCTGCTCGGCCAGCTGCCTGGCCTCGCAGCCCAGCGTCTGGTGGCTGTGGATCACGCCCTTGGGCGCGCTGGTGGTGCCGGAGGTGAAGGCGATGAGCGCGGGGCCCGCCGGGTCGGCGGGGAGGGCGCTCTCGAGCGGCTCGTCGGCGAGCAGGGCGTCGAAATCGACGGCGCTCTCACCCGGCGCGGCACCTCCGCCCACGACCCCGACGATCGGCACCTCGGCGCTCACCGCCGGATCGAAGACCAGCCGCCCGAAACTCGCCGCGGTGATGAAGACCTTCGGCTTCGTCACCGCGAGAATGTGCGTGAGCTCGCGCGCGCCGTAGAAATGCACCACCGGAACGGTCACCGCGCCGAGGAAGGCCGAGGCCCAGAAGGTGGCCGCCGCCTCCATCCAGTTGGGCAGCTGGAAGACCACGGTGTCACCCGGCCCGACTCCGCGCGCCCGCAGCCCGCCCGCCAGCCGCCGCGCCGCCAGCTCCACCTCGCCGTAGGTTCCGGACCAGGGCCGCACCTCGGAGTGCACCCGGAACGGGAGGTCGCGCAGCCCGGCCAGATCGCGGGTGAGCTGCTCGCCCAGCGTCTCCGGACGCCACCAGCCCGCGGCCTCGTAGCCGGCCCTGAGTTCGTCGGGGATGGTTCGCATCGCGGGATCGCCTCCGGAATCGGTGAAAATGCCATTCTTTTCTGAGGGTAATAACACATTCGTGGCGCCGGGCGCATTCGTCCCGATCACCGCCCCGACCTGCCCGAAAAGTCCGGAAACCTTGCGAGATTTCCGAAGAGGAGAGTAGCGTTCTCCTCGATGGCGAGGTAAATTCTCGTCCGAGAGGTCACGGGAAAGGGACAGCTGTGGGACGTGTCGAAGGCAAGGTCGCGTTCATCACCGGCGCGGCGCGCGGGCAGGGCCGCAGCCACGCGGTGCGGCTCGCCGAGGAGGGCGCCGACATCATCGCGGTCGACCTCTGCGCGGACATCGCGACGGTCGGGTACGCGCTGGCGACCCCGGAGGACCTGGAGGAGACCGCCAACCTGGTGGCCAAGACCGGCCGCCGGATCGTCACCGCCAAGGCGGACGTGCGCATCGCCGCCGAGCTGCAGAAGGCCGTGGACGACGGCGTGCGCGAGCTGGGCAAGCTGGATATCGTTGTCGCGCAGGCCGGTATCGCCGGCATGAAGGGCGAGCCGCAGCTGCAGGCCTGGACCGACGTGATCAACACCAACCTGATCGGCACCATCAACGCCATCCAGGTCTCGCTGCCGCACCTGCGCGAGGGCGCGTCGGTCATCGCGACCGGCTCCACCGCCTCGCTCATCGACATCTCCAAGGTCGACCAGCCGGGCAAGGATCCGGGCGGCATGGCCTACGTGCACTCCAAGCGCGCGCTCACCGCCTACGTCTACGAGCTCGGCAGGCAGCTGGCGCCGCGCGGCATCCGCGCCAACGTGGTGCACCCGACGAACTGCAATACCCCGATGCTGCAGAGCGAGCCCATGTACCGCTCGTTCCGGCCGGACCTGGAGCACCCGACCCGCGCCGACGCGGAGCCGGTGTTCGCCGTGCAGCAGGCCATGCCCATCCGCTACGTCGAGCCCGAGGACATCAGCAACGCCGTCGTCTACCTGGCGTCCGAGGAGTCCAGGTACGTCACCGGGTTGCAGCTGCGGGTCGACGGCGGCGGCTACCTGAAGTGGTACGACTACCACATCTGATCTGAAGAGGATTCAATCGTGACCATCGACGAGAGCGTGGCCGGCGCGGACCGCAAGCGGGTCAGGTACCAGTTCGACCGGCACACCCCGGAGTACCGGCACCGGTTCCAGGAGATCACCGAGGAGATGCAGGGCAAGTGCCCGGTCGCCTGGTCCGACACCCACGAGGGGCACTGGGTCGCGGCCAGCGCGGACGCGGTGTTCGAGCTGGCGCGCTGCCCGCACGTCTCCAACGACCACGACCTGCACGGGGAGCGCAAGGGGTACAAGGGGATCTCGATCCCCACCGCGCAGCGCGCCTCGGTGGTGCGCGGCGGCATCCTGGAGATGGACGACCCGGAGCACCGGATCTACCGCTCGGTGCTGAACCCCTACCTCTCCCCCGCCGCGGTGCGGCGCTGGGAGCCGGTGATCGACGAGATCGTGCGGGCCGCGCTGGACGAGCACATCGAGTCCGGCCGCATCGATTTCGTGGACGACCTGGCGAATATCGTCCCGGCCGTGCTCACCCTCGCCATGCTCGGCATCCCGCTGAAGCGCTGGTCGCTCTACAGCGAGCCGGTGCACGCCGCCGTCTACACCCCGGAGAACTCGCCGGAGGCGCCGAAGGTGGCGGAGATGCACCGGGCCATGGGCATCGACCTGCTCACCAGCCTGGCCGAGATCAAGGAGAACCCGCGCCCCGGGCTGGTGCACGCGCTGACCGAGCTGCGGATCGACGGCGAGCCCGCCCCCGACCTGGAGATGCTCGGCATGCTCGGGCTGATCATCGGCGGCGGCTTCGACACCACCACCGCGCTCACCGCGCACTCGCTGGAGTGGCTCTCGGAGAATCCCGAGCAGCGCGAGCTGCTCAGCCGGGAGCGCGAGGAGCTGCTCGACCCGGCGACCGAGGAGTTCCTGCGCTACTTCACCCCGGCCCCCGGTGACGGGCGCACCATCGCCGAGGACGTCGAGCTGCAGGACACCGAGTTCCGGGAGGGCGACCGGCTCTGGCTCTCCTGGGCCATGGCCAACCGCGACCCCGCGGTCTTCCCGGACCCGACCGAGGTGGTGCTGGACCGGAAGGGCAACCGGCACTTCAGCTTCGGGCTCGGTATCCACCGCTGCATCGGCTCCAACGTGGCGCGCACGGTCTTCAAGGCCATGCTCACCGCGGTGCTGGACCGGATGCCGGACTACCGGTGCGATCCCGAGGGCACGGTGCACTACGAGACCATCGGCGTGATCCAGGGCATGCGCAAGCTGCCCGCCACCTTCACGCCGGGCAAGCGGCTCGGCCCCGGCCTGGACGAGACCCTGGACAAGCTGCAGCGGATCTGCGACGAGCAGCGACTGGCCGCCCCGGTGACGGAGCGTCCGGACGTCGCCGTGATCGACTGAACGACGGAGTGATCGGATGAGAGACCTGCCCGACGGCACCCGCACCCCCGTCGTGGACGCGAGCGTGCACATCTTCTTCGCCTCGAACGCCGACATGCGCGGCTTCCTGCGCGAGCCGTACCGCAGCCGCGGCATCCCCGATGCCGAGATGGACTGGTACGGCGCGCCGGGAGGTGAGTACGCGAAGGGCACCCGCGGCCCGGCCAAGCAGTACCCGGGCTCGGACCCGGAACTGGTGGCCGCGCAGCTCTTCGACGAGCGCGGGGTCGACGTGGCGGTGCTCCATCCGATGACCCGCGGGGTGCTGCCGGACCGGCACCTCACCACCGCGGTGCTGGCCGCGCACAACGAGATGATGGTGACCCGCTGGCTGGAGGGCGCGCACGCCGACCGGTTCCGCGGCACCATCCGGGTGAACCCGGAGGACGTGCCCGGCGCGCTGCGCGAGATCGAGCGCTGGGGCTCGCACCCGCGGGTCGTGCAGCTCGGCATTCCGCTGCAATCGCGGGAGCTGTACGGCAAGCCGCAGTTCTGGCCGATCTGGGAGGCCGCCGCGGCGGCCGGGCTGCCGGTGGCCGCGCACATCGAGACCGGCGAGAGCATCGCCTTCCCGCCGACGCCCTCCGGGCACACCCGCGGCTACGAGCAGTATCTGGGCTTCATGTCGCTGAACTACATCTACCACCTGATGAACATGATCGCGGAGGGCGTCTTCGAGCGGTTCTCGGAGCTGAAGTTCGTCTGGGCGGACGGCGGGGCCGACCTGCTCACCCCGTTCACCTGGCGGATGGACACCTTCGGCAGGCCGCACCTGGAGCAGACCCCGTGGGCGCCGAAGATGCCGAGCGATTACCTGCCCGGCCACGTCTACTTCGTGCAGGGCAGTCTGGACGGCCCCGGCGACACCGAATTCGCCTCCGAGTGGCTCGGTTTCACCGGCAAGGACGACATGCTCATGTTCGGCTCCAGCTACCCGCACTGGCACGCCGGCGACGCGCTCGCGCTGCCGACCGGGCTGAGCTCAGAGCAGCGCGCGAAGCTGCTCTGGCGCAATGCGTCCGAGCTGTACGGCATCGACATCATGGCCCCCGCGTGAGAAGGAGAAGCCGATGACACTCGCCCATCAGCAGCAGCAGGCACCGGCCGCCGAGCAGGTCGCGGTGCGGGTGGTCGACTCCGACGTGCACCCGGTGCCCCGGCGCCGGGAGCTGGTGGAGTACATCCCGGAGCCGTTCCGCAGCAAGCACTTCCTGAGCCACCGGGTCGGCGAGACCATCATCTACGACGCCCCGGACTACGCGCACTCCTACGCCATGCGCGTCGACACCTTCCCGGCCGACGGCGAATTCCCGGGCAGCGACCCGGAACTCGCGCTGCGGCAGCTCATCATCGAGGCGGGCTCGGACATCTGCATCCTGGAGCCGACGGTCAAGGCGACCCGGCTGCCGGAGGCGACCCAGGCGCTGGCCACCGGCATCAACCACTGGCTCGCCAACCACTGGCTGGACCCGGTGAACAACCGGCACCAGCGCTGGCGCGGCTCGATCTGCGCCGCCATCGACAATGTCGACGGCGCGGTGCGCGAGATCGAGCACTGGGCCGGGCACCCGTTCATGTCGCAGATCCTGATCAAGGCCGAGCCGCGCCCGGCCTGGGGCGACCCGCGCTACGACCCGATCTGGGCCGCCGCGGTGAAGCACGACCTGGTGGTGAGCTGCCACCTGGGGCGCGGGGCGTACGAGACCATGCCCATGCCGCCGGTCGGGTTCCCCAGCTACAACCACGATTTCATGGTCACCTACTCGCTGCTGGCGGCGAACCAGATCATGAGCCTGATCTTCGACGGCGTCTTCGACCGCTTCCCGGCGCTGCGGATCGTCTTCGTGGAGCACGCCTTCACCTGGATCCTGCCGCTCATGTGGCGGATGGACGCCATCTACGAGGCACGCAAGTCGTTCGTGGAGATCACCCGCAAGCCGTCGGAGTACGTGAAGGAGCACATCCGCTTCACCACCCAGCCGCTGGACTACCCGGAGGACAAGACCGAGCTGACCAGGGCCTTCGAGTGGATGGAGGCGGACCGCATCCTGCTCTACTCCTCGGACTACCCGCACTGGACCTTCGACGACCCGCGCTGGCTGGTCAAGCACCTGCCGGAGCACGCGCGCGAGCGGGTCATGTACAAGAACGGCATCGAGACCTACCACCTGCCGGAGTTCGTCCCCGCCATCCCGGGGCAGCGCCGGGTGTTCGCGCGGTGACGGCGGAGTCCGAGCGCCCCCGGCTGGCCCAGGGGCGCGAACACGTCGTCGCCACGGTGGACGAGATCCCGCCGGGCGAGTCCAAGGTGGTGCCGATCGGCAGGCACGGGGTCGGCGTCTACAACGTGGGCGGCACCTTCTACGCCATCGCCAACTACTGCCCGCACGAGGGCGGCCCGCTCTGCGCGGGGCGGGCCCGCGGCCGGACCGTGGTGGACGAGTCGGTGCCCGGCGACGCGGTCATGGTGCGGGACAAGGAGTACATCTACTGCCCCTGGCACCAGTGGGGTTTCGAGCTCGCCACCGGGACCACCGCGGTGAAGCCGGAGTGGAGCATCCGCACCTATCCGGTGCGGGTGGACGGTGACGACGTCATCGTGACGGCATAGCCATGCCGAAGGTCGAGGTGAACGGCGGCGACGTCGTCTACGAAATCCTGGGTGAATCCGGCGAACTGATCGTGCTGACGCCCGGCGGGCGGTTCGGCATGGACATCCCCGGGCTGCGCCCGCTGGCCGATGCCCTGGTCGCGGGCGGGTACCGCGTCCTGCTCTGGGACCGCCCCAACTGCGGCGCCTCCGACGTCCAGTTCTACGGGCAGAGCGAATCGCACATGCGCGCCGAGACCCTGCACGGCCTGCTCACCGCGCTCGGCACCGGCCCGGTGATCCTGGCCGGCGGCTCCGGCGGCGCCCGCGACTCCATGCTCAGCACCATCTTGTACCCGGAGCTGGTCACCAAGCTGGTGCTCTGGAATATCGTCGGCGGCATCTACGGCACCTTCAACCTGGGCGCCCACTACGTGCTGCCCAGCCTGCAGGTGGCGCGCGGCCTCGGCGTCGAGGGGCTGCCGCGGATGCGGGAGTGGCGCGAGCTGATCGAGGCCAACCCGAAGAACCGGGAGCGGCTGCTCGCGCTGGACCGGGACGATTTCGTCAAGCTCTCGCTGCGCTGGCTGAACGCCTACGTCTCCAAACCGGGCCAGACCGTGCCCGGCGTGGACGACGACCTCTTCGACCGGATCACCGTGCCCACGCTCATCATTCGCGGCGGCGCGAACGACCTGGACCACCCGAAGCGCACCTCGCTCGAGGTGAGCTGCCTGATCGCCGGCTCGACGCTGATCGACCCGCCGTGGCCGGAGGACGCCTGGGAGCGCGCCGTCGAGGACCGCGCGCACCAGCGCGTCGACCGGTACAACCTGTTCGACACCTGGGTGCTGGCCGCGCCCGCCATCCTCTCCTTCCTCGACGGCTGAGCTCACCGGGTATGGATGAACACCTCGCAGTTGAGCGACGCCTCCAGGGCGGTGTGGATCCGGCTCTCCGGCACCCGCTCCAGATCGGCGCGGTCCAGGACCACGTGCACCACGTCGAAGCCGTCGGCGTCCGGCTCGCGCCGGAGCTCGCCGCGCAGCCCGAACCCGGCGAGCACGCCGTGCGCGTCGGCGTCGGTGCCGCGGCTGACGTAGGTGACGACGCCGGGCACCGGCTCGGTGCCGAAGGCCTTCGCGCAGGCACGCACCGCGGCGTGCACCGCGGCCTCGGTGTCGCCGGTCTCGATGTGCACCTGGACCTCCCGGCTGCCCGCCGAGCCCAGCACCACCGCCGGGATCTCGGTGAGGTGCGCGCGCAGCGCGGCGAGCCCGTCGGTGAGCCCCTCCGGCGACAGCTCGCCGGCCGGATCGACGTCGATACGCACCACCGCGGTTCTCATACCGGCCAGCCTAGCGGCCGTTTCTCCCCCGGAAGAGGTTGCCATGCAGGACATTTTCGAGCGGTCCGGGTTCCGGGTCGGCGGCCCGGCGCCGGGGCTGGAGCCGCGGCTGCTGCGCGCGGGCGCGGAGCAGCTGGCCGGGTATCGCGCGGCCGGTGGCTACCGTCCGGCCGGTGATCCGGAGGCGCTGCTGGAGCAGGTGCGGCGCAGCGGGCTGCTCGGGCGCGGCGGAGCCGGCTTCCCGCTCGCGGTGAAGCTGGCCGGGGTGCGCAAGGCGCATCAGCGCGGCAGCGCGACCGTGGTGCTGGCCAATGGCGAGGAGGGTGAGCCCGCCTCGGTGAAGGACAAGTGGCTGCTCCGGCACCGGCCGCACCTGGTGCTGGACGGGCTGCGGCTGGCGGCGAGCGTCGTCGGAGCCGGACGCGCGGTGGTCTACCTCTCCGACCCCGTCGCCGCGCGCAGCGTGGACGCCGCGCTCACCGAGCTCGACGCCGCCGGGATCGAGGCGCCGCCGATCGAGCTGGTCCTGGTCGACCCCACCTACGTGGCAGGCGAGGAGACCGCGGCGGTGCGGGCGGTGCAGGGCGGCCCCGCGCTGCCCAGCGACAAGCCGCCGCGGCCGTTCGAGCGCGGCGTCGGCGAGCTGCCGACGGTGGTGAGCAATGTGGAGACCCTGGCGCACCTGCCGTATGTGCACGCACACGGCGGCGAGGGATTCCGCGCGGTCGGCACCGAGGGCTCCCCCGGCACCTTCCTGGCCACCGTCACCGGCGGCGGCGTCCCCGCCGCGCTCTACGAACTCCCGCACGGCCTCCCCTTCACCGAACTGCTCGCGCTGCACGGCGTCTCACCGGACGCGGTGCGCGGCGCGCTCACCGGCGGCTACTTCGCGGGCATGGTGGACCGCGGGATCCTGGACGTCACGCTGGAGCACCACGCCCTGCGCGCGCTCGGCGGCGGCCTCGGCTGCGGCGCCTTCGCGCTCATCACCACCGAGTGCCCGGTGGCGGTCGCCGCGGCGGTGCTCGAGTACTTCGACCGGGAGAACGCCGGCCAGTGCGGCTCCTGCTGGAACGGCACCGCCGCCATGGCCGCCGCCGCCGGCGCGCTGCGCGACGGCCGCGCCACCGACGAGGACGTGGCCCGGTTGCGCCGCTGGTCGGTGGTGCTCCGCGGCCGCGGCGCCTGCGGCACCCTCGACGGCGCCACCAACGCCGCCGCCACCCTGCTCGCCCGCTTCGGCGCCGACGTCGCCGCGCACCTCACCGGCGCCTGCCCCACCTGCGCGGACGGCCCGTACCGCACCGAACGCCCCTTCGAGGTGGACCCGGAGGCCATCCCGTGAAGATCCGCCTCGACCGCACCCTCTGCGACGGCTTCGGCATCTGCGCCCGGCACGCCCCGAAACACTTCTCCCTGGACGACTGGGGCTACGCCGCGCTGGAGGGCGACGGCTCGGTGCCACCCGCCGAGCACGACGGCGTCCTGCGTGCCCTCCTCGACTGCCCCGTGCACGCCATCCTGACCGTCGACAACCCGGAGGTGACCCCGTGAAGGTGGCCGTCAACTGGACCCTCTGCGAGAGCAACGGCGTCTGCGCCGGCATCGCACCCGAGGTCTTCGACCTCGACGACGAGGACAACCTGCACGTCCTGCACGAGAACGTGCCCGATTCCCTCGCCGCCGGGGTGCGCGAGGCGGTCGCGCAGTGCCCGCGCGCCGCGCTCTCCGTCACCGAGTAGGCGGATCCGGCACCCTCCCCGGGTGCGGCGCGGCATAATCGGGACCGGCTGTCGGGCAACGACATCGGGGGAGCATGGTTTCACGCAGGGGGCTGCTGCGGGCGGGAGCGCTGCTGCCGCTGGCGGCCGGGTGTGGCGCGGGCCCGTTCGGCGGGCCGGGGGCGGTGCGGATCGCGGTCGCGTGGAGCGGGGGTGAGCTGGCCGCCTTCCGCGCGGTGCTGGACGGGCTGTCGCTCGGGAGCACCGTGGAGGTGGTGCCGCTGGGCGACGATATCGATACCGCGTTCGGCTCGGCGGGGCGCGAGGCGCCGGACATCGTGATGATGCCGCAGATCGGGCAGGTGCGCTCGCTCGCGGCGCGCGGGCGGCTGCGGGTGTCGCCCGATCAGGTGTGGCAGGGAGTGCCCTACGCGGCGTACTGGGAGCGGCTGCTCTTCCACGACGGCAAGCCCTTCGGCGCGCCGTTCAAGGCGACGGCCAAGTCGCTGGCGTGGTTCGACCGGGAGGGGATGGCGAAGTACGGGCTCGGCGATCCGGCCGGGTGGACCGTGCGGGACTGGGTGGCCGCGGCGGCGGAGCTCTCCGGCGGGCCGGTGCGTTTTCTCGCGCCCGCGGGGGCCGACGGATGGACCCTGACGGACAGCTTCGAGAACATGCTGCTCGCCGAATCACCCGACGACTACGCCGAACTGGCCGAGAGCGCGCCGCCGCGGCGCTGGGATCGCCCCGCGGTGCGGGCCGCGCTCTGGAACCTCGGCGCACTGTGGGGCGTGCGTGCGGAACGTGGCATCGGCTCCGCGCTGACCAGGCAGTTTCCCGACGCCGTCCGGGAGGTGTTCGATCACCGGACGGCGCTGATGGTGGTGCTGCCCGACTTCGCCGAGCCGATCGTGCGGCGCTGCCTGCGGAATGCGAAACGTGCCGATGAGGTTGTGGGGACCACGTGGTTCCCGCGCGTCCCCGGCGGTGTCCGGCCGCACATCGTTGGTGGTGATGTCGCGGTGGTGACGGCGAAGGCGAGCGAGGCGGCGAACGGCGTGGTCGCCGCGCTCACCGGGCCGGAGGCGGCGAAGCCGTGGATCGAGGGGTTCGGCGGGTTCCTCGGGCCGCATCGGGACACACAGGGTGCGTACTCGCGGATTCTCGCCCCGGTGGCCGAGGAGCTGGCCGCGGAGCCGGTGGTCGAGCTGTCGGAGCGGATCGGCGCCATGGGCGGGCGGCACGGGTTGTGGCCGGTGCTGACCGCGTTCCTCACCGAGGTCGGGGACGGCGCGAATCCGGTGCTGCCCGCCGTCGACCGGGCCGTGGCGGCGCTCGACGAGCGGGAACGGCGGTCGCGGTGAGCACGAACTCCTTCATCGATGCGCACGGCATCCGGCTGGCGCTGACCACCCGGCCCATGCGGGGCGCGCCGGTGCCCGGGGTGCCGCGCTTGCGCCTGCTCACGCTGCTCTGGGCCGCGCCCGCCGCGGTACTGGTCACCGCGGTGCTGATCGTTCCGGCCGCGGTCACCGTCGGGTTCGCGGTCGCGACCACGCCCGCGGTCCCGCTGTGGTGCGCGGTGGCCGTGGTGGCGGTGGCGAGCGCGGTCGTCGCGGGGCGGCGCTACTGGACAGAAGGCTGGCAGCGGGTCGCCCTCGGAGCGGCGGCGGCCCTGGTGGTCGCGCCCGCCTGCTACCAGGTCGGGCGCGGACTGAGCCCGGCCGGGGCGCGGGCCTACCTGTTCACCGGGTGCATGGTGCTGCTCGCCACGGCGATGGTCGCGGTCGCGCTCGCCATCGCGGTGGGGCTGCAGGACAAGTGGGACATGTGGCTGCCGCTCGTCGCGCCCTGCGCGGTGGCGGCGCTGGTCTCCGGAGTCGCCTTCCGCCTCATCTTCCAGCGGATCGCCGACTTCTTCGGGCTCGACTCCCAGCCCGCCGTGTTCTGGTGGTTCTGCCTGCTCCCGCCGGTCGCCTTCGTCTGGACCTGGTTCGGCTTCGCCACCGCCCTGCTGCACGACGGCATCCGGGCCGTCGACGCCGCCCCCGCGCGGGCCGCGCACGTGGCCGCGGCCGCGCGGTGGCAGCGGCACCGGCGCAGGCTGCGCGAGCTGCGGCCGGTGCTCCTCGTCCTGGCCACCGGAATCGGTGTCGCCGCGGCGCGCATGTTCGACGCCGTGCTCATCGGCGTGCCGTGGCCCCTGCAGGAGTGGAACCAGGGCGCGACGGTGTTCTGGTGGCGGCTGGCGAGCGACCCGGACTCCGGCTTCGGGCCGGAGGCTGTGTACGCCGTGCCGCTCGCCGCCCTGGTCGGGGTGGGCGCCTGGATCTTCCAGAACGAGACCGGCGGTGGACGCCCCGCTCCTATTCCGCCGCGCATCCCCTGGATCCGCGCGCGCCCCGGGGTGCGGCGCACGCTCCTCGCGACCGCGGTGTTCCTGGTCGCCGCGCTCCCGATCCTGGTGCTCGTCGTCGCGATGTTCTGGGGGCCGTACGGTTTCCAGCTCGACGCGGTGACCGGGCTGCTCCGGGACCGCGCCCTGCTCGGCTCGCTCGGCAGCACCGGCTGGGTGGCGCTGGCGAGCACGCTGCTCGTGGTGACCGCCGCCGTCCCCGCCGCCCTCCGGCTCGCCGCCGCCGACCCCGCCGCGCCGCGCACGCGGGTAACGGTGTCCGGCCTGGTCGTGCTCGCCGTACTGCCGGTGCAGACCTACCTCGGCCCGATCGTCTGGGCCGTCGAGCACGGGGGGCTCGCGGGCACCCGAACCCCGCTCATCCTCGTGCACGCCGCCGCGGGCATCCCCATCGCCGTGCTCGTCCTGCGCGCCGCGCTGCTCTCCGCCCCGGACGGCGCCGCCGCCCTGCACGGCCTCTCCACCCCGGCGACCGCCGTGCGCCGGCTGCTGGAGACCGCGTGGCCCGCGCTCGGCGCCGTCGCGGTGCTGCAGTCGGTGCAGGTGTGGAACGACTTCACCATCGGCTTCCTGCTCGGTGGGGCGGGCGGGAGTCCGTGGTCGCTGCTGCTCTGGGGTGAGGCGCGGCAGTTCGAGGAGAACTCGGCCCGGTTGGCGGCCGGTTCGCTGCTCTCCGCGGTGGTGCCGGTGCTCGTCCTGGTGCTGACCTGGCGGCGCTGGCTGGTGCCCGGGTTGACCGGGGGTGCGGTGCGGTGAGCGCGGAACCCGTCGCGCCACAACCGGATCCGTCTCCCGCTGCGCGCCGAAGCGGAGAACCGCGCTCGACGCTGTGGCGGATCGCGGTCGGCACCACCCCGGTGGTCGCCACCGCGCTCACGCTGGAGTTCGGGCGGACCCTGGTGGTCGACTCCTTCGGCGAGACCGAGGTGGTCGAGGCGCTGGCGAGCACGCTGCGCGTGTTCTGGATCCTCCTGGTCGTCGGTGGGGTGCTGTTCGCCTGGTACCGGTGGAACTCGCGGCGGCGGGACGGCGATCGGCTCGCGCGGACCCGCGCACTGCTCGACTCGCTCGACAAGCCGGAAGGCGCGGTGGCCGGCCTTCCCTCCTCCCCCGGAGCTCTCGCACCGCCGATCGCTACGGCACTGAACCCCACCGAGACCGCGATCCTCCAGCTGCTTCCAGTGGACCGGTACGACAGCGCGATGCTGCTCACGGTGGCGGCGGCGCTCACCGACGTCGCGCACTCGCTCCGTGAGGACGATACGCCGGCACCCGGCTTCGAAACCGCCTCCGAGCTCTGCCACCAGTTGCTGGACGACCAGGTCCTGGCGGTATTCGGTGACCACTACTACCCCACGGTGCAGCGGACAGCTTCGGCGAACGATGAGGTGCTCGGGAAACCGGCGTGGATGGCTGCGCTGTACGCGCTGGTGCACGAGCACGCCGACCGCGCCGACGCATGGGCCGTCGCGCTCGGGCACCCCGCCTTCGTGGCGACCGCCCGGGACTGGTTCGGTGGCGCCGAATCCGAGCTGCGCACGCTGGTCACCGAGTGCACCCGCACGCCCCTGAGCGGCGCGCTGCCCAGCGCGGTAGTCCCGGAGCTGATCCGCATCGTCGATGCCCTCGATGTGTACTACGGCTACGATTCCCGGAGCGACGACCTGCGCAGACCGCTGATCGAGCTCTCGGCGGCGTTCCCACTGCAGAAAGCCCTGCTGGAGCTGCGCACGGACCCCGCCGCCGAGGTGCGGGAGCACCACCGTCCGCTGGCCTGGTCCACCTCGGTCGCCGCGCGCAAGGGGCACGGCCTGGCCCTGCACGACTTCGGCAACGGGGGCAACCCGAACGAGATCGCTCGCCGACTCGGGACAGTCTGGCGGCTACTGCCCCGCGCGGACCTGCACGCCGAGGTCTGCGTCCTGATCAACCTCGCGGTGGTGGAGCTCCGCCGCCGCCGGCCGGACGCCGCGGGGGACCGCCTCGAGCTCGCCCTCGCCCGCACCGAGAACGGCCGCGACCCCGGCGGCCGCGTGCACGCCACCGAGATTCTCGGCATCGTGCAGTGGATGCGCGGCGACACCGATGCCGCCCTGCGCGCGTGGCGCACCGCGTGGACCGGATATCGCGCACTCGCCGACAAGCGGGGCGAGGGCCGCTGCCTGCGCCATCTCGGCTCTGCGCTGCGCACGGTACCGAAATTCGCCGGTACCGTCATCGCACCGCCCCCCGGATCGTCGCTGCACCACGACGACGTCCAGCGCATCGCATCGGGCTGGCTCACCGAGGCCGACCGCCTCGACCCCGGTAGTCCGGTGGGGCAGGCACCGGGGACTCCGGTCTCGACGTACCACCCGCCGCTCGAACACGCCGACGCCCACCTCGACATCCACAGGGCCACCGAAAACCCCTGACTCACCCCCGCGGCAACCCCAGAATCCGCTCGGCGATAATCGTCCGCTGAATCTCCGACGTCCCCCCGGCGATAGTCCCCGCGAAACTCCGCACGAACCGCTCGAACCACCCCGGCGCACTCTCGTCCACATTGAACGGACTGTGCCCGGCGGTCACATCCGGATGCCGCAGCGCCGAACCACCGGCGGCGGCGAGCGCATGCTCGGAAGCCCGCTGCACCGCCTCGGAGCCGAGCAACTTCAGCACCGACATCTCGGCCGGATCATCCTCCCCGGCAGCCGCTTTCGCCAGTGCCCCCGAGCCGAGCAGGCGCAGCGCTTGAGCGTCCAGAGCCAATGTGGCGTACCGGTCCTCCTGCACCGGGCCCACCGGGTGGAAGTCGGCGAGCAGCCCGTCCAGCCGGACGGCGAAGCTGGTCCACAGCAGGTTCCGCTCGTGGCCGAGCGACCCGTTGGCGACCCGCCACCCCTGGTTCTCCGGCCCGAGCAGGTTCTCGGCGGGCACCCGGACCCCCGCGAAGAAGACCTCGTTGAAGTCCAGGTCGCCGGGGTCGCAGACGGAGGCGAAGGGCCTGCGCTCCACCCCGGGCGTGTCGGTCGGAATGATCAGCGCGGAGATCCCCCGGTGCTTGGGTGCCTCGGGGTCGGTGCGGACGAAGGTCAGCAGCACGTCGGCGTCGTGCGCGCCGGAGGTCCACACCTTCTGCCCGTCGACCACGTACACGTCACCGTCGCGCACGGCCCGGGTGCGCAGCCCGGCCAGGTCGGAGCCGGCGCCGGGCTCGCTCATGCCGAGCGCGGCGGTCAGGTCGCCGCGCAGGATGGGGACGGCCCAGCGCTGCTTCTGCTCCTCGGTCCCGAAGGTGAGCAGCGAGGCGGCGATGATCCCGGACCCCTGCGGGTTGAAGTTCTCGTAGATGCCGCGCCGCGCCAGCTCCTCCCGGTGCACGTACTGCTGCAGGATTCCGGCGCCGCGCCCGCCGTAGCCGGGCGGGTTGCCCGGCACCAGCCAGCCGTGCTCGAAGAGCACCCGCTGCCAGGCGCGCGCCCACTCGGGGATGTCGCCGGTGGAGCCGGGGCGCGCGCCCGCGGCGGCGTCGGCGGGCAGGTGCTCGTCCAGGAACCGGACGAACTCGGCACGGAACTCCTCGACCTCCGCGTCAAACGACAGCTGCACGGTACTCCCTCGCGATGGTGGCGCGGTGCTCGTCGGCACCGCCGAGCAGCAGATCGACGGCCTTGGCCCGCTTGAGCGCGAACTGGACGTCGTTCTCCCAGGTGAAGCCCATGGCACCGAACAGCTGCAGGCCGTTGCGGAAGACCAGGGCCTGGCATTCGCCCGCGGCCGCCTTGGCCATGACGGCGGCCAGCGGCGCGCGCGGGTCGGCGGCGGAGGCGGTGAGCGCGGCCCAGTAGGTGAGCGCGCGGGCCCGCTGCACCGCGATGTGCATGTCGGCGGCCTTGTGCTGCACCGCCTGGAACGAGCCGATCGGCGCGCCGAACTGCTTGCGCTCGCGCACGTGCGCGACCACCAGCTCAAGCACCCGGGCGCAGGCGCCGACGCCGGTGGCGGCGAGCCCGGTGAGCGCGGCGGCCTTCGCGCGCGCCACATCGGTTGCCACCCGGTCGGATTCGGCCACGCGCACGCCGTCCAGGGTGACCTGCGCGACGTGCAGCACGGGGTCGAAGACCGCGATGCGGCGCGCGCTCACCGCCGCGGCGGGCAGCACGAAGACCCCGGCGCCGGTGGCCACCGCGAGCCGCTCGGCGCGGTCGCCGTCGAGCACCTGCGCGGTGCCGTCCAGCCGCCAGCCGGCGCCGTCGCGGTGCGCGGCGACCCCGTCGAAGAGCGCGGCGCCGGCGACGGCGGGCTCGGCGGCACCGGCGAGCGGGGCGTACTGGGTCATGGTCGCCAGGTAGGGGGTGGGGTCGGTGGCGCGGCCGAGCTCCTCGAGCACGATGGTGAGTTCGACGGCGTCGGCGGGATCGGTCAGCGCGGTCCAGCCCTGCTCGACGTAGAGCTTCCAGAGCGCGCCGGGGTCGGCGCCCCGATCCACCACGTCGCGGACCAGCGCGGGCGGGCAGTGCCTGCCGACGGCTTCGCGCACGGTCTGCTGCCAGAAGCGCTGATCGGAGTCGAACTCGAGCAACACGCGGATCGCCCTCACTTCCGTCGATAACGCATGAGAATTATGTTCTTCAAATACGGTAGTGTGGATTCTCCAAAACGGCCAGAGCTGAACGGAGCTGGACCATGCCGCTTCCGTCACGTCCCATCCCCTTGGCGGGCCCGTGAGCAGCGAGGAGCAACCCGCGTGGAAGCAGCGCGCGGTCGAGCGCTCGCTGCGCACCGCGACCCAGCGGGCGGGCCAGCGGGTCCAGCGCTTCCTCGACGCCGCGCAGGCGATCATCACCGAGAAGGGAAGCACCGACTTCACGGTGCAGGAGGTGGTCGACCGCTCGCAGCAGTCGCTGCGCAGCTTCTACCTGCAGTTCGACGGCAAACACGAGCTGCTGCTCGCGCTCTACGAGGACGCGCTCGGCAAGACCGCCGAGCAGATCCGCGCCGCCACCGCGAGCCACGCCGACCCGCTGGCCAAGCTGCGCACCGCGGTCGAACTGCTCTTCCAGCTCTGCCGCCCGGACCCGGACGCGCGGCGCCCGCTCTTCACCGAGTTCGCGCCGCAGCTGCTCAGCTCGCACCCGGCCGAGGTGCGCAGCGCGCACGCGGCGCTCTTCGCCATGTTCACCGAGCTCATGACCGAGGCGAGCGAAACGTCGCGGCTCCGCGCCGACCTGCCCCCGCGCCGGATGGCGGCGATGACGCTGCACACCGTCATGTTCATCTCGCAGCCGGGCAGCACCGAGGGCGAGGTGCGGCCGATCACCGCCGAGGAGGTCTGGAACTTCTGCGCGCATGGGATCACGGTGAGCTGAGCGAGAATGACACTCTCGATCTGGTAGAGGGTGCCTTACAATCCGTGTATGCCCGACATGTGGAACGACCTGCTGGCCACCTTCGACCTGAAACCGGTCGATACCGCCGCGTACGAGGGACCGAACCAGACGCTGGAGTACCACCGGGTCTTCGGCGGCCAGATCCTGGGCCAGCTGCTGGTGGCGGCCGGGCTGGCGTTCCCGGAGAAGTCGGTGAAGTCGCTGCACACCGTCTTCCCGCGGGAGGGGAAGTCGGACACGCCGATCCGGTACGAGGTGCAGCCCCAGCACGAGGGGCGCTCCTTCGCCACCGCCGCGGTCACCGCGCGGCAGGGTGAGCAGGTGGTGGCGAGCGCGGTGGTCTCGCTGCACGCCCCCGAGGAGGGCACCGAGCGGCAGAGCCTGCCCGGGGTCGGCGGGCTACCGGGGCCGGAGCATCGCAGGGAGTTCGGGCTCATCCCCTGGGAGACCAGGGCCGTCGACGACCTGGACGGCACCGAGGCCGGGCCGCCCGCCTACGAGCTGTGGCTGCGCACACCCGAGGTCGAGCCGGAGCTGGGCGCGCCGCTCATCGCCTACGCCACCGACCTCACCCTGATCGGCACCGCGCTGCGCCCCGAGGAGGGCATCAGCCACGTGGGCAACGGAACGCAGTTCCTGTCCGCGGTCACCTCGCACACGCTGTGGTTCCACCGGCCGGTGCGCAGCGATACCTGGCAGGTGCTGCGGCAGCACTCGCCGATCCTGGCCGGTGGGCGGATCTTCGGCCGCGGGGACGTGATCACCGAGGGTGGTGACCTGGTGGCGTCGTACGCCCAGGAAGCGCTCTTCCGGCAGCGCTCCTGACGCGCCCGCTCCGCGAACCCGAAGGGCCGCCCGCACGGAGAGTGCGGGCGGCCCTTCGGAGTTCGCGATCAGCCGGTGACGGCCTCGCCGCGCGGCTTCCAGACGGCGACACTGAGGCTCGCGACATCCAGCGTGGGGCTGAGCGGGATCTCCCCGGACCCGGCCCGCTTGGTGAACTCCGCGACCACCTCGGCGGGCTCCGCCGTGAGGTCGTAGACCGCGAGGTAGCGGTGCGCGGGCGCGGCGGCGGCCCGCCCGGGCAGCGCGCCGGGCACCAGGTCGTAGCGCTGGCCCGCGCTGATGCCGGGCACCTTCACCACGTCGGCCAGGTGGGTGGTGTCGTACCACTCGTTGAACGCGTCGTCCTGGCCTTCCACGGCATTGGAGAACACGAGCATCTTCGCTTCGGTCACGGCGGACCCTTCCTTCCCTCAGTCGCTCGCGGGGAGCGGCTTCGCCTCTTTGAGCGCCAGCGGTGTGGCGCCCACGCTGAGTGTGCCCGCTCCCGCCTTGGTGACGAGCACTTCCGCGCCGGATTCGTCGACGTAGCGCTTGCCCATCAGGTTGCCGTCGGCGAACGCGGGCTCCAGCGTGCCGCCGGGCGCCGCGTCGCCGCCGAGCGGGACCATGGGGACGCCGCCGGCGCGCAGGTCGTCCAGGCTCTCCGCGGCGCGCACCACGATGACCTCGGTGTCGCAGACCTGGCTGCGCAGTCGGGTTCCGTTCTTGACCATTGTCGTCCTCTCTACGTGGTGACGGCGTCCGCCGCCTGCTCCGGCCCGTACTCGGTGACCAGGTCGCGGCGCAGCACCTTGCCGGTCGGGGTGGCGGGCAGGGAATCGCGGAAGACCACCCGGTCCGGGGTGCGCGAGCCGCGCAGCTCGGTGCGCACGAAGGCGCGCAGCTCCTCGGGGTCCGGCGCGGCGCCGTCGGCGGGGACGACGACGGCGACGATGATCTGCCCCCACTGCACGTCCTCCACGCCGATCACCGCGACCTCGCGCACCTGGGCGTGCTCGACCAGCACGTCCTCGATCTCGGCCGGTGCGATGTTCTCGCCGCCGCGGATGATGGTGTCGTCCGAGCGGCCGCCGAGGAAGAGGTAGCCGTCGGCGTCGAGGGTGGCGACGTCCCTGGTCGGGAACCAGCCCTCGGCGTCGAGCACCGAGCCGATGCCGGTGTACTTCCCGGAGACCTGGGCGCCGCGCACGTACAGCTCGCCGGTCTCGCCGGGTGGCAGGACCGTGCCGTTCTCATCCCTGATCTGGAGTTCGATCCCCGGCACCGGGGTGCCGACCGAGCCGAGCCTGCGCACCACCGCGGGGTCGTCGGAGGCGAGCGCGGCGCGGTGCTCGTCCGGGCCGAGCACGGCGATGGTGGAGCTGGTCTCGGTGAGGCCGTACGCATTGACGAAGCCGACCTCGGGCAGCAGCTTCAGCGCGGTGCGCAGCAGCGGGAGCGCCACCTTGGAGCCGCCGTAGGCGAGGGTGCGCAGCGCGGGCAGCTCGGTGCCGGTGCGCTCCAGCTCGGCGACGATCCTGGCCAGCATGGTCGGGACCACGGTGGCGGAGGTGACCTGCTCGCCCGCGGCCAGGTCGATCCAGCGGGCGGCGTCGAAGTTGCGCAGGTACACGACCTTGCGGCCCGCGTACAGGTTGGAGAGCGCGGCGCCGACCCCGGCGATGTGGTACGGCGGGACGCAGACCAGCGCGGCGTCGTCGGGGTCGGCGGAGCCGAAGTCGACGGTGCCGGTGATGTAACTGACCAGGTTGTTGTGCGAGAGCTCGACCGCCTTGGGCGTCGAGGTGGTGCCGGAGGTGAAGAGGACGACCGCGACCTGCTCGGGGTCGGGGAAGTCGGTGACCGGGTCGGCGGCCGCCGCCCGCTCGAGGAACTCGGCGGAGCGGAGCACGGTGACGCCCGGGCCGGCGACCCGGGTGACGACGTCGTGGTACTCGTCGTCGGCGATCAGCAGCGGGGTGTCCAGGCGGGCGATCAGCGCGCCGAGCCCGTCGGCGCCCAGGCGGTAGTTCAGCGGGGTGAAGGGCACCACCGCGCCCGCCGCGGCGAAGATCAGCAGCGGCAGCAGGTGGCCGCCGGTGCCGACGTAGCCGACGCTGCGCGCCCCGGAGCCCGCGATCACCCCCGAGCCGCCCTGGACCGCGGTGTGCAGGTCGGTGACGCTCCAGCGCACCTCGTCGCAGACCAGGGCCTGGCGGTCCGGGTTGCTCGATGCCGCCATGTCCAGCAGCAGCGAAACGCTCATCCCCGCACCTCTCCGCATCGTGATACAGCCATTCTCGTCAGCGAGAATAACATATTCACCGCGCTCGATCCGGAATCGCGGAAATAGGTCTGTACTCACGTGATAACGTCATTCTCATCCGAATCCGAGACGAACGGAGGTGGGCGCATGAGTCCGGTTACCGGACGCGACATCGCGGTCGCGGACGATCTGCTGCTCGCCGCGGAGGTGGCGGAGGCGGAGGCCGATGCCGCGGAGGCGCGGGCGGAGGCCGCGCGGGCGCGCGCCGAGGCCGCGCGGTTGCGCCGCCGGGCGGGCGGCGAACGTTCGGTGAGCGCCGAGGGCGGGACGAATGGCGCCACGCGCGAGCGGAGCGGATCCGCGGGCACCGACGGCGTGGGCGTCACCGCAGCGGACACACAAGCGACCACAACGGTGGCGACCAAGCCTGCGGCGGCGGTGGGTGACGGTGACGTGGCTTCCGAGGATGCGGCGGACGAGTCCGGCGGCGCGGCGTCCGCGAAGGAGGGCGCGGACGAGGGGCGCCCGGCCGAGGAGTCCGCGGGACGGGTGCGGCGCTGGCGCGCGGCGCTCGCGGCGAACCCGCGCCGGACGGCGCTGCGGGCGGCGGCGGTGCTGGTCATCGCCGCGGCACTGGCCACCTCGGGCTTCCTGGGGTTCCAGCACCGCGAGGCCGCGGCGCGGGAGCGCGGCGAGGCCGAGTTCGCGGCGGCGGCGAAGCAGGGCGTGATCGCGTTGACCACGCTGGACTTCACGCACGCCGCGGCGGATGTGCAGCGCGTCCTGGACAACTCGACCGGCCCGTTCCGGGACGACTTCCAGAACCGCTCCACCGACTTCACCTCGGTGATCGAGCAGTCCCAGGTCGCCACCGAGGGCACGGTGAACGCGGTCGCGGTGGAGTCCATGACCGACGACTCCGCCGTGGTCCTGGTCGCCGCCACCTCGAAGGTCACCAATTCCGGCGGCGCGCAGCAGGAGCCGCGCGCCTGGCGGCTCAGCGTCACGGTGCAGCGCGAAGGAGACTCGATGCGCATGTCCAAGGTGGAGTTCGTCCCGTGAGCGCCCGCCTGCGCGCCCACGCCGGGACCATCCTGCTCGCGATCCTGGTGATCGCCTCGATCGCCACCGCGGCCACGCTCTACGCCGCGAACCGCCCGGACGAGGGCACCGACCGAGCCGCCAAGGAGCGGGCCGTCGCCGCCGCCACCGAGGGCACCGTCGCGCTGCTCTCCTACGCCCCGGACACCCTCGACCGCGATTTCGCCGCCGCCGAGGAGCACCTCACCGGCGACTTCCTGGACTACTACAGCCAGTTCACCGCGCAGGTGGTCGCGCCGGCGGCCCGCGAGAAGTCGGTGCGCACCAGCGCGACCGTGGTCCGCGCGGCCGTCTCCGAGCTGCGCCGGGACCAGGCCGTGGTGCTGGTCTTCATCAACCAGAGCACCACCAGCGCGGAGAAGCCGGACCCGGCGCTGGCCGCCAGCAGCGTGCGGGTGACCCTGGACCGGGTCGCCGACAGCTGGCGCATCGCCGCCTTCGACCCGGTCTGACTCGGAGAATTACATTCTCCCAGGCTGGTAGTTCGTTTACAATTTAGTATGCCTGACCTGTGGGGAGATCTGCTCGAGTGCCTCGACCTGCGTCAGCGGCCGACCACGCCACCCGGTGACCGCGGCAGGCGCCGCGAGACCCTGACCGTCTACGAGGGCCCGAGCCTGCCGCTCGACCACGGCTGGCTCTACGGCGGCCAGGTGCTCGCGCAGATCGTGCGCGCGGCCCAGCTCGCCTGCCCGGCCAAGGCGGTGAAGTCGCTGCACACGCTCTTCGCGCACGAGGGCAAGGGCGACGCCCCGGTCTACTACATCGTGCAGCGCCAGCAGGAGGGCCGCTCCTTCGCCGCGCTCACCGTGACCGCCAGGCAGAAGCGCGACGTGGTCGCCACCGCCATGGTCTCGCTGCACCTGCCCGAGGACGGCCCGGCCCACCAGACCGCCCCCGAACTCCCGGAACTCCCCGGCCCCGGCCACCGGATCGCCATGCCGCTGCTGCCGTGGGAGACCAGGGCCACCGCGGACCTCGACGACCCCGGCGCCGCCCAGCCCGACTACGACGTCTGGATGCGCACCCCCGCCGCGCCGCCGGAGCTGCACCCGGCGCTGGCCGCCTACGCCACCGACCTCTTCCCGATCGGCACCGCGCTGCGCCCGCTCGGCGGGGTGAGCCAGGCGGGCAACGGCACCGACTTCACCTCGGCGCCGATCACGCACTCGCTCTGGTTCCACCGCGCGCTGCGCGCCGACGACTGGCTGCTGCTGCGGCACCACAGCCCGCTGGTGGCGCACGGCCGCTGCTACGGCCGCGGCGACGTCTTCACCGGCGACGGCGCGATGGTCGCCTCCTTCGCGCAGGAGGGGCTGCTCCGCTTCCGGCCCTGACCCGCGCCACCCGATCGAACGGAACCACCATGGCCACCGAACCGCTCCTGCCAACCCCGGCCGTCACCCACCGGGTGGCGCAGTGGGCCACCGGCAATGTCGGCGCGCACGCGCTGCGCGCCGTGCTCGAGCACCCGCACCTCGCGCTCTGCGGCGTGCTGGTGCACGACCGGGCCAAGGCGGGGCTGGACGCGGCCGAGCTCTGCGGCGCGGGGCGGCCCACCGGCATCACCGCGACCACCGAGATCGCCGAGCTCCTCGCGCTCGCCCCGGACTGCGTGCTCTACATGCCGCGGCTCTTCGACCCGGACGAGGTGTGCGCGCTGCTGGTGGCCGGGATCGACGTGGTCACCACGCACGGCGAGCTGCGGCACCCGGAGAGCATGGATCCCGAGGTCTGCGCCCGGATCGAGGCGGCCTGCTGGTTCGGCGGCGCCTCGGTGCTGAGCACCGGGGTCGCGCCCGGCTTCGTCACCGAGACGCTGCCGGTGGCGCTCAGCTCGCTGCAGCGCCGGGTGAGCCGGATCGCCATCGAGGAGAGCGTGCGGCTGGCCACGCACGGCGCCGACCGGCTGGTGCTGGAGGCCATGGGGTTCGGCGGGGCGGCGCGGGAGTTCGAGCCGGAGCGGCTGGCGCACGCGCGCCGGCTGCACGCCCCCTCGCTGCGGCTGCTCGCCGAGGCGCTGCGGCTGCCGCTGGACACCGTCGCGGTGCGCGGCGAGCACGCCCGCGCCGCACGCGACACCGCGCTGGCCGGCACCGTGATCCCGGCCGGAACCGTCGCGGCGCAGCGCATCACCGTCACCGGCGTCGCGGGCGGCCGCGACCTGCTCGAGTACCGCTCCACCTGGTACTGCACCGCCGAGCTCGCCCCGGCCTGGCCGGTGCGGGAGACCGGCTGGCACGTCGCCGTGGAGGGCGAGACCCCGGTCGAGCTCTCGCTGCGCTACCCGGTGCGGCCGGAGCGGCTGGCGGCGATCTCGCCGCGCTACGCCGCCAATCGCGCGGTGAACGCCGTCGCCTACCTGCGGGCAGCGCCGCCCGGCATCCGCACCACGGGTGACCTGCCGCCGATCGTCGCCGAGCTCGGCGGACCGTGACAAAAACTCGCCTTACCGAAATTGAGAATGCTATTCTCATAGCATGATCCGGATGCCCCTCTCGATCGGCAGCGGCCGGCTGCCGGACCCCGCCGCCGATCGGCGCGGCGCCCCGCGCAGCGGCGACGTCCGGCCCCTGCGCCCGCGGCCGGTGCGGCAGCCCGCACCGCTGGACCGGCCGATCCGGATGCGCGTGCGCGACGTGCTCGACTTCTTCGAGAAGTGCCCGGAGTGCGGCTATCCGGCGCAGGCCGCCGCGATCGAGCGCGACATGGCGAGTGGAAGCACCGAGGTGGTCGTGCGCCCGAGCTGCGGGCTGCCCTGCGGCTGGCAGGGCGAGCCGCGCACCACGGTAACCGGCGCCAAGCTCGCGTCCTGACGGCTCAGCCCACCGGCACCAGGTCGGTGCCGCCCCACGCGCCGGTGAGCAGCAGCTCCCCGCTGCGGAAGACCTCGGAGTACTCGATATCGGCACCCCGCAGCCCCGCCGCCGCCAGCGCGCAGCCCTTGAAGGCGCGCGCCGCGACGCTGAGCCGGTGATGCACCGTGCCGAGCCGGGCATCCAGCTCGGCCGGGAGCTCCTCGCCCCAGACCGCGACCTCGATCAGCCCGTTGTCCAGGCAGTCCAGCACGCCCCGGCGCACCCGCGGGTCGGCGTCGAAGAGCTCCGGCGCCACCGCGACCGCGTGCGGCCAGGTGTCGTGCACGGTGCTGTCCAGCGAGGTCTCCAGATCCAGCACGGTGGCGCCGAGGATCTCCAGCGGCCGCGCGTCGGCGGTGTCGGCCAGCACGACGGTCACCTCCCAGCCCGCCATGGTGCGGTCGCACAGCCAGCCACCCGCGTACCGCACCACGTCGGCGGCGGTCGGCGCGACCACCGCGAGGCGGTAGCGCAGCAGGTGCTTGCGGGAGTGGGCCCGCCGGCCCGTAGCGGAATCGGAGGTGTGAGCAGCCATGATCGTCCGTTCTGCGCGTCGCTCTCTTTTGTGGAAAGTATATTCTCACTTTGGGAGAACCCATATGCGGAATCGGCACAATCCGTTGCCGATCCTCGAATCCGACAGGAGACCGTCATGGCTCTGACCCCCCTTCCGGGCGATCAGTGGAACGAGGAGGTCGACAAGGCCCTCTCCCGCATGCTGCCGAGGGAACGCCGCAACCCCGAGGGCGCGGGGAACGCGCTCTCGGTGCTGGTCCGGCATCCGGACCTGACCCGGGCCTTCCTCGGCTTCAATGTGCACCTGCTCTTCAACTCCACGATCGAGCCGCGGGAGCGCGAGCTGATCATCCTGCGGGTGGCGCACCGGCGCGAGTGCACCTACGAGTGGCTGCACCACGTCGCCATGGGCAAGGAGGTCGGGCTCACCGATGCCGAGGTGGCGGCGGCCGGGCGCACCGGCGAGGCCCCCGACCCCTTCGACCGGCTGCTGCTCGAGGCCGTCGACGAACTGGACGACAAGTCGGTGCTCTCCGCGCAGACCTGGGACGCGCTCGGCGCGCGCTTCGACGACCGCCAGCGCATGGACTTCGTCTTCACCGTCGGCTGCTACACCACGCTGGCGCTGGCCTTCAACACCTTCGGCATCTCCCCCGACCCCACCGCCGGGTACGAGGGCAAGCGCTGACGACAGCGGCGCGGACCCGGCATCCGGGTCCGCGCCGCGTGTGCGCGATTCAGGCGCGGGGCAACCCGAGCACCCGCTGCGCGATGATATTGCGCTGGATCTCCGAGGTGCCGCCCGCGATGGTGCCGGCGAAGCTGCGCAGGTAGCGCTCGAACCAGCCGCACCAGAAGTTCTCCAGGTTCAGCGGGCTCGGTGGCGAGCTGATCGCCGGGGAGGCGAGGGCGCCGGTGCCGACCGCGGTGAGCGCGTGCTCGGTGGCGGTCTGCACCGCCTCCGAGCCGAGCACCTTGAGCACCGAGAGCGCGGGGACGTCCTGCTCGTCGCGGGCCTCCCTGGCCAGCGCGGCCGAGCCGAGCAGCCGCAGCGCGTAGCTGTCCATGACCAGCCCGGCGTAGGCGTCGCGGTCGAAGACGGTCTGCGGGCGGAAGTCGGCGAGCAGGTCCTGCATGCGGTCGGCGTAGCCGAGCCAGAGCAGGGTGCGCTCGTGGCCGAGCGAGCCGTTGGCCACCGTCCAGCCGCCGTTCTCCGGGCCGACCCGGTTGGCGACCGGCACCCGGACGCCCTCGAAGTAGACCTCGTTGAAGTCCAGGTCGTCGGGCTCGCAGGCCGAGGGGAAGGGGCGGCGGGTGACGCCGGGGGCGTCGGTGGGGATCAGCAGCACGCTGATGCCCTTGTGCTTGGGCGCGGCGGGGTCGGTGCGGACGAAGGTGAGCAGGACGTCGGCGTCGTGCGCGCCGGAGGTCCAGACCTTCTGCCCGTCCACCACGTAGTGGTCGCCGTCGCGGACGGCCCTGGTGCGCAACCCCGCCAGGTCCGAGCCGGCGCCGGGCTCGCTCATGCCGAGCGCGGCGGTGATCTCCGCGCGCAGGATCGGCACCGCCCACTCCCGCTTCTGCTCCTCGGTGCCGAAGGAGAGCAGCGAGGCCGCGATGATGCCGACGCCCTGCGGATTGAACGAGTGGTAGATCCGCCGCTTGGAGAGCTCCTCCAGGTGCACGTACTGCTGCAACACGGAGGCGTTGCGCCCGCCGAACTCGGGCGGGTTGGCGGGCAGCAGCCAGCCGCTGTCGAAGAGCAGCCGCTGCCAGCGCCGCGCCCACTCCGGCACGTGCGCACTGGATTTGGAGCGCTCGGTGGCCTCGGCCGCGCTCGGCTGGTTCTTGCTCAGGAACTCCACGAACTCGGCGCGGAACGCCTCGACCTCGGGATCAAACGAGAGTTGCACGGTACTCCTCGGCCACGTGCGCCCGGTGCTCGGCCGCGCCGCCGAGCAGCAGCTCGCCGGTCTTGGCCCGCTTGAGCGCGAATTGCAGATCGTTCTCCCAGGTGAAGCCCATGGCGCCGAAGAGCTGGACGCCGTGCCGGAACACCACCGACTGGCACTCCCCCGCCGCCGCCTTCGCCATCGACGCCGCGAGCCCGCGCCGCGGGTCGTCCTCGGCCAGGCAGAGCGCGGCGAAGAAGCCGAGCGCCTTCGCCCGCTCGATGGCGATGTGCATGTCGGCGGCCTTGTGCTGCACCGCCTGGAACGACCCGATGACGGTGTCGAACTGCTTGCGCGTGCGCACGTGCTCCAGCACCAGGTCCAGGATGCGGCGGCAGGCGCCGACGGTGTGCAGCGCGAGCCCGGTGAGCGCGTGCTGCCTGGCCCGCGGGACATCCGCGGTGCTGCGGTCGGCGTCGGTGAGCCGGACCCCGTCGAAGGTGACCTCGGCCAGATGCAGCACCGGGTCGAAGACCGAGGTGCGGCGGGCACTCACCGCCTCGGCCGGAACCACGAAGACGCCGGCGCCGGTGACCACCGCGAGCCGCTCGGCCCGGTCGCCGTCGAGGACGTGGTGCGCGGTGCCGGTGAGCCGCCAGCCGGTGCCGTCCGGCGCTGCGGTCACACCGTCGTAGACGGCGGCGCCGGGGCGGTCCAGCTTGCCGATGCCGGGCACCAGCGGCGCGAACTGCGACATGGTGGCGAGGAACGGGGTGGGGTCGGTGGCCCGGCCCAGCTCCTCGAAGAGGATGCCGAGCTCCACCGTCTCGCCCGGCTCGGTCAGCTCGGTCCAGCCGAGGCCGACGTAGGTCTCCCAGAGCGGGGCGGGATCGGCCCCCCGGTCGACGATGTCCCTGATGAGCGCGGGCGGGCACTCCTTCGCCGCGACGTCACGCACCGTCTCGCGCAACAGCCGCTGGTCGGAGTCGAACTCGAACAGCATCTCGGCCTGCCTCCTCGCCGTACCTCTCGATGAGAACTAGATTCTCATATTCAAGAGTTACCATTTCGCGGCGCCGAAAGCCAGGCGGGGCTGAGTGGTTCAGCCGCGGTCGGCGGCGGCGCGCTCGGTGCCGCGCTCCAGGGCCCCGTTCAGCGTCTCGACGAAGGCCAGCAGGGTGGTCAGGGTTTCCTCGTCGTCCGGGAGGCTCTGGCCGATGGCACCGAAGAGCGGGGCGACGGCGACGTCGGCGCGGACCGCGACCAACTCCACCCGCACCCGGCGGCGGTCCTCGGAGTCCCGGCTGCGCCGCACGTACCCGGCTTTCTCCAGCCGGTCGATGACGGTGGTGACGGCACCGCCCCTGGTGATGCCGAGGCGGTCGGCGAGCTGGCCCGGGGTGAGCGGGCCGGCCATGCTCAGCATGTTCAGCGCGCTCAGGTCGGTGACGGTGATGCCGAGCCGGGCCGCGACGGCGGAGTGGAACACCACCGTCCTGGTGGCCTGGGCGCGCAGCGCGTCGCGCAGGGCGCGGGCCGTGTCCGATCGGGTGTCCTTCGCCGCGGGCATGGTCGTGTCCTTCCGCCGATCTCTCCGGGATGGAGAGACTCTCGATCCGAGAGTAGCGCGGAGTTCACCGGGGTGCGCCCCGCGGCGGGCACACCCCGTACTCCACTGGGCTACTTCAGCATCGAGCCCGCGTCGACCGGCAGCGGGACGCCGGTGATGAACCGCGCCTCGTCCGAGACCAGGTAGAGCACCGCGTTGCTGACGTCCTCCGCGTCCACCCACGGGGTGGGCAGGGTGTGGAACATCTGGCAGATCGGCTTCATGTCGTCCGGGCCCGGGTTCTCCAGGTCCGGGCGGAACAGCTTGAAGGTGCCCTCGTTGAGCAGCATGTCGGTGCTGACGTGCGTCGGGTGCACCGAGTTGCAGCGGATGTTCTGGTGCCCAAGCTCCACCGCGAAGGTGCGCATGAGCCCGACCACGCCGTGCTTGGCGGCGACGTAGTGCCCCACGTTCGGGTACGCCTTGAGCCCGCCCACCGAGCTGGTCAGCACGATGGAGCCGCTGCCGTTCGCCTGCAGGTGCGGGATGCCGGCCTTCACGCTCTTCCAGACACCGGTCAGGTTGACCCCGATCATGTCTTCCCAGAAGTCTTCCCGCATCTCCACCAGCGCGCCGCCCTCGTTGGCGAGCCCCGCGTTGGCGATGATGATGTCCAGTTTGCCCAGCTGCTCGACGCCGCTGTCCAGCCCGGCCTTGACCGCCTCGAAGTCGCGGACGTCCGCCTCGATGGTGACCACCCGCCTGCCCTGCGCCTTCACCAGGTCGGCGGTCTCCGCGAGATCCTCCGGGGTGGGCATGGGGAACGGCACGTTGTCCAGCTGCTTGCAGACATCGAGCGCGATGATGTCGGCGCCCTCCTGGGCCAGCCGGACCGCGTGGCTGCGACCCTGGCCGCGCGCCGCGCCGGTGATGAAGGCGACCTTGCCGTCGACCCGTCCGGTCATCGTGAACCTCTCTCCGTTGTGTCGTTCAGGGGTTGGGGGTGAAGGTGATATGCAGGTTGCTCAAGCCACGCAGGATGAAGGTGGGCTCGTAGTCGTAGCGGCGCTCGCCGGCCGGGCCGTGGCGCTCCTCGTCGATCCTGATGTCGAGCATCCGATCCAGGATCCGCTCGATCGAGACCCGGCCCTCGACCCGCGCCAGCGGGCCGCCGGGGCAGGAGTGCACGCCGCGGCCGAAGGCCATGTGCTCGCGGAAGTTCTTGCGGTCCAGCCGGAACTCGTGCGGGTTCTCGAAGCGGCGCGGGTCGCGGTTGGCGGCGCCGGGGCAGAACATGACGGTCGAGCCGACCGGGATCTCCACCTCGCCGATCTGGGTGGCGCGCTTGGCCAGCCGGAACCCGGATTTCACCGGGGAGTCCATGCGCAGCGTCTCCTCGATGAAGTTCGGGATCAGGCTGCGGTCGTCGCGCAGCGCCTGCTGCACCTCGGGGTGGTCGCCGAGCACCCGCATGGCGGCGCTCAGCAGCTTGGCGGTGGTCTCCTGGCCGGCGGCGAAGAGGAAGGTGGCCGAGCGCACGACGTCGATCACCTCGGGGGTGGAGCCGTCCGGGTACTTGGCCTGGGCCAGCGAGGTGAGGACGTCGTCGCGCGGGTTCTCCCTGCGGTCCGTGATGTACTGCACGAACTTGTCGTCCAGCCACTCCAGCGGGTTCGAGGCGACGATCTCGCTCTTCAGCGAGCCCACCTGGGAGCCGGGGCGCTCGGCGCCGAGCACCACCCGGAACTGCTGGTGGTCCTCCTCCGGCACGCCGAGCATGTCGGCGACGACCAGCAGCGAGAACGGCTTGGCGTACTCGGCCAGGAACTCGGACTTCCCCTCGGAGAGGAACTCGTCCAGCTGCTGGTCGGCCAGCCGCCACATGAACGCCTCGTTCTCCTTGAGGCGGGCCGGGGTGAGCAGCCGGTTCAGCACCGAGCGGGCGTAGGTGTGCTGCGGCGGGTCCATGGTGACCATGTGCTCGAACATCGGGAGCTGCGAGCGGTGCTGCTCGATCAGCTCGGTGATGTCCTCGCCCTCGATCTGGAACGGCAGCGGCGGGAACGGGCCGCCGACGGCGATGGCCGAGGAGAAGAGCTGCTCGGTGTCGCGCAGGACCTCGGTGGCCTCCTCGTACCCGGTGACGGCGTAGACGCCGAACGTCGGCTCCTGCTTGACCGGGCACTGGGCGCGCAGGTGGTCGAAGTAGGGGTGCGGATCCGGCACCAGGCTCGGATCGGTGAAGTAGTCGACGGTGTCGAAGTCGGTCATGGGTAGCTCCTCGGAAACAATGATATCTCAGGTGGAGAATTTCGTTCTCGCTTAAGCGCGAGAGATTTCCCGGCTCGCCGGGCGGGGTGCGTCAGGGCAGGTAGACGCGGCTGGCGAGCCAGCGGCCGTCGACCAGCTGCATGGTCATCTCGACCCTGCTGCGGTCGACCCTCGGGTCCGCGGAGGCGGCGTTGGTGACGGTCTGGTCGATGAAGAGCAGGACGTCGACCTCGGTCTCGGTCGCCGACTTGACCGCGGCGTCCAGGACCGTGCCCTTGCCGGTCGCCTTGTTCTCCAGGAGGAGCTGGCGGAGCTGGCCGCTCGAGCGCGTGTACATGTCGCGGAACTCGCCGGTGGAGCCGTCGAGTACCGCCGTGAAGCCGGCGTCCAGGTTGTTGGAGTCGACGCTGGTCAGCGTGACGGCGTAGGTCTTCGCCGCCTCCAGCGCGGCGGCGGCGGCCGCGTCGACATCGCGCTCGTCGCGCAGCTGGACGCCGAAGACGATGGCCGCCGTGATCGCGGCGATCGCGATCAGCGCCGTGACCGGCAGGGCCGCTTTGCGCGCGATGCGCAGCCATTGCTCGCCGCGACTCTCGCCGCCACCTTCGGTGGCATTCTCGACCGGTTTGCCGCCGGAGGGATCGGCGGGCTTCTCGGCGGCAGCCGACGGCTGCGAAACGTCGGCGGCAGGACTTTCGACCTCGCCCTCCGGCCGGGCGTCAACGGCGGTGTCGGTGTCACTCATGGTGGTTCCTCTCAGCGTTGCGGGGCCGGGGGCGGGGGTGGGAGCGGGGGGCCCGCGAAGGTGAGCGGGAGCGAGAGCGGGCCGATGGGGGTGGGGGTGGCCTGGCGGTCGGCCGGCTCGCCGGGCGGCGGGGCGCCGGGAATCTCGGTGCCGGGCGGGCGCGGGGCGTTGCGGGCGCCGCGGATCAGCACCGAGGGGTCGTTGTCCTGGCAGTAGGTGTAGAGGTAGGGCTCGGGGAAGTCGGGCAGCGAGGGCGGGCGGCGCGGCAGGTCGTAGTCGCAGGCGTAGCGCGGATAGAGGTTGACCAGCCCCCAGACGCCGCCGTCGTGGAAGGCGACGGCGATGGCGTCCAGCGTCGAGCCGGCCCGCTCGGTCGGGAAGAAGAACTCCCGGAAGGCGGGCACCCGCGGCCCGGTGGTGTCGGCGACCACGCCGAGGTTGCCGACCAGCGCGGCGGCGTTCGGCGAGTTCTGCGCCAGCAGCGCGTCCAGCGCGCGCAGCGTGCCAGGGGCGGCGCCGAGCAGCTCGACGTACCCGCCGGACTTGGCCTCGGCCCCGCTCAGCACCGCGTTGGCGTCGGCGGCGAAATCGCCGAGCCCGGGCGCGAGGTCGCTGACGGTGCCGAGCACCTGCCTGCTGTCCCGGATGAGCGAGACCGTCTGCGGCAGCACCGAATCCAGGGTCGAGGCGAGGAAGATCCCGCTGTCGAGCAGGTCGGCCAGTTTCTCCGGCCCCTCCGGCCCGACCCCGAGCTCGTCCACCACGGCCGCCAGCCGCGCCGGATCCACCTGCGCCAGCGTGGAGTCGAGCTGCGAGAGCGTCTTCCAGAGCGGGGTCGGGGTGCTGGTGCGCTCGACGGCGATCTCCGCGCCGTCGGCGAGGTAGGGCCCGCCGTCGTGCTCCGGCCGGAAGTCCAGGTACTGCTCCCCCGCCAGCGAGAGGCTCGCCACCCGCACCGCGCCGTCGGCGGGCACCGCGCTCGCCGCGTCGATCACCGCGGTGGCGACCAGCCCGTCCCCGGTGAGCCGCACCGACTCGACCGTGCCGATCGGCACCCCCCGCAGCGTGACGTTCTGCCCGGCGAGCAGCCCGCCGGAGTCGGCCAGATGCACCCGGACCCGCATGGTCTCCGCCGCCGGGTTCACCCCGAGCGAGCCGAACACCAGGTACCCGACCCCGACGACCAGGGTCAGCGCCAGCGCCACCGCGGAGACCGCGGAGCGCCGCGCCCGCACCGCGCCGACGGTACCGACCAGCAGCCGGGCCGGCCGCTCCAGCGCGCTCACCGCGCACCCCCGGTGATCCGGCCCTGCAGTTTCAGCAGGGTGTAGGTGAGGGTGCCGATGAAGTTCTGCCAGTCCCGCTGGTCCGGCAGCCTGCTCTCCGGGTCGCCCGGGTGGTTGACGTCGGGCAGCGCGCCGATGGCGAGATCCTGCCAGTCCGCGTCGGTGCTGGCCGAGGTGCTCACGGTGACCGCCATGACCGGGCCGAGCAGCGCGTTCATCGCCGCCACGCTGGCGTCCGGGTTGGTGGCGGCCGAGTTCAGCTGCGCGGCGATGGTGTTGATGTCGGCGACCATGCCGGTGGTCTGCTCGCCGTTCACCCCGGGGAAGCGGCCGATCTGCGCGGTGATCCGCTCCACCTCGTCGACCAGGGTGAGTGCCTGGTCGGAGTTGGCGCGCAGGGTGTCCAGCGCCGGGCCCGCGGCCGCGATGACATCGTTCACGGTGCCCTGCTGCTCGTCGATCCGGCGGGCCAGCTGGTCCACCTCGGCGAGCGTGGTGCGGATGTCGTCGGAGCGGGCGGAGAGCGCCTGCACCACCCGGGTGGAGCGGTCGATGAGCTCGGCCATCCGGTCGCCGCGCTCGCCGACCGCGTTGCCGAGGCCGTTCACGATGGTGGTGAGGTTGCGGATGGCGCCGCCGTTCACCAGCAGCGAGGCGGTGGTGAGCAGCTCCTCGATGGTGGTGGCGGCGGAGGTGTGGTCCAGCGCGATGCTGTCGCCGTCGGCCAGCGCCGGGGTGGCGGTGGTGGCCTCGGCGGGCGGGGTGAGCGAGACGAAGACGTCGCCGAGCGGGGTGGCGGTGCGCAGCTCGGCCCTGGTGCCGAGCGGCAGCCGCACCCCCCGCTGGATGGTCAGGGTGACCACGGCGGTGTAGTCGCGCACCGCCATGGCGGAGACCTCGCCCACATCCGCGCCGGAGAGCCGCACCTTCGCCTTGGCGGGCAGGTTCAGCGCGTTCGCGAAGCTCGCGCGCACGGTGTAGTTGTCGCCACCGGAGCCCGGCGCGGGCAGCGGCAGGTCACCGAGCCCGACCGCGCAGCCGGTGCTCGTGGCCAGCGCCGCCATCGCGAGCGCGGCGGCGCGGGCGGCCCGCCCGGCGCTCATCGCGGCATCCTGGACATGGCGTCGAGCATGTCGGTGATCCCGAAGTCGGGGCCGAAGTCCTGCAATGTTCCGGTGGCGCAGCCCAATTGGCGCAGCCCGAGGATATTGCAGACCTCCTTGACCAGCTGCCCGTCGAAGAACACCTTGTCCAGCAGGGCGTGCACGCGCACGCCGCGGTACTGGAAGTCGACCGCGTTGTAGGCGTTGTTCAGCAGCAGCGGGGTGACGTCGATGAACTCGCCGAGCTCGTTCCGGTAGTCGGCGAGCGCCTTGGTCACCGTGGCGCCGTTGGCGAGGGTGGATTGCAGTACGCCCGCGTTCTCGGTGAGCAGCGCGTCGGTCTGCCGCATGATGTCGGTGATCTGCGCGCCGGTGCTGCCGGTGCCGATATTCAGATCGGCCACCACATCGCCGAGTTGCCCGGTGGCGGTGCCGAACTGGCGGATGGTGTCCTCGTTGGCGGCCGCGGCGCGGAGCAGCTGGGAGAGCTGGTCGACCAGCTTCGTCAGGGTGTCGCGGGTCTGCTCACCGCCGTCCGCGCCGAGCCGCAGCGCGGTGGCGAGCTGGTCCAGGGTCTGCCGCAGCTCGGGGCCGCTCTCGGTGGAGATGGCGGCGGAGACGCTGAGCAACCGGGCGACCGGGCCGTCCCCCGGCTGCTCGCCCTGCAACTCGCCCGCCATCCGCTCGGCGGCGCCGAGCAGCCGGTCGAACTCCACCGGGGTGCGGGTGCGCTCGGGGCCGAGCCGGGCGCCGTCGGCCAGCCTCGGCCCGCCCCGGTAGGCGGGGGTGAACTCGACGTGCCGGTCGGTGAGCACCGAGGTGGAGAGCGTGACGGCGCGGGCATCGGCCGGGATGTCGACATCGCCGTCCAGCTCCATCGTCACCTCGACGTGCGTGCCGCGCGGCTCGACCGAGGTCACCGTGCCCACCGGCATGCCGAGCACCGCCACGGCATTGCCGGGATACAGCCCGGCGCCGTTGTCGAACTGCGCGGTCACCGCGATGGTGTCGTCCGGGACGACGGCGCTGCCCGCGCAGCCGGCCAGCGCGCCGATCGCCAGCACCACGCCCGCCCGGACCAGGACTCGCTTCGCTCTCACTGGCAGTCCTCGTGGTAGGGGGCGAGCCCGGCGCCCTCGGCGCGGCCGCCGAGCGCGCACATCCAGGAGTCGATGAGCGGCCCGGCCGGTGCGGTGAAGTCGACCTCGTTGGCGGTGCCGGAGGCATTGGCGAAATTGCGGATGGGGATCGGCAGGATCTCCAGGGTGTTGCGGAGCAGCGCGTCGTTGCGCGCCAGGCTGCCGAGCAGCTCGTCCAGCCCGGCGATCAGGGTGTCGACGGCGGGGCGGTCGCGCACCACCAGGGTGCGCACCTGGTCGGCCAGCCTGCGGGTGGCGTCCATGAGCCGCAGCACCGCGTCCCGGCGGGCCACGATCTCGGTGAGCAGGTCGCGGCCCTGGGTCATGATGGCGGCGAGGTTCGCCTGCTGGTCGGTGACGACGCCGGTGAGCTGCTGGCTCGCGGCGAGCAGCGCGCTCAGCTCGGTGCGGCGGTCGCCGATGATGGTGGCGAGCGCGCGGATGTTCGAGAGCATCGCGGGCAGCACCGCCGGCACGCCCTGGAGCTGGGCGGCGAGGGTGTTCAGCGAGGTGCCGATCTGCCCGGCGTCGATGCTGTCGAAGGTGACGGTGGCATTGTCCAGCGCGGTCTGCAGGTCGTAGGGGACCTCGGTGCGCTCCAGCGGAATCCGGTGGCCGGGCAGCGCGCCGTCGCCCGCGGGCCGCAGCTCGATGTAGCGGGCGCCGAGCAGCGTGGTGAGCTTGATGGCGGCGCCGGTGCCGGTGCCGAGCGGCACCCCGGAGTCGATCGCGAGCGTCACCAGCACCCGGTCCCCCGCCAGCTCGGTGGCGTCGACGGTGCCGACCGGCACCCCGGCCAGGGTCACCTGATCACCGGTGCTGATCCCGGCCGCCTGCGCGAACTCCGCCTCGTAGCGGGTGGTCCCGATGCCGATCCGGCTCCAGCCCACCGCGGCGGCCAGCACCGCGAGCAGCACCGCGACCGCGATCACCCCGAGCACGCCGCGCCGGTGCTCCTCCAGCGGCTTCCACTGTGTCCTGCTCATCCGCCATTCCTGCAGATCGGGGAGTACTTGGCTTGACCGCCGGGCGTCGCCAGGTCGACCACGGTCGGCACCAGCGAGGAGAGCGCGGGCAGGATGGTGACGCCGAAGTTGCACAGGTAGGTGTTCAGGTACGGCCCCTCCTGGCTCACCCTGGCCAGCCCCTTGAGCAACCCGGGCAGGTTGAAGCCGAGGTAGGCGAAGTTCTCCTTGTTCTCGGCGAAGTGCCGGGTGAAGCCGGGCTCCCGATTCAGCATGGACTCCAGCTCCGGCTGGATGCCGTCCATGGTGTCGGCGAGCCCGCCGGTGGTGATCGCGGCCTGGTCCAGCGCGCCGAGCAGCTCGTCGCGGTGCCTGGCCAGCCCGTCCACGATGGCCCGCGACTGCCCGATCAGCGTGCCGACCTGGCCGGTTTGCAGCGCCAGGTTGCCGACGACCTTGTTCAGGTTGCCGATCACCGCGCCGAGCACCTGGTCCGGCCCGGCCAGCGACTCGGCCAGCCCGGAGACCTGCTCCACCAGCAGCACCAGCGAGGTGCGGTCGCCCTGCAGCGCCTTGATCAGCGCGCCGGTCACATTGTCGACCTGCGCCGGGTCCAGCCCGCCGAAGAGCGGCTCGAAGCCGTTGAGCAGCCCGGAGATATCGAAGGAGGGCTCGGTGTGCTCGACCGGGATCTCCGCGCCGGGCGCCAGCGCCGAGCCGTCGCCGAAGTCGGCGAGCGCGAGCCCGAGGTAGCGCTGCCCGATGACGTTCTGGTACGTGATGGCGGCCTTGGTATTGCCGTAGAGCGTCTGGTCGTTCTCCACCCGGAACCGCACCCTGGCGCGCACGCCGTCCAGCTCGATGCCGTCCACCCGGCCCACCCTGACCCCGGCCATCCGCACGTCGTCGCCGACCCGCAACCCGCTGACGTCGGTGAAGACCGCCGAGTAGTCCTCGGTGTCGCCGTTGATCCCGCGATCCAGGGTGACGAAGGTGACCCAGATGAGCGCCACCGCGACGGCGACGAAGAGGCTGACCCCGATCAGCGGGCGGCGGTAGCTCATCGTTCGCCCCCGGCCGGGAACGGGCCGTCGGCCACCAGCGGCGCCAGCAGTGATTCGGCGCCGGTCGGGTTGCCTTCGAGTGCCCGCTCGATCAGGTCCCTGATCTCCGGGGGCAGCTCGGGCGCGGCGGGCTGGTTGGCCGGGTCGAGCGCGGCGGGCACCGGCTCGATCGGGATGTCGCCGGGGGCGGTGCTACAGCTCGGCGCCGCGAGCTCGCCGTAGCGCGGGCAGTCGGCCCTGGTGTAGGGGGTGTGCGGGGTGAAGCGGAACTGGAACTTGCCGCGCCCGCGCGGGCTGCCGGCATTCCAGAACTCGGAGAACCAGAGCTCCGAGAGGCGCTTGATGCGGACCACGATCGGGCCGAAGGCCGGGGAGCCCTCGGCGAAGACGTCGATCACCGGCCCCATCTTCTCCGTGACGTCGACGAGCTGATCGGTCTGCCGGTCCAGCGAACCGGCGAGCGTGCCGAAGGTGGTGTTGCCCGCGCCGAGCAACCCGGCCAGCTGCGCGTCCTGCTCGGCCAGCGTGCGCATGGGCAGCACCGCGTGGTGCAGGGCGTCGAGGAGGTCGGGGGCGGAGGCGTTCAGCCCGCGCACCGCGTCGGCCACCATGCCGAGCGTGGGCGGGCCGCCGTCCGGGGTGAGCAGCGCGTCGAACTCGGTGGTGATCCGCTCCAGCTGGGCGCCGGCCGCCACCAGGTCGGCGCCGCGGCGGTCGGTCGCGCGGGCCACCGCGGCCAGCACGCCGACGGTATTGCCGGTGCCGATCCTGGCGGTGCTGGCGATGATCTCGCGCAGCTTGGTCAGCGCGGTCTGCAGCTGCACGGTGGAGAGGCTGGTGTCCTGGCGGATCTCGGTCGCCGCGCTCAGCGCCGGGCCCGGCCCGTTGTCGACCAGCTGCACCGAGGAGACCGCGAAGACGTTGCTCGGCACCACCCTCGCCGTCACCGTGCGCGGAATAGCCTGCGCGGCAACGGGGTCGAGTTGCAGCAGCACCCTGTTCCCCGCGCCGCCGGTGGCCGGGGTGACGCCGGCGACGATGCCGACCAGCATGCCGCGGAACTTCACGTCCGAGCGGGTGGGCAGCCCGTCGCCGAGCTGCGCCAGCACCGCCGTCACCTCGAGCTTCTCGTCGAAGCGGCCGGTGGATTTGAGCAGCAGCAGCGTCACCACCAGCGCGGTGGCCAGCACCAGCACCAGCCCGCGCAGCAGCAGCGCGGTGCCCGACGGCCCGCGCCCGTCCTTCTCGAACAGCACCGACATGGGCTCAGCCTCCGAGCCGGGCGCTGGCGCCGATGCCCCACAGCGCGACCGTGAGTAGCAGGTTGACGATGATCATCAGCGAGATGGCGGCGCGCATGGCGCGGCCCGCCGCGATGCCGACGCCCTGCGGCCCGCCCGCGGCGTAGAAGCCGTAGTAGCACTGCACGGTGGTCGTGATGATCACGAACACAATGGCCTTGAGCAGCGAGTAGACGATGTCGGGGCCGTTCAGCACGAGCTGGAAGTAGTGCTGGTAGGTGCCGCGCGAGAGCCCGCCGGAGAGCCCGACCACCAGCTCCACCGCGATGTAGTTGACCGCGAGGCAGATGACGTAGAGCGGGATCATGGCCACGATCGAGGCGAGCAGCCTGGTGCTCACCAGGTACGGCATCGCGCGGATGCCCATGGACTCCATGGCCTCGATCTCCTCGGCGATCCCCATGGCGCCGAGCTGCGCGGTGAAGCGGCAGCCCGCCTGCGCGGCGAAGGCCAGCGAGGCCATGATCGGCGCCAGCTCCCTGGTGGAGGCGGTCGAGGCGATGAGCCCGATGGTCGGCTCCATGCCGAGCAGGTGCAGCGCGTTGTACCCCTCCAGCCCGACGATGGCGCCACCGGCCGCGCCGAGCACGATGATCACCCCCGCGGTGCCGCCGCCGACGACGATCGAGCCGTTGCCCCAGGTGATGTCGGAGAGGATGCGCAGGAACTCGCCGCGGTAGTGCCGCAGCATCACCGGGATCGAGCCGAGCGCGCGGACCAGGAAGGTGATCATGTGGCCGAGCCGCATGAACGAGGTGCCGAGCTGGCGCGAGGTGCGGACCAGGGTGCGGGTGCCGAGCGGGCGGTACGGCGCGGCCATCACAGCCCCGACCGCGGGAACAGGATCATGAACATCTGCGTGAACACGACATTCACCACCATGAGCAGCAGGATCGAGGAGACCACGGTCGAGTTCACCGAGTTGGCGACGCCCGCGGGGCCGCCCTTGGTGCCGAGCCCCTTCTCGCAGGCCACCACCGCGACGATGGCGCCGTAGACCACCGCCTTCACCAGCGTGAGCCAGAGGTCGCCGACGGTGGCGAAGGAGGCGAAGGTGGCCACGAAGCTGCCGGGGGCGCCGCCCTGCACGAAGACGTTGAACAGGTACCCGGCCAGGAAGCCGACGAAGCAGACGACCCCGGTGAGCGAGACCCCGACCAGCACCGCCGCCGCAACCCGCGGCACCACCAGCCGCCGCACCACCGAGACCCCCATGACCTCCATGGCGTCCAGCTCGTCCCTGATCTTGCGGCTGCCCAGATCGGCGCAGATGGCCGAGCCGACGGCCGAGGCCATGAGCAGCGCCGCCACCATGGGCGCGCCCTGCCGGATCACCGCGAGCCCGCTGGCCGCGCCGGCCAGCGAGGTCGCGCCGACCTGCCCGGCCAGCAGCCCGAACTGGATGGAGAGCGTCACACCGATCGGCAGCGAGACGAAGATGGTGGGCAGCGCCGCCGCCGAGGCCATGAAGGCCGACTGCCGGACGAACTCGGCGAAGGCGAAGCGGCCGGTCGCGATATCGGTGACCAGGTACTGGATGGCCCGGACGCCGAGCACGAACTGCCCGCCGACGGTCTCCAGCGCGGCGATGGGGTGCCGCTTCAGGTAGCCGCGGCCCCAGTCGGTGATCTCCCGGGTGGCGGGCTTCGCGGCCGGGAGTTCACCGCCAACGGAACCACGGCTGATCGTCATTGATGAAACCTTCGGGTCGGCGGCGGAAGTGTCGCTGAGAATCTCGTGTGGCGCTCCAGGAGAACCAACTGTTCCCATTGTGGGCGCTATCTCTCAGCGTCGTCAAGAGTGGAATGCACGAATCAGAGAATTTCATTCTCCTCGCACCACGGGCGTTTCACATCGATACGTCGGAAAATGCGAAAGAGGGGCGACGGGAATTTCCCCGTCAACCCGTAAGGAATCGCAGAGCCGTCCCTCCGAAACAGATGCTGTGCACATGCATAGCATGGTTCTCGAACGGGCGTCAATAGTGACAGCGGTCCGCTACTACGATACGAATTGATCCCACGACCAGGACTCCGGAAGGAGGCAGGCGCATGCCATCGCCCCGCCGCATCGGCGCCCCCGACGCCAAGAATCGCGGCGTTCTGCTGGAGGCCGCCGAGCAGCTGCTGCTCGAAGAGGGCTGGGCCGCGGTGACCTCACGCCGCGTCGCCGAGCGCGCCGGGCTCAAACCGCAGCTCGTGCATTATTACTTCCGTTCGATGGACGACCTCCTCCTGGAGATTTTCCGGCGGCGCGCGGACGAGGGGCTCGAACTGCAGAACGACATGATGAAATCGCAGGCCCCGCTGCGCGCGCTCTGGGAATTCAGCACCGATCCCGCGGCGGTCCGTTTCACGATGGAGTTCGTCGGATTGTCGAATCACCGCCCGGCCATCAGGGCGGCGGTCGCGGAGTACGCCGAGCGCTTCCGCACCATCCAGACCACCGCGCTGGCCCGCATTCTCGACGAGTACGGCCTCGACACCGAGCGCTTCCCGCCCGCCGCGATGGCGGTGCTCATGACGAGCGTCTCCCGGGTGGTGGTGCTGGAGCGCGCGCTCGGCATGTCCGGCGGCCACAGCGAGGCCTTCGACCTGGTCGAGCGGGAGATCGCGGAGCTGGAGCGGGCCAGGGCGGGCAGCACCGAAGCCGCGGGCTGACCCCGCTACGCGGGCAGCAGGTCCCGCATTCCCTCCCGGTATCGCGGCGGCAGCAGCTCGCCGGTGCCGAAGACCTCGGTGGGCAGCACCGGCTCGCCCGCGCAGCCCGCGGCGGCCAGCGCGCAGGACTTGAAGGCCAGGGCCGCGACGCTCACCCTGTGATACGAGGGCGCGACCCGGTCCGCCAGCTCGGCGGGCAGGTCGTCGCCCCAGACCGCGACCTCGGTGAGGCCGCGGTCCAGGCTGTCGTGCAGCCCGTCGCGCAGCAGCGGCTCGGCGCGGTAGCTCGCGGCGGAGACGGCCACCGCCATCGGCCAGATGTCGTGCGTGGGCTGCCTGCTGATCGACTGCCGCAGGTCGAGCACGGTGGCACCGAGGATCCGCAGCGGCGCCACGTCGGCGGAGTCGGCGACCAGCACGGTCACCTCCCAGCCCGCCGCCGAGCGGTCGAAGAGCCAGCCGCCGGCGTGCCGGATGACGTCGGCGGCGTCCGGGGCCACCACCGCCAGCCGGTGCCGGAGCGGGTGCCTGCGGGCATGCGCCCGCCAGTGGGTGACGGAGTGGACGCCGGGAGCGGCGGATCGAGTAGCCATGGTTCCCATCCCGAGATCGCGAGAGTCGACACGGCGATCGCTCCGGAGTAACCGGCGGCATCGGGACTGGGGGACGCGGGGCTGCCGCGCTACCCGGAACGAACTACCGACCACACCCTAGGACACACGCCTGTTCTCCCGCTCGAAAATGTGATTCTCTGTTGGGGAGAACGCTATGCGGTCGAGAAGGGGCTCCCATGCGCACGATTCCTCCCGAGCTGGCCGGCCACTACCGGGAGCAGGGGTGGTGGACCGGCGAGACGCTCGGCGAGCTGCTCGCCGGCGGACTCGCCGCCGCACCGGCGGCCGAGTTCCGCATCCACTCCGCGGAGCGGCCGTACGCGGGCACCTTCGCCGAGGTCGAGCAGGTCGCGCGGCGGCTCGCTGCCGGGTTGCGCAGGCGCGGGGTCGGGCCGGGCGACGTGGTCGCCTTCCAGCTGCCGAACTGGATGGAGGCGGCCGCGACCTTCTGGGCCTCGGCCCTGCTCGGCGCCACCGTGGTGCCGGTGGTGCACTTCTACGGCCGCCGGGAGCTCGGCTACATCCTGGAGACGGTCCGGCCGAAGGTCTTCGTCACGCTGGAGCGCTTCGGCAGCCTGGAGTTCCCGCCGGAGCCCTACGCCGGGGTCCCGATCACCGGCGTGGTCGGCCGCGACTTCGACGCGCTGCTCGACCCCGAACCCATGCCCGGCGTGCTCGGCACCGACCCGGACGGCCCCGCGCTCATCGCCTTCACCTCCGGCACCACCAGGGCCCCCAAGGGCGTCGTGCACAGCCACAACACCCTGGTGCACGAGACCAGGCAGCTCGCCGCCTGGTACCCCGCCGACCGCGGCGACCAGCTCACCGCCGCACCGGTCGGCCACTTCATCGGCATGGTCAACGCGCTGCTCATCCCCGTGCTGGACCGCAAGCCGATCCACCTCATCGACGTCTGGGACCCCGGCCGCATCCTGGGCCTGATGACCGAGCACGGGGTCACCGTCGGCGGCGGCGTGCCGTACTACGTCACCAGCCTGCTCGACCACCCCGAGCACACCCCCGCGCACCTGCCCGCCATGCGCTACGCCGGGCTCGGCGGCGCCGCCGTGCCCGCCGCGATCACCACCCGGCTGGCGGGCGCCGGGATCACCGTCTACCGCTCCTACGGCAGCACCGAGCACCCCTCGATAACCGGCTCGCTGCACAGCGCGCCCGAGGAGAAGCGGCTCTACACCGACGGGAACCCGCTGCCCGGCGTCGAGCTGCGGCTGGCCGCGGACGGCGAGATCATCAGCCGCGGCCCCGACCTCTGCCTCGGCTACGTCGACCCGGAGCTCACCGCGGCCGCCTTCGACGCCGAGGGCTGGTACCACACCGGCGATATCGGCGTGCTGGACGCCGACGGCTACCTGACCATCACCGATCGCAAGTCCGACATCATCATTCGCGGCGGCGAGAACATCAGCGCGCTCGAGGTCGAGGAGCTGCTGCTGACGCTGCCCGGGGTGGCCGAGGCGATCGCGGTGGCGGTGCCGGACCCCAGGCTCGGCGAGCGCGCGGCCGCGGTGCTGCGGCTGCTGCCCGGGCACCCCGCGCCCGACCTGGGGGCGCTGCGCGCGCACTTCGCGGCGGCCGGGCTGGCCAAGCAGAAGTGGCCCGAGCAGCTGCACATCGTCGCGGACTTCCCGCGGACGCCGAGCGGCAAGATCCAGAAATACGTGGTCCGCCGGGACCTCGCCGCCGTCGAGGACGTTGCGGCTCGCACCTGAAGAGAATATCATTCTCACCAGACGACAAGGAGGATTTCATGAGCAAGGTCGACCTGCCGTATCAGCTCTTCGACGCGGACAATCACCTCTACGAGACGAAGGATGCGCTGACCCGGCATCTGCCGAAGCAGTACGAGGGCGCGATCCAGTACGTCGAGATCAACGGCCGTACCAAGATCGCGGTGCTCGGCCAGATCAGCGAGTACATCCCGAACCCGACCTTCGAGGTCGTCGCCCGCCCCGGCGCCATGGAGGAGTACTTCAAGCACGGGAACCCCGAGGGCAAGAGCCGCCGGGAGATCTTCGGCAAGTCCATGAAGGCGATCGACGCCTTCCGCGACCCGATCGCCCGGCTCAAGGTCATGGACGACCTGCAGCTGCAGCGCGCGCTCATGTTCCCGACCCTGGCCAGCCTGATCGAGGAGCGGATGCGGCACCACCCGGAGCTGATCCACGCGGTGGTCGAGTCGCTGAACCGCTGGATGCTGGAGGACTGGGGCCAGGACGGCGCCTTCGTGCACTCGGACCGGATCTTCACCGTCCCGGTCATCACGCTGCCCATCGTCGAGCGGGCCATCGCCGAGCTGAACTGGGCCGTGGTCGAGCACGGCGCCAAGGCCATCCTGGTGCGCCCGGCGCCGGTGCCCGGCTACAAGGGCATGCGCTCGTTCGCGCTGCCGGAGTTCGACCCGTTCTGGAAGCGCGTGGTCGAGCTGGACGTGCTGGTCACCATGCACTCCTCGGACAGCGGCTACTCGCGCTACGACGCCGAGTGGGAGGGCAACAGCCTGGAGATGCTGCCCTTCCAGACCAATACCTTCGCCATGACCAACCAGTGGCGGCCGGTCACCGACGCGGTGGCCTCCTGGGTCTGCCACGGCGCGCTGAACCGCTTCCCCGACCTCAAGATCGCGGTCATCGAGAACGGCTCGGCGTGGCTGGAGCCGCTGCTGCAGCAGCTCTCCGACGTGTACAAGAAGGCGCCGGAGGGGTTCGGCTTCCGCAACCCGATCGAGGCCATCAAGCAGAGCCTCTACGTCTCCCCCTTCTGGGAGGAGGACCTGGTCCGGCTCTCCGACGTGATGGGCGCCGACCACGTGCTCTTCGGTTCGGACTGGCCGCACCCGGAGGGGCTGGCCGAGCCGGCCCGCTACATCCACGAGATCAAGGACATGAAGCTGGAGCACCAGGCCGGCATCATGGGCGGCAACCTGGCCCGGCTGCTCAAGGTCTGAGCAATCTCATGACGTGGGAATCGATCCCGCAGATGGTGCTCTCCGCCGCCGACCGCTTCGGCTCCGCCGAGGCGGTCGTCGACGGCGAGCTGCGGTGGAGCTTCACCGAGCTCGCGGAGCGGGTGCGCCGCGCCGCGGGCGCCTTCGCCGCCTTCGGCATCGAGAAGGGCGACCGGGCCGCGGTCTGGGCGCCCAACTCGGCCGAGTGGATCGTCGCCGCCTTCGGGCTGCAGGCCGCGGGCGGCGTGCTCGTCCCGGTGAACACCCGGTTCAAGGCCGCGGAGGCGCAGGACGTGATCCGGCGCAGCGGGGCCAAGGCGGTGCTGGTGCAGCAGGGTTTCCAGGGCATCGAGTACACCGCCGACGTGCCGGTGCTCGACCTGAAGTCCGAGTTCCTCGGCAGCGGCGAGCCGTTCCAGCGCCCGGTGGCGGGCACCGATATCGCCGACATCATCTTCACCTCCGGCACCACCGGCCGCCCCAAGGGCGCGCTCATGAACCACGCGCAGACGCTGCGGCTCTACGCGGAGTGGTGCGACCTGGCGGATCTGCGGGAGGGCGACAGGTACCTGATCGTCAACCCGTTCTTCCACACCTTCGGGCTCAAGGCCGGGCTGGTGGCGGCGCTCATCCGCGGCGCCACCATCCTGCCGGTGCCGGTCTTCGACGTGGACACCGTGCTCGACCTGGTCGAGCGCGAGCGGGTCACCATGCTGCCCGGCCCGCCGACGCTCTACCACTCGCTGCTCGCGGCGAAGGGCACCCGCGACCTCTCCTCGCTGCGGGCCGCCGTTACCGGCGCGGCCGACATCCCGGTGGAGCTCATCCGCCGGGTACGCGAGGAGCTGCCGTTCCGGTCGATCATGACCGGGTACGGCCTCACCGAGGCCGGCACGGCGACGGCATCGCGCCCCGGCGACACCTTCGAGCAGATCGCCACCACCGTCGGGCAGCCGTGCGACGGGGTCGAGATCCGGATCGCCGGGGACGGCGAGGTGCTGGTGCGCGGCTACAGCGTCATGCAGGGGTACCTGGACGACCCCGAGGCCACCGCCGCGGCGATCGACCCGGAGGGCTGGCTGCACACCGGTGACCTCGGCGAGCTGGACCCGGAGGGGCGGCTGCGGATCGTCGGGCGGAAGAAGGACATGTTCATCGTCGGCGGGTTCAATGCCTACCCGGCCGAGATCGAGGGGTTCCTGCTGGAGCACCCCGCGGTGGCGCAGGCCGCCGTGGTCGGGGTGCCGGACGAGCGGCTCGGGCAGGTCGGGCGGGCGTACGTGGTGACATCGGCGCCGCTCACCGAGGAGGCGCTGATCGGCTGGAGCCGGGACCGGATGGCCGGCTTCAAGGTGCCGCGTTCGGTGCGGTTCCTCGACGCGCTCCCGCTCAATGCCACCGGCAAGGTGATGAAGGACCAGCTGCGCTGAGTTCCGTCCCCGGCGCGTTCCTCCGAACACCCCCTTGTGCGCCGGGGGCGGGTCAGCCGCGGCTCGGGCGCGCACGGTGCCCGCCCGCACGGCCACGCGCCGGGCGCCGTGCTCGCGCCCCGACCTGGAAGGGTTTCCCCCATGATCGAATTCCCGGACTTCGACGCGCTCCGCGCCGCCGTCGGCACCGAGCTCGGTAGCAGCGACTGGATCGAGATCGACCAGGCGCGGATCGACCGGTTCGCCGAGGCGACCGGTGACCACCAGTGGATCCACGTGGATGCCGAGCGGGCCGCCGCCGGGCCGTACGGGCGCACCATCGCGCACGGGTTCCTCACCCTCGCGCTGCTCGCGCCGATCTCCCAGCAGGTCATGGGGGTGCGGTCGGCGCGGATGGCGATCAACTACGGGCTGGACAGGGTGCGGTTCATCAGTCCGGTCACGGTGGGGAGCCGGGTGCGCGGGACGGTCGCGCTCACCGCGGTGACCGAGGTGGCGGGTGGGGTGCAGGCGGCGCGGACCGTCACGATCTCCGCCGAGGGGGCGGAGAAGCCGGCCTGCGTCGCCCAGCATCTGGTGCGCTACCTGAGCTGATGGAGTGCGGGGCCGGGCGCGCGATGAGCGGCGCGCGGCCCGCCGCACGGAGCACGTTCGGGTCAGCGGCCGGGTGTTGCCGGCTCCAAGCGCACCGGCGTGAGCAGGCCGATCCCGCGGATGTCGGCGGGATCGCCTGCGGTGAGCCGGAATTCGGGGGTTTCCCCCAGCGCCTCGGCCAGGGCGGGGTCGACGAGGACCGTGTCCGGTTCGGCGAGCGCGGTGAGGCGGCTGGCCAGGTTCACCGTGGTGCCGAAGACATCGCCGAGCTGGCGGATGACCGGACCCCAGGCGGCGCCGACGCGCAGCCCGGGGATATCCGGGTCGGCGGCGAAGGCGCGGATCAGCCCGGTGCCGATCTCGGCGAGCGCGGCGGGGGTGTCGGCGGTGAACAGGATCTCGTCACCGAGCAGCTTCACCACGCTGCCGCCCGCCGCGGCCACCACGTCGATCGAGCGGTGCTCGAACCGCGCCACCACCCGGACCAGGTCACCGGCCCGGCGATCCCGGCTGAGCTCGGTGAAGCCGACGACATCGGCGAACCCGACCCCGCTGTCCCGCCCCGCGGGCGGGTCGGCCGCCGGATCCAGCACATGCAGCGCGTCCTCCAGGCGGCGCCGCCAGAGCTGGCCGAGCAGCCACTGCACCTCCGGCATCCGCTCGGCCAGCGCGGAGACGGTGTCCACGGTCTCCGGGGCGCGCTGCATCTGCCCGGCCACGATCTCCACCTGCAACCGGGCCAGCTGCGCGATGGCCCTGGCCAGCACACCGGTCAGGTGCAGCGCCTCGGCCTCGTCGACCATCCCCTCGTCGACGTAGCCGGTGAGCAGCCGCAGCAGGCGGACATCCGACGGGGCGAAATCGGGCTTGCCGTCGTCCACCGCCGGGTAGCCGAGGGCGCGCAGGAACCGGCGCGCCCGGTCGGACGGAATGCCGGCGACCTCCGCCACCTGGTCGGCCGTGTACCGGCGGGGTTCGCCGAACGCCACCGGCCCCGCGGCCTCCCGTCCCGCGCCGCGCGCCACGGCCTCCGCGACCGCCTGCACGGCGTCGAAATCGCTCACTCCCCCACCCCCGAGCCGTCAGGCCGGGCGGGCGACGGCGGGGGCGGCCGGGCAGACGGCGGGCGCCAGCCCGAGCGCCACCGCGGCGAAACCACCTGCTTCGCGGACGTTTCCGTGCGGGCGGACCCCGCGTGCGACCGGGCAGGCGTAGACGTCGCCGACGGCGTCGACCAGGCAGATGTCGCGGCCCGCGCCGCAGTCCTCGGCGAGATCCCCGGTGGGGTGCACGCCGAAGCGCACCCGATCGCGGTGCTCGGCGGCCCAGGCCGCGACGGCCCGGCGCTGCGCCGCGTCCGGCGCCGCTTCGCGCGGCCGATCGCCGGTGAGGCGCAGCCGGGCGCCGAAGATCCCGGCGACGGCGAGCAGCGCGTCCAACCGCTCGGCGCTGTGCCGGGTGAGCGGCACCGCGACCTCGAACTCGTACCCCCCGGCGGAGGCGAGCACCTCCATGGCCCGCACACTCGCCCGGTAGGCGCCGGGCCCGCGCACGGCATCGTCGGCCGCCTCGGTGGGCGCGGCCAGCGCGATCCGCGCGGTGAGCCGGTGGTCGCCGGCGAGCTGCCTGGCCAGCGCGGGGGTGAGCCCGGTGCCGTCGGTGTGGAAGGCGAGGTCGAGCCCGCGCGCACTCGCGTACCCGGCTAGCTCGGGGAAGTCGGCGCGCCCGGTGGGCTCCCCGCCCGCCACCTCGACGGTGACCACCCCGAGCCGCGCGAATTCGTCGAGCAGACCGCGGCATTCGGCGGTGTCGAGCGCGCGCGGCGCGCCCGGCGGCGGCAGCCGATACGGCCCGGAGCGGGGGTAGCGCGGCGCGAGCTCCCAGACGACGGTCGCCGGTGCGGTCATGCCGACCTCCTCATGAGAATTACATTCTCCACACAGGATAATCCTGCTTCCGCAGCAGAACAAGGGCCTCCCCGAGCACCGGACCATCGACCCGGCGTTTTCCCTGCGGTATCCTCGAGCCAGGTGTGAGAGTGCCGTTCTCCTAGGGGAAGATCGACCATCTCGGCACAGTCCACGACAGAGCGAGGAGTCCCGTGAAACCCGACGACCTGATTCTGGTGAGCATCGACGACCATGTGGTCGAGCCGCTCGACATGTTCGACAACCACGTTCCGCGCAAGTGGGCGGAGTACGCCCCGAAGGTCGTCCCCAACGAGAAGGGCATCGACCAGTGGATCTACCGCGACCGCCCGACCGGCGTCGCGGGGCTGAACGCGGTGGTCACCTGGCCGGCCGAGGAGTGGGGCCGGGACCCGGCCGGCTACGCCGAGATGCGCCCCGCCGTCTACGACGTGCACGCCCGCATCCGCGACATGGACGTCAACGGCGTGCTCGCCTCCATGTGCTTCCCCACCTTCACCGGGTTCAGCGCGGGCCACCTGAGCCGCGGCGGCCAGGACGAGATCACCGTCGCCATGATCGAGGCCTACAACAACTGGCACATCGACGACTGGGCCGGCGCCTACCCGGGCCGCTTCATCCCGATCGGCATCCTGCCCATGTGGGATCCGAAGCTGGCGGTGGCCGAGATCGAGCGGCTGGCGAGCCGCGGCTGCCACTCGGTGACCATGCCCGAGCTGCCGCACATCGACGGCCTGCCCAGCTACCACGACATCGACTACTGGGCGCCGGTCTTCCACGCGCTGCAGGACAACGAGACCGTGATGAACCTGCACATCGGGCAGGGCTTCGGCGTGCTGCGGCTGGCGCCGGACGCCCCGATCGACAACCTCATGGTGCTGGCGCCGAGCATCTCGCTCATCGCCGCGCAGGATCTGCTCTGGGGCCCCGCCTTCCGGAAGTTCCCGAAGCTCAAGGTGGCGCTCTCCGAGGGCGGCGTCGGCTGGATCCCGTTCTTCCTGGACCGCTCCGACCGGCACTACACCAACCAGCGCTGGCTGCGCCGGGACTTCGGCGGCAAAATGCCGAGCGAGGTCTTCCGGGAGCATGTGCTGGCCTGCTACGTCACCGATCGGACCGCGCTGAAGTCGCGGCACGACATCGGGATCGACAATATCGCCTGGGAGTGCGATTACCCGCACTCGGATTCCATCTGGCCGAACGCTCCGGAGTTCGTGCTGGAGGAGCTGGACGCGGCGGGGGCGTCGGACGCCGATATCAACAAGATCACCTGGGAGAATGCCTGCAGGCACTTCGATTGGGATCCGTTCCAGCACATTCCGCGTGAGCGGGCGAGCGTGGGCGCGCTCCGCGCCACCGCCACCGACGTGGACATCTCGACCACCTCGCGCGCCGCGTACGCCGCCGCCTACGCCGCCCAGGCCGGGTGACGCGGTGCCCGCTCGGCTGATGGTGTTCGCCACGCCCAAGGAGGGGCGCGACGAGGAGTACAACCGCTGGTACACCGAGGTGCACATCCCGGAGATGCTCGCCATCCCCGGGGTGGTCGCGGCCGAACGGCACCGGCTCGTGCGCGGTGGCCCGGACGAGGGGCGGTACCTCTCGGTCTTCACCCTCGAGGGTGATCCGGCCGTCGTGCTGGCGGAGCTCGGGGCGCGGGCCAAGGATGGGCGGATGGCGGTGACGGATGCCGGTGATCCCGCGCGGACGCGGCTCACCGTCTGGGAGGAACTCTGATCGACCGCGAGGAGCCCGGCACCTGACGGTGCCGGGCTCCTCGCGTGTGGGGGGTATTTCCGGCCTACGGCCGGGGCCGCAGCCCGGCCGACGCCGCCGGGCGTGCTCGGCGACGCGCCGTGGTGGAGGACCGGCCAGGCCGGACGACGGGCGTGCCGTGGCTTACGAAGCGTCGCCGGTCGAAGCTCGCGCCCGCCGCATCCGACTACCGTCCCGGCCTTCGGGGATCGCGCCGACGACTACGGCCGACCCCTCGGGGATTGTCACCGCCACCACCGCCCCAACCCCTCGGGGATCGTCACTGCGACTACCGCCCCGGCCCCTCGAGGATCGTGACCGCGGCTACTGACCCGGACCCTCGAGGATCGTCACCGCGGCTACCGCGGTGGGACCACCGAGGTTGTGCGCCAGCCCGATGCGCGCCCCGTCGACCTGGTTCACGGCGCTCCCGCGCAGCTGCTCGAAGAGCTCGACGCACTGCGCGACACCGGTTGCGCCCGGCGGGTGCCCCTTGCACTTCAACCCACCGCTCGGATTCACCGGCAGAGAACCGCCGACCGCGGTGACCCCGGCCTCGACCAGCTTGTACCCCTCGAACCGCTCCGCGAAGCCGAGATCCTCGTAGCTCATGAGCTCGATCCCGGTGAAGTAGTCGTGCACCTCGGCGACGTCGACGTCCGACGGCGCGAGCCCAGCCATGTCGAAGGCGCGGCGCGCGGCGCGCACCGTGGCCTGGAAGGTGGTGAGATCGGCGCGGTGCTGGTGCATGACGGTGTCCAGCCCGAGCCCGACCCCGCGCACCCAGACGGGGTTGTCGGTGTAGCGGTCGACCACGTCCTCGGCGGCGAGGATGAGCGCGGCGGCACCGTCGCTCTGCGGCACGCAGTCGTAGACGCCGAACGGCTCGGCGACGATCGGCGCCGCCAGCGCCTGCTCCACGCTGATCTCGAAGCGCAGCCGCGCCTTCGGGTTCGTGGCGCCGTGCCGGTGGTTCTTCACCGCGACCATGGCGAGGTGCTCGCGGGTGGCGGGCGATTCGTACAGGTACCGGTTGACGTGCAGCGCGAACCCGGCGGGGGCGAAGAGCCCGAGCTGGTAATCCCAGGAGCGGTGCCGCGTCATGGACTCCCACTCGCGCAGCATGTCCTTCTCGGCGGTCTCGCGCAGCTTGTCCGCGCCGATAACCAGCGCCACGTCCACCGCGCCGGAGGCGATGGCGTAGAGCGCGTTGCGCACCGCGTCGTTGCCGGTGGCGCAGGAGTTCTCGATGTGCGTGACCGGCAGGTCGGGGGCGTCGAGCGCGTCGGCGAGCAGCCCGGCCGGGAAGCCGTCGGTGGTGCGCAGCGCTCCGAACCAGGCGGCCTGGATATCGCCGAGCCGCACGCCCTTGTCCACCGAGGCGGCGCACTCGGCGAAGGCCATGGGCAGCAGATCCTGGATACCGAGCGCGTAGTGCTCGGCGAACGGCGTCATGCCGGCGCCGACGACCGCGACCCTTCTCATGAGTTCTCCGTTTCGGGTTCGAAGGCGTACCCGTAGTCCGGCACGCCGGAGCGCTCCGCGACCCGGCGCAGCACCATCCGGCCGCGCACCCCGATGGCGGCGGTGCCCGCGTCAGCGCCGGTGACCTTGGCGAGCGCGCGCACCCCGACCCCGTCGAGCTCCACGATGACCAGCGAGTACGGGCTCTTGAGCCCGGGCACCGGCATGCGGACGGTGGTCTCCGCGTACACGGTTCCGGTGCGCGGCAGCGGGACCAGGGTGTAGTCGGTGGCGAGCGTGCCGTCGGGGCCGAGCCGGTAGCGCGGCGGGAAGTCCAGCCGGTCGCTGCCCGGGTGGCTGCCCGCCTCCCAGCGCACCTTGGCCTCGAAGGCGCGGTCGTAGGCGGCGAGCGAGATGGGCAGGTCGGCGCCGGGTTCGAAGGTGCCGTCGGAGGGCGGGCGGGCCGGCGGCTCCACCCGGCGCAGCGCGACCGGGCCCGGCACCACGGTCATGCCGGAGAGGCTGGCCTGCTCCACCCCGACCAGCAGCCCGGCGGCGTCCCACTCCACCATGGTGGCGAGCGCGAAGAGCGCCGAGGAGGCGCCGAGCGTCGGCACCTGCGGCGGCGGGGTCTGGCAGAGCGCGGTGGCCTGCTTGTGGTCCACCCCGGCCACCGCGACCGGGGTGTCCAGCCAGGCCGCGGAGAGCGAGGCGGCGAGGCCGCGCTCGCGCAGCAGCCGGGGGTCGCCGTAGTCGTGCACGCCGGTGGCGTTGCGGGTGCGCACCGGCAGGCTGCGGGAGACCCGCGCCGTCGTCCGCACCTGCGCACCGTCCCGATCGGAGAGCCAGGCCGCCGCCGCGCCCGCGGGTTCCAGGTCGACGCCGATCACCAGGGTGCGCGGGCGGGCCGAGCTGAGCGCGTCCAGCGTGGCGGGGGCGCCGCCGAGCCGCTCGATCACCTCGAGCTCCGGGTCGAGCCCGAGCCCGGCCAGCAGGACCGCGGCATTGCTGCTGCCGACCAGCGGCAGCTCGCGGCTGACCAGCACCACCCGCTCGACCGGCTCGCCGCCGGCGAGCAAGGCGCGCCCGGCCTCGACGGCGAGCGTCACGGCGTCCTCGTCGTCCCCCGTGACACGGTTGTGTCGATCCCCCCAGCACGGCAGGTACGTCCCCATCGACGCGACGTGCGGCATGATCAACTCCTCTCGGGCGTCAGGAGACCGCGCCCGCGGTCTTCAGCGCGATGATGCGGTCCCAGTCGAAGCCGAGCTCGAGCAGGACCTCCTCGGTCTGGGCCGCGAACTCCGGCCCCGGCCGCAGCTCCGGCGCGGCCACGTCGAACTGCACCGGGCTGGAGACCAGCTGCAGCTCGCCCGCGGGCAGCACGTACTCGTTGGCCCGGATCTGGCCGTCCGAGAGCAGCTGCTGCGAATCCTGCACCGGCGCCCAGGGCCCGGCCAGGGTGGCGAAGCGCTCGGTCCACTCGGCCAGCGAGCGCGCGCCGATGGCCTCGCGCAGGATGGCGACGCCGGCGGCGGTGTTCTCCGCGATCGCGGCGGCGTCCGCGAAGCGCGGGTCGTCGGCGAGCTCGGGGCGGTCGATGTGGCGCACCACGTCGGCCCAGAACTTCGCGGGCTGCAGCATGACGAAGGAGAGGAACCGGCCGTCCGCGGTGGCGTAGAGCCCGGAGAGCGGATTGGTCGGCGCGCCGTGCGTGCCCGGCTTCGGCGCCACCATGGGCTGCTTGCCGTGCGCGGAGAGCGCGATGGTGTGGCCGAGCGCCCAGAGCCCGCTGCCGAGCAGTGAGACGTCGACCACCGAGGTCTCCCCGGTGCGCTCCCGCTTGAGCAGCGCCGCGGCGATACCGCCGGCCAGGTTGGTGCCGGAGATGGTGTCGCCGAAGGCCGGTCCCGGCGGCTGGATCATGCCGTCGGTGTCCGGCGGGGTGATGGTGGCGGCGACGCCGCCGCGGCACCAGAAGGCGGTCATGTCGTACCCGCCGCGCACCGACTCGGTGCCGCGCGGGCCGAGCGCGCTGCCCCTGGCGTAGACGATGGACGGGTTCACCGCCCGGATGTCGTCGATGTCGATGCCGAACTTGCTGCGCGCCGAGGGCAGGAAGCTGGTCAGGAACACATCCGCGCCCTTGGCCAGCTCCAGGATCACCTCGCGCCCCTCGGCCACCGACATATCGATCCCGATGCTGCGCTTTCCCCGATTGGCATGCTCCACATTGGGATTCGGGTCGCCCTCGACGGTGAAGGCGCCCACCCGGCGCAGCCCGCGCTGCGGGTCGCCGGAGACCGCGTGCTCCACCTTCACCACGTCGGCGCCCCAGTCCGAGAGCACCGCACCGGCCGAGGGCACGAAGCCGTACATGGCGACCTCGAGCACCTTGATCCCTGCCAGCGGCCCGCTCACGGGAGCACCTCGGCGAGCGTCTTGAGCTGCAGGAACTCCTCCAGCCCGACCCGGCCCATCTCACGGCCGATGCCGGACTGCTTGTACCCGCCGAACGGCGCGTCCGGGGAGAAGTAGTTGCCGCCGTTGATGCTGAAGGTGCCGGTGCGGACGCGCCGCGCGATCGCCTTGGCCCGCTCGGAGTCGGCGCTGAAGACGCCGCCGGAAAGGCCGTAGATGGAGTTGTTGGCGATCCGCACCGCGTCGTCATCGTCGTCGTACGGGATGAGCGCGAGCACCGGGCCGAACACCTCCTCCTGCGCGATCTCGCTGTCCGGGTCGACATTCGCCAGCAGCGTCGGCGCGTAGAAGAAACCGGGATCCAGCTTCTTGCCGCCGGTCACCAGGGTGGCCCCGGCCTCGACCGCGCGCCGGACCAGCCCGTCCACCTTCTCCCGCTGCTGCTCGCTGATCAGCGGGCCCATGTAGGTCGCCGGATCGTTCGGGTCGCCGTGCTTGACGTGCGCGAAGTTCGCCGCCACCAGCTGCGCCACCTGGTCGTGGTCCTTGCGCGGCACCAGCAGCCGGGTGGTGAGCGCGCAGCCCTGGCCCGCGTGCGTGACGATGCTGAACGCCGCGAACACGGCGGCCTTGGTGTAGTCGGCGTCGTCCAGCACGATCGCCGCGGACTTGCCGCCGAGCTCGAGGAAGACCTTCTTGAGCGTGCCGCTGGCCGCGGCCATGATCTGCCGCCCGACCGGGGTGGAGCCGGTGAAGGTGACCACGTCCACGTCCGGGTGCGTGGTCATCCGCTTGCCGACCTCGACATCGGAGGAGGCCAGGACATTCACCACACCCGCGGGGATATCGGTGTGGTTCGCGATGATCTCGCCGATCGCCAGGGTGGCCAGCGGGGTGTCCGGGGCGCCCTTGAGCACGACGGTGCAGCCGGCGGCCAGCGCCGGCGCGAGCTTGGCGAAGGCCAGCTGGTGCGGGTAGTTGTAGGCCGCGATGGCGGCGACCACGCCCGCCGCCTCCTTCTCCACCCAGCGGTGGTGCTGCTGGCCGCGGATCTCGACATTGCCGAGGTCCTCGGTGAAGTCGTAGGTCTTCAGCAGGTCGGCGTAGTAGCGCACGATCTCGATCGGCGTCTCCAGCTGGTTCGCGTGCGTGAGCGCCTTGGTCGCGCCCACCTCGGCGATGGTCAGCGCGCGCAGCTCCTCGACGTTCTCCCGCAGCGCGGTGTACAGCTGGTCCAGGCAGCGCGCCCGGAACTCCGGGTTGGTGGCCCAGTCGGTGCCGTCGAAGGCGCGCCTGGCCGCGGCGACCGCCGCGTCCACCTCGGCCACCCCGGCCTCGGGCGCGTACCCGTAGATCTCGCCGGTGGCCGGGTCGAGCGAGGCGAGTGTCCGCCCGGTCTCGACCAGCTGCCCATCGATCAGCAGCCGGCGCGCCACCGCGACCGCCTGTTCCTGCGTAGACATCCCGTCTCCTCGCTACTGGAAATCACATTCTCACTTCTCGAGAATGATACATTCAGCGCAGCGGGCCGTGGCAACTATCGGCAATCGAGATGCTTGCCCACCTTGCGAAAACGGACAGGGCGAGAGTACCGTTCTCACATCCGAAAAGGAGATTCTTGTGTCGCACACTACACCCGGGGGTCGCGCGTGAGAACCGCTGTGGTCACCGGAGGCGCCTCGGGCATCGGGCTCGGTATCGCGGAGCGGCTGCGCGGCGACGGCTATCGGGTCGCCACCCTCGATCTCGCCCCCGCCGAGGACGACAAGCTCGGCTTCCGGGCCGATGTCACCAAGCCGGAGGAGATCGCCGAGGCGCTGACCAGCATCCGCGCCGAGCTGGGGCCGGTCACCGTGCTGGTGAACTCGGCCGGGCTGGAGGGGTTCGAGAAGTTCAAGAACCTCACCTTCGAGGCCTGGCAGCGCGTCGTCGACGTGAACCTGCACGGCGTCTTCCACTGCGTGCAGGCGGTGCTGCCGGACATGCTGGACGAGCGCTGGGGCCGGATCGTCAATATCTCCTCCTCCAGCACGCACTCGGGCCAGCCCTTCATGACGCACTACGTGGCGGCCAAGTCGGCGGTCAACGGGCTCACCAAGGCGCTGGCCCTGGAACTGGGGCCCTCCGGGATCACCGTGAACGCGGTGCCGCCGGGCTTCATCGACACTCCCATGCTGCGCAAGAACGAGGACGGCGGGCGCCTCGGCGGCACCGTCGAGGACCACATCAAGCGAACCCCGGTGCGCCGCATCGGTACCCCGGCGGACATCGCCGCGGCCTGTGCCTTCCTGATCTCCGAGGAGGCCGGCTACATCACCGGCCAGATCCTCGGGGTCAACGGCGGCCGGAACACCTGAGCAGTATCGAGCGAGAGGAATTCCCGTGGGACGTGTAGAGGGCAAGGTCGCCTTCGTCACCGGTGCGGCCCGCGGCCAGGGCCGCAGCCACGCCGTCCGGCTGGCGGAGGAGGGCGCCGACATCGTCGCCGTCGACATCTGCCACGACATCGACACCATCGGCTACCCGCTGGCCACGCGCGAGGATCTGGACGAGACCGCGCGGCTGGTGGAGAAGACCGGCCGCCGGATCATCGCCGAGCAGGCCGACGTGCGCGACGCGCCGCGGCTGCGCGAGCTGACCGCGCGGGCCGTCGAGGAGTTCGGCAGCCTGGACATCGTGGTGGCCCAGGCCGGGATCGCCGGGATGAAGGGCCAGCCGCAGTGGCAGGCCTGGTCGGATGTGATCGACACCAATCTGATCGGCGTCATCAACACCATCCAGGCGGCGCTGCCGCACCTGAAGGCGGGCGCCTCGATCATCGCCACCGGCTCGGTGGCGGCGCTCATGGACATCGGCAAGGTGGACCAGCCGGGCAAGGACCCTGGCGGCATCGCCTACGTGGTGGCCAAGCGCGGGCTGGCGCAGTACGTGCACCAGCTGGCGCTGCACATCTCGGTGCAGAACATCCGCGCCAATGTCATCCACCCGACCAACTGCAACACCCCGATGCTGCAGAGCGAGCCCATGTACCGCTCGTTCCGCCCCGATCTGGAGCACCCGACCCGCGCCGACGCCGAGCCCGCCTTCGGCGTCCAGCAGGCCATGCCGATCCCCTACGTCGAGCCGGGGGACATCAGCGACGCCGTGCTCTTCCTTGCCTCCGAGGAGGCACGGTTCATCACCGGTACGCAGCTGCGCGTGGACGCGGGCGGCTACCTGAAGTGGTACGACTACCACATCTGAGAGGGAAAACCATGAAGGTCCAGGTCGATCAGGATCGCTGCCAGGGGCACACACTGTGCGCCATGATCGCCCCGCAGTCGTTCGAGCTCAGTGATATCGACGGCCACTCCACGCCGGTGGCCGAGCAGGTCCCGGGTGATCAGGCGGAGCAGGTGCGCGAGGCCGCGCACTCCTGCCCCGAGCGCGCGATCTCCGTCGCGGAATAGGAGGCCGCCCATGACCACCGGCGAGAACACGAGCCACCGGCAGCCCCGCTTCCACTTCGACCGGTTCGCACCCGAGTACCGGGAGAAGTTCCAGGACATCACCGAGGAGATGCAGGGCGAGTGCCCGCTCGCCTGGACCGACACCTACGACGGCCACTGGGTGGCCGCGGGCAACCGCGAGGTCTTCGAGCTCGCGCGCTGCCCGCACGTGTCGAACGACCACGATCCGCACGGCGTGCGCAAGGGGTACCGGGGCATCTCCATTCCGCCAGCCCCGCGCGCCCGCGGCATTCGCGGCGGCATCCTGGAGATGGACGAGCCGGAGCACCGCGAGCTGCGCTCCGCGCTCAACCCGTACCTCTCCCCCGCCGCGGTGAAGCGCTGGATCCCGTTCGTGGACGAGGTGGTGCGCGCCGCCATCGACGAGCACATCGAGAGCGGCCGCATCGATTTCGTGGACGACCTGGCCAATGTGGTGCCCGCCGTGCTCACCCTCGGCATGCTCGGCATCCCGCTGGCCAAGTGGACCATCTACAACGAGCCGGTGCACGCCGCCGTCTACACCCCGCCGGACTCCCCGGACTACCCGCGGATCGCGGAGATGCACCGCACCATGGGCATCGACCTGCTCACCAACCTGGCCCAGATCCGGCAGAGCCCGCGCCCCGGGCTGATCCAGGCGGTCGCCGGCGCCGAGGTGAACGGCGAGCCGCTGCCGGACATGGAGATCCTCGGCATGCTCAGCCTGCTCATCGGCGGCGGCTTCGACACCACCACCGCGCTCACCGCGCACGCGCTGGAGTGGCTCTCGGAGAACCCGGAGCAGCGGGCGGAGCTGAGCCGGGAGCGCGAGCACCTGCTGGACTCCGCCACCGAGGAGTTCCTGCGCTACTACACCCCCGCCCCCGGCGACGGCCGCACCGTCGCCGAGGACTTCGAGGCGGCGGGCGCCTCCTTCAAGGAGGGTGAGCGGCTCTGGCTCTCCTGGGCCATGGCCAACCGCGACCCGGCCGTCTTCGAGGAGCCGGAGAAGGTGGTGCTGGACCGGAAGGGCAACCGGCACTACAGCTTCGGGCTCGGCATCCACCGCTGCATCGGCTCCAACGTGGCGCGCACCGTCTTCAAGCGGATGCTGGTGGCGGTGCTCGACCGGATGCCGGACTACCGGGCCGTCCCGGAGGAGACCGTGCACTACGACACCATCGCGGTGATCCAGGGGATGCGGCACCTGCCCGCCACCTTCACCCCCGGCCCCCGGCTCGGCCCCGGGCTGGCGGAGACGCTGGAGAAGTTGCAGAAGGTCGTCGACGAGCAGCGGCTCGCCGAGCCGGTCACGGTGCATCGCGGCGCCGCGGAGATCTGAATTCCGGACCGATCGCGGGCCGCGCACAGCTGCTGTGCGCGGCCCGCGCTTCGGCAGTTCACGAGTTGAGGAGGCGCCGTGGCGGAGAGCCCATCGGCGGAGACGCCTGCTTCGGGGCGGCCGTTGCCGCTGCTGGGGCTGGATACCGAGTTCTTCTGGAAGTCCGGCGCGGACGGCGTGCTCCGCATCCAGGAGTGCCGCTCCTGCGCCGCGCTGCTGCACCCGCCGCAGCCCATCTGCCGCTACTGCCGCGGCCACGACCTCGGGGTCCGCGAGACCTCGGGCAGGGCGGTGCTCGCGAGCTGGACGGTGAACCAGCGCTTCGCGGTGCCCGGGCTCACCCCGCCGTACGTGATCGCCACGGTCGCGCTCGCCGACGACCCGCGGGTCCGGCTGACCACCAATATCGTCGGCGCCGAGCCGGACGACCTGTTCCTCGGCATGCGGCTCGAGGTCACCTTCCAGCCGGACGCCGATGTCTGGCTCCCGCTCTTCCGCCCCGCCGCCGCGCAGGGCGAGCCCGCCGCGCTGCCGGTGGACGAGATCCCGCCGGAGCGCTTCGCCGAGCACGTGCGGCCCATGCTCGGCACCGCCAAGTTCGAGGACCGGGTCGCGCTGACCGGCATCGGCATGTCCCGGATCGGCCGCAGGCTGATGGTGCCCGCGCTGGAGCTCACCGTGGAGGCGTGCGAGCGCGCGGTGGCCGACGCCGGGCTCACCCTGGACGATATCGACGGCCTCGCCACCTACCCCGGCGGCGGCAACCTCGGCGGCTTCGGCGAGGGCGGCGTGACCGCGCTGGAGGCCGCGCTCGGCATCCGCCCCACCTGGCACAACGGCGGCATCGAGACCTTCGGCCCCGGCGGCTCGGTGATCGCCGCCATGACCGCGGTGGCGACCGGCATGGCCAGGCACGTGCTCTGCTTCCGCACGGTCTGGGAGGCCACCTTCGCCGAGCTCATGAAGGCGGGCCGGATCACCCCGTCCGGCGGTCGCACCCTCAGCTGGCACATGCCGTTCGGCGCAACTTCTGCCGCGCACACCCTCGCGCAGAAGGCGCAGCGGCACTTCCACGACTACGGCACCTCGAAGGAGACGCTGGGCTGGATCGCGCTGAACCAGCGCGCCAATGCCGAGCTGAACCCGAGCGCGGTCTACCGCGACCCCATGACCATGGACGACTACCTGAACGCGCGCCCGGTCACCACCCCGTTCGGGCTCTACGACTGCGACGTGCCGTGCGACGGCGCCGTGGCGGTGATCGTCTCCGCGGTCGAGGCCGCGCACGACCTGCCGATCACTCCCGTCCTGGTGGAGGCGGTCGGCACCCAGATCGTCGAGCGGATCGAGTGGGACCAGAGCACGCTCACCCACGAGCCGCAGGTGCTCGGCCCGGCCGCGCACCTCTGGACCCGCACCGACCTGCGCCCCGCCGACGTGGATGTGGCCGAGCTCTACGACGGCTTCACCTTCAACTGCCTCTCCTGGATCGAGGCGCTCGGCTTCTGCGGCATCGGCGAGGCCGGCGACTTCCTGCAGGGCGGCAAGAACATCGCCCGCGACGGGATCCTCCCGCTGAACACGCACGGCGGCCAGCTCTCGCACGGCCGCACGCACGGCATGGGGCTGCTGCACGAGGCCATCACCCAGCTGCGTGGCGACGGCGGCGAGCGGCAGGTGCCGGACGCCAAGGTCGCGGTGGTCTCCAGCGGCGGGCTCACCCCCGGCGGCGCCATCCTGCTGCGGACCGCGTCGTGACCATCACCGACCTGCACACCGGCCCCGAACCGGTGCTCGCCGAGGTGGACGGCATCCCCGTCTCCGGGCTGCGCGCCATCGCCGACTCCCCGCGTGCGGTGCTCGTCGCGCTGCACGGCGGCGCCACCAGCGGCCGCTACTTCGACTGCCCCGGCCACCCGGAGCTCTCGCTCTTCCGGATCGCGCACCGCCTCGGCTACACCGTGGTCGCGCCGGACCGCCCCGGCTACGGCGCCTCCGCGCCCTTCGCCGACGACCTCGTGCAGCCCGAGCGCAGGCTGGACCTCATGTTCGGCGCCGTCGACGCCTTCCTCGGCGACCGGCCGCGCGGCGCGGGCACCTTCCTGCTCGCGCACTCCGCCGGATGCGAGCAGGCCGTGCGCATGGCGGTCGACCCGCGCGCCGCCGACCTGCTCGGGCTGGAGCTCTCCGGCACCGGCCGCCACCCGCACCCCGACTTCGCCCGCGTCTTCGAGGCCAGGCTGCGGGACGAGCAGACGCCGGGCGTCGGCGAGCTGCTCTGGACGCCGACCCGGATCTACCCGCCCGACATCCTCGGCGGCGCCACCATCGGCGCACCCGGCCCGCGCATGGAGGCGACGGCGCTGAAGAGCTGGTCAGGCCGGGATTTCCCGGCGCTGGCGGCGCACGTGCGGGTGCCGGTGCGATTCACCGCCGCCGAGTACGAGCGGGTCTGGCGCGGCGACCCCGACGCGCTGGCCGAGGTGGGCGCGCTGTTCGGCGCGGCCCCCCGCGTGGTACTCAACCGGCAGCCCAACAGCGGGCACAACATCAGCGTGGGCCACACGGCCGCCGCCTACCACCTGGGCGTGCTCGCCTTCCTGGAGGAGTGCGTGGTGGCGGCCGTGACCGGTGAATTCACCGGTCCCACGCCGCAATTCGACGGCGGCACCGCGCCGTCGGGAAGGTGAAGGCAATGGTCGAGACCGATATCGCGCTGCTGCTGCTGCGCGTCGTCGTAGGCGGCACCATGATCGCGCACGGCGTGAACCACTGGATCGGCGGCGGCAAGATCGCCGGGACCGGCCGCTGGTTCGAGAGCCTCGGGCTGCGCAACGGCGTGCTGCAGGCGTGGTTCAGCGTGGTCACCGAGATCGGCGCGGGCGCGCTGCTGATCCTCGGGCTGCTCACCCCGTTCGCCGCCGCCGCCGTGGTCGGCGTGACCCTGGTGGCCGGGCTGCTCGCGCACCGCCCGAACGGCTTCTTCGTCTTCAAGGAGGGGTACGAGTACGTGCTCGTGCTCGCCGCCACCGTGGTCGCGCTCGGGCTGCTCGGGCCGGGGCGGATCTCGCTCGATCACGCGCTGGATATCGAGATCACCGGCTGGGCCGGGGGCGGGATCGCGCTCGGGCTCGGCGTCGTCGCCACGCTCGGGCTGCTCGCGGTCTTCTACCGTCCCACCACTTCCACGGAGGAGGCGCACTGATGCGCGTCGGATTCATCGGACTCGGCAGCCAGGGCGGGCCCATGGCGCGCCGGATCGTCCTCGGTGGCTTCCCCACCACGCTGTGGGCGCGCCGCGCCGCGTCGCTGGAGCCGTACGCGGACACCGCCGCCCGCACCGCCGACTCCCCCGCCGCCCTCGCCGAGGCCAGCGACCTCGTCTGCCTCTGCGTGGTCGGCGACGCCGACGTGCGCGAGGTGGCCGCCGGGCAGAACGGCGTCCTGGCCGGGATGGCCCCCGGCTCGATCCTCGCCATCCACGCCACCGTGCACCCCGAGACCTGCCGGGAAATCGCCGAACTGGCCGCGCCGAAGGACATCACGGTGATCGACGCCCCCGTCTCCGGCGGCGCGCCCGCGGTGGAGGCGGGCCGGCTGCTGGTCATGGTCGGCGGGCCGGAGGAGGCGGTCGAACGGGCACGGCCGGTCTTCGAGACCTACGCCGATCCGATCGTGCACCTGGGCGATCTCGGCTCCGGGCAGTCCGCCAAGCTCCTCAACAACCTGCTCTTCACCGCCAACCTGGCCACCGCGCAGGGCGCGCTCCGGCTCGGCGCCGACCTCGGCATCGACCCTTCCCGGCTCGGGGAGGTGATCACGCACGGCACCGCCAACAGTTTCGCGCTCGGGCGGGTGGTCGCGTCCGGTGGTTCGCTCGATCGGCTGGCGGCGCACGCGGGTGATCTGCTGCGCAAGGATGTCGGGCTGGTTGCCGACCTGGCCGCGAAGGCGGGGGTCACCACCGGGATCGAGCTCGGGGCCGCCGATGCGACATTGGCGCTCATGGATCGGCAGCGCTGAGCTATGCGGGTCGGGTTCATCGGGGCCGGGCGGATGGGGTTGCCCATGGTCGCCCGGCTCGTAGCCGGTGGGCACGAGGTGCGTGCCCTCGGGCGTTCGGCTGACGCGCGGGCCGCGGTGGCGGAGACCGGCGCGGTGCCGGTCGGTACCGCAGCTGAGGCGATCGCCGGTGCCGATGCCGTCGTGCTCTGCGTCTTCACCGACGATCAGGTGCGCGAAATCGGCGCAGCCGAATCCTTCAGCAGCGCAACGGTGATCGTGCACACCACCGGCAGCCCGGAGACCGTCGCCGCCCTTGCCGCCCGCGGCATCCGGGTCGTAGACGCTCCCGTGAGCGGCGGCCCGCATGATATCGCCCGCGGTTCCCTCACGGTCTTCCTCGGCGGCGCCGACGCCGATATCGCCGTCGCGCGAGAAGTGTTGAGCGCCTATGCGTCACCGATCCTGCACGTCGGCCCGCTCGGCTCCGGGCAGCGAGTGAAGCTGGTGAACAACGCCCTGTTCGCCGCACAGATCGGCCTGGTCGCCGACGCCGTGCGGTTCGGCGGCGAACTCGGCGTGCCCGAGGAGGCACTGCTCTCCGCCCTCCCCCACGCCAGCGGCAACTCCCGCGCCCTGGCGGGGATCGCCGCGAAGGGCTCGGTAGCCGAATTCCGCTCCTCCGTGGGCGAATTCCTCCGCAAGGACGTCTCGGTAGCCCGTGCACTGGCCGGAACCCTCGGCGCCGACCTCGGCCTCCTCGCCGACCCCATCGATTCCGGTGTCGCCCGACCCTGACCACGACGTTCGGAGCCGAGCGCCATCGGCAACCGCTCCGGGGGTGTGGGTTGGCGAGAGATACTGTCATCACATGACAACGGTGCGAGTATGGTCGGTCACCACTACGACGCCGACGGAAGCGGAGGCGAAATCCCTCGCCCGCGCGCTGGTTGCCGAGAAGCTGGCGGCGAGCGCCGAGATCGCAGGTCCATCCACATCGGTGTTCTGGCATCTGAATGAGCTCGGCGAAGGGCTGGAGTGGCGCGTCACCTTCCGTACTTCAGATCGTGTACGTGACCGTTTGGCAGCTCGGGTGAGCGTATTGCATCAGTGGGAAAGCCCGGAGGTCACCGCCGCCCGGGTCGAGTGGTGTGTCGACAGCTACGCCGCATGGGTGGATCGCGTTACTACGGACTCGCCGTAACGAGCCGGGTCTCCTGTGCACGTCGCGCGAGGTCGACGCCGAACGTGCTGCTCGTCGCCGCGCAACGATTCGCCACCTCCCGCACTCTTGCCAGGGGTCGCACCGATGCGGCGCGGGTGGCGAGCGCCAGTGCCTGCTCACCGGCAACGATCGCCCTGTCGATGTCACCAGCGTCGAGGTGAGCATCGGCCAGCCACGTCAGATACAGCGACTTGTCCCGCGACCAGGAATCCGGGTAGTTCTCCAGCGCTTTCGTGAGTGGTTCGATGGCGGCGTCCGGCCTTCCCAGCACCGACCACACCCGACCGGTCATGATGTCTAATTCGGCGTGGTCGACCCAGCTACACCAGGCCGGGGCTGCATCGTCCTCGCTGTCGACCGCGTGGCGGGCGGCATCGAGCGCGCGCACCGCTTGTTCTCGGTTGCCGCCCACCGCATAGGACCACGCCCGGCGCGAGTCGAGAAGCGCCATCCTCCTGCCAGTTGCTTCCGGACCTATTGCTGTGCATGCCGATTCGGCGGATCGCATGGATTCAGCCGTTCCGGACACGTAAGACATATGCAGGAGAGAGTTCGCGACGAGATCCATACTGTTCGCTTCTTCGGCGGCTTTGAGGCCGTAGTCGAAGAATCGGACAGCCAGATCGGAGTGCCCGGCATCGAACGCCGCCCAACCGGATTGCTGGGCTTGCTCAGCGGCCAATATCGTCGTCAATTCTCGGCGGACGTTCGAAGTCAGGTTCGAGTGGGCCAGAATCTGCTCGTTCCGGGCCAATTCGGAGAAATACAGGTGAAATGTGTCGGCTCCACCCAAATAGCTGTCCAGCTCCACCAACCGCGCAAACCTGCTGCGCAATGCCATCACATCGGCGACTCCCACACGTCCAGGAGCGCTGTCACCGAGCTCGGATACCGCGAGGCTGGTGAGGGCGAGGAAACTCCTGCGTTTCGTGGTGTCACCTCTTTCGGATTCACGTCGAGTTCGTTTGGCGAACAGTCCGAGTGCCGACTCCGATTCCACGCCCAACACTGCCACAAGGGCTTCCCGGGTGCTGCGCCTCGGCCAACTTATCTCACCGCATTCGATCCGGCTGATGGCTTGCGCGTCGACCGGCGACGGCTTGCCGGTCGACCGCTCGATCTCGGCGCGCACCCGCGCCGCGAGTTCTGCTTGCGTCAGACCTCGCGCCAGTCTCATCGTCCGGAAATGCGTGTTCGTGACTGCTCCCCCTGCAGAACCGACAGACCGTCGTTTGCCTACAGTTTTGCGCTGTTTTCCGGGTACGGCAAGCGCGACGCTCAGTGGCAGAACCGGCTGCCGGGTCGACGACCGGAGTCCTCGGCAGCGGGTTCCACCAGGGGTACCGGACGAGCAGGGAGGCGCGCAATGAGCGGGATACACCGGACGCAATGCGAGGTGAAACAGGTGCACGGAAGAGCGATAGGGCTCGTTCATCTCGGCCTGCCCGGCGACATATCCGCCCATCACAGGGTGATCCATGCTCTCGCCCGAGCGGAAGCGATCCAGCTGACGGAGTAGTGACGATCGATCACGACACCTACATGCCCATCACTTACATCATTGCCGCCGCGGCCCGGGCCAGGGCCGACACGGTCATTGCCCCGGACCTGGCACATTTCGGCACCGGCTACACCGCCCTACCCCTGGCGTGCGCCCTGCTGGTTCCCACCGGGCTGATCCCCCGCCGACCTCAGCACACCTCACCCGCCACGAAGCGGACGCGAGAGCATCGAGGAGTCAGGTGAGCGCCTCATTCGACAAGCGGCTGGCCGAAGCCCGGCGTAGGGCCGCAGGAACGGACTGGAAGGTACGACGGCGAAAGCCCCCGCCCTACAGGTGGAAACTGGTCACCATCGCAGCTCGTACTCGGTCGGCGCCGGTGCGCCCTGTCGCAGATCGGCCACCACCGTGAGCATCCGACCACCAACGACTGACCTACTCCACCGTGATAGCCCGCTCCGGACAGGCCGACACCGCCTCGAGAACAACCGACTCGAACTCCACCGGCACCTCCCCGGCAACAGCCTCCGCATACCCGTCATCGGTCAACGTGAAGACCTCGGGGCACAGCCCGAGACAGGCCCCGTGCCCCCGGCACCGATCGTCGTCGACGGTGACCTTCACCGATCACCCTCCGCCACGTCGAGTTCCAGGTGCAGCGAGGTGAGCCCGCGCAGGATGAAGGTGGGCAGGTAGTGGTACTTGCGGGCATCGGCGGGGCCGTGCACCGACTCGTCGATCCGCACGTCGGTGGTGCGGGCCAGCAGCCGCTCGATGGCGACGCGGGCCTCGGCGCGGGCGAGGGGGGCGCCGGGGCAGGTGTGGGCGCCGCGGCCGAAGGCGAGGTGCTGGCGGGCGTTGGAGCGGGCCGGGTCGAAGGTGGTGGGGTCCTCGAAGCGGCGCGGGTCGCGGTTGGCGGCGCCGTTCACGACCATGAGGACGGTGCCGACGGGGACCTCGGTCTCGCCGACGGTCCCGGTCTGCTTGGCCAGCCGGAAGTCGCCCTTGACCGGGCTCTCCATCCGCAGCGATTCCTCGATGAAGTTCTGGATGCGGCTGGGGTCCTCGCGCAGGTATTGCTGGATGTCCGGGCGCTCGGCGATGAGCTTCAGGGCCGAGCTCAGCAGCCGGACGGTGGTCTCCTGGCCGGCCGAGAAGAGGTTGGCCGCCACCCGGCACACGTCGAGCACCTCGGGCTGCGAACCGTCCGGGAAGGTGGCGGTGGCCATGCTGGTGAGCACGTCGTTGCGCGGGTTCTCCCTGCGGTCCTCGATGTAGCCGGAGAACTTGCTGTACAGGAACTCGAGCGGGCTGTGCGAGAGGTCGTCGCCGGAGTTGCTGCCGACGGTGCCGCTCTGCCGGTGCGGGTCGCGCTGCAGCGCGTGCAGGAACTCCTCTTGGTCGTCCTTCGGCACCCCGAGCAGGTCCGCGATCACGTACAGGGTGAAGGGGCCGGCGAACTCGCGCATGCAGTCGCCGCCGGTGGCCAGATAGTTGTCCAGCATCCGGTCGGCGATGGACCACATCGCCTCCTCGTTCTCCTTGAGCCGCTTCGGCGTGATCAGCCGCATGAGGAGCGCGCGGTGGTCGGTGTGCGTGGGCGGGTCGAGGGTGGGCAGCTGGTCGCTCATGGGGAGGCTGTCGCGGTGCTCGGCGATCAGCGCGTCGACGTCGTCGCCCTCCTCGATCTTTACAGGGAAGCCGGGGAAGGGGCCGGTCACGGCGATGCAGGAGGAGAAGCGGGCGCCGTCGTTGTAGACCTCGAGCGCCTCGTCGTACCCGGTCACCATCATGACGTCGTGGTGCTTCTCGCGCGTCACCGGGCACTGGGCGCGCAGCTCGTCGAAGTACGGGTACGGATCGGCGACCAGCTCCTGGCCGAGGAAGAAATCCAGATCCTGGAAATTGTTCGCCACGCGACGGGTCCCTTCGACACTCCGGCGGACACCGCTGCGCGGCGGACTTTGCCGGTCTACTTCCGTGATTGAGAATAAGCCTCTCACATGTGAGTATGAGATTTCCACAGCGGCAGCTGCGCGTCAACCGAAGGACCGGATCCATGACCGATGATTCCACCGCGGACCGGCGGTTTTTCCAGGCGACCACCCGCGACTTCCTGGCCGGGACGGTGCCGATCGGCACCGTCCGCGCGCTGGCGGAGTCCGGCACCGGTTTCGACCGGGGCTGGTGGCGTCGCGGCGCCGAGCTCGGCTGGACCGCCATGCTGGTGCCGGAGGAGCTGGGCGGCGGCTCGGTCTCGGGGCAGCCGATGACCGAACTGGCCCTGGTCGCCGCGGAGCTGGGCCGCGCGGCGGCACCGGGGCCGTTCGTCACCACCAGCGCGGTGCTCGCCGGGCTGGCGACCGCCGACGGCGCGGCCGAGACGGTGGCCGCGATTCTCTCCGGCGAGACCGTCGCCACCTGGGCGGTGTACGAGCCGGGCCGCGGCTTCGACGCGCTCGGTGGCCGGGTGCGCGGCACCGCGGGGGCACCCGGCGAGCGGGCGCCCGGCGACACCGCGGCACCCGGGGTCCGGGCGCCAGGCAGTGCCACGACCCGATCGAGCGACGGGTGGATCCCGGCTACCACCGCGGTCGGGGCGGGCGACGGCTACCGGGTCACCGGGGTCAAGGACCGGGTGGAGGCGGCCGACCAGGCCGACGTCTTCCTGGTCACCGCGACCGACGGCGACGGCCCGGTGCAACTGCTGGTGCGCGCCGACGACCCCGGCGTCACGGTCACCCCGGCCTGGACCCTCGACCTCACCCGCCGCACCGCCGTCGTCACCTTCGAGAACGCCGGCGGAACACTCGTGCACACCGGCGATGCCGCCACGAAAGCTGTACGAGCACAGGCGAATACCGCCGCTCTGCTCACCGCGGCGGAGTCGGTCGGCGCCGCCGACCAGGCGCTCACCGCCACCCTGGGCTGGCTCTTCGACCGCTACACCTTCGGCCGCCCCCTCGCCTCCTACCAGGCGCTCAAGCACCGCATGGCGGACAACAAGACCTGGCTGGAGGCGTGCCGCGCCACCGCCTTCGCCGCCGCCGCGGCCTGGGACGCGGGCTCCCCCGCCACCACCGAGAACGTCAGCATCGCGAAGTCGTATGTGGCAGACCGGACCCCGGTGATCGCGCAGGACTGCGTGCAGCTGCACGGCGGCATCGGCGTCACCTGGGAGCACGACCTGCACCTCTACCTGCGCCGGATCACCCTGGGGCGCGCGCTCTACGGCACGCCGGAGGAGCACCGCAGGCACCTCACCGACCTGCTCGAATCCGCCGCCTGACCGAAAGGCCCGCCCGCATGAGCACCGAAACCGAGTCCGTCGAGGACTTCCGCGCCCGCGCCCGCGAGTGGCTGCGCGAGAACCTGCCGCCCTCCTCCGGCACCGAGATGAAGTCCGACTCCGAGGAGGCGTGGGACCGCGCCAGGCAGGTGCAGCGCATCCTGTACGACGGCGGCTTCGCCGGAATCTGCTTCCCCGTGGAGTACGGCGGCCGCGGTCTGACCCCGGCGCACCAGCGCGCCTTCGACGCGGAGTCGCTGCCCTACGAGATGCCGCTGCTGCTCAACGTGCCGACGCTGGCCATCTGCGCGGCCAGCCTGCTCGACCTCGGCACCGAGGAGCAGAAGCGCGCGCACCTGCCCGCGGTGCTGCGCGGCGACGAGCTGCTCGTCCAATTCCTCTCCGAGCCGCAGGGCGGCTCCGACCTGGCCGGGCTCACCACCCGCGCCGAGCGCGACGGCGAGAACTGGATCCTGAACGGCTCCAAGATCTGGAGCTCCGGCGCCTACGCCGCGGACTACGGGCTCTGCCTGGCCCGCACCAACTGGGAGGTGCCGAAGCACCGCGGCCTCACCATGTTCCTTGTCCCGGTGCACGCCGATGGCGTCACGGTGCAGCGGATCAAGCAGGTCACCGGGTCGACGGAGTTCTGCCAGGAGTTCTTCGACGATGTGGTGCTGCCCGCCGACGCGGTGCTCGGCGAGGTCGACGCGGGCTGGGCGGCGGCCTCCCGGCTGCTCTTCCACGAGCGCGGCGCGCTCGGCGGCACCTCGCCCTTCACCAGCGGGGCCAAGCCGCACCTCGGCGGCGAGGCCGACACCCTGCTGCGGCTCGCGCGGGCGACCGGGCAGCTCGGCGACACCAGGGTGCGCGAGGACATCGGCGCCGCGCGCGCCATGACCGTGGTGCGCGACCAGCTCATCGACCACATCACCCAGGCCATCACCAGCGGCGCGCTGCCCCCCGCCGCGGGCTCGATCACCCGCCTCTTCTCCGCCGAGAACGCCTGGCTGCAAACGGATACCGCGCTGCGGATCGCCGGGCCGGACGGCGCGACGCACGCCCCCGGCGCGCAGGCCGACACCGAGACCGTCGGGCTGGACTACCTCTTCCGCGCGGCCTGGAGCCTGGCGGGCGGCAGCACCGAGATGGCGCGCACGGTGATCAGCGAGCGGGTGCTCGGCATGCCGCGCGAGTACGCGGCGGACCGGGACGTGCCGTTCAACCAGGTCAAGCGCGGACGGAGCTGACCCGTGCGCTTCCTCTTCCACTACCCCGAACTCGCCGGCGACCAGGGTGATCTGCTGGACGCCGGGCCGCTCGCCGAGGTGGCCGCGGCGGCCGAGCACCACGGCTTCGACGGCTTCTCGATCAGCGAGCACCCGGCGCCCGGCGCGCGCTGGCTGGCCGCGGGCGGGCACCAGACGCTCGACCCGTTCGTCGCGCTCTCCTTCGCGGCGGCCGCGACCACCCGGCTGCGGCTGCTCACCTACCTGTCGGTGGCGCCGTACCGCAACCCCATGCTGCTCGCCAAGGCGGCCGCCACCCTGGATCTGCTCTCGGGCGGGCGGCTCACCCTCGGGCTCGGCACCGGGTACCTCAAGGGCGAATTCCATGCACTGGGCGTCGATTTCGCGGAGCGGAACACGCTCTTCGACGAGGCGCTCGACGTGCTGCCCCTGCACTGGAGCGGCGAGCCGTTCAGCTACACCGGCACGCACTTCGACGCCAGGGAGGTGATCGCGCGGCCGCGCCCGGTGCAGCGGCCGATCCCGATCTGGGTGGGCGGCAACTCTGCGCTCAGCCGCAGGCGGGTGGCGGCCAAGGCGCAGGGGTGGATCCCCATGACCGGCGGCGCGGAGCTCAGCACCACGGCGCGGACCGCGGAGCTGGGCACCATCCCGGAGCTGGCCCGCAAGATCGGCGAGATCCGGGAGCGGGCCGCGGCGGCCGGGCGCACCGAGCACATCGACCTGGTGTACTCCTACCACGATGCCGCCGACCCGGCGATCGAGCCGGAGCGGCACCGCACCGCCTTCGCCGAGCTGGCCGCGGCGGGAGTGGACTGGCTGGTCATCTCCAACCGGACCCCCACCGCCGCGGCCACCTTCGACTTCCTGGCTGCCTTCGGCGGGACCTACCTGACATGAGCTGGTTCGAGGAGCGGGCCGGGCTGGCGGGCACGGTCGCGATCGTCACCGGCGGTGCGGGCGGGCTGGGCCAGGCCATCGTGGCGGATCTGCTGGCGAACGGAGCCGGGGTCGCGGTGCTGGACCGCGACCCCGAGGCGGCCGCCGCGCTCCCCGGCGACGTGCTGGTCCGGGTCGGCGACGCCCGCGACCCGGCCGAGCTCGCCGCGCTCTTCGCCGCGGTCGACGAGCGCTGGGGCCGGCTGGACACCCTGGTGAACGTGGTCGGCGGCACCTTCCGCGCCGCCTTCACCGACACCACCCCCGGCGGCTGGGACGCGCTGCTGCGCACCAACCTCACGCACGTCCTGCACGCCTGCGCGCTCGCCGTGCCGCGCATGCGGGCCGGCGGGCGCGGGGGCAGCATCGTCACCATCTCCACCGTCGAGGCGCACCGCGCGGCACCGGGTTTCGCGGTGTACGCGGCGGCCAAGGCGGCGGTCGAGCACTTCGCCCGGACGCTGGCGGTGGAGGTGGCGCCGGACGGGATCCGGGTGAACAACGTGGCCCCCGACTACATCCCGACCCCGAACCTGCGCCGGATCGGGGGCGAGGACGGCGCGCTGGACGACCCCGACGGCGTCCGGGTGGCGATCCCCATGGGCCGGGCGGGCGTCGTCACCGACGTCTCGCACTGCGTGGTGTTCCTCGCCTCCCGGCTCTCGGCGTACATCACCGGCACCACCCTGCACCCGGACGGCGGCACGCACGCCTCGGCGGGCTGGTTCAACTGGCCCGGCGAGGGGTGGGCGAACCACGTTCCGCCGCGGTACCTCCGGGATCAGCCGACCGGGCCGGTATAGGGGAGCACGACGGTGCACCGCGGCCATCGAACCCGATCTGAGCGCGATCGGCTGGCCGAACCCGGGGGCCGTGGCGCATCTGCTCGTGGCGATGGTGGCGGAGATCGCGCTCACCGAGCTCTACGCGCGCGAGCCCTGTCCCGAGCTGCGCGCCGCCGCGCTCACGCTGGTGACGCACCCGGCGGGATGAGCGCTCAGCGCGAAGAACCGGGGAGGCCGGGGCGCTGATCCGTCGCACCGGATCGGGCGTCCGGCCCCCGACGGCGTTACGCACCCGGGCGGGCGGAGCGCTCACACGGGCCGCATCGCCTGAACGCTCAGGCGGGCGGCGTCAGCGCGCGCAGGGCGAAGTCGGTGATGCGGTCGGCGAGGGTGGCGTCGGGGAGTTCGCGGCGGCGGAGCAGGTCGGTGAGGGTGCCGATGGTGGCGTGCGCGATGAGGGCGGCGTCGAGCCCGGGGGTGGCGCTGCCCAATTCGGCCAGGTCGGCGTGGAGCAGGGCGGCCAGCGCCTCGCCGACGACGCCGGGGCCGGGCTCGAGCGCGATACCGGGCCCCGCGGCGTTCCAGAGCACGGCGAGGGTGGCGGCGGCCGACTCCGCCTCGGCCTGGGCGAGCACCGCCGCCACCCAGCGCCGGACCCGGGCGCGCGGGTCGCGCTCCCCCGCCATGCGGTGCGCGGCGTAGCCCGCGAGGCGCTCGGCCCCGTCCTCGAGCAGCGCCGCCACCAGCGCGTCCTTGGAGGGGAAGTGCCGGTAGAAGGCCTCGTTGGAGAGCCCGGCGGCGGCCACGATATCGGCCACCCGCGGTTTGCCGGTGGTGCCGGCGGCGGCCATCACCACGAGGGCGGCGTCGAGCAGGCGGCGCACCTCGTCGGCGTAGTCGGCACCGCGCCGGGCCAGCGCCCGCTGCGCGATCCGGCGCGCCACCGCACCCGGGTCGTCCACCGCGTCACCACCTCTCTGAGAATTGCATTCTGAATCATGAGAGGCTTATTCTCAAGTGGACTCGGAGGTGCGATGACCGACCTGCACACCCCGCGGCTGGCCGCCTGGATGGATGGGGCGGGCCTCCCGGGCGCCGGTGCCCCGCTCCGCACCCGGCTGCTCTCCGGCGGCACCCAGAACGAGATCTACGAGGTGGCGCGCGGTGATTTCCGTGCCGCGCTTCGCATTCCGCCCGCGGCGGCACCCCCCGACAGGGACAAAGGCATCCTGCGCGAGTGGCGCATCATCGCGGCGCAGCGGCCCGCCGCGGGCTGGCGCTGGAACTCGCCAAGGGCATCGCGCTGCTCTCCCGGGTGGACTGGCGGGGCCGCGGCCTCGGCGATCTGGGCCGCCCGGACGGCTTCCACGACCGCCAGGTCGAGCGCTGGACCGGCTTCTTCGAGCGGATCAGGCGACGCGAGCTGGACGGCATGGACACCGCCACCACCTGGCTGAAGGCACACCGGCCGCTGGATTTCGTGCCCGGCATCATGCACGGTGACTACCAGTTCGCGAATGTCATGTACCGGCACGGCGCCCGGCCCGGCTGGCCGCCATCGTGGACTGGGAGATGGGCACCGTCGGCGACCCGAAATTGGACCTGGCGTGGATGCTGCAGGGCTGGCCGGTGAACACCGCCGACCCGGAGCCGGGCGCCTTCGCCTACGTCGACATGCGGCACCTGCCCTCCCGGGAGGAGGTGGCCGCCCACTACGCGGCGGTCTCCGGCAGGCAGGTCGACGATCTCGACTACTACCTGGTGCTGGCGCAGTGGAAGCTCGCCATCGTGCTGGAGCAGGGCTTCCAGCGCGCCGGCGGCGACGAGAAGCTGCTGGCCTTCGGGCCGATCGTGCCCGAGCTCATGCGGTCGGCCGCCGAGCTCGCCGAGAGCACGGGGTACCGCGGATGAGCACCGACCCGGCCATCCGGGTGCTGCTGGTCGCCGGGCGCTACCAGGTGCGGGTGCCGCCGCCGTTCGTGGTCGGCAGCGAGTTCGCCGGGTGGTCGAGGTCGGGGGCGGCGGCTTCGCGGCCGGGGAGCGGGTGACCGCGCCTCCGGCGTCATCCCCCGCATCCCGCTGCACCTGGTGCTGCTAAAGGGGATCGACCTGCTCGGCTTCCAGTTCGGCGACCTCGACCCGGAGCTCTACCGGCAGCACCGGGCCGAGCTGGCCGCGCTGCTCGCCGACGGCACGGTCCGCCCGCACATCGGGACGCGCTATCCGCTGGCGGAGACCGCCGCCGCGCTCCGGCTGGTCGCGGACGGCCGTGCCGTCGGCAAGGTGCTGATCGAGCCGTGACCTACTCGTACTCGATCGTGATGGCGGGGGTGCGCGGCTCGGACTGGCAGGTGAGGACGTACCCCTCGGCGAGGTCCTCATCGGTCAGCGCGTCATTGATCCGCATCTCCACCCGGCCCGCCCGCAGCACGGCCATGCAGGTGCCGCAGTTCCCGGCCTCGCAGGCGAAGGGCGGGTTCAGCCCGGCCCTGCGGGCGGCCTCCAGCACCGTGTCGTCGGTGGCGAGCCGCACCGTCTCGGTGCGGCCGTCGAGCAGGATCGTCGCCTCCACGGCCGTCGCGGTGGCGGGCTCGTTGCCGTTTCCGGCCATGGCGGTACTCCCCTGGTCGAGATTGAGCGATCGCTCAGCGTGAAAGCTGAGCACATGCTTAGCACGGGCGCGCGGACCCGGTCAACCACCCTGGCAGTCAGCGCCCGGTCCACTCCGGCCTGCGCTTCTCGGCGAAGGCGCGCGGGCCCTCCTGGGCGTCGGCGCTCTCGTAGCAGTGGGTGGAGGCGTGCCTGGCGGCCTGCAGCGCGGCCGAGCGGCCCATCTCGGTGGCGAGCATGACCGTCTCCCTGGCGGCGCGCACCGAGAGCGGTGCGCCCGCGAGGATGTCGCGGGCCAGGTCGAGCGCGGTGTCCAGCAGGTGCTCCGGTTCGGCGATCCGGTTGACCAGCCCGATCTCGTAGGCGCGGCGGGCGTCGATGGGCTTCCCGGTGAGCAGGATCTCCATCATGACGCGCTGCGGGATCATGTGGATGAGCGGCGACGCCCACGGCGAGCTGCGGCCCACCTTCACCTCGGTGACGGCGAAGGTGGCGGTGCTCGCGGCGACGCAGAGGTCGCAGGCCTGCGCGATCATCCAGCCACCGGCGAAGGCCGGGCCGTTCACGGCGGCGATGGTGGGCTTGCTCAGCTCGATGGTGTCGTACGGGACGGGGAACATGTCGCGCGGCGGCACGCCCATGCCGGTCGCCACCATCTCCTTGAGATCGCCGCCCGCGCAGAAGGTCCGGCCCGCGCCGGTGAGGATCGCGACCCGGAGCGCGGGGTCGCGCTCGAAGCGCTCCCAGGCGGTGAAGAGGCCGTCGCGGACATCCTTTGCGAGGCAGTTGCGGGTGCCGGGGCGGTTCAGGGTGAGGACGGCGATGCCGTCCGGGCGGGTGTCGAACAGGACGGCGTCGTCGCTCATCAGAAACCTCTCCGCTGGATCTCGCGGGCGGCGCGATCCAGCTCCTCGTGAAAGTCGGGGTGCGCGATGGCGATGAGCCGCCGGGCGCGCTCGGCCAGGGTGCGGCCGGCCAGCTCGGCGGCGCCGAACTCGGTGACGATCACGTCCACATCGCTGCGCGCGGTGGTGACCGGGCCGGAGAGCGCGGCGGTGATCCGGCTGACGGTGCCGCCCTTGGCGGTGGCGGGCAGCGCGATCACCGCGTGGCCGCCGGGCGAGCGGGCGCCTGCCCGCACGAAGTCGACCTGGCCGCCGGTGCCGCCCAGGTACGCGGTACCGCTCTGCTCGGCATTGACCTGGCCGGTCAGGTCGACCTCGACCGCGGAGTTGATGGTGACCAGGCGGTCCAGCCGGGCCAGGACCGCCGGGTCGTGGGTGTAGGCGGTGTCGCACAGGCGGATTCGGTCGTTGCGGTCGGCGAAGCGGTAGAGGCGGTCGGTGCCGATCAGGGCGCCGGTGATCGAGACGCCGGTGTCGATCCGCTTGCGCGCGTTGGTGATCACGCCATTTTCGACCAGGTCGACCAGGCCGTCGCCGAGCATGCCGGAGTGCACGCCGAGGTCGCGGCGGTCGCCGAGGAGGCGGAGTACGGCGTCGGGAACGGCGCCGACGCCGACCTGCAGGACCGAGCCGTCGCCGATGAACCCGGCGACATGTGCCGCGATGGACTGGTCCAGCTCGGTGATGGCGGCCGGTGGCACCTGCACCGGGTCCCGGGAGACCGGGATCGCGTAATCGATCTCGGTGCTCGCGATGCGCTCGCCCACAGTGCGCGGGACGCGGTCGTTGACCTCGGCCACCACGGTTCGCGCCGCGCGGACGGCGGCGCGGACGTGGTCGCTGATCAGCCCGAGGCTGTGGGTGCCGTCGGGGTCGGCGGGGGCCACCTGGATGAAGGCGACGTCGCAGGGGATGGCGCCCGCTTCGATCATCGGGCCGACGCGGCTGACGTGGCAGGGGATCACGTCCAGGACGTTGGCCTTCGCGAGGGCGCGCAGGGCGCCGATGGCGCCCATGCTCGCCGGCCGGAACGCCTTGGCGGCGGCCGGGGTGAGGAGGCCGGAGAAGCTGGTGGCGATGAAGAGGGAGAGGTCGGGGATCTGCGGGCCCTGCTCGATCAGGGTTTCGATCAGGGAGGTGGGTTCGCCACAGGCTTGACCGGCGACTATGTGATCGCCGGGGCGGAGGATGCTGCGCAGATCCAGGTCCGCGAGCGCCACGGTCGCGGTCACCGGGCCGCCCGGCCGTTCTGCGCAGCGCCGAGGTCGGCGAGGACCGCCTCGGTGTCGGCGCCGAGCCGGGGGGCGGGGCCCGCGATGCGGCCGGGGGTGCGGGAGAACCAGGCGGGCGGGCCGGGGAAGCGGAGCGGTCCGTGCGGCGAGTCGACCGTCTGGAAGAAGCCGGCGGCGTTCAGGTGCTCGTTGTCGAAGAGGTCGTCCAGCGAGTTGACTGCGGCGGCCGGGATCTGGAGTTCGCGCAGCAGCTCCAGCCACGCCGCGGTGGTTCGCTCGGCGAAGGTCGCGCTGAGCAGCCCGTACACCTCGTCGATGCGCGCCGCGCGCTGGGAGAGCGTGGCGAACTCCGGTCCGGCCCAGGCCGGGCGGACCGCGCCGACGAACGCGGCCCAGTGTTTGTCGTTGTAGACCAGCGCCGCCAGGTACCCGTCGGCCGTGCGGTACGGGCGGCGGTTCGGCGTCACCGCCCGCGGATACCCGGCCGCGCCGAGCGGCGGGTCGAAGAGGCGCCCATTGGCATGCTCGACCAGCATGAACGCCGCCATGGTCTCGAACATGGCGATCTCCACCTCCTGCCCCTCCCCGGTGCGCTCGCGGTGGAACAGCGCCATGGTGGTGGCGTAGACCGCGGTCAGCCCGGCGACCTTGTCCGCGACGATGCTGCCCATGTACCCCGGTGTGCCGGTGAGCATCTCCTGCACCGCGGGGATGCCGCACTCGGCCTGCACGGTGTCGTCGTAGGCGGGGCGATCGGCGTCCGGGCCGCCGCGGCCGTAGCCGTAGCAGTTGGTGTAGACGATGCCCGGCTTCAGCGCCGCCACGTCGGCGTAGCCGAAGCCGAGCCGCTCGATGGCGGCGGCCCGCATGGAGTGCACGAAGACGTCGGCCCCGGCCACCAGCTCGCGCAGCACGGCGGCGTCCGCCTCGGTGCGCAGGTCGAGCACCACGCTCCGTTTACCCCGGTTGACGTTGACGAAGACCCCGCCCATGCCGGGCTCCGGCCCGGCCGAGATGTAGCGGGTGTCGTCGCCGCGCGGCGGCTCGACCTTGATCACGTCGGCGCCCATGTCGGCCATGATCTGGGTGCAGTAGGGGCCCATCACCATCGCCGTGAGATCGATGACCCGCACCCCGGAGAGCGGACCTGTGTGCTCCATCGCGTCCTCTTCCGCCGCTATCTGATGAATCCTTGCAAGGATAGTGGTATCAAAGAGCGGTGGACAGTTTCTCCGCCGAACTCCGCACCCCCGGCCCGATCGCCGCGGTGCTCGACGCCGCGCTCGCCGCCCGCCCGGCGGCCCCCGCCGTCATCGGCGCCGCCGGGACCTGGAGCTATGCCGAGCTGGACGAGCGCGCGGCGCGGGCGGCGGGCGCGCTCTGGGCGCTCGGGGTCCGGCCGGGCGACCGGGTCGCCGCCTGCCTGCCCAATGATCTGGAGATCGTCGCGGCCTTCCACGGCGCGCAGCGGATCGGCGCGATCTGGGCCGGGATCGGCGAGGCGCTGGCCCCGGCCGAGCAGCAGTACCTGAACGACCTGCTGGAGCCGAGCGCGGTGCTGGCCGGGCCGCAGTGGTCCGGAGAATCGCGTGCCGCCGTCGATCCGGAGCGGTGGGCGGAGCTCGTGGCCGCGGCCGGACCGGCGCCGGAGGTGGCGCAGGACGTCGACGCACCGGCCGGGATCGGCTTCACCAGCGGCACCTCCGGCCGCCCGAAGGCCGTGGTGCACAGCCAGCGCAACCTGCTGCTGCCCGGCGCGGTCACCGTCGCCACCCGCGGCTGGGGGCCGGAGCTGCGCCGCGGCGACAGCTTCCCGCTCACCATCCTGAACATGCTGGTGCTCTCCACCCTGACCACCGCGCAGGCGCAGGGCTGCGCGGTGATCATGGACCGCCGCGACGTCGCCGGGGTGGCGGAGTGGATCGAGCGGCACGCGGTGACGGTGTGGAACGGCGCCCCGGCCCAGCTGCACGACCTGGCCCGGCGCCCGGCGGCGGGGCTCGGCTCGCTGCGCGAGGTCTGGAGCGGCGGCAGCGACACCCCCGACACCCTGCGCGAAGCCTTCGCCGCGGCGCACGGCATCGTCCCGCGCGCCACCTACGGCCTCAGCGAGGCGCCCACCGTGGTCGCCATCGACCCGCCCGGTGCCGCCTGGACCCCGGGCGGCAGCGGCATCGTGACCCCGCAGCTCGACGTCGCCGCCTACGACGACGCAGGCACCCGGCTCCCGCCCGGCGCGCTCGGCGAACTCCGGCTCGCCGCCGCGAGCGCCGGGCCGTGGGCCGGGCTCTGGCGGCCTACGCTGGGGTACTGGGCGGACGGCGCGGTCCGGCCGCCGGAGCCGGGGCCCTTCGCCACCGGCGATATCGGCACCGTCGACGCCGCGGGCAATCTCGCGGTGCTCGACCGCAAGAAGATGGTCATCATCCGCGGCGGGGCGAATATCTACCCGCTGGAGGTGGAGCGGGTACTCGCCACCCACCCCGATGTCGGCAAGGTGGCGGTCTGCCCGGTGCCGGACGAGCGGCTCGGCCAGAAGGTCGCCGCCGTGGTCGAGGGCACCGCCGACTTCGCCGAGCTGGCGGCGCACTGCCGCCGCGAGCTGGCCGGGTACAAGGTGCCGGAGATCTGGGCGCGGGTGCCCGCGCTGCCGGTGAACGCCATGGGCAAGGTGGAGCGCACCGGGCTCACCGCGCTGGTCACCGCGGCGGACGCGGAGCCGGCCCGATGAGCGCGGGGCCGGTGTTGCGGCTGTTCGGGCTGCGGGGGCGGGTGGCGATCGTGACCGGCGCCTCGTCGGGGCTCGGTGCCGCGGTGGCGGAGACGCTGGCCGAGCTGGGCGCCCGGGTGGCGGTGGTGGCGCGGCGCGCGGATCGGCTGGACGAGCTCGCCGGGCGGACCGGGGGGCTGCCGATCGCGCGCGACCTCGGCGATCCCGCCCAGGTCGCCCAGATCGTGCCCACCGTCGTCGAGCACCTCGGCCCGCCGACGATCCTGGTGAACGCCGCGGGCAACCGCTTCACCACCGCGCGGGCCGAGGACGAGCCGCTCGACGCCGTGCACGACACCATCGGGCTCAACCTGGTGGCGCCGTTCCTGCTGGCACAGGCCGTCTTCCCGCACATGCGCGACGCGGGCGGCGGCGCCATCGTGAACGTCTCCTCGATCAGCGGCCGGGTGGGAGTGCCCGGGATTCCGCAGGCCTCCTACGCGGCGAGCAAGGCGGGGCTCTCCGGGCTCACCGCCGAGCTGGCGGTGCAGTGGGCGAAGCACTCGATCCGGGTGAACACGGTGGCGCCCGGCTTCTTCCGCTCCGAGATCACCGACAGCCTCTACGACGACGAGCGCGGCGCCGCCTACCTGCGCCGCAATACCCCGCTGCCCACCGAGGGCACCGCCGCGGACCTGGTCGGCGCCATCACCTGGCTCGCGGGCGACGCCGCGCGCTACGTCACCGGGCAGACCGTCGTCGTGGACGGCGGCTGGACCGCCCGCTGAACTTCCGGCGCGAGCCGGTTGACACCCGATCACCTGGATGAAAGCATAATTTTACCCATAGGAGAATCCGATTCTCATCACTGATGCGAATCGGCTCCGACCGGAGGAAGGACACTCTCGGCGATGTCTTCGGCACTACTCATTGAGAAGGGCGACGCGGGTACCACCACGGCGCTGACCAGCGTGGACGACTCGGCGCTGCCGGAGGGGGACGTGACGGTCGACGTCGCCTACTCCACCCTGAACTACAAGGACGCGCTCGCCATCACCGGCTCCTCGCCGGTGGTGCGGAAATTCCCCATGGTCCCCGGCATCGACTTCGCCGGGGTGGTCGCGGAGAGTTCGCACCCGGAGTGGTCGGCGGGCGACGCCGTGGTCCTGAACGGCTGGGGTGTCGGCGAGACGCACTGGGGCGGGCTGGCGCAGCGGGCCCGGGTCAAGGGCGACTGGCTGATCCCGCTGCCGTCGGCCTTCGACGCGCGGCAGGCGATGGCGATCGGTACCGCCGGGTACACCGCGAGCCTGTGCGTGGAGGCGCTGGTGCGCTTCGGGGTGCGGCCGGAGGACGGCGAGATCCTGGTGACCGGGGCGACCGGCGGGGTCGGCAGCGTGGCCATCGCGCTGCTCACCGCGGCCGGGTTCACCGTGGCGGCGGCGACCGGCAAGGCGGACGAGGCCGGGTACCTGAAGGGGCTCGGCGCGAGCACCGTGCTCGATCGGGCCGAGTTCGGCGAGCGCGGGAAGCCGCTGCAGAAGGAGCGGTGGGCGGGGGTGGTCGAGACCGCGGGGAGTCACACGCTGGTGAACGCCGCCGCGCAGACGAAGTACGGGGGCGCGGTCGCGGCCTGCGGGCTGGCACAGGGGATGGAGCTGCCCGGCACCGTCGCGCCGTTCATCCTGCGCGGGGTGACGCTGCTCGGCATCGACAGCGTGCAGGCGCCGCGGGCGCGGCGGCTGGAGGCGTGGGCGCGGCTGGCCCGCGACCTGGACCCGGGCGCGCTGGATGCCATCGCCACCGAGATTCCGCTGGGCGAGGCCATTGCCGCCGCGGGCCGTTTCATCGACGGGACCGTGCGCGGTCGCATCGTCGTCGACGTGAATCGCTGAGGAGTAAGTCGTGAGCACAGGAAGTTCCGCAGCGCCGCGGAAGACCGCGGCCAAGGCGGCACCCGCGCGGAAGGCGGGTGCGCGCAAGGCGGCGGCTACGCCGCCGGGCGTCGAGCTCGACCTCTCCGATGTCGACCACCGGGTGGGCAAACCCGTCGGCGGCGGCCAGCTGTGGGATCCCTGCAGCACCTCGGACATCCGCCGCTGGGTGATGGCCATGGACTACCCGAACCCCCTGCACTGGGACCACGAGTTCGCCAGGGAATCGCGCTACGGCGGGCTCGTCGCCCCGCAGTCCATCGCGGTGGCACTGGATTACGGCCACGGCGCGCAACCCGCCTGCGTCGGCCACATCCCGGGCTCGCACCTGATCTTCGGCGGCGAGGAGTGGTGGTTCTACGGCGCCCCGGTGCGCCCCGGCGACACCCTGTTCCAGGACCGCCGCTTCCACGACTACAAGGTGGCCGAGACCAAGTTCGCCGGGCCGACCATGTTCTCCCGCGGCGACACCACGCACCGCAACCAGCACGGCGTGCTGGTCGCCCGCGAACGCTCCACCGCCATCCGCTACCTCGCCGAGGAGGCGACGAAGCGCGGCATGTACGAGAACCAGCTGGGTGCGGTGAAGCGCTGGACCGCCGCCGAGCTCACCGAGGTGGAGCAGCTGCGGCACGAGTGGATCCTCTCCAACCGGCTCGGCGTCTCGCCGCACTTCGACGAGGTGAAGGTCGGCGACAAGCTGCCGCGCCGGGTGATCGGCCCGCACAGCATCGCCACCTTCACCACCGAGTACCGCGCCTTCCTCTTCAATATCTGGGGCACCTTCGGCTGGGTCGCACCGCCGGGGATCCAGGATCCGTGGATCAACCAGGACCCGGGCTGGACCGAGGGGTTCGAGTTCGACGAGGAGGGCGCCAAGATCGACCCGCGCAAGCGCGACGGCCTCTACGTCGGCCCCTCGCGCGGGCACATCGACGGCGACAAGGCGGGCGAGGTCGGCATGGCGCGGGCCTACGGCTACGGCGCCACCATGGGCGCCTGGTGCACCGACTACCTCGCGTACTGGGCGGGCAACGACGGCCTGGTGCGGCACACCAAGGCCGACTTCCGGCTGCCCGCCTTCGAGGGCGACGTCACCTACTTCGACGCCGAGATCGTGGACAAGATCACCGATTCGGCGTGGGGCGTGCCGCTGGTGCAGGTGAAGCTGAAGCTCACCGACCAGAACTTCGGCACCCTGGTCAGCTGCCTCGCCGAGATCGAACTCCCGCACTGAGGGGCGCCGGAACCATGACCACCGTCTCCCCCGCCATCGCCGCGGGGCCGCCGCTCGCCGACGAACCGGGCCTCGGCCCGCTCACCCTGCCCGGTTTCCTGCGCGAGGTCACCGCGCGCTACGGGGAGCGCGAGGCGCTGCGCGTCCCCGGCGGTGTCAGCTGGACCTACCGGGACCTGCACGCGCACGCCGTCGAGGTCGCGCAGGCGCTGCGCGCCGCGGGGGTCGGCAAGGACTCGCGCGTCGGCGTGCTCATGACCAATCGGCCGGAGTGGCTGGCCGCCGTCTTCGGCACCGCGCTGGCCGGCGGTGTCGCGGTGGCGCTGAGCACCTTCTCCACCCCGGCCGAGCTGGACCACCTGCTCCGCGTCTCCGGGGTCTCGGTGCTGCTCTTCGAGCGGCACGTGGCGCGCGCCGACTTCGCGGCGGTGCTCGCCGAGCTCGAACCGGCGCTCGCCGAGACCGCACCGGGCGAGCTGCGCTCGGCCGCGTACCCGTTCCTGCGGCACCTGGCCGTGGTCGGCGAGGTGCCCGGTGGCGCCGTCGAGGGGTGGGAGACCTTCCTCGCGCGCGGGGCGGGCGAACCGGTCGAGCTGGTGCAGGCCGCGTCGGATTCGGTGCAGCCCGGTGACACCGCCGTGCTCTTCTTCTCCTCGGGAACCACCAGCAAGCCCAAGGGGATTCGCAGCGCGCACCGCGGGGTGGCGGTGCAGATGTGGCGCTTCGCGCGGATGTTCGGCTTCGGGCCGGAGGACACCGTGCGCTGCTGGACCGCGAACGGGTTCTTCTGGTCGGGCAACTTCGGCCAGGCGCTCGGCGCCACCCTCGCCGCGGGCGGGACGCTGGTGCTGCAGCGGCTCTTCGACGCGGCCGAGGCGGTGGCGCTCATCGAGTCCGAGCGGGTCACCTTCCCGGTGGCGTGGCCGCACCAGTGGGCCCAGCTGGCCGGGGCGCCGAACTGGGCGGACGCCGACCTGAGCAGCCTGACCTTCGTGGACAAGCACACCCCGGCCGCCGCGCACCCCACGGTGACCACGGACTGGACCGAGTGCGGGCACGCCTACGGCAATACCGAGACCTTCACCATCACCACCTGCTACCCGGCGTGCACCCCCGACGAGGTGCACGCGGGCAGCAGCGGCCTGCCGCTGCCCGGGGTGACGGTGAAGATCGCCGATCCGCTCACCGGGGCGGTGCTCGGGCGCGGGGAGAGCGGGGAGATCTGCGTGAAGGGGCCGACGCTCATGCTCGGCTACCTCGGGATCCCGCTGGACGAGACGCTCGACGCCGACGGGTACTTCCACACCGGCGACGGCGGGTACCTGGACGACATCGACCGGCTGTACTGGGAGGGGCGGCTCACCGACATCATCAAGACCGGCGGGGCCAATGTCTCGCCGCTCGAGGTGGACGAGGAGCTGGCCCGGTTCCCCGGGGTGAAGGTGGGGCGGACCGTCGGGGTGCCGCACGACACGCTCGGCGAGGTGGTCGTGGCCTGCGTGGTTCCGCAGCCGGGGGCCGGGGTCGACGGCGAGGCGCTGCGCGGGTTCCTGCGCGAGCGGCTGGCGAGCTACAAGGTGCCGCGGCACGTGCTGCTCTTCGCGGAGGAGGAGTTCACGCTCACCGGGAGCGCGAAGATCAAGTCGTCCGAGCTGCGGGAGCTGGCCGCGAAGCGGTTGGGCGGCTGAGGTTCCGGCGCCACAACGGTGTGGTGCCGGGGCTGCGCGCGAGGGGTTCCGGGTGCTGACAACGGAGTCGGTCCCGGAGCCCCTCGCTCTCGTTCGCGCGGAGCAGCGACGGGGTTCGGCAGGGCCGCGCACGCGGTGCGGTGGCGTTGGCTGTGCCGGTCACGGGAGGCGAGTGCTGAGGCGCTGCGACGTCAGCGAGTGCGAGCCGCGGCGGCGAGGGTGCAGAGGGTCGTGACGGGGTCGTCGCCGAGGGGGTAGATGCCGACGTGGTCGGCGCCCGAGGCGAGGTGGGCGGTGAGGGCGGTGACGACGTCGGTAGCGGTGCCGTGCGCGGTCAGGGCGTCGATCAACCGGTCGCTGCCGGTGCCGGCGAGGTCGGCGTCGGTGAAGCCGAGGCGGCGGAGGTTGGCGGCGTAGTTGGTGACGGCGAGGGCGGTGCCGGGCGGGCCGGAGCGGGCGCGCGTGCGGGCGGCGGCGGGGTCGGGCTCGACGAGGGCGAAGTGGCCGGGGAGCAGCAGGCGGTCGGGGCCGAGGATCGCCCGGGCGCGGCGGGTGTGCTCGGGGGTGACCAGGCACGGCAGGGTGCCGCCCGCGCGCTCGCGGGCCAGGTGCAGCATGCGCGGGCCGAGCGCGGCGAGGACGATACGCTCCTGCGGCACTTCGGCTTCGAGCAGCGTGTCCAGGTAGGCGGCCAGCGTGTCGTACGGCGAGGCGTAGGCGGTGTCGACCTCCCGGTGCCCGATGCCGATCCCGAGCAGGAACCGGTCCGGGTACCGCCCGGCGATCCGGTGGTACGACGCCGCCACCGTCGCCGCCGCCGCCGACCACACGTTCACCACGCTGGTGCCGACGACGAGCCGGGCGGTGGCCGCGAGCAGCCGCTCGGCGTACGCCAGGTCGGCCGGGGGCGAGGCGTCCAGCCACAGCGTGCCGAACCCGGCCTCCTCCAGCCGCGCGGCCCCGGCCGCATCCACCTCGTGCTCGCGCAGATGCGCGCCGAGCGACCCCAATTCGATACCCATGCAATGACTTCAGCAGCCGCGCGGGCGGGGAGCCAGACCGGAACCGCACGCGCAGCGATAAGCTCCGCTTATGGAACTGCGGGCGCTCCGATACTTCGTGACGGTCGCCGAGGAGCTGCACTTCGGCCGGGCCGCCGAGCGGCTGCACATCGCGCAGCCCGCGGTGAGCCAGCAGATCGCCCGGCTGGAGCGGGAACTCGGGGTGCGGCTGCTCGACCGGTCGCCGCGCCGGGTCCGGCTCACCACCGCCGGGCAGCGGGTGCTCGCGGCGGCGCGGACCGCGCTGACCGCCGCCGACGAGGTCAGGGCGGCGGCGGGCGCGCCGGCGGCCACCCTGCGGATCGGGATCGCGCCCGGGCTCGGCGCCCGGCTGGAGCGCGGGATCGACGCGCTGCGCGAGGCGGGTGAGCCCTTCGACGTGGTGCTCGTCGACCTGCCGCTCACCGCCCGGCTGCGGGCGCTCAAGCGCGGGGAGCTCGATCTGGTGCTGGCGCGCGGCGCGGTCGCGGCGCCCGGCTTCACCGTGCTCCCCACCTGGACCGAACCGCTGCTCGCGGTCGTCTCCAGCAGGCACGCCGCGGCTGGGCTCCCCGCGGTCTCGTTCGCCGATCTGGCGGGCGGGGTGCTGCGCATGCCGGCCCGCGAGCACGACCGGCAGCTGCACGACGCGGTGGCGACGGCGGTGCGCGAGTCCGGGGTGCGGCCGCGGCTCGGGCGGCCGGCCGGGGCGGCACGGGACGCCGTCATCGAGATCGGGGCCGATCCGGAGAGCTGGACCGTGCTCCCCGCCGACCAGGTCGCCGAGCTGGGGTCCGGGCGGATCGCGGCCATTCCGCTGACGCCGGCGGTGACGATCAGCGGGAGCGTCGTCGTGCCCGCCGCCGGGCCCGGCCACGCCGCGCTCTGCGCCGCGCCCGCTTTCGCCGGTGCGCTGGCGACGCCGCCGCCTCAGCTGCGGTAGCGGGCGGCGAGGGTGCGGCGGTGGGCGGCGGGGGTGCCGTAGAGGGCGCGGTCGAGGGTGGCCCGCTTGAGGTGGGTGTGGATGCCGCTCTCCCAGGTGTAGCCGTAGCCGCCGTGCAGCTGCATGGCCGAGCCTGCGACCGCGACCGCCGCCTCGGTGGCGTAGGACTTGGCCATGCTGCAGGCGATCTCCGCACCGGGTGCGGAGATCTCCAGAACACGGACCGCCTCGGCGACCAGGTGCCCGGCGACGGTCACCCGCACCAGCATGTCGGCGCAGGCGTGCTTGACCGCCTGGAACGAGCCGACCGGGCGGCCGAACTGCTCCCGCACCTTGACGTAGGCGACGGTCGCGTCGAGCATCGCCTCCGCGATCCCGAGCGCATCGCAGGCCGTCGCCAGCGCCGCCCGCGCGCCGAGCGCGACCGGCCGCTCGACGCGCCACACCCCGCGCGGCCGCACCCCGTCGGCGGTGACCGAGCCGGCCGAGCGGGTCGCGTCCACCAGCGGCACCGGGGTGCGGGTCACCGCACCGGGCTCGACGGCGGCGAGCACGCTTTCGCCCGCGGCGTCCAGGGCCGGGATCAGCAGCAACTCCGCCACCGGGGCGTCGAGCACGAACTGCGCGGAGCCGGAGAGGCGACCGTCCGCCAGCCGGAATGCCACGTCGGCACCCACGAGCCCAGCGCCATCGCGCCGGAGACCGGAAGCTCCGGGTGGCACCGGAGCCGCGTCGCCCGGCAGCACCACGATGGGCACGCTCCGCCCCGCCACCACCTCGCGCAGCAGCCCGTCGCGGACCGGATCGGCGCCGACGGCGAGCAGGGCGGGCACGGCGAGCGCGAGCACCGAGGGCAGCGCGGTCCGCGCGGCGGCCCGCCCGGCCTCGGTCAGCAGCAGCGCGACCTCGGCGACCCCGGCACCGGCGCCGTCGAACTCCTCCGGCACCGCCAGCCCGGCCCACCCGGCCCCGGCGACGTCGGCCCACGGCACCGGCCCCTCCCCGGCCTTGCCGAGCAGGTCCCGTGCGACGGAGCGCAACTCGTCGTGGAACTCGGCGAACGCGTTCACGGCAGCACCGGTTCCCGCGGCAACCCGAGCCCGCGCTCCCCGATGATGCTGCGCTGGATCTCGCTGGTCCCGCCGGGAATGGTCCACTCCCACGACCCCACGAAGTCCAGCACCCAGGCCCCGGATTCCCACCCGCCGGACATGGGTTTGCGCAGCACCGCGTGTGCCCCGACCCCGCCGAGCTCGGCCCCGAAATCGGTCATCCGCTGCAACAGCTCGCTGTAGACGAGCTTGACCACCGAGGCGTCGGCGGGCCCGGCCGTCCCGGCCGCGTGCCGCTCCACCAGATCCCGGCACAGCGCCCGCAACCCGGTGAGCTCGATCTCCAGCGCGGCCAGCCGATCCAGCACCACCGGATCATCGTGCTCCCGCGCCGCCGACACCAGCCATCGAAATCCCGCGTGGCCCAGCCGCTCCGCGAGCTCCAGCATGGTCAGCCCGCGCTCGGCGCCGAGCGTCTGCTGCGCCACCTGCCAGCCCCGGTTCTCCGCGCCGATCAGGTTCCCGGCCGGGATCCGCACCTCGTCCAGGAAGATCTCGCAGAAGTGCGCGTCGCCCGTGGCCTGCCGGATCGGCCGCACCTCGATCCCGGGGCTGCGCATATCGAGCAGGAAGTACGAGATCCCGCGCCGCTTGGGCGCTTCGGGGTCGGTGCGGGCCAGCAGCAGGCACCAGTCGGCGTACTGCGCGCCGCTGGCCCACACCTTCTGCCCGGTCACCACGTAGTGCTCGCCGTCCCGGCGGGCGGCGGTGCGCAGCGCGGCCAGGTCCGACCCGGCGCCCGGCTCGGAGAAGCCCTGGGCCCAGATCTCGCCGTCCAGAATGGCGGGCAGGTGCCTGCGCCGCTGCTCGGGGGTTCCCGCCCCGAGCAGCGTGGCGGCGGCGTGGTGCACCGAGACGAAGGCGAGCACAAGCCGCGGCGCGTCGTGCGCGGCCAGCTCCCGGTAGAGCACGATCTGGTGCGCGACCGGCATGCCGCCGCCGTACTCCGCGGGCCAGTGCGGGACCGCGAACCCGGCCCGGCGCAGCCGCTGGAACCAGTCCTGCTGGAACGCGACGAACTCCGCACCGGTCACCCCGGTCTGCGCCTGCCGCCACCCCGCGGGTATCTCGCTCCGGCACCACTCCCCGACCCGCTCCCGGAACACGTCGAGATCGTCGGGCCATGGCGTCGCGCTCATCGCGCCCGGTCCCGGAGTGCCCGCAGCCGATCCCGGTGCTCCGCGCTCTGCATGGACACCACCTCCGCCGCGAACCCCGCCTGCATCGGCCCGCCCAGCGCCTGCGACAGGTACATGTTCACCACCCGCTTGGTGCCGCGCAGCGCCTCGACCGGCTGCGCCGCCAGCCGGTGCGCCAGCGCGAGCGCCTCGTCGAGCAGCGCCTCCGGCGCGACCACCCGGCTCGCCAGCCCCACCTGCACGGCGGTGGCGGCATCGATCCGATCCCCGGTGTACAGGAACTCCCTGGTCCGCAGGATCGGCGTGAGCAGCGGCCAGAAGGCGGCGCCGCCGTCCCCCGCGACCAGCCCCACCGCCACATGCGGATCCGCGAGGTAGGCCCGCTCCGACATGAGCACCACGTCGCAGAGCACCGCGATGCTCGCGCCGAGCCCCATGGCGGCGCCGTTCACCGCGGCGATCACCGGCAGCGGGAAGCGCAGCAGCTCCTCGATGATCTGCGCGCCCTCCCGGATGCTCTCGTCCCTGGCGACCGGGTCGTCCAGGAACGAGGTGATCCAGTTCAGGTCGCCGCCGGCGCTGAAGGCGCGGCCCGCGCCGGTCAGCACCACCGCGCGCGCCGCGGTGTCGGCGGCCAGCTGCCGCCAGACCTCGGCGAGCGCGCGGTGCAGCTCCGCGTTCACCGCGTTGAGTTCGTCCGGGCGGTCGATGAGCACGATGCGCACCGGCCCGTCGGCGGTGATGGTGAGTCCGGGGGGCAGCACCTCACACCCCCCTCGGGTCGGAGAAGAGCCCGGCCAGCCCGGCGGTGCCGATCCGGCCGGCCAGCGCCTCCTCGGTACCGGTGATGCCGAGCGGGAGGCGGCGCAGCGGCAGGCTGTGCCTGGAGAGCCAGGAGAGCGTCGCCTCGTCGCAGAAGCCGAGCGCGCCGTGCAGCTGGTGCGCCACCCGGAACACGGTCTCCGCCGCCTCCAGCGCGGCCAGCCGCAGCGCCAGCGCGTCGGTGACGGCCTCCGGGCGCCCGGCCTGAATGCTCCAGAGCGCGTACCGGGCGAGCATCTCCACGCCGCGGCGCTCCACCTCGGCATCGGTGAGCTGGAACTGCACCGACTGGAACTCGGCCAGCGGCCGGCCGAACTGCTCGCGCACCAGCACGTGCTCGCGGGCCAGTTCGACGGCGCGATCGAGCATGCCGAGCAGCGTCCAGCCGGGCAGGGTCAGCGCGAGCGCCGGGTCGCCGGCGGTATCGATCGGCTCGACCTCGATCGGCACCACGAAGGCGGTCTCCCGCGCGGTCCCGCTGCCGGGCAGCGCCCGCACCGAACCGCGCGCACCGCTCAGCCCGACCGTCGCCACCCGCAGCTCGAGCCCGGCGAGCGCGGCGGCCGATTCCGGCCCCGCCACCACGACCAGGGCCTCCACCTCGAGATCGTCGGGGCGTGCGAGCCGCTCCGCCACCGGGTACGGCGTCGCCCAGTACCCCGCGCTGCGGCACAGCGCCGCCGCGGCCTCCAGCTCCACCGGATCCCGGGACGGCGCCAGCTCCCAGGCGCCGAGCCGCTCCAGCACCGGCGCGATCAGCCCGTGCCGAGCCCCCGGCTCCGCCTCCGCCCGCTGCACCAGCTCGTCCCCGCCCGCGGCGCGCAGCGCCCGCAGCGCCTGCGCTCCGAATTCCGCTGCCTCGTCGCACAATTCGATGCGCATCGCACCCCCGTCCACCGGACTCGCCTCCGGCGCCGCCCGCCCCGCGGCCGCGCCGGGGACCCCCGGCCGCTCGCCGTCTCGACCCGGACGACGCACCCCGTCGGCCGGGAACCCGGTGGCGGCGCCGTCGTGCCGCCCCGGCGCACCGTCCGCCCGGCCCACCCCGGCCGCCGATACCACCCCGTCGGGCGGAACGGCCGCGGCACTCATGCCGCCTCCCCGTTCCGCCGGCCCCCGCCGAGCAGGGCCCGCGCCAGCAGGATCTGCTGCATCTCGATACTCCCCGAGGCCACGGTGGCGGCATTCGCGTACCGCCAGTGGTCGTCCACCGCCCGGCGGAACAACCGCCGCTCCCCCGCCTCGTCCGGCACGTGCGCCGCGAGTTCGGTGAGCAGCGCGGCGCTCTCCTGGTCGAGCCGGGTGACCGCGATCCGGTAGGCGGCGGTGTCGGCGGGATCCACCTTCCCGGTGCTCTGCGTGGCGAGCACCTGGTACGCCAGCAGCCGCGCCCGCCGCGCCCTGGTGAGCATGCGCGCCCAGCGACCGCGCAGCGCGGCGGGCAGGGTCTCCCAGCGCTCCCCGAGCACCTCCGGCGCGGTAAGCAGCAACCGCTCGCAGCGGGCGTAGCGCGCGATCCCGACCCGTTCGAAGGCGAGCACCTCCCGCACCACGGACCACCCGGCGCCGACCTGCCCGAGCACATCGGCCTCGGTCGCCCGCACCCCGTCGAAGAACACCTCGTTCAGGTGATGCGGCCCGAGCATGGACCGGATCGGCCGCACCAGGATCCCCGGCGCCGACATGGGCAGCAGGAAGACGGTGAGCCCCTGCTGTTTCCGCTCCCCGGTGCCGGTGCGGGCGAGCAGGAAGCACCACTGCGCCATGGTCGCGTACGAGGTCCAGATCTTCTGCCCGGAGATCACCCAGCCGTCCCCGTCCCGGCGCGCGGCGGTGCGCAGCGAGGCCAGGTCGGAGCCGGCGTCCGGCTCGCTGAACCCCTGGCACCAGATCACCTCGCCGCGCGCGATCGGCGGCAGGTGCTCGCGCTGCTGCCGCTCGGTGCCGTGCCGCATGATCGTCGGCCCGACCCAGTTCACGCCCATGTACTGGGCGCCGCGCGGCTCGTGCTCGGCCCACATCTCCTCGCGCACCACGGTCTGCTCCCACACCGAGGCGCCGCGCCCGCCGAACCGCTCCGGCCAGGCGGCGCAGAGCAGCCCGCGCTCGGCGAGCACGCCGCAGAACCGCTGCGCCACCGCGAGATCCGCGGGGTCGTCGGTGAAGGCGCCGAGGAAGTCGTCCGGGACCTCCGCGGCGATCAGCCGCCGGAGTTCACCCCGCAGCCTCGCGGCGGCCTCGCCCATGGTGAAGTCCATGCGTCGCACCGTACTTCAATCCTCATAAGGATAGCAATATTTGTATGGTCATCCACGGCTGACTACACTGCCGCCATGACGGTGAGAGCGACCCGCGGGCGGACCGGCGACGGGCAGCCGCAGTGACCAGCGCCCGCCGCGGCCGGGTGCCGCAGCGCCGGATCGCCGAGACCGTCGCCGCCGAGCTGCGCACCCGCATCCTGGCCGGGGACGAGAACTACCGGCTCCCCACCCAGGACCAGCTGGTCCAGGACTTCGGGGTCAGCTACCCCTCGATCCGGGAGGCGCTGCGCATCCTGGAGACCGAGGGGCTGGTCACCGTGCGGCGCGGCAATGTCGGCGGCGCCGAGGTGCACCGGCCGGACGAGACCTCGGCCGCCTACCACCTCGGCCTCGCCCTGCAGGGCGCCCGGGTGACGCTCGGCGACCTGGCCGCGGGGCTGCGCATGCTGGAGCCGATGTGCGCCGCCGAGTGCGCGGGCAGGCCGGACCGCGCCGAGACCGTCGTCCCCGCGCTCACCGCGAACGTGGCGAAGTCCGCGGAGCTGCTGGACAACGGCGTCGCCTTCACCCACACCGCGCGCGAGTTCCACGACCTGATCGTCGCGCACACACCGAATCTCACCGTCCGCTACGTGGTGAGCACGCTGGTCACGCTGTGGTCGGCGCAGGAGGAGGCCTGGGCGGAGGCGATCACCAGGCAGGGCGAATATCCGTCCAACGAGGAGGCGAACGCCGTGGTGCGCACGCACCGCCGGATCGCCAAGGAGATCGAGGCCGGGCGCGCCGCCGAGGCGGAGCGGCTCTACCGGACCCACCTCGCCGCCAGCCAGGCCGTGGTGCTGGAGAAGTTCGACGGCGGCGTGGTGAACGCCTCCTCCGCGGGGGCCAGGCTCGCCACGCAGACGGTGTCGCGCACCCGGCTGTAACCCGGCTTCGGCCATACCGGCCCTTCCCGCGTGCCCGTTGGGTAATCTCATTCTCACAATTGCTCATATCATATTCCGGCAGCGGAGCGCGGACCGCCCCGACGCCGGACGATCCCGCGCGCCCACCCGACGACCCCTGCCCGCCTTCGGTTTTCCCGACTCCAGGCAAGTATTGCAATCCTTGTGAGGATTGACGTAGCGTGGCCCGCGACACACTCCTCCGATCCGGATGGGAGGCCCCGCCTTGACTCGAGGGGCGCGCTACAGCACCACCACCCCGTTCACCCTGGCCGATGGGGTCGGCGTCGAGCGGCTCACGCCGCCGAGCCGGCTGTTCGGCGCCAACGGTCTGCGCACCGGCCCGGACAACCGCATCTACATCGCCCAGGTGGCGGGCAGTCAGATCAGCGCGCTCGATGTCCGGACCGGCGAGCTGGAGACGATCAGCGCCAAGGGCGGCGATATCGTCGCCCCCGACGACATCGCCTTCGACCCGGCGGGCAACCTCATCGCCACCGAGTACATGGACGCCAGGGTCAGCGTGCGCGGCACCGACGGCAGCAGCCGGGTGCTCCGCGACGACCTGCCCGGCGCCAACGGCATCACCGTGCACAACGGCAGGCTCTTCGTGAACGAGTGCCGGATCGGCGGGCGGCTCATGGAGCTGCCGCTGGACGGCGGCGCGCCGGTGGTGCTGCAGGACAACCTGCCCATGCCGAACGCCATGGAGGTCGGCCCGGACGGGCTCCTCTACTACCCGGTCATGGGCACCAACGACATCTGGCGCATCGACCCGGACGGCGGCACCCCGGAGCGGGTCGTCGGCGACCTGGCCGGGCCGGACTCGGTGAAGTTCGACGCCGCCGGGTTCATCGTCTCCACCCAGGCCGGCTCCGGTCAGGTGCTGCGCGTCGACCCGCGCACCGGCAGCCGCGAGGTGCTGGCCCAGCTCGCCCCCGGGCTGGACAACTGCACCTTCGTGGACGGCCGGCTCTTCGTCTCCAGCTTCGACGGCGCCATCACCGAGGTGCTCGGCGGCGGCGACAGCAAGTCGGTGCTCCCCGGTGGCCTGCTCTGGCCGCTCGACCTCACCGTCGGCCCGGACGGCACGCTCTACGTCGCCGACGGCACCTTCCTCTACGAGTACCGCGGCGGCGGGCTGCAGGTGGTCGCCTCGCTGTTCAGCCTCAACAGCCCCGGTTACGTGCGCGGCGTGACCGCGACCGGGGTCGGTGAGTTCATCGGGTCGACCTCGACCGGGCAGATCGTGAGCTACAAACACGGCCCGGAGCCGGAGACCGCGCTCATCGCGGACGGTTTCGACCAGCTGTATGGCGTCGCGGTGGCGGCCGACGGCACCATCGTCACCGCCGACGCCGGCACCGGCAAGGTGGCCTCGATCCGCGGTGGGCAGACCGAGGTGCTCGCCGCCGGGCTGCAGCGCCCGATCGGCGTCGCCATCGGCCCGGACGACGCGGTGCTGATCTCCGAGTCCGGCGCCGGGCGCGTCGTCGCGGTGGGCGCGGGCGGGGTCGACACCGTGGTGGACGGCCTGGAGACGCCGCACGGCATCCTGGTGCGCGGCAACCAGCTGCTCATCGTGGATGTCGGGCTCAAGGCGCTGATCGCGGTCGACCTGGTCACCAAGGCCAGGCAGACGCTCGCCTCCGAGCTCCCGCTCGGCGTGCCGGAGGGTGTCACCGCGAAGCCGCTCAAGGGCACGCCGCCGTTCTCCGGGCCCATGGGCCCGTTCGCCGGTATCGCCGCGGGCCCCGACGGCACCGTCTACGTCTCCGCCGACGCCGAGGGCAGCGTCCTCGCCGTCCGCATCGAGGGGTGAGCGCGATGCGCGAACCCACGCTCCGCCGGGAGCACACGGCATGAGCGACATCGACCTCGGGCTGGCCGGGCGGGTGGTGATCGTCGCCGGCGCGGGCGGCGGCGGCATCGGCACCGCCGTCACCGAGCTCATCGCCAGGGCAGGCGCCACCGTGATCGCGGTGAGCCGGGGCAAGGAGAACCTCGCCACACACGTCGAACCCCTTGCCGCCGCTGGACTCCCGGTCATCCCCTTCGCCGCCGACGCGAGCACCGACGAGGGCGTCGAGAGCATCCTGGAGCGCGCCCGCACCGCCGACGGCGACCTGCACGGCCTGGTCAATATCGCGGGCGGCGCGGCCCCGGACACTTGGATGCCCGCCACCCGCGTCACCCGCGCGGACTGGCGCGCGCTCTTCGCGCAGAACCTGGAGACCATGTTCTTCCTCAGCCAGGCGGTCGCCGCCGAGCTGACGGAGCACGGCCGCCCCGGCTCGATCGTCTCGCTCTCCTCGATCAGCGGCATGAACACGGCGCCGTTCCACATCGCCTACGGCACCGCGAAGGCCGCGCTGGTCGCCGCCACCCGCACGCTCGCGGTGGAGCTGGCGCAGACCGGGATCCGGGTGAACGCGGTCGCCCCCGGCGTCACCGCCACCCCCGCCTCCACCGCCTACGTCGGCGACGACCCGGAGCGCGACCGCACCGCCATCGCCATGGGCCGCCGCGGCACCCCGGCGGAGCAGGCCGGGCCGATCCTGTTCCTGCTCTCCGACCTGTCGAGCTACATCACCGGCCAGACGCTGCTGGTCGACGGCGGGCTGAACCTCAAGTGGAGCCACCTCGGCGCCGACCACACCTCGCTCTTCCTGGAGAACGAGGACTTCAGGGCCGCGATCACCCGCTGACCTTCGAACGGGAGGATGTCATGACCGACAACGCAACCGAACCACTCTCGACCCCGGTGGAGATCGGCGTCGACGCCTACATCTCGCCGGAGTACGCCCGCGCCGAGGGCGAGAAGCTGTGGGCGAAGGTCTGGCAGCAGGTCGGCCGGGTGGAGGAGATCCCGCGGGTCGGCAACTACCTGACCTACGACATCATGAACGACTCCATCCTGGTGGTGCGCACCGCGGAGAACGCCTTCCGCGCCTACCACAATGTCTGCGCGCACCGCGGCCGCAGGCTGGTCGACACCCCGCCCGGCGCGCACGACGCCCGCGGCAGCGCCAAGCAGTTCGTCTGCGGCTTCCACGGCTGGCGCTACGACCTGGAGGGCCGCAATACCTTCGTGCCCGAGCGCGAGGACTGGAGCTGCGCGCTCACCGAGCGCAACGACGGGCTGAACCAGGTGCGGGTCGACACCTGGGGCGGCTGGCTCTGGATCACCATGGACCCCGAGGCCGAGCCGCTGCGCGACTACCTGAACCCGGCCGCCGCGCTGCTCGAGCACTTCGAGCTGGAGAAGATGCGGTACCGCTGGCGCCGCTGGGTGGAGTTCGACTGCAACTGGAAGGTCGCCTTCGAGGCCTTCATGGAGACCTACCACGTGCCCTACACGCACCCGGAGTTCGCCAACTTCGGCAGCTTCCTCGGCTGGGCCCGGGCGCAGGGCAAGCACTCCAACATCGGCTACGACGCGCCGAAGGGCATGGAGGAGAACCAGGCCAAGCTGCGGGTCGGCGGCGGCGCCGACGCCAGGGTCTCCACCGCCACGCTGCAGAACTTCACCTGGGAGAACGCCAACACCAACACCACCCGCACCCTGGTGGATGTCGCCAACCGGCTGGTGGACGAGCTGCCCGAGGGCACCCCGAGCGACCAGGTGCTGCGCTACTGGCTGGACACCGCCCGCGCCGAGGACCAGGCGCGCGGCGTCGACTGGCCCAAGGTCGACCCGTCGGTGGTGGCGCAGGCGGGCACCGCGTGGCAGATCTTCCCGAACTTCCAGATCGGGCACGCGGTGAACAACATGCTGTGCTACCGCTTCCGGCCCTCCGGCACCGATCCGGACAAGTGCCTCTTCGAGGCCGCCGTCTTCGAGCTCTTCCCCGAGGGGCAGGAGCCGGAGACGCAGTGGGAGTACACCCCGGTCGGCGACCCCGGCTGGCGCACCGTGCTGCCGCAGGACTTCGACAATATGGCCGCCGTGCAGCAGGGCATGAAGTCCCGCGGCTTCTCCGGCCCCAAGCCGAACCCGTACCGCGAGCGCAGCGTCGTGAACCTGCACCACAACCTCGCCAGGTACATGGGCACCGGCGAACCCACCGAGCTGAGCTGAAGGAACCACCCCCATGACCGACTGTGCACCCACGCAGACCCCCGAGGTCGACCTGCCCGCGCTGCGCGAGATCTACCTCGCCGAGCGGGACAAGCGGCTGCGGACCGAGGGGCAGGGCCAGTACCTCGTCACCGAGGACGGCTTCGACGAGTTCTACGCGGGCGACCCGTACACCGCGGTGGAGCCGCGCGAGCCGATCACCGACGAGATCGGGGTCGCCATCCTCGGCGGCGGCTGGGCCGGGCTGATCGCGGCCGCGCGGCTGCAGGAGGCCGGCGTCACCGACTTCCGGATCATCGAGCTGGGCGGCGATTTCGGCGGCGCCTGGTACTGGAACCGCTACCCCGGCATCCAGTGCGACACCGACAGCTACGCCTACCTGCCGCTGCTCGAGGAAACCGGCTATATGCCGACCGAGAAGTACGCCCGCGGCGACGAGTGCTTCGAGCACGCGCAGCGCATCGGCAAGCACTACAACCTCTACGAGCGCGCGATCTTCAGCACGCTGGTCGAGTCGCTGGAGTGGGACGAGTCGAGCGAGCGCTGGCGCATCGGCACCAACCGCGGCGACGCCATCCGGGCGCGCTGGGTGATCATGGCGCAGGGCCCCTTCAACAAGCCGAAACTGCCAGGCGTCCCCGGCATCTCGGAGTTCGAGGGGCACACCTTCCACAGCGCCCGCTGGGACTACGCCTACACCGGCGGCAGCATGCAGGGCGGGCTGGACGGGCTCGCGGGCAAGAAGGTCGCGGTCATCGGCACCGGCGCCAGCGGGATCCAGGTGATCCCGCACCTCGCCAAGTCCGCCGAGCACCTGTACGTCTTCCAGCGCACCCCCTCCTACGTCTACGAGCGCGGCGACGTGCCGACCGACCCGGAGTGGGCCGCCACCCTGAAGCCGGGCTGGACCAGGGAGCGCAAGCGCAACTTCCACACCGCCGCCTTCGAGGCGTTCGCGCCGGGCCAGCCGGACCTCATCTGCGACGGCTGGACCGAGGTGAGCCGCAATGTGGAGGCGGAGATCACCGCCACCGGGGGCTGGGCCACGCTCACCCCGGAGAAGTTCATGGAGCTGCGCGAGCTCGCGGACTACCGGGCCATGGAGCGGGTGCGGCAGCGGGTGGACGCCCTGGTCCACGACCCGGCGACGGCGGCGGCGCTCAAGCCGTACTACCGGTTCCTGTGCAAGCGGCCGTGCTTCAACGACGAGTACCTGCCGACCTTCAACCGGGACAATGTGACGCTGGTCGACGTCTCGAAGACCAAGGGCGTGGAGCGCATCACCGCGAAGGGCATCGTCGCCGACGGGGTCGAGCACGAGGTGGACTGCATCATCTTCGCCAGCGGCTTCGAGATCACCACCGACCTGGACCGGCGGCTCGGCATCGCGCCGTTCACCGGCCGCGACGGGCTCTCGCTCTACGAGCACTGGGGCGACGGGTACAAGACGCTGCACGGGCTGACCACCCGCGGCTTCCCGAACATCTTCTTCACCGGGTTCATCCAGGGCGGCGTCACCGCGAGCACCACCGACATGTTCGACCAGCAGGCCGGGCACATCGCCTACATCCTGGCGCACGCCGAGGGGGCCGGGGTCACCTCCATCGAGCCGACGCCGGAGGCGGTCCAGGAGTGGTGCACCACAGTCCGGGAGACCGCGGTGGACAACACCAGCTTCCAGCGCGAATGCACGCCCGGCTACTACAACAACGAGGGCGAGCGGCAGATCCGCTCGCACCTCGGCGAGCCGTACTGGCCCGGGTTCTACGCCTTCGAGGACGTGCTGCAGGCGTGGCGCGACACCGGCGAGCTGCCCGGGCTGGAGCTCGGCAAGTGAGCCCCGGGCTCGAGACGGGTGCGCGCGGATGAGCGAGCTGCGCTACGACGGGCGGGTCGCCGTGATCACCGGCGCGGGGCGCGGGCTGGGGCGCGCGTACGCGCTGCTGCTCGCCGCCCGCGGCGCCCGGGTCGTCGTGAACGACCTGGGCAGCAGCGTGCGCGGCGACGAGGTGCTCGGCAGCCCGGCGGCCGAGGTGGTCGCCGAGATCGAGGCCGCGGGCGGCACCGCCACCGCCTCGACCGACTCCGTCGCCACCCCCGAGGGCGGCCGCGCGATCGTCGGCACCGCGCTCGACCGCTTCGGCCGGGTCGACATCGTGATCCACAATGCGGGCAATGTCCGCTACGGCTCGCTGCGTGAGCTGAGCTACGAGGATTTCGAGGCGGTGCTCGACGTCCACCTGCGCGGCGCGTTCCACGTGGCGAAGGCCGCGTTCGCGCCGATGGCCGACGCCGGTTACGGCCGGATCGTCCTCACCTCGTCCATCGGCGGGCTGTACGGAAACAAGGGCGTCGCGAACTACGCGGCCGCCAAGGCCGGGGTACTCGGCCTCTCCAACGTGATCGCCCTGGAGGGCGCCGAGGCGGGCGTGACCAGCAATGTCATCGTCCCCGCCGCGGTCACCAGGCTGGCGGACGGGCTGGACACCTCCGCCTACCCGCCCATGGGCCCCGAGCTGACGGCACCCGCCGTCGGCTGGCTCGCGCACGAATCCTGCACGGTCAGCGGCGAGATCTACGCCGCGGTGGCCGGGCGGGTGGCGCGGGTCTATCTCGCCGAGACCGCAGGGGTGTACCAGCCCGCCTGGACGGTCGAGCAGGTCGGCGAGCGCATCGACGAGATCCGGGACACCGCGAACTCCTGGATCCTGCCCACCACCACCGGGCACGTCGACCATTTGACGAGAAGTTTCGCGCTGGCCACGGAGGGTGCGCAGCATGTCGGTTAAGGTCTACGAACGCATCATCCAGCTCTTCGAAGCCGAGGGCATCAACACCGTATTCGGTATCCCCGACCCCAATTTCGTGCACATGTTCCACCTCGCCGAGGAGCGCGGCTGGAATGTCATCGCGCCGCACCACGAGGAGACGGCCGGCTTCATGGCCGAGGCGGTCTCCCGGATGACCGGGAAGGCGGCGGTCTGCATCGGCACCCTCGGCCCCGGCATGGCGAACATGGCAGGCGCCATCCAGTGCGCCAAGGTGGAGAACTCGCCGGTCATCTTCCTCGGCGGGCAGCGCGCCCGGATCACCGAGCAGCGGGTGCGCCGCGGCCGGATCCAGTTCGTCAAGCAGGCCGAGCTCTTCGCGCCGTCGGTGAAGTACAGCGCCAGCATCGAGTACGCCGACCAGACCGACGAGATCATCCGCGAGGGGCTGCGCCGCGCGCTCACCGGCACCCCCGGCCCGGTCTACATCGAGTGGCCGAAGGGCATCATCCAGGAGGAGCTCGACGTCCCGGAGCCGCTGCCCCCGCACCGCTACCGGCTGATCGGGCAGACCGCCGGGCAGGACCGGATCGACGAGGCGGCCGCGCTCATCCGCGCCGCGAAGCAGCCGATCCTCATCGTCGGGCACGGCGTGCACACCACCCGCGCCGCGGAGCCGGTGCGCGCGCTGGCCGAGCTCATGGCGGCGCCGGTGATCCAGACCTCCGGCGGCACCTCGTTCATCGAGGGGCTGGAGGACCGGACCTTCGCCTACGGCTTCTCGCCCTCCTCCATCGACGCGGTGGTCAAATCCGACCTGGTGCTGGCGATCGGCACCGAGCTCGGCGAGCCGGTGCACTACGGCGTCGGCAGGCACTGGGTCGCCGGTGAGGCGAACCGGAAATGGATTCTGGTGGAGCAGAATCCGGAGGCCATCGGGGTGAACCGGCCGATCGACGTGCCGCTGGTCGGCGATCTCCGCGCCATCGTCCCGCAGCTGGTCGAGGCGCTGAAGGACACCCCGCGCACCGCCACCCCCGAGCTCGCCGGCTGGATCGAGCAGGACGCCGCGCGCCTCGCCGAGCTGGCCGAGACCGCGCCCTCGGGGCAGCAGCAGGTGCACCCGGCCCGGCTCATCGTGGAGGCCACCAAGGCGTTCCCGCCGGAGGGCATCATGGTCCGCGACGGCGGCGCCACCACCATCTTCGGCTGGACCTACTCGCAGGCCAAGCCGCACGACGTGATCTGGAACCAGAACTTCGGGCACCTCGGCACCGGGCTCCCCTACGCCATCGGCGCCTCGGTCGCCGAGGGCAGGAAGCGCCCGCTCATGCTGGTGACCGGCGACTCCTCGTTCCTCTTCCACATCGGCGAGCTGGAGACCGCGGCCCGGCTGAACCTGCCGCTGGTCTGCGTGGTCGCGGTGGACTACTCGTGGGGGCTCGAGGTCGGCGTCTACAAGGGGCTGTTCGGGCAGGGCTCGCTGGAGACCGGCACGCACTGGAGCACCGAGACCCGGTTCGACAAGATCGCCGAGGGGTTCGGCTGCCACGGCGAGTACGTGGAGCGCGAGGAGGACATCGCGCCCGCGATCAAGCGCGCCTACGCCAGCGGCAAACCCGGCGTCATCCACGTGGTGGTCGACCCGAAGGCCAATTCCGAGGAGATGCCGAGCTACGACGAGTTCCGCACCTGGTACGCCGAGGGGATGCAGTAGTCATGCGCACATTCAGCACCTTCTACATCGGCGGCAAGTGGATCGAGCCGGCGACCGCGGCCACCTTCGAGGTGATCAACCCGGCCACCGAGGAGGTGGCGGGCACGGTCGCGCTCGGCTCGGCCGCCGACGTGGACCGCGCGGTGGCCGCCGCGCGCTCGGCGTTCCCGGCCTGGTCGGCGACGCCGGTCGCCGAGCGCGCCGCCGTGCTGCGCGCCATCGGCGACGAATACGAGAAGCGGAAGGGCGATCTCGCCGCGGCGCTCACCGAGGAGATGGGCGCGCCCGCCGCGCTGGCCGGCGGCTTCCAGGTGGATCTCGGCGCCGGGCACCTCAGCACCGCCATCGGCATCCTCGAGGAGTTCTCCTTCGAGGAGCAGCGCGGCGCCACCCTGGTGGTGAAGGAGCCGATCGGGGTCTGCGGGCTGATCACGCCGTGGAACTGGCCGCTGAACCAGATCGCGGTCAAGGTCTTCCCCGCGCTCGCCACCGGCTGCACCGTGGTGCTCAAGCCCTCCGAGCAGTCGCCGTTCTCCGGGCAGATCTTCGCCGAGATCCTGGACGCGGCCGGGGTCCCCGCCGGGGTCTTCAACCTGGTGCAGGGCGACGGGCCGAACGTCGGGGTACCGCTCTCCGCGCACACCGACGTCGACCTGGTGTCGTTCACCGGCTCCACCAGGGCCGGGATCGAGATCGCGCGCAATGCCGCGCCCAGCGTCAAGCGGGTCACCCAGGAGCTGGGCGGCAAGAGCCCCAATATCGTGCTGGACGACGACGACCTGTCCGCCAATGTCGGCATCGCCGTCGGCACCCTCATGAACAACTCCGGCCAGACCTGCAGCGCGCTCTCCCGCATGCTGGTGCCGCGCCACCGGGTCGACGACGCCATCGCCGCCGCCCGTGAGGCCGCGGCCGCGCTCACCGTCGGCGACCCCGCCGGTGACGTCGCGGTCGGGCCGGTGGTCTCCGGAACCCAGTTCGAGAAGATCCAGGCGCTCATCGCCGCCGGCATCGACGAGGGCGCCACCCTCGTCGCCGGCGGCCCCGGCCGCCCCGACGGCCTCGACCGCGGGTACTACGTCAAACCGACGGTCTTCGCCCACGTCACCAATGACATGACGATCGCCCGCGAGGAGATCTTCGGCCCGGTCCTCACGATCCTCGCCTACGACGACCTGGACCACGCCGTCGAGATCGCCAACGACACCGAGTACGGCCTCGCCGGCAATATCGCCGGCGCCGACCTCGACGTCGCCCGCTCCCTCGCCCGCCGCATCCGCGCCGGCTGGGTCTCCATCAACGACGCCTTCGACTTCCACTGCCCGTTCGGCGGGTATCGGAAGAGTGGGAACGGGCGGGAGTGGGGCGAATTCGGGTTCCACGACTATCTGGAGATCAAGGGCATTCTCGGCTATTCGCCGGAGGGGTAGCGTTTCTCCAGCTCTGGAGCCGGGCTGAGGATGGTCGTCGCGCCGCCGGGCGTACGCACGTTCCACCAGCGCGAGACAATCGCGGCGTGGTCCGGCGGCTGCGTTGTGCTCACAATCGCCTCGTTCCGACCGTCCCCGGGCTCTGGCACCTCACCGGCGTGCGCGAGAACAATCGGCCGCGCCTGCACTGTCGGCGCGGCAGTGCCGGTGCCGGGGCTCGCCGGGAGGGCCGCACCCCGCGACGCTCGGGGTTACCGCGGGGCGCGGCCGGTTCTCATCCTCGATCGCCGGTTGCCACCCGACACGCGTAGCCGACTACTCGATCCCCGTGCACCACCGAGCGGCGCACGGTCCCTGGTTCAGGCGGGTGACGGCCTCAATCCCGTCCACGGTGCGCGAAAAGAGCGGCGGCGCCGATGTATCCGGCGAGGCCGAGCCCCGCGCACCACAGAACGGCGGGCACCACTCCCCCACCCGCACCGGTGAGCGCACCGCGGATGGCACCGAGAATCGGCGTGGCCGGTTGATGGTCGGCGAAACCGCGCAACCAGGGCGGCATACTCTCGGTGCGCACGAAGGCGCTGCTCACGTACGGCACGAACATGATGGCGTAGGTGAAGCCGCCCGCCGCTTCGGGTGTGCGCGCGAGCAACCCCATCGCCACCGCGATCCAGGTGACGGCGACGACGAGCAGCAGCACGACCCCAGCGGCGGTGAGCAGCCCGGGAAGCCCGGCCGCAGTGCGGAACCCGAGCACCAGGGCGACACCGAAGACCACCGCGACGACGCCGAGATTGCGCACCACCCCCTCCAGCGCGTGCCCGGCGAGCAGCGCCTGCCGGTAGATCGGCAAGGTCCGGAAGCGGTCGACGGCGGCGCCCTGCACATCGGTGGCGACCCCGGTCGCGGTGATCGACGCGCCGAACCCGGTGCACAGCAGCACGATTCCGGGCAGCACGTACTCCAGGTACGGCATCCCGACCTGGATGGCACCGCCGAACACGTACACGAACAGCAGCATGAGCAGGATCGGCAGCAGCGCCGAGACGAGCAGCGTGTCGCGCCCGCGCACGGTCCGGCGCAGCACGCGCCGGAACATGACGACGGAGTCGGCGCACCCGGCCGCGAACCGGTTCACCGAGCGGCGGCCTCGACCAGGTCGGCGGCGCGCTCGGCGGCATCGGAGCGCGCCGCCAGCTTCGCCGCCAGTTCGCGGGTGCGCGCCACCGTCTCCGGCGCGAGCAGCGTGCGCACCCCGGCGGTGAGCCGGTCGGTGTCGAGCTCGGCGAAGGGCAGGTGCGCCCCGACCCCGAGCCGCTCGACCTGCCCGCCCCACATGGGCTGGTCGAAGGAGACCGAGCAGACCAGCGTCGGCAGCCCGGCTCGCAGGCTTTCGAAGGTGGTGCCGATGCCGCCGTGGTGCACCGCGGCCGCGCACTTCGGGAAGACGATGTCGTGCGCGAGCGGGCCGACCACCCGCACCGCGTCACCGGACTCCGCCTCGGCCGCGTCCAGATCGCTCCACCCCGCGCTCACCAGCGCACGCCGCCCGAGCCGCTCGCTCACCTCGGTGACCATGGCGAGCACCTGGCCGGTGTCCCGGATCGGCATGCTGCCGAAGCCGAAGTACACCGGCGGCTCGCCGGCATCGATCCAGGCCAGCAGCTCGGTGTGGTCGTCGGCGAGCTCCCCGACGGCCTCGCGGGCCGCGCGCGGCAGCGCCAGGAAGCCGACCAGCGGGCGCCGGGGCCCCCAGTCCTCCGCCAGCCCGGGCACCAGCGCCGGGTCGTAGATCTGCACCTCGGGCACCCCGCGCTCGGCGCACATGGCCGCGGGGCTCTTGGTGCTCTTACGCAGCCCGAGCTCGCCGCGCAGCTGGTTGAGGTAGCGCAGGAACACCACCCGCCGCAGGTTCTCCGCGACCGACCAGGTGGCCCGGTTCACCGCGGCGGGCGGCTGCCAGTGCGGCGGCAGCGCGCCGGGGAACGGGTAGGCGCCGGTCTTGCGGCCGGGGAAGCCGTGCAGCGTCACCAGCGCGGCGCCGGAGGCCTCGGCGACCGAGACCGCCCTGTCCTCGGTGAGCAGCGTGGAGACGATCACCTCGGCGCCGGCGCAGACCTCGATGACCTCGCGGTTCATCCGCTCCGCGTACGCGGCCATCTGCTTGCCGACGAGCTGCATGAGCCGCAGGCTGCTGCCCGCGGCGAGCGCCCGCTGCCCCTCCTCGGAGGAGTAGAGCTGCTGCACGTCCGGCCCGCAGGGCTGGGCGGCGAGGCCGGCGCCGGCGGTGAAGTCGACCAGGTTCGGCGGGGCGCCGACGATCACGTCGTGACCGCGGTCGCGCAGCGTCAGCCCGAGCGCGACGGCGGGCTGCACGTCACCTCTGGTCCCGGTCAACGGAATTGCGATCTTCACACCAGCTTCCTCACTACCGTGGCCGTATGCACATCGCGCTGTTCACCGATTTCCACCCCGGAACCGTCGGCGGCATCCAGACCTCGGTCGCCGCCCAGTACCGCGGTGCTCGGCGGCTCGGGCACCGCGTCACGGTATTCACCGCGCCCGGTCCGGAATCTACCGAATCGGACCCGGAACTCGTGGTCCTTTCGCCGGTGCGCGCGCTCTCGGTCAATGGTTTCGCCACCGTGTTGCCGACCAGGAGGAACGCGCGGCTCATCGACGCGGTCTTCGCCGCGCGCGGGCCGGTCGACATCGTGCACACCCAGACCACCTACGGGGTCGCCGTCGCCGGGGTGCTGGCGGCGCGGCGGCACGGCCTCCCGCTGGTGCAGACGATCCACAGCCGGGACGACGTCTTCCTCCAGCACACCTCGCCCGCACCGTATCCGGCGGCGCTGGCACTGCGGGCGCTGCACAACAGCGTGCTGCCGCACCGGGGGCGGATGCCGCGCACCGGGGAGCCGAGGGCGGCCAGGCACGCCTGGCACACCATGATCGCGCAGGCGCAGGCGGCGGATGCGGTGATCGTGCCGTCGGCGCACTTCGCCGCGCGGTTGCGGGAGCACGGGTTCGGGGGTTCGCTGCACGTGATCTCGAACGGGGTCGACGACGAGCTGCTGGACGAGCTGGAAACCTTGGCGCCGCCGGGCGCCGACGAATCCGGGCAGGCGCTCGCCGACCTCGGGACGGTCGAGCGCGCCGCACCGTTGCGGGTGCTGTGGTGCGCTCGCCTCTCGGCGGAGAAACGCCCCCTGGCCGCGATCGAGGCCGTCCTCCGGGTTCCCGGCGCCGTGCTCGACGTCTACGGCGACGGCGACCAGCTGGCAGCCGCCCGCGATCTCGCGGGCACGGACCCGCGAATCCGCTTCCACGGCGCCCGCTCGCAGCGCGACTGCCTGCACGCCATGCGCGAGCACGACCTCCTCCTCTTCCCCTCCCTCGGCTTCGACACCCAGGGCATGGCCCTGCTGGAGGCCGCGGCGGCGGGACTCCCGGTGCTCTACTGCGACCCCGCGCTCGGCGAATCCGTCCCCCCGGGCGGCGGCCTCCTGACCGGCCCCGAACCCGACGCCATCGCCGCCGCCCTCCGTGCCATCGCGGACTCCCCCGCCGACCTGGCGACCCTGCGCGAAGCGGTCGCGGCCACCGCATTCCCCGCCCGCCAATCCGTGCTCAGCACCGAGATCACCGCCCTCTATGCCGACCTGATCGCCGACCCGCCGCACACCCGCATGCCGGGCACGCTCGACGAGGTCCCGACCGCCCCAGGCCGGCTCCCGCTGCTCGGCCACAGCGTCGCGGCCCTGCGCGACAGCCTCGGTTTCGTGAGTTCCCTGGCCGCGGTCGGCCCGGTGGTGCGCGTCTACCTCGGCCCGCGCCCCGCCTACGTCCTCACCACGCCGGAGCTGATCCGCCAGGTCGGCTTCGGCACCGCGGGCGAGTTCCACCGCGACGACCTGCGCGCCGCCATGCACGAGGTGATCCGCGGCGCCTCGAATGTCCTCAGCGGCACCCCGCACGAACTGCGCCGCCGCATGATCGCCCCCGCCCTGCGCCAGCGCCGCCTCCAGGACTACGCCGCGATCACCGCGGGCATCGCCGACGACTGGGCCGCCGCCCTCCCGCCCGCGGTGAACCTCATGGAGTCGGCGCACGCCCTCGTCCTCGACACCATCTCCGCCACCCTCTTCACCGCCGACTTCGGCGCCGCCGCCAAAACCGAGGTGCGCGAGAACATCCCCTGGCTGCTGGCCCGGGTGGTGCAGCGCGCCGCGCTGCCCGACGCCGTGAACCGGGCCCGCTTCCTCGCCGACCGGAGGTTCGCCCGCAAGGCGGCGGCGCTGCGCGGCGAGATCGGCGCGGTGGTGCGCGCCTACCGCGCGGACGGCCGGGACCACCGCGACGTGCTCTCCGCGCTCATCGGCCACGTGGACGCGGAGACCGGCGCCACGCTCGGCGACGAGGAGATCGTCGACGAGCTCATCCTGATGCTGGCGGCGGGCGTCGGCTCCACCGCCTCCATCCTGGCCTGGGTCTGGTACGAGACGCTGCGCGCCCCGGAGATCGCGAAAGCCGTTCGCGCCGAGCTGGATACCGAGGTCGGCGCGGGTCCGGTGCAGCCCGACCACCTGTACCGGCTGCCCTACCTGCGCCGGGTGATCCTGGAGACGCTGCGCTACTGGGGCCCGTGGGTGAGCACGCAGAACGCCGACGGCCCGGTCACCTTCGACGGCCTCACCCTGCCGGACGGCGCCGTCATCGTCTACAGCCCCTACCTGGTGCACCACGACCCCAGGCACTACCCCGACCCCGGCCGCTTCGACCCCGAGCGCTGGGCCCCGGAGCGGGTGGACAACATCGACCGCAAGGCCGTGCTCCCCTTCGGCGTCGGCGCCAGGCACTGCCCCGGCAACAACTTCGCGCTGCTCGCCATCACCCTCGCCACCGCCGCGCTCTTCACGCACTGGAATCCGGTGCTGGAGAGCGGTTATACGGTCAAGCCGTCGAGCGGGGATTTCGTCGCCGCGCCGTCGCGGCTGCCGGTCACGCTCCGACCGCGGACTGCGCGATGAGCACGGCGTAGAGGCCGAGGATGAAGAGCACCGGGGGGCCGAGCGGGTATTCGCCGCCGCGCAGGAACCGCGCCGCGCCGTACCCCGGCAGCAGCACCAGCGGCACCACGAGCAGCCCCAGCCACCAGGCGGTGTGATCCCACGGCCGCACCAGCGCCAGATCGGCGCCGACGGCGAGCGCCACGAAGAGCAGTGAGACAACCGTGCTGCCCAGCGCGCCGAGCACATTCGAGTAGTAGTGCTCGCCAGGGCGTGGCTCGTGCGCCGTCTTCCGGGCGAACTCGAATTGCAGGAACGCACCGGCGAAGATCAGCGCCGCCGGGGCCAGCCGCCAGAACCCGGCAGCCAACCCCTCGGTGTCCAGGACCGACACCAGCACGTAGGCGGTGACCAGGAGCTGGACCGGGTAGGTGACCACGAGGTTGAGCAGGATGTCGTCCCTGACCCGCGCCGAGATCCGCTCCAGCCCCCACAGCCCGAGCCCGTACAGCAGCACCGCGGCGATGGCGAGCGCGGAGTTCACCGAGAGCAGCAGGCTCCCGGCCACGGCGAGCACGGCGATCACCGCCATTCCGCTCCGCAGGTCGGTCGCGGTCACCGCGCCGGTGACCAGCGGGCGATCCCGGTTGTGCACCCGGTCGTACTCGAGGTCCTTCTGCTCGTCCACCATGCGCAGGTAGAGCAGCACCACCGCGACAATCACTACGCGCAGCCCCGTCGACCAGGACGGGCGCCACGGCGCTCCCGCGAGCAGGGCCAGCGTGGCCTCCAGCGCGCAGACCCACAGGACTCCGTAGAGCAGGTAGTGCGGCTTGTACATGACCCGGGTGAAGCGGGCCAGCCGGGTGACGGTGCCGATCACACCGGGCCCAGGAAGGTCAGGTCGATCTCGGCGGCGGTGCCCTCCTGGCCGATCACGCAGCGCACGGTCACCCGGTCGCCGGTCCGGGCGGTCACCTCGGCGCGGCACTCGGTGGGGAGGTCGAGCTCGGCGAAGCGGTCGAAGCGGCTGGCGACGGCGAGCAGCTGCGGGTTCGCGCCGAGCAGGGTGACGGCGGACTGCCTGGCGGCCTCCAGCAGGACGCTGCCCGGTACGTGGTCGAGCCGGTGGTCGAAGAGGAAGGGGTGCAGGGGATCGACCGCGAGCGGGAGCACGACGGCGGAGCCGTCGGGCCGCGCGGCGCCGACGATGACATTGCGCCGGTTCTCCCGGCCCACCGTGCCCGGGGACACCGGTGCGGCCGCGACTTCCGGGCCGACCGCGACCGGGAGGCCGAGGCTCCGGCGGAAGGCGCCGCGCAGCCGGGACCAGCGGTCCGGGGAGGTCCAGGAGAAGGAGCCGTCCACGGTCATGATGGGGCCGGCGGGGCAGGAGATCTCCAGCACCATGTCCAGGCCGCACACCGCACCGGCCTGCCGGTGCACCCGCGGGACATCCACCGACAGCACGAGATTCGTCGGCTCGGGGGTGCACTCCCAGCCGACGCCCGCGACACCGGCCCCATTGAAGGTGCGCACCAGGAACGCGGAGTCCAGCGGTGCGCCGAAGAACTCGTGCGAGAGCGCGATCGACGCCTGCCGCGCGGTCTCCATGACGAGCAGCGGGTCGTGCAGCCGCGCCGGGGTGCCGGTGTGGTCGCCGTAGTAGGCGTGCATGCGCGGCAGCTGGGCGCCGGCCAGGTAGCCGCCGCCGTCCCGCGCGGCCAGCGAGGTCACGAAGACCTCGGCGACGGCGGCGCGGTGGGTCAGCTCGCGGCGCACGGGCTGCTGGTGGGAGACGCCGGCGACGACCGCTTCCAGGCTCATCCGAATTTCTCCGTCCAGTCGGTGGCGGTCACCGGGCGCAGGGTCTGCGCTCCGGTGCCGGTGCGCATGGGCAGTTCCCGTGAGCCGAGGACTATGGCGGACCAGGGGTCGACGGGGGTGCCGTTGGTGAGCGCGGTATCGAGCAGGGTGGCGGGGTCTGGTTCGGCCGGGCCGAGGTCCTGCAGTATCCGCGCCAGGGCGGTGTCGCGGTCGAAGGAGCGTTCCGGGCTCCGGGCGTACAGCTCCGCGGCCAGGGCACCGGCGCGTTCCAGCGGGGTGACTCTCGCATCGCCTGCGGCTGCTCGGCTTGGTTGTCCGCTGGCCGCGATGATCCGGGCGCGCAGCGGCTCCGGGAAGTAGATGGCGAGCTCGCGGAGGACGTCGGCGGGGTCGTCGGGGGTGTGGACCAGGTTGAGGAGGTAGTTGTCCCGGCCGAGGAGGTGGCGGAGTTCGCCGGGGCGGCGCTTGCGCGGATCGGTGGGGCCCTTGGCGCGGGCCAGGCGGACGGGGACCGGGAGGGGGTCGTCGGGGGCCGTGACGACGAGGACGAGGGCGTCGGAGATGTCGACGAGCAGGTCGGCCAGGCGGCGGCGCTCCGGTGAGGCGATATTCCAGGCGTAGTACCAGAGCGCGCGGGCGAGATGCCGGTTCACCGGGACGATCTCGGCCGCCACCACGCCATAGCCGTTGTCGGCCAGCCACTTCAGGGTCGGCTCGACGGCCCGCGCGACGATGGCGTCCGGTTTCAGCAGCAGCATGGAGTGGCCGGTCGCGAAGGCGGCCGGGTCGACGCCGAGCCGCTCCAGCTGCTCGACGGTCTCCGCCACGTAGGTGTCGCCGCGGTAGGCGGCGACCTTCTCCGGCTGCGGGGTCAGCCGGGCCAGCAGCGGCTCGAGTTCACTCACGACCCGCTCCTGGCCAGGATCTCCTCGATCGAGGGCAGCGGGTCGCCGAGGTAGCCGACCTCCAGGCTGTGGTCGAGCAGCAGCCGCAGGTAGTCGGCGCCGGACTCGGGGGCCGGGCACAGCAGGTCGGCGCCGCGGGTGTCGAAGCGCAGCCTGCGGACGAAGTAGCTGGTGTAGAGCGCGCCGATGCGCCGGTAGTACTCGCGCTCGATGGGCGGGAGGTCGGCCTCGTCGAAGGTGGACTCCGGGACGAAGGTCGCCACGGCGAACGACGGATACTCGGCCAGCACGTCGGAGACCTCGCGCAGCGAGAGGGTGTCGCGGCCGAGCGCGTGCAGGGTGCGGCCGCGCACCCGGTCGAAATCGGTGGCCGCGGCGGCGATCACCTCGGCGACGTGGTCGAGCGGGGCGAGGCTGAGGGTGGCGTCGTAGCGGCCGGGCAGCGAGCGCAGCTTCCCCTCGACCATGAGCTTGAGCACGGTGTACAGGTTCTTGTGGTCGCGGATGGCGCCGGTGCCGCTCGCGCCGGTGACGATGCCGGGCCGTACCACCGCCCACTCCAGCCCGGACCCGCGCACCAGCTGTTCGGCCCGGTATTTGCTCGCCTCGTAGCCGTTGCCGAAGCCCTGGTCGTGCTCCAGCTCCGCCTCGAGCACGGTGCCGCCGCGCATGCCGCAGACGTAGGCGGTGCTCACGTGCACCAGCGGAACCGCCAGGCGGCGGGCGAGCGCCAGCACGTTCTCGGTGCCGCGGACGTTCAGCTCCGCGTACTGCCGCTCGGTGGCGTCGAAGGCGGTGGTTGCGGCGCAGTGCACGATCATCGCGACCCGGCCGTCGAGACCGGCCGCGGCGCCGCCGAACTCGGGCTCGCGGATATCGCCGGCGAGCCGCTCGTCCGGTTCCAGCACGGTGCCGTCGTTGCGGACGATGGCGGAGGCGGCGTACAGCAGCGCGATCACCGGGCGCCCCGCGGCCCGGAGCCGGGCCACCACCTCGGCGCCGACCAGCCCGCTGGCGCCGGTCACCAGCACGGCGCCGGTCACGCGGTGCGCTCCGCGAGCGAGGAGCCGATCAGCGCCTCCACCTGGCCGACGCGGAGCACCCCCGCGAGCTGCTCGGGTTTGTAGCCCGGCAGGCCGAAGGTGCGCTCCAGGACGACGGTGAGCTCCATGAGCCGCAGCGAGTCGTAGCCGAGGTCCTCGATGAGGCGGTGCTCGGCGGTGAGCTCGGCGGCCGGGCGCGGCGCCATGGCGGCGACCATGTCGCGCACCCGGGTGGGCACGGTGGGGTCGCTCATGCCTCGGCTCCTTCCCGCAGATGCGGTTGCTGTCCGCCGGAGGCGAGCAGGTCGCGGGCCTCGTCCAGCGGGAGGTCGGTGTTCAGGTATCCGGCGATGCGCAGCCAGTCGTAGCCGATGGCGAGGGTGCGGCGCCACTGCTCCCTGGAGTCGAAGGAGGCGGGGAAGTCGCTGCCGCCCGCCACCCGGCGGACCAGGGTGACGAAGTCGTCGAGGAGGGTCAGGGCGGACGCCGGGTCGTCGGCGGCGCCGAACCGCACCGCCTGGGCGACCGCCAGGGCGGCGAGCAGCTCGGCGCGGTGCTCGGCGGCGGGCGGCAGCAGCCGCTCGAGCGTGGCGGCGGCCGCGACGTCGGCGGGGAGCGGGTGCATGCCGAAGGCGGACAGCAGCACCCGGACACCCATCGCCAGCATGCGGTGCGCCGCGATATCGGCGACCGCCCACTGACCGTCCTTCACCGCACCGGCCAGATCCTCCCTGGCATTCTCCAGAACGATGTTCGACCACACCAGCCGCAGCGCGCACTCGGTGAAGCGGCGCGCGGGCAACGGCGAGAGCGTCACCGGCGCACCGCCCCGCACCGCCCCGCGCACGCCGAGCGCGGGAGCGGCACCGTACGGAACGGGCGTGTACGGCCGCACCGGGTCACACATGGCCAGCGCGGGGGCGAGAACCCCGTCCCCCCGCCACTCGACGGCGACGAACCCGAGCCGCACGAACTCCGCCAGCTCGGCGCCGATCGCCCCACCCCGCTCCAGCACCGCGCCCACCGGCCGCCGGAACACCACCGAGCGCCAGGCCCGCGCCGCCGCGTCGGTGAGCACGAAGACATCGTCCCCGCGCAGCACGTGCACCCGGTCACCGATCTGCCAGGTGGTCACCCCCGGACGCCGGGCGAAGAGCAGCGGCGCCGGATCGTCCGGCCCCGGATCGACCCCGAGCTCCGCCGCGAAGGCGAGCAACCCGGCGACGTCGGCGGCGGCCGGGACGGCCGGGCCCCCGGCCCGCGCCAGCTGCTGCGGCAGCCACTTGGCCTCCAGGTACGTCTCCCCGGCCCGCGCCGCCCACGCCTTCAGCGCCTGATTCACTCCGTCCCGCGCCCACTCCAGCGCCTCGGCATCGGCGCCGAGCGTCCGCCACAGCACGGCGTACCGCAGCGCCTGCCGAGCCCGCGCACTCCACCAGCCGGAGAGCCGGGCGGCGAGCTCCGCCGCCGGGAGTACCGCACGCAGTGCGTCCAGATCCACCTCGGATCCGGGCTTGACCACGGTGGCGCCGAGGAACCGCTGACACCGGTTGAGCACGTCCTCGTCGAGCGCCGAACCCGCGGCGACGGTCGCCAGCTGCCCGCGCAGCTGGGCGACCGAGCGGGTGCGGATCTCCACCCGCCGCCCATCCACGAACAGCACGGTCGGCAGGGTCGGCAACTCCTCGTCCCCCGCCGCCACGACCAGGAAATCCACATCGGACCCGGCATTGCCGAACCCCTCCGCCAGCGACCCCTCGAACAGCACGGCCGCCCCCGCGGGCACCCGGACGTGCCGCAGCGCCGCCTCGAGCAGCCCCGCGACCCGCTCCGCGGGCAGCGCGGGCTCCCGCACGGATCCGCGCGCGTCCGCCGCCGGGTCCGGCCCGCCACCGCTCGGTGCGATCTCGCCCCGATCCGGCTCGTACACCGCACTGCCCGGAATCCCACCCGCCCGGAACAGCTCCCACATGTGCCTGCGCCGCGGCTTCCCGCTCGACGTCCGCTGGATGATCCCGCGCGGCCCAGTGACGATCCGCACCGACTGCGCAGGACCGAGTTCACCGCGAATAATGGTGTGCGCCTTCGGCAACCACTCCCCCGGCGCCGACTCGGCGAAGAGCACGATCCCCTGCTGCCCGGCATCGGGAACGGCGACCGCCGCCAGCTTCCCCTTGGTGATCCCGGCCTCCCGCGCCACCCGCGACTCGATGTCCTCCATGAACACCGGCTTCCCCCTGACCTTCAGGCTCGACCCCATCCGTCCGAGCACGAAGACCTCGCCGCGATACAGGAACCCGGCATCCCCCGAGTACAGCACCCCATCCTCGATCCGGGTGGAGGACGCGGGCCCGGGCGGCCCGGAGTACCCGAGCGCCACCGACCCGCCGGCCACCGTCATCTCCCCGAGCGTGCCGTCCGGGAGCTCGTTCCCCTCCGAATCCACCACCCGCACCGTGGATTCCGGAGTGGAGAACCCGAGCCCGGTGATCCACCCCGACCCCTCGACCCCCGCCCCGTCGCGCAACTCCGCCGCCTCCAGCACCGGGACGGCCGCCCCGAAGCGCAGCCCGGCCGTATCCACCCGCAGCGCGGTGATCGGCCGATCCCGCGCCGACGAGGTCACCATGAGCGTCGACTCCGCCAGCCCGTAGGCCAGCGTGTAGGCCCGCATGGAGAACCCGAGCGGCCCGGTCAGCGCGGCGAAGGAGCGCAGGTCGGCGAGCTCCACCGGCTCCGAGCCGACCGCGAGCGTGCGCCACCCGGAGAGATCCAGCCCGGCGATCTCCTCCGGCCGCACCCGGTGCGCCACATACCCCAGCGCGAACGACGGCGACGGCGAGTGCTGCGCCTTCGTCATGGCCCGCAGCCAGCGCGCCGGATCGCGGACGAACTGGTCCGGCCGCATCAGATACAGATCGCCCTGGTTGGTGACGGTCGTGAGGAACGCCCCGACCAGCCCCATGTCGTGGTAGAGCGGCAGCCACGACACCATCGCCTCGCCCGGCCGCCAATCCACCAGCGCCGAGATCATGGCGACATTCGTGGCCAGGTTCGGCCAGCTCACCCGGACCCCGCGCGGCGTCCCGGTCGACCCGGAGGTGAACTGCAGCAGCGCGCACTCGTCCGGATCGGAGAACTCCCGCTCGGCACCGGCGAGCAGCGTGGCCGGGTCGACCACCAGCGGTTCGTCGGTGCGGCCCGCGGCGGCGTTCGCCTGCCGCGCGAGGTCGGCGAACTCCACCGAGGTCACCACCAGCGCGGGCCGCGCCTGCTCCAGGATGGCGGCGACGTGCGCGATGTACTGCTGCAGGTCGCCGAAGAGCGGCGGCGCCACCGGGGTGAAGATCCCCCCGCACGCCCAGACCGCGTAGAAGGCTGCGGCACAGGGAAATCCGGTCGGCATGATGACGCAGACCCCGGCCCCGCCCGGCAGCCCGCGCTCGCGCATGAGCGCGGCGATGGACCAGCTGAGGTCGGCGAGCTCGGCGTAACTGCGGTACTCCCAGCCGTCGCCCTCCTCGGCGAAGTACACCCCGGCGTCGGTGGCGGGCGCGGCCAGCCAGTTCCGGATCGTCGCGACGTGCTCGTCAGGCTGCACTCTCGGCTCCTCCATCGGCGAGCACGGTGACCGTGCCCGCAGTCCCGTCCACCCTGATCCGCATGCCGGTCCGCAGCCTGCGGGTGCTGCCCGGCACCTGCACCACGGTCGGCACCCCGAGTTCGCGCGCGACGATCGCCACGTGCGTGAGCGGGCTGCCCCGCTCGATCACCAGCGCCGCCGCCGACGGCAGCGCCGCCACCCAGCCCGGGTCGGTGCGGTAGGTGACGAGGATGCCGCCCGCCACGTCGCGCGGCTCGTCCACCACCACCGCGTAGCCCTCGACCACGCCCGCCGCCGACGGGATCCCGCCGAGCACATCGCCGGGCGCCGCCGCGGGCACCTCGGCGACCGGGACCCAGCCCTGCGCGGCCAGCGCCCCCGGCGTGAAATCCGTTCCGCGCGTCTCGAACCGGGCCGGGGCGACCAGCCCGGCATCGGCGGTGCGGGCGATCCGCCGCGCGGCGATCCGGTCCCGCAGCTCCGGGGCGGGCGCGCTGTCGTAGCATTCGCACAGCTCGTCCACGGTGAGCGTGAAGACGTCGGTGAAGTCGTCCAGCACGCCGCGCGCGGCGAGGTCGCGCCCCATGGCCCGGATCATCCGCTTGACCATGCCGAAGGCGCGGGTGCGGCAGAACCGCAGCCGCTCCCGGTGCGCGGCGCAGCGCGCGGTCTTGGCCCGCACCCGGTCGTAGACGCGGCGCCGGATGCCGTGCAGGTGCGCGTCCAGGTAGGCGTCGGGGTCGATGGCGCCGGGGACGGCGGTGTCGTCGGCGCCGAGCCGGCCGAGCGCGCTGCGCAGCAGGACGAAGAGCCCCGAGGGGTCCTCGCGCAGGTCGGGGATCTCCAGCTTGAGCTCGTCCAGGCTGCGGTAGCCGTAGCGGTCGAGGTAGGCGTCCACGTCGCGCCGGAATTCGGGGTGGTCCCCGAGCGCCGCGTAGGTCGCGCCGGGGTCGGTGGTGCGCACCAGCTCGGCGACGGCGGGCTCGGCGTGCGCGCGCTCGGCCAGCTCGGTCATGGCGCGCGCCGGTTCGGCCGACTCCACCTCGGCGCCGGGGCCGAGCAGGGCGTAGAGCAGCGATTCCGGCGCGCGCGGCAGGAAGAGCTTGGTGAGCAGGAACATGGTGCCGGTGAGGGTGAGCAGGATGGCGTCGAGCACCATCATCGGGCCCCACCGCTCGACCAGGTCGCGGTCCACCGCGCGGTAGGCGGCATACGCCTCGGCCCCGCCGGAGTACTCGACCGCCTCGTAGCGGTCGTAGACCCGGTAGAACTCGGCGCAGAACTCCGCCATCATGCCGTCGATATCGCGCAGCCGGCGCCGATAGATAACAGCCGTGCGCAGCCGGGACCGCGCCCGCCGCAGCGGGGAGCCGAAGGTGAAGGGCCGCAGGGTCTTCGCGATCTCGTCCGGCAGCGGCTCGGCGACGCCGAGCGCCGCCTCCAGCACCCTGCGGTTCAGCGGGTAGCCCGGCGCGATGCCGACCATGCGATACCAGTGCAGCAGGTTGTAGTACACCCGGCCGTTGAACCGGCCCAGCAGATGCGGCGTCCACGAATCCAGCTGCCGCAGTTGCTCTTCCGGCACGCCGAGCGATTTCGCGTAGCCCCGGTACACCCGGCCGTAGATGCCTGCCGCGACGGTGAAGGTGAGCGGCGAGGTGATGCCGTTGAAGCTCTCGATGATGTTGGAGTTGTCCCAGATGCGCAACTCACCCGCGGGGACGATTTCGCCCGCGCCCTGGTCGAGCGCCTGGTCCAGGCTCGGCGCCGGGGCGCCGAGGGTGGTGATCGGGCGGGCCTGGAGGAACCAGAGCCCGTCGGCGTCGATGGCCCACTCGATGTCCTGCGGGCCGCCGAGCGCGGTGGCCAGCGCGCGGCCGTGGTCGGCCAGCTCGGCCAGTTCGGCGGCGTCCAGCACCCCGGCCGCCCGGCGTTCGGCGGCGACCTCGACGGCCTGGACACCGTCGCCGGGGCCGGGCAGATACTCCTGCTCCTTGGCGCCGACGGTCAGCTCGAGCACGGCGCCCTCGGCGTCGATGACGGCCGTGTCGGCGTCCACCGCGCCGGAGACCAGCCCCTCGCCGAGGCCGTACACGGCGCTCACCACCAGCCGATCGGCGTCCCCGGTCACCGGGTCGACGGTGAAGAGCACGCCGCTCGCCCGTGCCGCGACGAAGCGCTGCAGCACCACCGCGAGCTCGGTGATCGGCGGCCGGTCGCGGGCGAAGGCGTACCGCACCGCCCGCTCGGCGAAACCGGAGGCCCAGCACCGCCGCACCCGCTCGGCCACCGCGCTCGCGCCGGTCACGTGCAGGAAGGAATCGAACTGTCCGGCAAAGGAATCGGCACCGCCGTCCTCCCCGACCCCGGACGAGCGCACCGCCACCGTGCCGCCCACCTGCCCGTAGGCGGCATCGATCGCCGCCCGGGTCGGGGCAGGCAGCTCCGCCTCGGTGATCGCCGCGCGCAGGTCGGCGGCTGCGGTCAGTGCGGGCTCCAGCTCCGTGGCGCTCGCGAAGGCCGCGAACCGCTCGCTCAGCCCGGCTCCGGCCAGGAAGCCGGCGAACACCTCGGTCCCGAGCACCGTCCACTCCGGCACCCGCGCCCCCGCCGCCACCAGGGCCTGCAGCCCGGCCGCCTTCCCACCGCCCGCTCCGAGCACCTCCAAGACGCCTCCCAGCCACCCGCCCGACGTGATTCGCTCGCTCGAGTAAACCCGACGCCCGCCCTGTTTATCGGGGAATGGGCCGGAGGGTCAGCCCACAAAGTTGCGGGCATTGCCGTGATCGGTCACGAGTGCGCGGGGCCGTCGGCGCGACGGCCATTCCGCTCCGGCCAGCTGCCCACTATCCCTATAATGATTGAGATCTTGAGCCGTACGATTCAGCGGGAGCTGCGCATGCCTACTGCCGATCCGTCGACCCCGGCGATCGACCGCCGGACCTTCTTCATCGACGGAAAATGGGTCGCCCCACAGAGTTCCGCCGAGTGGCAGGCGATCGAGGCGGCGACCGGCGAGCCGATCGGCGTCGCCGCACTCGGCGGCGAGGCCGATATCGAGGCCGCGATCGCCGCCGCGCACGCCGCCCACCAGCGCGGCGACTGGGCGGCGACCGCCCCCGGCGAGCGGGCGAAGGTGCTGCACCGCTTCGCCGACGCGCTCGCCGCGCGCGGCGACGTCACCAGCGAACTCGCCACCCGCGAGAACGGCATGCCGATCGGGCTCTCGCAGGCGTTCAACGGCCAGGCCCCGGCGCACCTGCTGCGCCAGTACGCCGACCTGGCCGCGGCCACCGAGTTCGAGGAGATCCGGCCAAGCGCCCAGGGCTCCACCATCGTGCGCCGGGAGCCGGTCGGCGTGGTCGGGGTGATCACGCCGTGGAACTACCCGCAGGCCAAAGCGCTCATCTCCATCGCGCCCGCGCTCGCCGCGGGCTGCTCCGTCGTGCTCAAGCACTCCCCCGACGCCGCGCTGGACTCCTACGTCATCGGCGAGGCCGCCGAGGAGGCCGGGCTGCCACCCGGCGTGCTCAATATCGTGCTCGCCGACCGCGAACCGGCCAGCCTGCTCACCCGCCACCCGCTGGTCGACAAGATCGCCTTCACCGGCTCCACCGCCAGCGGCGAGCGGGTCGGCGCCGAGGCCGGGCGCCGCTTCAAGCGGATGACGCTGGAGCTCGGCGGCAACTCCGCCGCCATCGTGCTCGACGACGTCGATATCGACGCCTTCGTCACCGGCATCGCCACCGCCGCGTTCATGAACAACGGCCAGACCTGCACCGGCCAGTGGCGCGTGCTCGCCCCGCGCTCCCGCTACGCCGAGATCGTCGCCGCGCTCGCCGAGTGGGCCGCGACCCAGACCATCGGCAATCCGCTCGACCCCGCGGTCACCATCGGCCCGCTGGCCAACGAGCGCCACCTGACCAAGGTCCGCCGCAGCATCGACAACGCCACCGCCGACGGCGCCCGCCTGGTCTACGGCGGCAGGCGGCCGGAGGGGCTGACCCGCGGCTGGTTCATCGAACCCACCGTCTTCGCCGATGTCGCCAATACCCACCGCATCGCCCGCGAGGACATCTTCGGCCCTATCGTCGCGGTCATCCCCTACACCGGGGAGGACGAGGCCGTCGCGCTCGCCAACGACAGCGACTACGGCCTGGCCGGGTCGGTGTGGACCGCCGACGAACAGCACGGCCTCGCTATCGCCCGCCGGGTCCGCACCGGCACCATCGGGGTCAACTACTACCTCAACGACTTCTACGCCCCGTTCGGCGGCGTCAAGGGCAGCGGCATCGGCCGCGAACTCGGACCGGAGGGGTTCCAGCAGTTCCTGGAGTACAAGACCATCTACGCCAGCGCCGCCCTGCTGCCCTCCTGACCCGCGCCCGCGGGGCCATCGCCACCCCGCGCACCGTTTTCGGGTTCGATGGCAGGGAGGAGGTGGCGATGTCCGGCGAACCGGAGGACGTGCAGGCGCGGATCGCCCGGCTGCTGCGGCAACAGGGGGCGCAGGTGCGTCCCGAGCCACCGACGCCGAGCCCGGCCGAGCTCCGTGAGCGGGAGCTGATCGCGGCCGAGTTCGAGCGGATCAGGGCGCAGCCCGCGCCCGACCTGCTCGCGGCCGCCCGGCTGGCCAGGCGCCGCGACCAGCTCACCGGATACGACCGCGACCTCACCCTGCTGTGCTTCGCCCGCACGCTCGCCGAGCGCGATCCGGTCCGCGCCGGTGCCGTCGCCGAGCACATCGCAAACGATCAGACGCGCGGGTACACGCTCGCCGTGATCGCCCGGCCGGATCACCGCGCGACACCGGCCGACCCCGCCCCCGCGGAGTCGGCGACCCAGCGGGACCCGAGCGTGGTGAACCTGTCCTGGGCCGCGACCGCCCTGGCCCGGAGCGACCCCGAGCGATCCCGCGCGTTCGCCGACCGCGCCGAGGCACTGGCGCGGGAGATCACCGATACCGAGGAGATGGACCGGGCGCTGCCGGGAGTCGCCGAGGCCGTGGCCCGCACGAACCCCGGCCGCGCCGAGGAGATCGCCCTGACCATCCCCGACGAGACGAGGCGCCATGCCGCGCTGAACCGCATCGTCGGCGCCCTGGTCGAGTTCGATCCGGACCGGGCCGAGGTCACCGCCCGGCGCCACCTCCCACCCGAGAAGCGGTCCTTCGCACTCATGCGGGTCGCGCTCGCGATCGCGGAGACCGACCCCGAGCGCGCCCTCGCGCTCGCCCGCGAACTCACCGGACCGCGTCACCACGCGCTCCCCCTGGCGGCCGTCGCCCGTACCCTCGCCCCGGCCGACCCGGTCCGGGCGACCGCCATCGCCAGGGAGATTCACGATGCGACGCAGCGGGCCGTCGCACTCACCGCCCTGGCCGGACTCGGCGTCCCCGGCTCGAACGAACTGCTGGTCGAGGCGCTCTCGATCGCGTCATGGACCATCCCCCTCGCGGCCGTGCCGATCCCGGTATTCGAGGCCCTCCTGGCCGAACTCACACAACCGGCTCCTTGACCAGCTGAATGTAGGCGGCCCCGCTGTCCAGCACCCGCGGCTGCTTCCACACCTCGATGGGGAAGCTCACCATGACGATGGACTGCCCGAGGTGCACCAGCGCCTTGGCGTCGTCCGGCATGGAGGCGAGCGGGAAGCGGGCGTCGACGTAGACCATGATCTCCTCGAGCCGCGCCATGCCGGCGTCGTAGAGCTCCTGCATCTCGTCCATGGTGGAGTTCAGCCGCTTGCGGTAGCGCTCCTCCTCGGTGGGCAGGCACCAGTCGCTGAACCGCTCCAGATCGGCGAATTCCTCGGGCAGCTCAGACATTGGCGCGATCCTTCCCGTTGGTGGCGGCGGTGGCCGAGCCGTTGCGCTCGGCCTTGTAGCGGTCGACGTACTGGTGGGCGGTCATGTGCAGGTGGCGCAGCAGGATCTCCTGGTCGCAGAGCGGGAAGTCGGTGACGACCCGGGTGCCGATCTGCGTCTGCGTCGCCTCCAGGGTGTTCGCGTCCTGGAACGCGTACTCCTTGAAGGTCACCGCGGCGAGTTCCTGGGAGAGCCGCTCGCGCAGGTTCTTCGGCGGCACGAAGTACAGGTCGGCCTCGAAGATGTGCTTGTCGACGGCGGTCGGCCAGTAGTTGTAGGTGAGGTACCAGCCGGGCGCCCAGAAGAGCAGGGTGAAGTTGGGGAAGAACTCGAAGGAGTCGGTGCCCCAGGACTTGTGGCGGCCGGGGTTGATGGCCGGCGGCAGCTCGTCGGGCAGGATGCCCTTGATGTCCGGCCGGTCCCACGGCCCGAAGAGCCCGCTGTGCAGGATCCGCTCGATCGGCTTCACCATGCCCAGGTCCTTCGGCGGGGACATGCCGCCCCAGGACGAGACCATGGAGTGGTCGCCCTTGATGTCGTAGGCCAGCGCCTCGAAGCCGAACTTGGCGAGCTTCTCCGCCTCCTCCCGCTCCGCCTGCTTCATGTGCAGGATCGGCGCGTGGTAGAACTCGGTGAAGGCGTCGATGAAGAGCTTCCAGTTGGCGTTGATCTCCGAGCGGTAGCTGTAGTGCTCGGTCATCTCGTGGAACGGGTAGCCCTTCAGCCCCTCGCCGAATTCGCCGAGGTACTCCTCCAGCGGCACCGCGTTGTCGTCGAGGTTGACGAAGATGAACCCCTCCCACACCTCGCAGCGCACCGGGACAAGGCCGTACTGGTTCTTGTCCAGGTCGAAGAACTCGCCCTCCTGCTGGACGAAGGTCAGATCGCCCTTCAGGCTGTACCGCCAGGCGTGGTACTTGCAGGTGAACTGGCGGCAGGTGCCGGAGACCTCCTCGCCGGGGTAGTCGTTCCACACCAGCTTGTTGCCGCGGTGCCTGCACAGGTTGTAGAAGGCGCGCACCACATTGTCGGTGTCCTTGACGATGATCAGCGAGACACCCGGCCCGGCCGACGGCAGCTCGCGGGTGACGTAGCTGCCCTTCTTCGGCAGCAGCTCCACGCGGCCCATCTGCAGCCAGGTCTTCTTGAAGATGGCCTGCTGCTCCAGCAGCCAGTGCTCGGGGTCGATCGAGTCCTCGTAGTTGACCGGAGCGGTCCCCAGCTCGGGCCAGTTCTCGGTCCAGGTACCCGCCTCGGGCTTCGGGAAGAAGGGCATTGTCGGTCTCCTCTTGTACGGGCAGTGGCCGTCTCCGCTATGAGAATAGCATTCTCATATCCGAACAACAGACTTCCACTCCAAGCGGAAATCGTCAATATCCGGGAGAACCGCCGTGCCGCGGACACGCCGAAGGGCCGATCGGGGTCCCTCCCGCTGGAGAGGCCCGACCGGCCGTCGCGGAGCGCGGAGCGCTACTTCAACCCGAGGTCGCGCGCGACGATCATCTTCATGACCTCGCTGGTCCCGGCGTAGATCCGCGCCACCCTGGCATCGGTGTAGAGCCGGGCGATCGGATACTCCATCATGTAGCCGTACCCCCCGAAGAGCTGGAGGCAGCGGTCGACGACCCTGGCCTGCGTCTCGGTGCAGAAGAGCTTGACCCGGGCGGCGTCGGCGCCGGAGAGCACGCCGTCGACCAGGTCGAGCACGGCCCGGTCGATCATGGTCTGCGCCGCCTCGACCTCGGCGCTCATGGCGGCCAGCTCGAACTTGGTGTTCTGGAACGAGGCGACCGGGGTGCCGAAGGCCTTGCGCTCCTTCGTGTAGTCGATGGTGGCGGCGATGGCGGCGCGCGCCTGCGCCACCGAGCCCACGGCGACGGTGAGCCGCTCCTGCGGCAGGTTGTGGCCGAGGTAGCCGAAGGCGGCGCCCTCCTCGCCGAGCCGGTTGCGGGCCGGGACGCGGACGTCGGTGAAGGAGAGCTCCATGGTGTCCTGCACCTTGCAGCCCATCTTCTCCAGCATGCGGCCGCGCTCGAAGCCGGGCATGCCGTCCTCCACCACGAGCAGGGTGAGCCCGGCGCGGCGGTTCTCCGGGTCGGTCGAGGTGCGGGCGACCACGACCACCAGGTCGGCGAGGAGCCCGCCGGTGATGAAGGTCTTGGCGCCGTTCAGCACGTAGTCGTCGCCGTCCCTGACCGCGCTGGTGCGCATGCCCGCCAGGTCGGAGCCGGTGCCGGGCTCGGTCATGGCGACGGCGGTGAGCAGCGTGCCGTTCGCCAGCCCGGGGAACCAGCGCGCCCGCTGGGCGGCGTCGGCGTACTCCAGGAAGTACGGCAGGATGACGTCCAGCTGGGTGCGGACGGTGCCGAGCGTGACCTGGGCCCGGTACGCCTCCTCCTGCAGGATCACGTTGTAGCGGTAGTCGCGCAGCCCGGCCCCGCCGTGCTCCTCGGGCAGCGCGATGCCGAGCAGGCCGAGCTCGCCCATCTCGGCGAAGAGCTCGCGCGGCAGCTTGCCGTCCTTCTCCCAGCCGACGTAGTTCGGCACCACCTGCTTCTCCACGAAGGTGCGGACCAGCTCGCGGAAGGCATCGTGGTCGGGGGTGAAGAGTTCGCGGCGCACGGCTCAGCCCACCAGCTCGACGACGGTGGCATTGGCGGTGCCGCCGCCCTCGCACATGGTCTGCAGGCCGTAGCGAATCCCGTTGTCCCGCATGTGGTGCAGCATGCGGGTCATGAGCACGGCGCCGGAGCCGCCGAGCGGGTGGCCGAGCGCGATGGCGCCGCCGAGCGGGTTGACCAGGGCCGGGTCCGCGCCGGTTTCGGCGATCCAGGCCAGCGGGACCGGGGCGAAGGCCTCGTTCACCTCGAAGACGCCGATATCGCCGATGCCGAGCCCGGTCTTGCGCAGCACCTTCTCGGTGGCCGGGATCGGTCCGGTGAGCATGAGCACCGGGTCCGAGCCCGCCACCGCGCCCGCCCGGTACTTCGCCAGCGGGGTCAGGCCGAGTTCGCGGGCCTTCTCCGGGGTGGTGAGCAGCAGGGCGGCGGCGCCGTCGGAGATCTGCGAGGAGTTGCCGGCGTGGATCACGCCGTCCTCGCGGAAGGCGGGTTTCAGCCCGGCGAGCTTTTCGACGGTGCTGCCGCGGCGGATGCCCTCGTCGGCGGTGACGGCGTCGACCGGGACGATCTGGTCGGTGAAGGCGCCCGCGTCCTGGGCGGCGGCGGCGCGCTCGTGCGAGAGCACGGAGAACTCGTCCAGCCGGGTGCGGTCGAAGCCCCACTTCTCCGCGATCAGCTCGGCGCCGATGCCCTGGTTGAACTCGAAGCCGTTATAGCGGGCCAGGGCTCGGGGCCCGTACGGCGCGCCGCCCGCCTTGGCGGCGCCGAGCGGCACCCGGCTCATGGACTCGACGCCGCCCGCGACCACCACGTCCTGCTGGCCGGAGAGCACCGCCTGCGCGGCGAAATCCAGTGCCTGCTGCGACGAGCCGCAGGCGCGGTTCACCGTGGTGCCGGGGATGCTCTCCGGCCAGCCCGCGGCCAGCACCGAGTACCTGCCGATATTGCTGGACTGGTCGCCGACCTGGGAGACGCAGCCCCAGATCACGTCGTCCACCAGGGCCGGGTCCAGCCCGGTGCGCTCGGCGAGCGCGGTCAGCACCACGGCGGAGAGGTCGGCCGGGTGCACCTCGGACAGGCCGCCGTTGCGTTTGCCGACGGCGGTGCGGACCGCTCCGGCGATGACTACCTCGGGCATGTTCAGCTCCCGTTCTCGGGGCGGATCGGCGGGCGGTGGATGGTCCACCGGCCGGTGAATCGCGGCTCCCGTCGTTCGGCGAACGCGGCGAAGGCCTCGGGTGCGTCCGCCGTGGCGAAATTGAGGCCCTGGGCTCTGGCCTCGGCGCTGAGGGCCTGGCGCAGGGTGTTGTCGGCGCCCTCGTGCAGGAGGGCTTTGGTCTGGGCGAGGGCCACGGGTGGGCCCTCGGCCAGTCGTTGCGCGAGATCGCCGGTGAACGGGTCGATCTCGTCGTCCGGGACGACCCAGGTGACGAGGCCGAGCTCCTTCGCCTCGGCGGCGCCGATGGTCTCGGCGAGCAGGGTGAGGCGTTTGGCCTGCTGCATTCCGGCCAGTTTCGGAAGTAGCCAGGAGCCGCCGAGGTCCATGGTGAGGCCGCGCTTGGTGAAGACCTGGGCGAAGGTCGCCGATTCGGCGGCCACTACGAGGTCGCAGCCGAGGGCCAGGTTCCAGCCTGCGCCGATCGCCGGGCCGGTGACCTTGGCGATGGTCGGGAGCGGGAGCTCGTGCAGGAGCGTTGCCACGTCGGTGAGGGCGCGCATGCGGTAGATGGGGTGGGCGTTGTCCGGGACCGAGATGTCGGCGCCGGAGCAGAAGGCTGGGCCCGCGCCCTGGAGGACCAGGGCGCGCACGGTCCTGTCCTGCGCCACCGTGCGGAAGGCGTCGGCCAGGGCCTGCCAGAGTTCGGCGTCGATGGCGTTTCTGCGGTGCGGGCGGTTCAGGGTCAGCGTCCGGACGCCGTTGTGGTCGGCTGTCAGCAGGACGGTGCCGTCGCGTCCGGATGTGCGGCCGGCCGCCACGGCGGCCTGGGTTTTTTCGCCCGATCCCTCGCCTTTCGGCTCGGGATCGGGCGGCGGGGTGTTCATGAGATGGCCTCGGCTGGGGCTTCGCCGCCGATTACGGACGACGCCCGGAGGGTGGCGATCTCCTCGGCGGCGTAGCCGAACTCGGCCAGCACCGCGGCGGTGTGCTCACCCAGCCCCGGGACCGGGTTCATGGGTGGGTCGTAGCCGGAGAGGATCGCCGGGGGCAGCAGGGAGGGGATGGACCCTGCGGGAGTCTCTATGTCGCGCCAGCGGTTCCGCTCGACCAGCTGGGGATGGTCCAAAACCTCGCTGGGGCGGTTGTACTGGGAGTTGCCGATTCCGGCGGCGTCGGCGATGCGCTGGATCTCGGCGAGATCGTGCTGCGCGCACCAACCCGCGATCGCCTCGTCGAGTTCGGCGCGGTGCCCGGTGCGGCCGGGGTTGGTGCGGAAGCGCTCGTCGGCGGCGAGGTCGGGGCGGTCCAGGATGGCGGTGGCGAGCCGCTGCCACTCGCGGTCGTTGGTGGTGCCGAGGACGACGGTGCGGCCGTCGCGGGTCGGGTACGCGCCGTAGGGGGCCACGGCGGGCGAGCTCATGCCCAGCGGCAGCTGGTCGATGCCGGAGTGCCTGGCGTAGGTCAGGTGATACCCCATCATCTCGGCCATGGTGTCGAAGAGGCTCACCGCGATGCTCGTGCCTTCGGCACCGCCGTTCCCGCGCTTCGCCGCGCCGCTCGGCGCGGCCGGGCGCGCGCGGTCCCGTTCGTACAGCGCGGCGAGGATGGACAGGGCGGCGTAGAGCCCCGTGGTGACGTCGGCCATGGGCGGCCCGGGTTTGGCGGGGGCGTCGGCGGTGCCGGTCACCGCGCACACCCCGGACTCCGCCTGCACGAGCAGGTCGTACGCCCGCTTGTGCGAGAGCGGCCCCCCGGCCCCGAAACCGTCGATCTCCACCGAGATCAGCTCCGGATACCGCTCCGCCAGCTCGGCCGAGGATAACCCGAGCCGCCCGACGGCACCCGGCGCCAGATTCGACACCAGCACATCGGCCCCGGCGAGCAGCCGGTGCAGGACGGCGACCCCGGCCTCGGATTTGAGATCCAGCGCCACCGACTCCTTGCCCCGGTTCACCCAGACGAAGTGCGCGGCCTGCCCGAGCACGACATCGTCGTAGTGCCGGGCGAAATCCCCGCCCGCCGGGTTCTCCACCTTGATCACCCGCGCCCCGAAATCGGCCAGCGTGCGGGTGCACATGGGCGCCGAGACCGCCTGCTCCAGCGCGACGACGGTGACGCCCGCGAGCGGCCCCATCAGATCACCGTGCCGCCGTCCACCGGCAGCACCTGCCCGGTGATGAACGACGCGGCGTCCGAGGCCAGGAAGACGAAGGCGCCGGCCACCTCCTCCGGCTCGGCCCAGCGGCGCAGCAGGATCCGGTCCAGCATCTGCGGCGCGAAGCGGTCGTCGGTGCGGATGGTCTGGGTCATCGGCGTCGCGGCCAGCGGGGCCAGCGCGTTCACCAGGATCTGCTTGCGCGCGAACTCCTTCGCCAGCGACTTGGTGATGCCGATGATGGCGGCCTTGGCCGCCGAGTAGTTCACCTGCCCGAGCGTGCCGACCAGCCCGGCCGCCGAGGTCACGTTGATGACCCGCCCGGTGCCGTCGGTGGCCAGGAAGGGCAGCGCCCCCTGGGTGACGTTCACCGTGCCGAGCGCGTGGATCTCGAAGAGCTGCCGCACCGAGTCGGCGGTGGTGTCCTTGAACATGGCGGGCGCGGTGACCCCGGCATTGTTCACCACGATGTGCAGCGTGCCGCCGGTCAGCGCGGCCGCGCGCTCGCCTGCCTCGCCCGCGGCGTCCCGGTCGGTGACGTTCAGCGCGAAACCCGCCGCCGTGCCGCCGTTTCCGGTGATCTTCTCCGCGACCGCGGTGGCCGCGGCGCCGTCCAGGTCGGTGACGAGCACCGCGGCGCCGGCGGCGGCCAGCGCCTCGGCCACCGCCGAGCCGATGCCGCCGGCCGCGCCGGTCACCAGGGCCGAGCGGCCGGTGAGGTCGAACAGGTTGCGCGGCGCCATCAGTAGCTCCTCGGTAGTCCCAGGCCGTGCGTGCCCAGGTAGTTCAAGATCATTTCTTGGCTCACGGGGGCGATCCGCATGACGCGCGCCTCCCGGAAGTAGCGGGAGACGTGGTACTCCTCCGAGTACCCCATGCCGCCGTGCGTCTGCAGCGCGCGGTCGGCCGCGGTGAAGCCGGCGTCCGCGCACAGGTATTTGGCCGTATTGGCCTCGCGGCCACAGGGTTTGCCGTTGTCGTAGCGCCAGGTGGCCTTGCGCAGCATGAGCTCGGCGGCGTCCAGGTGCGCCAGCGAGTCGGCGAGCGGGAACTGGATGCCCTGGTTCTGCCCGATCGGCCGGTCGAAGACCACCCGCTCCTTCGCGTACCGCGCGGCCCGGTCCAGCGAGACCCGGCCCAGCCCGAGCGCCTCGGCGGCGATCAGCATGCGCTCCGGGTTCAGCCCGTCGAGCAGGTACTTGAAGCCCTGCCCCTCCTCGCCGACCCGGTCCGCCACCGGCACCCGCAGGTCGTCGATGAAGACCTCGTTGGAGCTCACGGCGTTGCGGCCCATCTTGGCGATCGGCCGGATGTCGACGTGGTCGCGGTTGAGGTCGGTGAGGAACAGCGTCATGCCGTCGGTCTTCTTGCTCACCTCGCTGTACGGCGTGGTGCGGGTGAGCAGCAGGATCTTCTCCGACTCCAGTGCCTTGGAGATCCACACCTTGCGGCCGTTGATCACGTAGTGGTCGCCGTCGCGCTTGGCCGAGGTGGTGATCCGCGGCGTGTCCAGCCCGGCGCCGGGTTCGGTCACGCCGAAGCAGACGTGCAGGTCACCGGCGGCGACCCGGGGCAGCGTGCGCTGCTTGAGCTCCTCGGAGCCGTGCACCACCACCGGGTGCATGCCGAAGATCGACATGTGGATCGAGCTCGCGGCGTTCATGCCGCCGCCGGAGCGCGAGACCTCCTCGGCCAGCAGCGTCGCCTCGGTGATGCCGAGGCCGTGGCCGCCGTACGCCTCCGGGATGGTGATCCCGAGCCAGCCGCCGCTCGCGACCGCCTCGTAGAATTCCGCCGGGAACTCGTGCGCCCGGTCCTTCTCCATCCAGTACTGGTCGTCGAATTTGCGGCACAGCTCGGCCACCGACGACCGGATCAGTTCCTGATCCTCGGACAGGTCGAAGTTCATGCCTTCGGACACTGTCGCACCTCCAGTTCTCGCATCGTGCGGGCCGGGGCACGCCGGTGCGGGAGGCCGATCCAACCTCCCGCACCGGCGGCTTCCGACCGGCGATCGTCCATCCGGCGCGGCACCACTGTGCCTCCCCAGTCCGAGGCGGGTGCGCGCGGACGAGCGCGGGTCGCCCTGGTGCCGACGGCACCGGGGTCAGTGCGACGCCGAGTTCACCGGCGTCGGCGCCGCATCGTCGAGGCGCTGCTCCCCCGCCACCCGGTGCCCGAGCGCGTCCAGGTCGTAGGACTGCCTGGCCAGCCAGAAGCGGAGGAAGTTGGTGAGGGAATAGCGCAGGAAGAGCGCGGAGCCGGCGACGGTGACCGCGATGCCGGCGAGCCCGATCGTGATGGCGTCGCGCTGCACCAGCGGGTCGGTGGTGCCGTGCGAGATGAAGTAGGCGATCACCGCCGCGACCGGGCCGAGCGCCAGGAGCACGACGCCGGTGCGCAGCCAGAGGCCGCTGCGGCCCGCGGCCGGGTCGGGGATCTTGAGTTCCTGCAGTTCGCGGACGAAACGGTCGGCGCGGGTTTCGGTCATGGGGTGTGACTTCCTAGGTAGAGGGCGGCCAATTCGTTGCGGATTCCGTCGTCCGGGTGGCCCTGGCGCACCACGCGGCCGCGGACGAGCACGGCGGCGTGGTCGGCGAGGTCGAGCACGGCGGCGGCGAACTGCTCGACCACCAGCACCGCGACGCCCTGCCGCGCGATCTCGGCGACCTCCTCGTAGAGCCGCCCGACCACCAGCGGCGCCAGCCCCATGGAGAGCTCGTCCAGCAGCAGCACCGCCGGGTCGGTGACCAGCCCGCGGGCCAGCGCCAGCATCTGCTGCTCGCCGCCGGACATGGTGCCCGCCAGCTGATTCGCGCGCTGGCCCAGGATCGGGAAGCGGCGGAACGCGATCTCCTCGATCTCGGCGCGCGGGCGGCCGGTGAAGGTCATCATGAGCAGGTTGTCGCGCACGGTGAGGTTGGGGAAGACGCCGCGCCCCTCCGGGATCAGGCAGACGCCCGCCCTGGCCAGGTCGCGCGGGTTGGCGCCGGTGACGTCGCGGCCGCCGAGCAGCAGCCGGCCCGCGGCCGCCGGGTGCGTGCCGGAGATGACGCTGAGCGCGGTGGTCTTGCCCGCGCCGTTCGGCCCGAGCAGCGCCACCACCTGTCCGGCCTTGACCTCGAGGTCGACGCCGTGCAGCACGGTGATGGCGTCGTAGGCGGCCTTGACGCCGTCCAGCGCGAGCAGCGGGGCGGGGCCGGAGCCGTTGCGCGACACCGCCGCCGCGGTGAATCCGGTGGTCATACTTCCCCCAGGTACGCGGCGAGCACGGAGGCGTCCGAGCGGACCACCGACGGCGGCCCGGAGGCGATGATCTTCCCGAGATCGAGCACGTAGAGCTCGTCGCAGACATTCATGACCAGCCCCATGTCGTGCTCGACCAGCAGCACCGCGGTGCCGTCGTCGGCGAGCGAGCGGAGCAGCCCGGCGAAGCGGTCGGTCTCGGTGTGGTCCTGGCCGGCGGCGGGCTCGTCCAGCAGGATCAGCTGCGGCCGGGCCGCGATGGCCCGCCCGACCTCGACCAGCCGGGCGGTGCCGGTGGGCAGCTCGTCGGCCGAGTGGTCGGCGACGTGGTGCAGCGCCAGCCGCTCGATGATCTCGGTGACGACCTGCGCCGCCTTGCGCTTGGCCGGGCCGAGCTCCGCCGCGACCAGCAGGTTGTCCCGCACGCTCAGCCGGCCGAAGAGCTCCAGCCGCTGGAAGGTGCGGGCCAGCCCGTGTCGTGCGCGGCGGGCCGGACCGAGCTTGGTGACATTCTTGCCGCCGATGGCGACGCTGCCGGTGGTCGGGTTGCGCAGGCCGCAGATCACGTCGAACAACGTGCTCTTGCCCGCGCCGTTCGGGCCGATCAGCCCGGTGACGGCGCCGCGCTCGGCGCGCAGCCCGGCGCCGTCCAGCGCCCGGTTGCCGCCGAACACGACGGTCACATCGTCAACTTCCAGTAGTGACGGCACGGTCGAGCACCTCCTCGTCCTCGCTGGTGAACGGCCGTTTCACGCCCCACCACTCGACCGGGACAACGGCCGGGTCCGGGGCGGGCGCGGTCCGCGAGCCGTGCCAGACCCGGGCGGCGATCAGCGCGAGCAGCACGCCGCCGGTGAACTCCCAGCCGTCGATGGTCTCCAGCAGCCGCAGCCCCCACAGCCCGAGGATCACCGCGATCAGCACCGGGGAGACCAGCGGGTCGCGCAGCATCGGGAACCACTGGCGCCGCATCGGGGCGATCGCGCCCTCCTTGAGCGCGCCGCCGCCGAAGAGGATGCCGCCGAGCGAGGGCAGCACCTGCGAGAGGTTGAGCAGCCCCGGCCAGAGCACCGGGATGACGTTCAGCGGCCCGGCGAAGACCAGGCCGGTGAAGAGCCCCGCGCCCACCGCGCCGAGCCCGGCGATGGTGACGATCAGGAAGATCGGCAACCCCGCCACCAGGTTGAACTGCTCCGGCGCCACCGCGCTGATCTGCATGCCGTAGAGCGCGCCGCCGAGCCCGGCGATGGCCGCCGAGAGCGCGAAGACCAGCACCCGGGCCACCAGCAGGTTGCCGCCGAGCGTGGCGTAGGCGGCCTCGCTGTCGCGCAGCGCGATCAGCCTGCGGCCGAATTTGCTGCGCCGCAGCAGCGCGATCCCGACGCCGACGACCGCGAGGCAGACCGCGGCGAAGACCGTGATCCCCGCGGTGGTCTCGACCTTCAGCCCGAACAGATCCGGCCCGACGACGGAGACCGACCCCTGGTCGAACAGCGAGATCTCGATCCCGAACAGCTCGAACGAGGGCAGCGTGAAGATCCAGCGGTCCAGGATCACCGCGAAGGCGGCGGTGGCCAGCGCCATGTAGACGCCGGAGAGCCGCAGCGCCGGGATCGCGATCACCGCCCCGACCACGCCGGCGATGCCCATCGCGGCGAGCAGCGCCCACCACTGGCCGTCCGGCCCGAGGTGCCCGTAGGCCACCGCGCCGATCCCGGCCAGGCTGAGCTGGCAGAGCGAGATCTGTCCGGCGAAGCCGAGCAGCGGCACGTAGGAGAGCGCGATCATGCCCCAGGCGAACATGGCGCCGTAGGTGATCATGTCCGGTTCGCTCAGCATGCTGGCCAGCATGAGCCCGAGCACCACCACCGCCGCGGCGAAGGCGGCCGAGCCGCCGAGCGTTGGCAGCGGCACCGCGCCGAGCTTGCGGTCCCGGCCGCGCAGCCGCCCGTGCGGGAACACCAGCAGCGCCAGGAAGAGCAGCAGCGCGGGCGCCGCCAGCCGGAGCCCGGGCAGGTACTCGTTCTGCGGCAGGTAGCCGGTCAGGTAGCTCTCCAGCAGCCCGACCACCACCGCGCCGAGGAACACCATCGGCAGGTTGCGCAGCCGCCCGAAGATGGCGGCGGTGTAGGCGGAGACGATGAGCAGCGAGAGCTGCGCGGCGTCCAGCGTGACCGTCGGCGCGATCAGGATGCCGCCGATGGCGGCCAGCTCGATGCCGAGGATCCAGGCGATCCGATTGGCCCGGCGCGGGTCGGCGCCGGTCAGCCCGACCAGCGCGCGGTCGTCGACGGTGGCCCGCATCTCGGTGCCGGTCCTGGTGCGGGTCAGCAGGATCCGCAGCCCGACCGCGACCGCCACCGCGACGACCATGGTGAGCGCCTGGTGCCAGGTGAGCGTCACCACCCCGAGGTCGATGGAGGGCTGGTCCGCGAAGAACCGCGGTAGCGAGCGGGATTCGTTCGGATTCCAGATCCAGCGGGCCAGCACGATGAGCCCGCTCAGCAGCGCGATCGTCATCACCAGCTTCTCGGCGTCGCCGAGCCCCTGGGTCGGCGCCAGCGCCTTGCCGAAGAGCAGCCCGAACCCGGGTGCGAAGACCAGCAGCACGGCGGCGAGGGCCAGCGGCACCGGCCAGCCCCAGCCCACCGAGAGCTGCCAGTACACGAACGCCGAGACCATGCCGGCCGCGCCGTGCGCGAAGTTGAACACGCCGGTCGTGGTGTAGGTGAGCACCAGACCGCTGCCGATCACGGCATAGATCGCCGCGGTGCTCAGACCGACGATGCCGAACGCGAGGAACTGCTCCATCAGGGCATCACTTCAGATCGGCGAGGCTCTTGCCGACGTCGGCGAGGGTCAGCGGCTTGCCGAAGTCGGCGGTGTACTTGTACGGCGTGAAGCCGCAGTTGAAGACGCCGTCGGTATTCGGCTTGAAGTCCGCGGCCTTCCACCCCTCCGGGGTCGCCTGCTGCACGTTGAAGCAGCGCTTCTGATCCACGAAGGGCTTGGAGAGATCGACCGGGGCCTGCAGCCCGCCGCCGGTCCACTTGGTCTCCTTGGCCGCGGTGTTGTAGACGCAGGCGCGGGTCAGGTCGTCACCGCAGGCGGTGGCCGACTTGGCGAAGAGCAGCCAGGCCCCGAAGGACTTGAGCCCCTGGAAGGTGATGTCGGCGTCCGGCGCGTACTGCTCGTACAGGTCCTTCAGCTGCTGGACCGCGGGGAGCTTGTCGGCCGCCGACAGCGGCGCGGTGTCGGTCAGGTCGGCCACGTTGTTCTGGTAGCCGAGCGAGGTCTTCGCGGCATCCAGGAAGATCTCGTTGTACGAGTTGGAGTTCGCGTCGATCCAGTCCAGCTTGTAGTTCATGCCGGTCAGCACCTCCTCCAGCTTCGCCAGGTAGCGGAACTCGCCCAGGAAGATGAGGCCCTTGACGTTCGCGGCCTTGATCGCCTGCGCGTAGGGCGTCCAGTCCGGCACGCCGGAGATCGGGTACAGATCGCTGTAGGTGATCTTCCCGCCCGCCGCCGTCAGCGACTCGGTGAGCTTGTCGCCCATCACCTTGGTGATCGGGTTGTCGCCGTTGATCATGCCGATCGCGCCCTTGGAGTCCGGGTAGGCGGTGTTGATCAGCCAATCCTGGAAGCCGGTGTAGGGGTTCACGTTCTCCGACATCGTGGTGCCCGCGTTCAGCTGCAGGTCGGAGCCGGTGTTCGCGGTCTGGGTGACCTGCGCGGGGAACTCCGGCAGCAGGCAGTTCAGCCGGTCCTTCACGCCGAGCCCGTCCAGCGCGGCGCTGCCGCCGACCAGGAAGAAGTCCTCGCGACAGGCCTCCAGCATGCGCTGGCGCACCTCCATGAGCTTGGCGTCGCGCAGGTTGGTGCTGATCTTGCGGCCGTTGATGCCGCCCGCGGCATTGCACCACGAGGTGAAGACCTTGGCGGCGTCGACGAAGTCGGGGTTCTTGGTGAAGCCGATATCCGAGAAGACGCCGATCTCGATCTCGTCGTCGGTGACGCCCTGCGCCGACGAGCTCTTGGGGTCGCCGGACTTGCAGACATCGGTCAGGGAGCCGAAATCACCGGAGGCCGCGGGGGCGTTGCCGCCACCGGCCGGGGTCTCCTCGCGGGAGCCGCCCTCGCGACCGCACCCCGCTATCAGGAGCGCGATCGCCATCAGGGCGACGACTGTTCGCTGCGGTTTCACCGTGGTCCTCCTCTGCCGCTGCACTGCAACGGAAACTATCTTCTCAGAATTGGATAATCAATATCTGATTTTGCGAGAGTGACACTATGCATCATGCATCCGCCGGCCCCGCGCGGCCGGACCGCGACCCGGCGTTGACAGGGCCCCGCCTGCGTGGAAATCTACTAGTTGACTTTTGAGAACGTAATTCTCCTTGCAGGAAAGGAAGGTGCCGCCGATGACGGTGCTGACGCTGAAGGCGGCCGGGCTGCTCGATGTCGACTCCGGCGAGATCGTCCGGCCCGGCATCCTGCGCGTCGAGGGCGAGCGGATCGTCGGGGTCGGCGGCCCGGTGACCGGCGAGGTCGTCGATCTCGGCGATCTCGTGCTGCTGCCCGGGCTGCTGGACATGGAGGTCAACCTGCTGATGGGCGGGCGCGGCGAGACCGGGCTCTCCTCCAGCGTGAAGGACGACCCGGCGCTGCGCGTGCTGCGCGCGGTGGGCAATGCCAGGCGCACCCTGCGCGCGGGGTTCACCACCGTGCGCAACCTCGGGCTCTTCGTCAAGACCGGTGGCTACCTGCTCGACGTGGCGCTGGGCAAGGCCATCGACCAGGGCTGGATCGAGGGGCCGCGGATCGTGCCCGCCGGGCACGCCATCACCCCCACCGGCGGGCACCTGGACCCCACCATGTTCGCCGCCTTCGCCCCCGACGTGCTCAAGCTGACCGTCGAGGAGGGGCTCGCGAACGGCGTGGACGAGGTGCGCAAGGCGGTGCGCTACCAGATCAAGCACGGCGCGCAGCTGATCAAGATCTGCGTCTCCGGCGGGGTCATGTCGCTCACCGGGGCGCCGGGCGCGCAGCACTACTCGGACGAGGAGCTGCGCGCCATCGTCGACGAGGCGCACCGGCGCGGCCTGAAGGTGGCGGCGCACACGCACGGCGCGGACGCGGTGAAGCACGCCGTCGCGGCGGGCATCGACTGCATCGAGCACGGCTTCCTCATCGACGACGAGGCCATCGACCTCATGGTGGAGCACGGCACCTGGCTGGTGCCGACCACCCGGCTCGCCGACGCCATGGACATCTCCAAGGCCGAGCCGGAGCTGCAGGCCAAGGCCGCGCTCATGTTCCCCAAGGCCCGCACCTCGGTGCTGGCCGCGTACAAGGCCGGGGTGAAGATCGCCGTCGGCACCGACGCGCCGGCGATCCCGCACGGCCGCAATGCCGACGAGCTGGTGGCGCTGGTGGATCGCGGGCTGCCCGCGGTGGACGTGCTGCGCGCCGCCACCGTGCGCGGCGCCGAGCTGATCGGCGTCGAGGATCGCGGGCGGCTCGCCGAGGGGTTGCTGGCCGACGTGATCGGCATCCCCGGCGACCCGATCGAGGACATCACGCACACCAGGGACGTGCGTTTCGTGATGAAGGGCGGAAAGATCCATGTCCAGAAGTGACGACCTGCTGGAGATCCAGCAGACGCTGGCCCGCTACGCGGTGACCATCACCAAGGGTGACATCGAGGGGCTGCTCGCGGTCTTCACCCCGGACGGCAGCTACAGCGCCTTCGGCGACACCTACACCCTCGACCTCTTCCCCGACCTGGTCGCGGCGGCGCCCAAGGGGCTCTTCCTCACCGGGCTGCCGGTGCTGGAGATCGACGGCGACACCGCGGCGGGCACCCAGCCGCTCTGCTTCATCGACCAGAGCACGCACGACATGCGCATCGGCTACTACACCGACGCGCTGGTGCGCACCGCCGACGGGTGGCGGATCAAGACCCGGCGGATGACCTTCATCCGGCGCAGCGGGGATCACGACTCCGGGATCCCGCACGCCTTCGAGCGCTCCAAGGGATGAACGTCGCCGAATTCCGGACCCGGCTGCGGGCCTGGCTGGCGGCCAATGACCTCACCCCAGGGCCGGACCATTCGCTGGACGGGCAGGTCGCGCAGCTGCTGCGGGTCAGGGCCGCGCTCTTCGACGCGGACTGGATCCGCTACGGCTGGCCCGCCGAGGTGGGCGGGCTCGGCGGCCCCGCCGCGCTGCGCGCCGTGCTCGGCGAGGAGATCGCCTCCCGCGACCTGGCCGAGCCGGGCATCTGGTCCATGATCGAGGTGCTGGCGCCGACCATGATCTCCTACGCCCGCCCCGAGCTGGCCGCCGAGATGGTGCCGCTGCTGCTCTCCGGCCGCGAGCAGTGGTGCCAGGGCTTCTCCGAGCCCGGCTCCGGCAGCGACCTGGCCTCGCTGAGCACCAAGGCCGTCCAGGACGGCGACCACTGGGTGATCTCCGGGCAGAAGGTCTGGACCAGCCTGGCGCAGTACGCGGCGCGCTGCGTGCTGCTCACCCGCACCGGACCGGGCCACGACGGGATCACCGCGTTCTTCGTGGACATGGACTCCCCCGGCATCACCGTCCGGCCGCTGCGCACCATGCACGGCGTCGACGAGTTCGCCGAGGTGTTCTTCGACGACGTCCGGGTCCCCGCCGACCGCATGCTCGGCAACCCCGGCGACGGCTGGCGGGTCGCCATGGACCTGCTCCCGCACGAGCGCTCCACCTGCTTCTGGCACCGCATCGCCTACCTCTTCACCCGCCTCGACCACGTGCTCGAGCAGACCGCGCAGCCCGACGACGCCGCGCTCGGCGCCGCCTACCTGGCGCTGCACCAGGTCCGCTGCCGCTCCCGCGGCACCCAGCGCAGGCTCGCCGACGGCGCGCGGCTCGGCCCGGAGACCTCGATCGACAAGGTGCTGCTCGCCACCGCCGAACAGCGGCTCTTCGACACCGCCCGGGAGCTGCTGCCCGGCGCGGTCGAGCTGGACGACGGGGTGTGGCGCACCGAGTTCCTGTACTCCAGGGCGGCGACGATCTACGGCGGGACCGCCGAGATCCAGCGCAACATCATCGCGCGCCGCCTGCTCGACCTCGGAAAGGAGTGAGCGTGGGTCTGGACCCCGCCGAACTGGCGATGCTCACCGACGCCCTGCGGCGCACCATGTCCCGCGCCTCCGGGCCGGAGCTGGTCGACGCGCTCGGTGAGCTCGGGTGGCCGCAGTTGCTCGACGACGCACCGGAACTCGCCGTGCCGCTCGTCTTCCGGTTGCTCGGCGAGACCGGCGCGCACGGCCCGTTCCTGCTCGACGTGCTCCGGCACGCGGGCGCCACCCCCTCGGCGCTGCCCTTCGCGGGCGGGCGGTGGGTGGAGTGGGGCGACCCGCTCCCAGCGGGCGGAGCCGATGCGTCCGAGCCCGGCTCGGGTAGCACCGGCTCAGGCAGTGCCGGCGCGGGCGCAGACGGCTCGGGCGGAAGCGGCGCCGGCGTCAACGGAACCGGCTCGGACGCAATCGGCTCGGACGCAATCAGCTCGGACGCAGACAGCACCGGCGCGAGCGAAAGCGGCGCGTCCGAGCCCGGCTCGGTGGACGAGGCACTACCCCTGCGCGCCGCCGCGGCGGGGACGACGCTCCCGGCCCATGCCCTCGCCGAGGGCCGCCGAGCCCTCGGCTGGTGGCTCCTCGGCACCGGCCACGCCATGCTCACCCTGGCCCGCACCCACGTCCTGGAGCGCACCCAGTTCGGCCGCCCGCTCGCCTCGTTCCAGGCGGTCCGGCACCGCCTCGCCGAAACCCTGGTCGCCCTGGACGGCGCCGAAGCCGCGCTGCTCATCGCCGACGAGACAGCCGACGCCGCGCGGAATACGGACGACGCCCCCGCCACGCACGGCCTCGATCCGGCCGAGGCCGCGGTACACGCCGCCCTGCTGGCGAAGGCCGCGGCGGGACAGGCCGGGCTCACCGCGGCGAAACACTGCCAGCAGGTGCTCGGCGGCATCGGCTTCACCGCCGAGCACGCCCTGCAGTCCCACATCCGCCGCACCCTGGTCCTCGACGGATTGCTCGGCAGCACGCGGGAACTCACCCGCGAGGCAGGCGCCTACATCCGGAGCGCGGGCGCGGCCCCCAGGCTCGCCCAGCTCTGACCCGGACCAGCACGTCCACGGTCGCGCTCGCGAGCGGCCGTGCCGAGACGTTCTCGACATCGGTAACCGCTTGTGCGAAAGAGCATTTCGTGCCCTCGGCGGCGGGCCGATAGCGTCGGATCCATGGAGTGGAATCTGTGCTCGGCGGGAGAGCTCTCAGCGGCCATGCGGGCCGGCGAGGTGACCTCGGTGGAGCTCACCGAGGACGCGATCGCCCGAATCGAACGCGACGACCGGGCGATCAACGCGATCTGCGCCCCGGATTTCGACCGCGCGCGGACCGCGGCGCACCGCGCCGACCAGGCGCGAGCACGCGGCGCGGAGCGGCCGCTGCTCGGTATCCCGGTCACGGTCAAGGAGTCCTACGATATCGCCGGCCTGCCCACGACCTGGGGCATGCCGGCGTACCGGGATCACGTGCCTGCCCAGGACGCGGTGCAGGTGTCGCGGTTGAAAACGGCGGGCGCGGTGATCCTCGGCAAGACCAATGTGCCGTTCATGCTGCGCGATATCCAGACCTTCAACGACCTCTACGGCACCACCCGCAATCCGTGGGATCACGATCGCACCCCGGGTGGCTCCTCCGGCGGTTCGGCCGCGGCCCTGGCGGCCGGTTTCGGCGCGCTGTCCATCGGCTCCGACCTCGCCGGTTCGCTGCGCACCCCCGCGCATTTCTGTGGCGTCTACGCGCACAAGCCGACACTCGGGCTGGTACCGACCCGCGGTATGGCGGCCCCGCCCGCACCGGCGCTCCCGACCGACCTCGACATCGCCGTCGCTGGCCCGATGGCGCGCACCGCCGCCGACCTCACGCTGCTGCTCGACGTGATGGCCGGACCGGACCCGCTCACCCACGGCCTCGCCTACGACCTCACCCTGCCGCCCGCGCGGCACGAGCGGCTGCCGGACTTCCGGGTCCTGATCGTCGAGGACCATCCCCTCATCCCGACCGGCTCGGCGGTACGGGCCGCCGTGAACCGGGTCGCCCTAGCGCTCGCCGACGGGGGCGCCCGCGTCGAACGACACAGCCCGCTGCTGCCCGACCCGACCGAAGCGGCGACGCTCTACCTGCTGCTGATGCTGTCGAACGCCACCGCGGGCGCGCCCGCCGACGTCTACGAACAGCTACAGCTCCGCGCCACCGCCGTCGACCCCGGCGATCGTGGTCTCGACGCGGTACGAGCGCGCGGCATGGCTCTCAGCCATCGCGACTGGGTCGAGGCGAACAACCGCCGCGAACTCCACCGCCACGGCTGGCGGCGGCTTTTCGGAGAGTTCGATGCCGTCGTGTGCCCGATCACGCCCACCCCCGCCTTCCCGCACGACCACACCGGCGATCTGGAGACCAGGCGCGTCGACATCGACGGCTCCGCGCACCCATACTTCGATCAGCTCCTCTGGGCCGGTGTCGCCGGCATGCCCGGCCTGCCCGCCACCGCCGTCCCCGCGGGCCGGTCCCCCGAGGGGCTGCCGGTGGGAGTGCAGCTCCTCGGCCCGATGTTCGAGGACCGCACCCCATTACGGCTGGCCGAACTCCTCGAGCAGCAGATCGGCGGGTTCCGGACACCGGAGTAGCCCACCCGGCTGGATCGCCGCCCTGCAGCTGACACCGGAACGCCCGGCACCGGAACGATATCCGGCACCGGGCGATCGGCGAACCCGACGGCTCAGCAGGCGGGCGAGGTACCGCCCTGGATGGCGATCAGCGCGCAGAAGGTGGCCGAGGCGACCTTCCAGGTGCCGCCCTCCTTCACCGCCTGACCCGTCTGGTCCGGCAGCACCGGCGCGCCGTTGATCAGCAGCGAGTACCCGACATCGGCATTGCTCGCGTCGACCAGCTTGATCGCGCCGACCGAGACCGAGGTGCCCTGCCCCTGCGGGTTGCTCGCCTGCGCCTGCAGGATCGGCAGGAAGGCGTCACCGCTCTGCACCTGCGCGGCCCGCTTGTCGGCGGGCTGCGTGGCGTCGAAGAAGGTGATGTAGGCCTGGGTGATCGCCTGCGTGGTGGCCGCGTCGGCGGTGGCGGGCGCGGCGGTCGTGGTGGCGGCGGCCTTGGTGCTGCTGGCGGTGTCGGACTCGTCGTCCGAGCCGCAACCGACCAGGACGGCGGACGCGACGACCGCGAGACCGAGACAGGCTGTCGCCTTGCGGAAGAGAGAATCGCGCATGAAACTTCCTCGTTTCAGGGGGGAGGGATCGGACGGCTTCCGGCCCTACTGCATCTTGGCCTTCATGTCGTCCAGATGAACCAGAACCGGGAAACCGTTGACGCTCAACGCGTTCCCGTGCCCGGTCTGATGGGAGTCGAACACCGACTGGATGGCCGCGTAGAAGCCCTGTACGTCCAGCGTCTGGTTGACGGCCCGCTTGGCCTGGCGCAGGCCGAAGGCGGGCATGGTCGCGATGTGCGCGGCCAGTTCCCTGGTGTGCGAGTCGAGCTCGTCCCGCGGCACCACGGTGTTCACCATGCCGACCTGGCGCGCCTCCTCGGCGGTGACCGGGCGGCCGGTGAACAGGATCTCCTTCGCCTTGCGGGCGCCGAGCTCCCAGGTGTGGCCGTGGTATTCGACGCCACCGATCCCCATCATCACCACGGGATCGGAGAACAGCGCGTCCTCGGCGGCCACGATCAGGTCGCAGGGCCAGCACAGCAGCAGGCCACCGGCGATACACCGGCCCTGCACCGCGGCGATGGACGGTTTGGGCACGTTGCGCCAGCGCAGCGAGTACCCGAGGTACCGCTGCGACTCGGAGCCGTAGATCTGCTCCAGCGTGATCTTGTCCGTCCAGCCCTTGCCTGCCTTGAGGTCGTGCCCGGAGGAGAAATGTTTGCCCTCCGCCCGCAGCACGATCACCGCGACCTCCGCGTCCTCGGCGGCGCGGGTCCACGCGGCGTCGAGTTCGTCCAGCAGCTCACCGTTCTGGGCATTGGCCACCTCGGGCCGGTCCAGGGTGATGGTGGCGATGCGGTCCGCGACTTCGTAACGGATGTACAAGACGTGCTCCTTGCCGCCGGGGTGCGATGGGAGCGAGAATAACATTCTCAGTTGCGGAAGTAATAGTCTCTACAAAGACGGAACATGCGTACCGTGACGGCAGTGTCGCATGACGTTCTCCGGTACAGTGCATTCATGTTCTCTTCATATGACCGGGGATCGAGGTGCCCGTGACCAGCCCGAGCGAGAAGCCGGCCTGGAAGCAGCGCGCGATCGAGCGGTCGCTGCGCTCGGCGAAGCTACGCGCCGAGGAGCGCGTGCAGCGTTTCCTCGACGCCGCCCAGGCCATCATCACGGAGAAGGGGAGCACCGACTTCACCGTGCAGGAGGTCGTCGACCGCTCCCGCCAGTCGCTGCGCAGCTTCTACCTGCAGTTCGACGGTAAGCACGAGCTGCTGCTCGCGCTCTTCGAGGATGCGCTGGCGCGCACCTCCGAGCAGCTCCGCGCCGCCGCCGACGGCCAGACCGACCCGATGGACAAGCTCCAGGTCGCGGTGGAGCTGCTCTTCGAGCTCTGCCGCCCGGATCCGGCCGCGCAGCGCCCGCTCTTCACCGACTTCGCCCCCCAGCTGCTCGTCTCGCACCCGGGCCACGTGAAGGTGGCGCACGCGCCCATGCTCGCGCTCTTCACCGAGTTGATGGACCTGGCCAAGGAGAAGGGCGAACTGGGCGCCGACATGAACTCGCGCCGCACCGCCGCCATGGTGATGCAGACGGTCATGTTCACCGCCCAGTCCACCGGCGCGGTGGACGAGGAGACGCAGCACCCCATCACCGCCACCGAGGTGTGGAACTTCTGCGCGCACGGTTTCGCGCGCGGGTAAGGCACGAATCCCCGGGTCCGGACACGGTGAGGGTGTCCGGTGGGCCGCCGGAGAGAACGAACGCACGCGTGAGCGAGCGGAGGGACGCCGCCCTCCGCTCGCTCACCCGTTTCAGGGGGCCGGGACCTCGATCACGGTCGCCGACCCCATGCCACCGCCCGCGCAGAGCGCCGCGATGCCGTAGCCGCCGCCGCGGCGGCGCAGCTCGTGCACCAGCGTCACGATCATGCGGGCGCCGGTCGCCGCCACCGGGTGGCCGAGCGAGCAGCCGCTGCCGCTGTAGTTCACGATCTCCGGGTTCAGGTCGAGTGCCCGGATGGTGGCGATCGGCACCGAGGCGAACGCCTCGTTGATCTCGATCAGCTTCACCTGCCCCAGCGAGATTCCCGCCCGCCGCACCACCTTGGTGATCGCCTCGATCGGGGCGAGCCCGGTGACCGCCGGGTCGACGCCGACCGACGCCCAGGCCCGGATGTACCCGAGCGCGGGCAGCCCCAGCTTGTCGCTGGCGATGGCGAGCGCGGCGGCGCCGTCGTTGGCGCCGGAGGCATTGCCCGCGGTGATCGAGAAGCCCTCGATCTCCGGGTGCAGCACCTTGAGCGAGGCGAGCTTCTCCAGGCTGGTCTCCCGGCGCGGGTGCTCGTCGGTGTCGAAGAGGCCGTGCGGGGTCTCGATCGGGACGATCTCCTCCTTGAAGCGCCCCTCGTCGATCGCCGCGATGGCATTGCGGTGCGAGCGCAGCGCCCAGGCGTCCTGCTCCTCGCGGGTCAGCCCCGCGCGCACGGCGGCGTTCCAGCCGACCGTGATGGACATGTCCATGGCCGGGGCGTCCGGGCGGTCCGGGTGGCTGGGCGAGGTCCACGGATCGATCCACTCGTCCTCACCGACCCGGAAGCGGGCGCGCGGCGCGGTCGAGTCGCTGTTCACCCCGCCCGCGATGATCAGCTCGTCCATCCCGGACCTGATCCCGGCCGCGGCGGACTGCACCGCGGCCATTCCCGCCGCGCAGTGCCGGTTCTGCGCCAGCCCCGGCACCGTGGTGAGCCCCGCGGTCACCGCGGCGTGCCTGGCCAGCACCCCGCCGCCGTAGCGGCCCTCGCCCAGGATCACGTCGTCGATCCGGCCGGTGTCCAGCCCCTCGGCGGCGGCGCTCACCACGTGGTGGGCCAGGTCGAAGGCGTTCGTATCGCGCAGCGTCCCCTTCCTCGCGGTACCGATCGGTGTCCGCAGCGCGGAGACGATGACGGCTTCGGGCATGGAGGGCCTCCCCGGCTCGTGGTGAGAATAGTATTCTTTCAATTCGAGAGTACGACTTGCGAGAAGGGATTGCGACATGCAGATCGAAGGAGGCTCCGCGCTCGTCGTCGGCGGCACCGGCGGGCTGGGCGAGGCGACGGTGCGCCGGCTGCACGCCGCGGGCGCGCGCATCGTCGTCGCCGACGTGGCCGACGACAAGGGCAAGGAGCTCGCGAGCGAACTCGGCATCCGCTACGTGCACACCGACGCCACCGACGAGGACTCGGTGCGCGCCGCCGTCGAGGAGGCGGAATCTCTGGGCCCCCTGCGCATCGCGGTCGACACCCACGGCGGCCCCGCCACCGGCGGGCGGCTCATCGGCAAGGATGGAAAAGCGCTGGCGCTGGATGGTTTCCGCACCACGATCGAGTTCTACCTGACCGCGGTCTTCAACGTGCTCCGGCTCTCCGCCGAGGGCATCGCGCGCAGTGAGCCGCTGGAGGAGGGGGCGCGCGGCGTCATCGTCACCACCTCCTCGATCGCCGGGTACGAGGGGCAGATCGGGCAGCTGCCCTACGCCGCCGCCAAGGGCGGGGTCGCCGCCATCACCCTGGTCGCCGCCCGCGATCTCTCCCCGCTGGGGATTCGCGTCGTCTCGATCGCTCCCGGGACGATCAACACCCCCGCCTATGGGCAGAACGCCGACAAGCTCGAGGCGTACTGGTCTCCGCAGATTCCGTTTCCGAAGCGGATGGGGCGGTCGGACGAGTACGCGAAGCTCGCCATCGGGATCATCGAGAACGATTACCTGAACGGCGAGGTGATCCGGCTCGACGGCGCCCTCCGCTTCCCCCCGCGGTAGAGCCTGGCGGCGGCCGGGCCGCCCGGTAGGGCGAACCCGGCCGCTCGCCTACCGATCAGTGGGAAAGATTCGGAACGAGCGGAACTCCGGGGTCAGGGTTCGATGCTTCAGCTCGGCAAGCCGATATCGCCCCTCGATGGCACGATTCAGCAGGGCATCGGTGATGCTCACGGCTGCCGCGAAACCGAGATCGCGCCGGGGCAAATGATCCAGTTCGGTTGGTACGGGCGGCGAGATGATCAAGGTTTCCTGCTCCACCACCCGCACCGCTCGCTCGTGTTCATCCTGGTCGGCGTCGATCCGTTACGCACCTCATCGGCATCTCGGGAGCGCCCGCTGCGAAACACCGGCAGCGGGGCGTCGTTGCGCGGACGATCGGAGGCGTCGAGCAGCATCGCGATACCGCGGCGGATAAGTTCCGCCTTGCTCACCCCGGTCGCCGACACCTCCGCGTCGAGCCTGAGGGCCAGCTCTTCCGGCAGGTACACCGTCGCCTTCACCATGCCGCACATGGTGCCACCCGTGCTCGCAGCCCGACGGCACCGCTCGGGTGCCGTCGGCCCTGCCGGAGATGACTACTTGTTCGCCGTGAGCTTCGCGATCACCGCATGGAAATCCGGGTGCTGGAAGGAGAGCTCCTCGGCGGCGTTGGCATAATCCAGCGTGGCCAGCACGGCCCGCTCGAGGTGCAAGTTGAGGAGCCGCTTGGTGCTCTCGACCGCCTGCTGCGGCAGCTCGAGGATGCGCTTGGCGGCGGCGAGCGCCTCGGTGAGCGGGTCGGCGACGACGTGGTTGACCAGCCCCATTTCGCGGGCCCGCTCGGCGGGGATCTTGGCGCCGGTGAGGGCGTACTCCTTGGCGAGCAGGAGGCTGGTGTGCAGCGGCCAGGTCAGCGGGCCGCCGTCGGCGGCGACCAGGCCGACCTGGACGTGCGGGTCTTTCAAATACGCCGTCTCGGCGATGTAGGCGACGTCGCTCAAAGCGACCAGGCTGCAACCGAGCCCGACGGCGGGGCCGTTCACCGCGGCAACGAGCGGGAGGCGGAGCCGGGCCATGCCGAGCACGATCTCCCGGCCGTGCCGGATGGTCTTGGCGCGCAGCTTCGCATCCTGGGCCAGCTCGGCGAGGTAGGCGAAGTCGCCGCCGGCGGAGAAGGCCTTCCCGGCGCCGGTGAGGACGGCGGCACGGGCGTCCGGGTCGTCGTTGAGCTGCGGCCAGAGCTCGGCGAGGCCGGTGTGCAGCGCGTCGTCCACGGCGTTCAGCGCGTCGGGGCGGTTCAGCGTGATGATCCGGAGCGGGCCATCGGCCTCGACGCGGATCTCGGCGGGCAGGTCGTACATGATCAGGCTCCTAGGTCGAGGATGCGCTGGGCGATGATGTTCTTCTGGATCTGCGAGGTGCCGCCCATGACGCTCTGGGCGCGGCTGTAGAGGTAGTGGCCGAGCATCTCCTCGTCGCCGGTCCCGGCGACGGCGAGCGCGGCGTGGCCGACGGACTGCTCGACCCAGGTCATGAGCAGCTTGTCCAGCGAGCCGTCGGGGCCGTGGGTGACGCCGTCGAGCTGCTCGGAGAGCCGGCGGCGGACGTGCAGCCGCAGCATCTCGGTCTCCACCGCGGCCCAGGCCAGCTCTGGCGGCTGGGGGCCGTCCACCCGGGACTGCAACTGCCGCACGGTCTTCGCGTAGCGGGCGGCGAAGCCCAGGGTGGAGGGCTCGCGCTCGTGGCCGACCACGGTCATGGCGAGTCTCCAGCCGTCGCCGGGGGCGCCGACCATCTGCGCGGCGGGCACCCGGGCGCCGTCGAAGAGCACCTGCCCGAACTCCTTGGTGACGCCGCTGATCATGGTGAGCGGGCGCTGCTCGATCCCGGGCTGCTTCATGGGCACGATGAAGCCGGAGATGCCGCGGTGCCGCGGCGCGTCGGGGTCGGTGCGGGCGAGCAGCAGGCACCAGTCGGCGACGTCGGAGTAGCTGGTCCAGATCTTGTGGCCGTGGATGACGTAGTCGTCGCCGTCGCGCACCGCGGTGGTGCGCAGCGAGGCCAGGTCGGAGCCGGCGCCGGGCTCGCTGAAGCCCTGGCACCAGCGCTGCGAGCCGTCGATCATGCCGGGCAGGAAGCGCTGCTGGAGCTCCGGGCTCGCGTGCCTGCCGAGCCCGACCACCAGGTAGCCGAGGCTGGGCCGGGCGGGGGCGCCGGCGGCGGCCAGCTCCTCGTCCAGGATCACGTCGTAGACCGGGGGCAGCGCGTGGCCGCCGAACTCGGCGGGCCAGGAGAGGCCGAAGAAGCCGGCCTCGTAGAGGGCGCGGTGCCATTCGCCCGCGCGGGCCCAGTAGGCGTCGCCGGAGGTCGGGAAGGTGCCCGCGACCCCGGCCAGCCAGGTGCGCAGCCGGGCACGGAACTCGGCCTCGGCGGGCGAGTCACGAAAGTCCATGGTCGATCTCCTCCAGGCGGACGGGGAACAGTTCGGTCGCGGTGAGTGCGCGGCGCAGGAAGACGTGGGCGAGGCACTCCCAGGTATTGCCGATGCCGCCGTGCACCTGGATCGAGGTTTCGCAGACGGTGCGCGCGGCGCGGGCGGTGTAGACCTTGGCGATCCGGGCGGCGCGCAGCGCCTCGGCGGGGGGTAGCTCGTCCACCGCCCAGGCGGCGTGGCGGAGCACGCTGATCGAGCCCTCGATCAGGGCCCTGCTCTCCGCGAGGAGATGCGCGACGGCCTGGTACGAGCCGATGGTGTGGCCGTACTGCTCGCGCACGCGGGCGTACTCGACGGCCAGGTCCTGGGCGCCGCGGGCCGCGCCGAGCAGGTCGGCGACGGTGGTGGTGGTCGCGAGCGCCTGCCACCGGGTGAGCTGATCGGGCGAGAGCTCGCCGAGCTGCTCGGGGGTGCCGGTGATCGCGGCGGAGTGCCGGGTGAGGTCGGCGCTCGGAGCCCGCTCCCCCACCTCGGCGGCGAGGAGCTGCCGGTCGTCGAGGAACAGGACCCGCTGTCGCCCGGCGACGTCGATCGCGCGGCCCTTCAGCCCGATGGTCGCGTCCTCGGCCGCACCGCGCAGGTCGTCGGCGAGGATCGGGCCGAGGAACGGCACGTCGACCAGCCCGCGCGCGAACTCCTCGGCGACGAGCGCCACCTCTACCCCGGAGGCGCCGTCCGAGCGCAGCGTGCGCCAGCCCGCGATGCGCACGGCCTTCTCCAGCCGGGCCAGCCGGGCGGCGTCGTCCAGCTCGGCCACCGAACCGGGGCCGAGGTCGTCGGCGAGTTTCGCCGCGGCATCGCGCAGCTGCCGCTGCTCACTGGTCAGTCGGACGTCCATAGCGCTCCTCGAGGACTCGGCGCAGCACCTTGCCGGAGGGCAGGCGCGGGATCTCGGGCACGAAAACGACCCGGCGGGGCCGCTTGTAACCGGCCAGATGGGTGCCGACCAGCGCGATCAGCTCGTCGGCGGAGACGCCGTCGGCGTGCACGGCGGCCACGATCGCCTCGCCGTCGCGCGGGTCGGGGGTGCCGAAGACGGCGCAGTCGCGCACCGCGGGATGCGCGTGCAGTACGGCCTCGATCTCGGCGGGCGCGACCTGGAAGCCGCGCACCTTGATCATCTCCTTGGCCCGGTCGGTGAGCCGGATCCAGCCGTCGGCGTCCACCCAGCCGACATCGCCGGTGCGGTACCAGCCGTCGTCGAAGGCGCCCGCGGTCGCGGAATCCGGCAGGTACCCGGCCATGACCGACGCCGCGCGGCACTGGAGTTCGCCGAGTTCGCCCGGCGGCAGCGGGGCGCCGCTGCCCAGCTCGACGACCCGGATCTCGACGCCGGGCGCGGCGCGGCCGACGGAGTCGAGCCGGGCGCCGGTGAGCGGGTTGCACGCGATCACCGGCAGCTCGCTGGCGCCGTAGGCAGGCAGCCAGGGCACGCCGGTGCGGGCGGTGACCCGCTCGGCGACATCGGCGGTGACCGGGGTGGCGCCCCACATGATGTAGCGCAGCGAGCTCAGGTCGTAGCGCTCCAGCTCCGGGTGCGCGGCCAGGGCCAGTGCGATCGGCGCGACCGCCATCTCGACCGTGATCCGCTCGGCGGTGATGGTGCCGAGCACGGTGTCCAGGTCGAAGCGGCGGTGCAGCCGCATGCTCGCGCCCGCCTCCAGCACGGTGAGGATATTGAGCAGCCCGAGGATGTGCGAGGGCGGCGTGGCGATCTGCAGCCGGTCGGCCGCGGTGAGCCCGAGCACCTCGATCCACTGCCGCACCGCCACCGCGAGCGAGCCGTGGGTGTGCCGCACCGCCTTGGGCAGGCCGGTGGTGCCGGAGCTGAAGACCAGCACGGCGTCCGCGTCGGGGGCGGAGGGCTCGTCGCTCGGCTCGGCCGGGGTGATCGGCTCGTCCAGGTGCCGCATGGGCAGCCGCGCGGCGAGGAGCTCGTTGTCGCCGACGGCGTGCGCGGGCTCGGTGATCGCCAGCGCGTGCCCGACCTCGCCTGCCTTCCAGGCCGGGCTGAGCAGGACGACCGCGGCGCGCAGCTGCCACACCGCGAGCACCGCGATCACGAACTCGGGGCGGTTGGCGCACATGAGCGCGACCCGGTCGCCGGGCCGGACGCCGCGGGCGGCCAGCTCGGCCGCCAGCCCTGCCGCCAGCGCGCTCAGCTCGGGCCGGGTGTAGGCGTACTCCTCGAAGAGGAGCGTCCCGTCAGCCGCCATCTTGGAAGTTCCCGTCACATAGGTGAGAATGTAATTCTCTTTGCACTAGAATATACGTACCAGGAGGAGGTTGTTCATGGCGAGTCCCAGTTCGTCGGGGCCGGCGGACGGCACCGTGACGGTCATCCTGAACGGCAAGAAGACGGCGGTGCCGCGGCGCGCGGGCGAGACCCTCCTGGAGAGCGCCAGGCGCGCCGGGCTCGCCCCGCCCTTCTCCTGCGAAGCGGGCAACTGCGCCACCTGCATCGCCGTGGTCACCGCCGGGCACGCGACCATGCGCAACAACGACGCGCTCGCCGATGACGAGGTCGAGGAGGGGTACGTGCTCACCTGCCAGGCGGTGCCGGACACCGCCGACATCACCGTCGACTACGAGTGAGGCCCGGATCGGCGCGGGTGGCTCGACGGCCGCTCGCGCCGGCGGGCCCGGCCCGGGGGCCGGACGACGAATCGCATGACCCCGGCGCCGACCCGGCCCGGATCGGGCAGGTCGACGCCGGACGAGGCCGCCGGGTCAGGCCTGGGCGACCTGCGCCTGCCGCGGCTCAGCGCAGTTCGCGGGCGAGCTCCGCGATCATCTCCCTGGTCCGGCGCTTGGAGGCAACCAGGCTGTCCCGGTCGTCGCCGATGGGGAGCAGCCGGATGGAGAGATCGGTGGCGCCCGCCTCGGCGTACCGCCGCAACCCGGCGGCGATCGCCTCCTCGTCACCGGCGATGCAGAGATCGCCGATATCGCGGGCATCGCCCTGCTCCAGCAGCCGCTGGTAGTTCGGCGAGACCTCGGCCTCGCCGAGGATCCGGTTGGCCCGTGCCTTCGCCTCGGCCACCTCGCTCGCGGCGCAGAGGCAGACCGGGAGCCCGGCCACGATGCGCGGCGCCGGCCTGCCCGCGTCGGCGGCGGCCTTGCTGATCTTCGGCAGCACGTGGTGTTCGATGGCGCGCTCGTCGGCCATCCAGAGCACGGTGCCGTCGGTGCGCTCGCCCGCGATCCGCAGCATGACCGGGCCGAGCGCGGCGATCAGCACCGGGACCGGCGCCACCGGGCCGAGGTCGAGCGGGTTGTGCACGGTGAAGGTGTCGTTCTCCACGTCCACCGAGCCGGTGCCGCGCAGCGCGGCGTTCAGCACGTCGAGGTAGTCGCGGGAGTAGGCGGCGGGCTTCTCGTACGGCAGCCCGAGCATGTCCCGGACGATCCAGTGGTGCGACGGCCCGACGCCGAGCGCGAGCCGCCCACCGGCCGCCGCGTGCGCCGAGAGCGCCTGCCTGGCCAGCGCGATGGGGTGCTGCGCCTGCAGCGGGACCACCGCGGTGCCGAGCTCGATCCGCGAGGTCTTCAACCCCATGGCCGCGATGGTGATGAGTGCGTCGAAATCGGTGGGGATCTGCGGAATCCAGGCGGTGTCCATCCCTGCCGCTTCGGCCCACTCGATATCGCGCAGCATGCGCTCCAGCTTGCGGCCGGAATCGCCCTTCTCCGGACCGATCATCACGCCGATGCGCACGGTGCCTCCCACCAGGTCCGAGACCAATTTTGCACGTGGTTGTTCATTGGCGGATATGCTACTTCCAGAAAATGAGAATGCCAATACCGGCTCGCTAGGAGAACCATGCCCGACCAGGACCGTCCGCTGCTCGATCGCACCGTGGTGATCTCCGGCGCCAGCCGCGGCATCGGCCTCGCCATTGCCGTCGCCGCCGCCGAGCGGGGCGCGAACGTGGTGCTGCTGGCCAAGACCGCGGAGCCGCACCCGCGGCTCCCCGGCACCGTGCACACCGCCGCCGCCGAGGTGGAGGCGGCGGGCGGGAAGGCGGCGGCGGTCGTCGGCGACGTGCGCCGGGAGGAGGACATCGCGCGGGTGATCACGACCGCCGTCGAGCGCTTCGGCGGCATCGACGTCGTGGTGAACAATGCCTCCGCCATCGCCACCGAGCCCACGCACGAGCTGAGCCCCAAGCGCTTCGACCTCATGCAGGACATCAACCTGCGCGGCACCTTCCTGCTCACCGCCGCCGCGCTGCCGCAGCTGCGCGAATCGGCGAACCCACACGTGCTCACCATCGCGCCGCCGGTGAACCTGAATCCGCGCTGGCTCGGCGCGCACCCGGTCTACACGCTCTCCAAGTACGGCATGACGCTGCTCTCCCAGGGCTGGGCGGCCGAGTACGCCGACGCCGGGATCGCCTTCAACTGCCTGTGGCCGCAGACCTTCATCGCCACCTCGGCGGTGGCGGCGCTGCCCGACGCGGAGAATCAGCTGGCGGCGGCGCGCAGCCCGCGGATCATGGCGGACGCGGCGGTCGCCATCGTGACGCAGCCGGCGAAGTCGGTCACCGGCAACTGCTTCCTCGATGCCGACGCCGTCTCGGTGTACGCCGGGATCGACGATCTGGCCCGCTACGGCGGCGGCGACAATCCGACGCCGGATCTCTTCCTGGACTGAGGTTTCCATGACGCACACCCCTGCCCCGCTGCGTGTCGTGCAGTGGGCGACCGGCACCATCGGCGGCTACGCGCTGCGCTCGGTGCACGCGCACCCCGGGCTGGAACTGGCCGGGGTGCGGGTGCACTCGCCGGGCAAGGTCGGCCGGGACGCGGGCGAGATCGCCGGTGGGGCGCCGATCGGCCTCGCGGCGGTCGGCACCCTGGACGAGGTGCTGGCGCTGCGCCCGGACTGCGTGCTCTACATGCCGCTCACCTTCGACGCCGACGAGGTCTGCGCGCTGCTCGCGGCGGGCAGCAATGTGGTGACGACCTGCGGGCTCTTCCACCATCCGGCGAGCGCCGAGCCCGTGCTGCGCGAGCGGGTCGCGGCGGCCTGCGCGGCGGGTGGGAGCACGCTGCACAGCACCGGGAGCAGCCCGGGGTTCATCACCGAGGCGGTGCCGCTGGTGCTGGCCTCTCTTCAGCGCGAGCTCAGCGGGCTGGTGATCGACGAGTACGCCGATCTGTCCCGGCGGGACTCGCCGGAGCTGCTCTTCGACGTCATGGGGTTCGGGCGCGAGCAGGCGGCGGTGAACGAGGTGCTCGCCCCGCACATGCTGGCCAGTTTCGGGCCGTCGCTGCGGTTGGTGGGCGATGCGGTCGGGTTGCCGCTCGACGATGTGGTGGCGCATGCGGAGCTGGCGACCGCGCGCGGCGAGGTGCGGATCGCGGCCGGGACCATCCCCGCTGGAACGGTTGCCGCGCAACGGATCACGGTGTCGGGGCTGCGCGGCGGCGCGGAGCTGGTCGGGTTCCGGGCGACGTGGTACTGCACCCGCGAGCTGGCGACCGGCTGGCAGCTCGGCGATACCGGCTGGCACGTCTCGGTGCGCGGCGATGCGCCGATGGAGGTCGATATCCGGTTCGCGGTGCCGCTGGAGCGGATGGCGGCGGTCTCGCCCGCGTTCACCGCCAACCGGGCGGTGAACGTCGTGGCGGCGGTGTGCGCGGCCGAGCCGGGGATCCGCAGCAGCGTGGAGCTGCCGCAGATCATCCCCCGGCTGGGCTGAACCCGGCCGCTACGGGGTGAGCGCCCCGGCGCGGTGCAGCTCGACGGCGGCTCGGGTCTCCGCCATGACCAGGTCGGCGTTGATCTGGGCGCCCGCCATGGCACCGGCCGCGGCGGCGGCGCCGACCTGGGCGGAGAGGTCGGTGACATTGCCCGCCACCCAGATGCCGGGCACCTCGGTGCGGCCGAAAGCATCGGCGGGCACGGTCTCGCCCATACCGGAGGGGTGCTCCTGGGTGGTCAAGCCGAGCCCGGCGAGCAGCCCCCCGCGCGCGACCATGCGCGGCCCGACCACGATCGCCTCGCGCGGCAGCACGGTGCCGTCGCCCAGCCGCACCCCGGTGATCCGGCCGTCGGCCACGACCACCTCCTCCACGGTGCCCGGCACCAGCGCGATCCCCCGCGCCGCGAGCTGCTCGGCCTGCTCGGCCCCGGGCGGCGCGGTGTGCGCGAACACCGTGACATCCGCGCTCAGCTGCCGGAAGAGCAGCGCCTGGTGCACCGCGTTGGGCCCGGTGGCGATGATGCCGATCGCCTTGTCGCGCACCTCCCAGCCGTGACAGTAGGGGCAGTGCAGCACGTCCCGCCCCCAGCGCTCGCGCACCCCGGGAATCTCCGGCAGCTCGTCCACCAGCCCGGTCGCGACCAGCAGCCGCAGCGCCGTGACCGCGCGCCCGTCGGCGAGCGTCACGGTGAAGCCGTCGTCCGTGCGGGCGACCGCGCGCACCTCACCGGTGACGATCTGCCCGCCGTACCCCCGCACCTCCGCCTGCCCGCGCGCCACCAGCTCGGCGGGCGGCATCCCGTCCCTGGCCAGCAGCCCGTGCACCCCGTCCGCCGGGGCATTGCGCGGCGCGCCCGCGTCCACCACCAGCACCGAGCGCCGCGAGCGCGCCAGCATGAGCGCCCCGTTCAGCCCGGCGGCACCGCCGCCGATCACCACCACGTCGTAGCCGTCCCGCATCTCTTCGGTCACCCTGACCACCTCCTCGGCCCCGAGGGTGCCCGCACCCCCGCGGATTCGGCAAGGAAGTTTGCCGGGGCGGCAAAAATGACTCGGTGGGTGGCAAGCCGCGCCCTTCGCCCGCCCGTGCTCACCGCGGACAGCGCGTGCCGGACGCGGAGGGCAACGAGTTCTGCCTGGACCGGGCGCAGAATGGGGCGATGGACGACGACCTGGACCGCGCGCTGGACGCGGTGGGCCCGCGGCTGCGGGCGCTGCGCAAGCAGCGCGAGACCACGCTGGCGTCGCTCGCCGAGACCACCGGCATCTCGGTGAGCACGCTCTCCCGGCTGGAGTCGGGGAGCCGCAAACCGACCCTGGAACTCCTGTTCCCGCTGGCCAAGGCGCACGGTGTCACGCTGGACGAGCTGGTCGACGCGCCGCCGACCGGCGACCCGCGGGTGCACCTGCGCCCGGTGCACGGCCGCGGCGGCATGACCTTCCTGCCGCTCACCAAGCGGCCGGGCGGGATCCAGGCCTACAAGCTGGTGATCCCGGCGGGCGACGGCAGGCGGGAGCCGACGCAGCAGACGCACGAGGGGTACGAGTGGATCTACGTGCTCAATGGACGGTTGCGGCTGGTGCTCGGCGAGCACGACCTGGTGCTCGCGCCGGGTGAGGCGGCCGAGTTCGACTGCCGGGTGCCGCACTGGTTCGGCTCCGCGGACGCCGAGTCGGTGGAGTTTCTGAGCCTCTTCGGCAAGCAGGGCGAGCGCGCGCACCTGCGCGCCCGCCCGAAGGCCGAGCCGGGCTGACGCTCAGCCGAGGTGCCTGCGCAGGAAGTGCAGCTGGTGCTCGACGGTTGCCGGGTGGAACTCGCCGCCCGGCCAGACGTCGAAGTGGTCGCACGGGTAGTGCCGCACCTCGGCGCGGGCCGCGAAGGCGGCCTTGGCGGCGGCGTGCGGCGGGGCGGCGCGGTCGAAGTCGGCGATCTGCACCAGCACCGGCACGGTGATCTCGGCGGCGCGGCGGGCCGGGCGGTAGCCGGGGAGCGTCAGCAGCACAGCGGGATCGATGCCGTTCTGCCAGGTGGGGCCGCTGAGGGCGCGGTAGGAGCGCTCGTAGCCGTCGAGCGAGAGCGCGGCGCCGCTGCCGGGCGCGCCGACCAGCGGGATGAGCCCGGGTTCGCCGCGCAGGCGGGCGATTCCGGCGCGCACGCCGCCCGCCGCGCCGCGCAGCGAGGCGAGGGGGCCGCCGTGCCGCACGGCGTGCCGGACCGCGGCGCGGCCGTCTACCAGCGGGGTCAGCGAGATCACGGCGGCGACGCCCTGGGTGTTCTCCGCAGCAAGAGCGAGCACATGCCCGCCCGACATCGAAACACCCCACAGCACAATGCGTTCCGGGTCGACACCGGGGAGCGCCGCGGCGGCGCGAACGGCCGCGCGGTAGTCGGCGATCTGCTCCCGCATGCGCATCCGCTGCCGCTGCTCCCCCGCACTCCCCCCGAACCCGCGGAAGTCGATGGCGAGCGCATCGATCCCGGCCCCGGCGAGCGCGGTGGCGAAGGCGGCGAGCCCGGAATCCTTGGTCCCGCCGAACCCGTGCGCGAGCACCGCGACCGGCCGCCCGGCCGGGCCGGTGAAATCGTCCGCGGTGGCCGCGAAATGCCAGGCTTCGCAGCGCGTCCCGGCCGAGTCGAAGGTGAGCGCGGTGGCGCCGGCGGGCAGTGTGGTCATGACGTTCCCCGATCGGCCGGCCGGCCGTAGACGGTGCGCAGCCACACGGTGACCACGGCATTGACGTAGTTCTCCCGGTCCAGCCCGTCGCCGAGCGTGAGCCGTTCCAGCAGCCGCTCGTTGAGCAGCAGCAGCACATCGGCGAGCGCGGTGGCGTCGGCGCCGTCCGGGGCGCGGCCCGCGGCGCGCTCGCCGTCGATCATGGCGGCGATGGCGGGGATGAAGGCCTGCCGGTCCGCCTCCCACATGCGGCGCACCTCGGGCGAGGCGTAGCGCGCCTCCAGCGCGGCCCGGAGCAGGTGCCGGTGCCGCTCGGAGAACTCCACGAGGCCGCGCGCGGTGTGCTCGATCCGCACCGCCGGGTCGCCCGCCCCGACCAGCACGTCGGTCACCGCGAAGATCTCGTCGTACATCTCCTCCAGCGTCGCGGCCACCGCGGCGGCCTTGTTCTCGAAGTAGAAGTAGAAGGCCGAGCGGGTGAGCCCGGCGCGCTTGGAGATCTCCGCGATGGTGATCGGATCCAGATCGCCGCCGCTGTCCTTCAGCAGCTCCGCCAGCGCCCCGAGCAGCGCGGAGCGCCGCAGGTCACCGCGCTGCGGCGCCCGCCGGTCGGTGCGTGCCCGAGCGTTCACGTGGCGAGCGTCCCCGCGCGCCGGAACCCCGACGGCAGCTCGCGCACTCGCAGGTCGTGCTCGTAGAGCCAGTAGTCCAGCTGCTGGGTGTGCCTGGCGGTGTTCATCATGTGCCCGATGAACTTCTGCTCGTCCTCGGCGATCACCCGCTCCATCTCCGCCGCCGCCGGCGGCCGGTAGTGCCCGGCCGCGAAGGCCGCCACCAGCCGGGCCTGGCACTCCACGAAGGGGAAGAGCGTGGGGAAAGGCTGCGCGAAGCCGACGAAGGCCAGGTCGTCCAGCCCGGGTTTGAAGATCCGCTTGTAGAGCTGGATCCTGTTGCCCGGCGCGCTGAGGAAGGCCGGGTCGAAGAACGGGAAGGTGATGTTGTAGCCGGTGCAGTAGATGATGACGTCGAAGTCCTTCGCCTGCCCGTCCTCGAAGTGCACGGTGCGCCCGTCCAGCCGGGCCACATTGCCGACCGCGGTCACGTCGCCGCTGCCGAGCCGCAGCGGCAGCTCGACCGACTGGGTGGGGTGCGCCTCCATGAATTTGTGGTTCGGCGCGGGCAGCCCGTAGTTCACCGGGTTGCCGGAGATGATCGGCGTGAAGAGCTGCGCCATCTTGCGCTGCCAGCGCAGCGGCACGTAGGGCAGGGTGCGGTAGTAGCGGTCGGCGGGGGTGCCGGCCAGGTACTTCGGCACCACCCAGGCGCCGGAGCGGGTGGAGAGCCAGACCTCGTTGTCCATGCTGCGCGAGGAGAGCTCGACGGTGATGTCGGCGGCGCTGTTGCCGATGCCGACGATGAGGATGCGCTTGCCGTACAGGTCCAGCGGGGTGCGCGGGTCGACGTAGGCGTGCGAGTGGATGGATTCGCCGGTGAACTCGCCGGGGAAGTCCGGGAAGCGCGGGTCCCAGTGGTGCCCGTTCGCGACCACGAGGAGATCGAAGCGGCGCTGCTCGCCGCGCTGCGTAGCGATGTTCCAGCCGCCGTCCGGCAGCCGCTCGGCGTGCTCGACGCCATTGCCGAACTCGATCCGGCGCTTCAGCTCGAAGGCGTCGGCGTACCCCTCCAGGTACTCCTTGATCTGGCTGTGGTGCGGGAAGTCCGGGTAGGTCTCCGGCATCGGGTAGTCGCGGAAGGAGAGCTGGTACTTCGAGGTGTCGATGTGCAGCGAGCGGTAGGCGGCGCTGTGCCCGTTCGGGTTGCCGAAGGCCCAGTTGCCGCCGATCCGGTCCGACGACTCGAAGCAGGTGTACGGGATCCCGTAATCGCCCAGCATCTTCCCGGTGGTCAAACCGCTGATCCCGGCGCCGATCACGGCGACCGTCGGTTGGGGCATCGGACCTCCTGCCACTGCGCCGTCGACGGTAGCGTGACGGCGATCACAGCGCACTCTAAGCCCGTATTCGACGCGCGTCAATAAAAATCCACGCTTGTTTCTAGAACAGGTTCCGGCTAGCGTCGGGGCTGCGCCAGCCGTTCGATCAGGTCCGGCGCAGGCGGGAGAAGCCATGCGCGCCAACGATGTTCGCGCTATCCGGGTGGCCGTGGTCGGTGCCGGGTTCGGCGGGATCTGCACCGCGCTGCGGTTGCGCGCGGCCGGGCACACGGCGGTCACGGTGTTCGACGCGCGCGCCGGGGTGGGCGGTACCTGGGCGGCGAACCGCTACCCCGGCGTCGCCTGCGACGCGCCCTCGCACGTGTACAGCTACTCGTTCACCGAGCCGCCGGCGTGGTCGCGCCGGTTCGCGCCGGGTGCGGAGATCCGCGACTACCTGGAGCGCTGCGCCGACGGGCTCGAGGTGCGCACCGGCACGGCGGTCACCGCGGCCGAGTGGACCGGCCGCGACTGGCTGCTGACGCTCGGCGACGGCGGCACCGAGCGGTTCGAGGTGCTGGTCGCCGCCACCGGGCAGCTCGCGGTGCCTGCCGTGCCGCCGCTGCCCGGGCTCGCGGAGTTCGGCGGGCGGGTGCTGCACACCGCGGACTGGCCGGACGACTTCGACCCGCGCGGCCGCCGGATCGTGGTGGTCGGCACCGGGGCCAGCGCGGTGCAGCTCGTCCCGGAGCTGGTGCAGCGGGCGGCCGCGGTCACCGTCGTGCAGCGCAGCGCGCCCTACGTCATGCCGAAACCCGATGTGCCGTACCGGGTGCGTGCGCTGCACCGGCGCTTCCCCGCCGTCCGGCGCGCGACCAGGGCGGCGCTCTGGACCGGGCTGGAGCTGATCACCCTCGGCTTCTGGCGCTGGCCCGCGCTGCTCCGGCCGCTGGAGCGGGCGCACGCGAGGGTGCTCGAGCGCACCGTCGCCGACCCCGCGCTGCGGGCGGCGCTCACGCCGCGGGACCGGGCCGGGTGCAAGCGCATCCTGATGGCCGACGGGTACCACGCCGCCTTCACCCGCCCGCACGTCGCGCTGGTCACCGCGCCGATCACCGGCATCGAGCCCGGCGCGGTGCGCACCGCCACCGGCCGGTACCCGGCCGACACCCTGATCTTCGCCACCGGCTTCGACACCGGCGGCTTCGCCACCACCTTGGATATCAGGGGCCGCACCACGCCGCTCGCCGAGCACTGGTCGCACGGCGCCCGCGCGCACCTCGGGCTCACCGTGCCCGGCTTCCCGAACTTCTTCCTGGTCTACGGCCCGAACACCAACCTCGGCTCCGGCTCCATCCTCTTCATGCTGGAGACCCAGGCCGCGCACATCACCGCCGCCGTCACCCGGCTCGCCGCCGCGCCCGCGGGCGCCGCGCTCGAAGTCACCGAGGCGGCCTTCGCCCGCTGGTCCCGGCTGCTCGACCGCCGCTTCGCCCGGCCGCCGGTCTGGAACTCCGGGTGCCGCAGCTGGTACCGCGATGCCGCGGGCCGGGACACCCACAACTGGCCGGGCGCGCTGGTGGAGTACCGGCTCCGCGCCGGTCGGCCGCGCCGGCGCGACTACCGGCTGGCGCCCGCACCGAGCTGATCCGTGTCGGCGGAGAGCGCCGGACGCCGATCGAGTATGAATCGATCAGGAACATCCGACGAGAGGACCGACATGACCAGCACCGCACCCCGCACGGCGATCGTCACCGGAGCCGCGCGCGGCATCGGCGCCGCCACCGCGCGCCGCCTGGCCGCCGACGGCCTCGCGGTCGCCGTCTTCGATCTCGACGAGGCGGCCAGCGTGGCCTCGGCGGAGCAGATCACCGCGGCGGGCGGGAAGGCCATCGGGCTCGCGGTCGACGTGGCCGACGAGGAGGCGGTGCAGCGCGGCGTGAGCCGGGTGGCCGAGGAGCTGGGCGCGCCCACGGTGCTGGTCAACAATGCCGGGATCCTGCGCGACAACCTGCTGTTCAAGATGACCGCTGGCGATTGGGACGCGGTCATGAACGTGCACCTGCGCGGCGCCTTCCTGATGAGCCGGGCCACCCAGAAGTTCATGACCGAGGCGAAGTTCGGCCGGATCGTGAACCTCTCCAGCACCTCCGCGCTCGGCAATCGCGGCCAGGCCAATTACTCGGCGGCCAAGGCCGGGCTGCAGGGCTTCACCAAGACGCTCGCCATCGAGCTCGGCAAGTTCGGCGTCACGGTGAACGCCATCGCGCCCGGCTTCATCGCCACCGATATGACCGCGGCCACCGCCGAGCGGGTCGGGGTGACCTTCGAGCAGTTCACCGAGGCCGTGGTCGGGCAGATCCCGGTGGGCCGGGCGGGCCAGCCGGAGGACATCGCGCACACCGCGTCGTTCCTGGTGAGCGAGGGCGCGGGGTTCGTCTCCGGCCAGGTGATCTACGTGGCGGGCGGCCCGACGAACTGACCGGTCAGGGCAGCGGCGGCAGCTCCAGGTTCTCCCGGAAGGTGCCGCCCGCGTAGTCCTCGCCGACGATGCCGCGCTTGCGCAGCAGCGGCAGCAGGCCGTCGAGCACGTACTCGCGGCCGCTCGGGTCGGCGAGCCCGCCCAGGGTGATGAGGTCGAGCACGCCGGCGTCGTAGCGCTCCGCGATGGCGTCGGCGATCTGCTCGACGGTGCCGACCTCGGCCCAGTGCCCGGTGTCCTTGGCGGCCACGATGAGCTCGCGCAGCGTCTTGCCGGAGCGCGCGAGCCGGGTGAAGATCTCCGCCCGGCCGCGGCGCCGGTTGACCGAGGAGACGTCGGGGAGCAGCGACTCCGGGAGTGGGCGGTCCAGGGGCAGCTCGGAGAGGTCGACGCCGCCGCCGAGCATGTCCTCCAGCCCCTTCCGGCCCGCCTCCAGGTCGGTGGTGCCGTCGCGCTCGGCGGCGATCCGGCGGGCCTCCTCCTCGGTGCCGCCGTAGGTGGCGTGCAGCGAGGAGAAGATGAGCGGGAGGCCGTCGGGGCGGCCGAGTTCGGCGGCGCGGGAGCGAATGCGCTTCGCATAGACCAGCGCGTCGTCCAGGGTGGCGAGCGAGGTGAAGACCACCTCGGCGAAGCGGGCGCCGAGTTCGACGCCGCCCGCGCTCTGCCCGGCCTGGAACTGCACCGGCCTGCGCTGCGGCAACGTGGGGATATTGAGCGGGCCGCGCACCGAGAAGTACTCGCCGGTGTGCTCGATGGGACGGACCAGCGCGGGGTCGAGCACCGCGCCGCCGCTGCCGTCGGGGGTGAGCGCGCCCGGCGCCCAGCTGTCGAAGAGCGCGTTGGTGACCTCGAGCACCTCGGTGGCGCGGGCGTACCGCTCCTCCGGGCTCGGCAGCTCGCCGGCGCCGTAGTTCTCCTCGCCGAGCGAGGAGGTGACCGCGTTCCAGGCGGCGCGGCCATTGCTCACGTGGTCCAGCGTGCCGAAGAGCCGGGCCAGGTTGTACGGGTGGTGGAAGGTGGTGGTGACGGTGGCGATCAGCCCGGCGCGCTCGGTCACCCCGGCCAGCGCGGCCAGGAAGATCAGCGGCTCCTGCGCGCCGATGGCGCCCTGGGCGCCGAAGGAGAGCAGGTCGGCGGCGAAGAGCGCGTCGATCCGGTGCTCCTCGGCGAGCCGGGCGATCCGCACCGCGGTGTCCAGGGTGGAGCGGGCCGGGTCGACGGCGGCGGCATAGACATCCGCCCCTCCGCTGACTCCGGTCACGGTCTTGAGGGGGCGGCGCGCACGGACCATGACACCCGACGCTACGAGCCGCCGCCGCGCCGGGCACCGTTTGCGCTCAGCACGATTCGTACCCACCCCGCCATCGGGGGTGCGCGCCGTACAGTGGGCGCGATCGAAGGAGGTTCCGGTGGCCCTTGTCTCCCGGGTCTCCCCGCGGCGCGGGGTGACGACGCTGCTGACCCTGCTGCTCGCCCTGGTCGCCGCGGCGGCGGGCGCGGTGGCGATGCCCGAGCAACCGGACGACGTGCGCTGGCTCTGCCGCCCCGACCTGCCCGCCGACCCGTGCCGCGGCGACCTCGCGACCACGGTCTACCAGGACGGCAGGCCGCCCGAGGTGGTCCGGCCCGCGACCGGTCAGCACGGGGTGGACTGCTTCTACGTCTACCCGACGGTCTCCACCGAGCTCTCCTACTCGGCGAGCAAGGAGATCGCGCCGCCGCTGCGCTTCATCGCCGAGCAGCAGGCCCAGCGCTTCTCCCAGGTCTGCGACGTCTACGCGCCGGTCTACCGGCAGCGCACCCTGCTCGCACTGCGCTCCCCCGGCTCGCCGGAGCAGGCGCGGGCCGCCGCCGAGCTGGCCTTCGCCGATGTGGCGCGGGCCTGGGAGCAGTACCTGGCGAATGACAACCGCGGCCGCGGCGTGGTGCTGATCGGGCACTCGCAGGGCACGAGAATGCTCCGGCAACTGCTCCGCGAACGGATCGAGCCGGAGCCGGCGGTGAACGCGCGGCTGGTCTCGGCGGTGCTGGCGGGCGGCAATGTGGTGGTGCCGCGCGGCGCCGATGTCGGCGGGGATTTCCGCACCGTTCCGCTGTGCCGGGAGCGGTCGCAGACGCACTGCGCGCTGGCCTGGTCGCTCTTCGGCGAGGTGCCGCCCGCGGATGCCCGCTACGGCGCCACGCCGACCACCCCCGAGGCCGCGCCGCAACCGTACGGGCCCGGGTACGAGGTGGCGTGCGTGAATCCGGCCGCGGTGGGCAGCACCGACGAGGTCACGCTGCACACCCTGGTGCGCACCGGGACCGCGCCGCAGGCGCTCGGCACCGCGCTGCCCGTTCCGGCGACCCCCTGGCTGCGGCCCGCGCAGCGCTACCGGGCGCAGTGCGCGCACGTCGGCGGCGCGCACGTGCTGCTGGCCCGGCCGGAGCCGGGCGCCCCGCCGCTCGGCCCGTTCCCCGACCCCGGCTGGGGGCTGCACGTCGCCGACCTGACGCTCCCGCTCGGCGACGCCGTCGACACGGTGGCGGCGCAGATCACCGCGTACCAGCGGCACTGAAGAACTCGACCAGCGAGAACGGCGCCCGCTCGCCCACGCACAGCTCCTGGGTCCGGCGGGCATCGGCCGCCGACTCGGCGCTGCGCGGGAACAGGGCGGCCTCGTAGCTCGCCAGCGCCGCCTCGGGGTCGTCCGGTCGCGCGGCCAGCGCACGGCCCAGCTCGGCGCCGTCGAAGAGCGCCAGGTTCGCGCCCTCGCCCGCCGGTGGCGCCAGGTGCGCGGCATCGCCGACCAGGGTGACGCCGGGTACCCGCTCCCAGCGGTGTTGCTCCGGGAGGGCGTGGATGGGCCTGGTCACCAGCGGAGTGTCGCCGTCGGTGACGAGCGCGACGAGCTCGGGTGCCCAGCCGTCGAATTCGGCGACCACCCGCTCGGTGGTGATGCCGTCGAACCACGCCGCTGGGCGGTTCAGCTGGATGTAGACGTGCAGGATGTCGTTCGCCTCGCGGTGCGCGGAGATGCCCTGCCCCGGTGCGAGCGCCATGAGCGCGCCGCTGCCCGCCACCGCCGCGGCCACCGGGTGGCGGCGGTCGACATCGTGCAGGTAGGTCTCCAGCAGCGTGGTGCCCGCGTACTCGGGCACGGCGGCGGAGAGCAGCGGCCGCACCTTCGACCAGGCGCCGTCCGCGCCGACCAGCAGCTCGGTGCCGGCGGTGACCCCATTCGCGAAGCGCACCTCGTGCGCCCCGCCACCCAGCGCGCGCACGCCGCTGACCTTGTGACCCCAGCGGATGGCGTCCGCCGGTAGCGCCTCGATGAGGATCCGGCGCAGATCGCCGCGGAGCACCTCGGGGCGGCCGCCGGTGCCGTCGTCCGGCTGGTCGAGCAGGACCGTGCCATCGCGGTCGAGCACGCGGGTGGCCTCGGCGCCGCGGTGGATGATCGCCTCGAACTCGGCGGTGAGCCCGGCCGCGGCGAGCGCGGCCTGCCCGTCGTGCTCGTGGATGTCGAGCTGCCCGCCCTGGGCGCGCGACCCCGCCGACTCCTCGGCCTCGTAGATCACCGCCGGAATGCCGTTGACGTGCAGGACGCGCGCGAGGGCGAGGCCGCCCAGCCCCGCGCCGATGATGGTCACCCGCATGGTGGATCTCCCTTCTGGAACGTTGTTCCAATCCAGCTTGGAACAACGTTCCAAACCTGTCAAGATGGGAGCATGACGACCCGGCGCACCGAGGCGCTCAGCAGGCAGCGGATCGTGACGGCCGCGATCGAGATCCTGGATGCCGATGGTGAGCAGGCGCTCACCTTCCGCGCGCTCGCCGCCCGGCTCGCCACCGGCAGCGGCGCCATCTACCACCACGTCGCGAACAAGACCGAGCTGCTCTCCGCCGCCACCGAGGAGGTGGTCGCGGCGGTCTCCGGGGACTCGATCCCGGAGTTCGCGCTCGGGCTCTTCGACGCCATCGACGCGCACCCCTGGGCGGGCGCGCACCTGACCAGGGAGCCGGGGCAGGACGCCATGCTGCTGGTCTACGAGGGGCTCGGCGGGCGGCTGCCCGAGCTGGGGGTACCGGAGCGAGCCTGGTTCGACGCCGTCACGGTGCTGGCCAACTACGTCGTCGGCGCGGCCTGGCAGAACGCCTCGAACGCTGTCGAAGCCGCGCGGCGGCGGGACACCGACCGCGCGGCGCTGCTCGGCGCGGTCGCGGAGCGCTGGGCCGCGCGCCCGGAGCGGTTCCCCTTCGTGCACCGGATCGCCGGTGCGCTGCGCGCGCACGACGACCGCGCGCAGTTCGCCGCGGGCCTCGACCTGATCCTCGCCGGGATCTTATCGATCAGCGATCAATAGTGGGTTAGGGTCGGGCCATGGACTTCCGGCCCTCCGACCGTGCCGCCGAGCTCACCGCTCGGGCCCGCGCATTCCTGGACACCGAGATCGAGCCGGTGGAGGCGCGGTACCACCACGAGGTGGCCGCGCTCCGCGAATCCGGCGGCGACCCGTGGCAGCCGCTGCCGCTGCTGGCCGAGTTGCAGGCGAAGGCGCGCGCGCAGGGGCTGTGGAACCTCTTCCTGCCCGCGGGCGAGGGCGATGCCTACGCCGCGCGGTTCGGCACCGACGGCGGCGCCGGGCTGAGCAATACCGACTACGCGCCGATCGCCGAGGTCACCGGCCGCTCCTTCCTGGCGCCCTACCTGTTCAATTGCAATGCCCCGGACACCGGGAACATGGAGGTGCTGCTCAAGTACGGCGACGACGCGCAGCGCGCGGAGTGGCTGGAGCCGCTGCTGGAGGGCCGCATCCGCAGCGCCTTCTGCATGACCGAGCCGGACGTGGCCTCCTCGGACGCCACCACCATGGAGCTGAGCGCCGTCGTGGACGGCGACGAGATGGTGATCAACGGCCGCAAGTGGTGGTCCACCGGGGTCGGCCACCCGGACTGCGAGCTCCTCATCGTCATGGGGCTCACCGACCCCGAGGCCGAGCGGCACCGCAGGCACTCCATGGTGCTGGTGCCGCGCGACGCGCCCGGCGTCAAGGTTGAGCGGATGCTCTCCACCATGGGGCTGCAGGACGAGCCCTTCGGCCACGGCGAGGTCTCCTTCACCGATGTCCGGGTGCCGCTCGCGAATGTGATCGCCGGGCCGGGGCGGGCCTTCGAGATCGCCCAGGGCAGGCTCGGGCCGGGCCGGGTGCACCACTGCATGCGGCTCATCGGCCTCGCCGAGAAGGCGCTGGAGCTCGCCTGCGAGCGCGGCCTCGCGCGCACCGCGTTCGGCAAGCCGCTGGTCAACCTGGGCGGCAACCGGGAGCGGATCGCGGAGGCCAGGATCGCCATCGACTCCACCCGGCTGCTGGTGCTGAACACCGCGTGGAAGCTGGACGAGGGCGGGCCGCTGAACGCGCTCAGCGAGGTCAGCCAGATCAAGGTGGCGGCGCCCGCCATGGCCCAGCAGGTGATCGACTTCGCCATCCAGCTGCACGGCGGCGGCGGCCTCTCCACCGACTTCCCGCTGGCCGCGGCGTGGACCAGCGCCCGCGCGTTGCGGCTGGCCGACGGGCCGGACGAGGTGCACAAGGGCGTCATCGCCCGGCTGGAGCTCGGCAAGCACGGGGCGAAGCGATGAGCCGCGGGGTCGTGCTGATCACCGGCGCCAGCTCCGGGCTCGGCGCCGAGATGGCGCGCCAGTTCGCCGCGCGCGGATACGATCTGGCGCTCACCGCGCGCCGCACCGAGCGGCTGGAGCAACTGGCGGGCGAGATCGCCGCCATCCACCCCGGCACCAGGGTCGAGGTGCGCACCCTCGACGTCACCGACTTCGACGCCGTGCCCGGCGTCTTCGCGGAGATCGCGGCGGCGTTCGGGCGGCTGGACCGGGTGATCGTGAACGCCGGGCTCGGCAAGGGCGCCCCGCTCGGCACCGGCCGCGCCGACGCCAACCGGGAGACCGCGCTCACCAACTTCGTCGGCGCGTTGGCGCAGCTGGAGGCGGCGCTGGAGATCTTCCGGGCCGCCGGCGGCGGGCACCTCGTGGTGATCTCCTCGATCTCCGGGCTGCGCGGCATGCGCAAGACGCTCACCACCTACGCCGCCACCAAGGCCGGGCTCGCGCACCTGGCCGAGGGGGTGCGCTCCGAGCGGATTCCGGGGGTGAAGGTCTCGACCATCTACCCCGGGTACATCCGCTCCGAGATGAACGAGCACGTCAGCCAGAAGACGCCGTTCATGGTCGACACCGAGACCGGGGTCAAGGCCATCGTGGCGGCCGTGGAGAAGGAGAAGGCCGAGGCGTACGTCCCCGCGTGGCCGTGGATTCCGCTCGGGTACGCGCTGCGCGGGCTGCCGCTCTCGGTGGTGCGCAGGCTCACCTGACGCGCGATTACCGGGATACCGTCCGGGCGGTATCGGCTGCTCGACCTGCCGGGCACCTGATCACCGCCGCGAACCGGATCCACGCGTGATTCGCGCCCCGAATGGGTAGCCCGTCTGCGTGACCGAACCCGGAAACACCACAGCGCCCGATCTCGGCGAGCACAGCGACACCGCGCACCCCGACGACCACGAACCCGACCACCGCGAGGTGCCGGAGAACGAGGACGTCACCGAGGAGGCCGGAGCCGTCGAGCCCCCCGACTGACCGTTTCGCCGGCGGCGGCGCGGGCATCCCCACCCCATGGGAATCACCGTCGCCGTCACCGGTCCGACCGGTGAGATCGGCATCTCCGCCGTCACCGCACTGGAGCGCGACCCGGCCGTCGACCGCGTCATCGGCATGGCCCGCCGCCCCTTCGACCCCGCCGCGCACGGCTGGACCAGAACCGAGTACCGGCAGGGCGACATCCTGGACCGGGACGCGGTCGACGCCCTGGTCGCCGACGCCGACGTGGTGATCCACCTCGCCTTCGTCATCATGGGGTCGCGCGCCGAGAGCGCGCGGGTCAACCTGGCGGGCACCCGCAACGTCTTCGAGGCGACGGTGGCCGCGGAGCGCCCGCGCCGCCTGGTCTACACCTCGTCGGTCGCCGCCTACGGGTACCACCCGGAGAATCCCTCGCCGATCACCGAGGACGTGCCGCCCGACGGCTCCCCCGAGCACTACTACTCCGAGCAGAAGGCCGCCTGCGAGCGCGCGCTGCTGGAGATTACGGCGAACTCCGGCCTGGAGGTCTACGTACTTCGGCCGTGCATCGTCGCCGGGCCGAAAGCGCCCGCGCTGCACGACCTCCCGTGGGAGAAGGTGCCCGGCCCGGTCCGCGCGCTCATGCGCTCGGCATCGCTGTTCAAGCCGGTCATCCCCGACCCGGGGCACCCGCTGCAGCTGGTGCACCACGACGACGTGGCCGCCGCCATCGCCCTGGCCGCCACCACCTCCGCCGCGCCCGGCCCGTACAACATCGCCGGTGACGGCACCCTGAGCCTCTCCGAGGTGGCGGCCGCGCTCGGCGGCCGCCCGGTCCGGGTGCCCGCCGCGACCGCCACCGTCGCCTCCGCCGCGCTGGCCCGCCTCCCCTTCGTCCCCGCCACCCTGGAGTGGCTGCACATCGTGCGCACCCCCGTGGTCATGGACACCACCCGCGCCAAGCGCGACCTGGGCTGGCAGCCCACGCACACCGCCGCCGAAACGCTGGCCGCGCTCGCCGCCGCCCGCTGACCCCGCCCTCGACTCACCGCGGGCCTCCCCCATCACCCCGAGGTCGCCGCACTGAGCCCCTCGCCCAGTCCGTGAAGGACGTCGTGCGCAGCCCGAGCGCGTGGGCGAACTCGGGCCGGGCGGGGGCGGTGTGCGTGGTCATGTACCGCTGAGAGCGGGCGAATTCGGCGGGCAGGCCGCGGGTGACGGCGTCCTCGGGGCTGTCCGGCAGGGCGATGGTGACGCCGCGCGCTTCGGAGAGGAGGGTGGCCGCTGCGCGGAAGGTGAGCAGGTCGCCGGTGAGTTCCAGCTCGACCCCCGCGAAGCGGTCCGGGTCGAAAAAGGCTTCGACCGCGGCGGCAGCGATATCGGCGACGGCGACGAAGGGTTGCGGGCGGTCGGGGTCGACGGCGAGCAGGAGGCGGTTCGGGTCGGCGGGGTCGTAGTAGAACGAGCCGGGGGTGAAGTTCTCCATGAAGGTGGCGGGGCGCAGGATGGTCCAGGCGGGGAAGCCGGTGCGCACGAGCTCCTCGACCGCGGCCTTGCTGCGCCAGTAGTGCGGCATGTGCGCGCCCCAGCGGCCGGTGTCCAGCTCGGCGAGGTCGGCGCTGCCGGTGCCGGAGACCGAGGTGTGCACCACCTGCTGGACGCCGGCTGCCCGCGCCGCGGTGAGCAGGGTGCGGCCGTGGCGGAGTTCGGCGTCGCCGAGGAGGTCGGAGAGGTCGGGGGTTTGCACCGAGAACACCGCGCGGGCGCCGGAGACCGCCGCCGCGATGGAGTCCGGGTCGTCGAGATCGCCGCGCACCAGGGTCGCGCCGAGCGTTTCCAGCTCCTTCGCACGCGGTGCCGCGGGGTCGCGGACCAGCGCGTGCACCGGCAGGCCGCGGGCGAGCAGCGCCCGTGCCGTGGCTCCGCCCTGCCTGCCGGTCGCGCCGCTGACCAGTACGAACGATTCCATCGCAACACCTCCGAACTAAATGGGGTGGCACCCCATTTATCTGTCGCTACGATATGGGGCACCACCCCGTTTTGTCGAGCGATGCGGAGAACCCCGGTGAGCGCCCAGCGCGCGGATTGGCAGCGCAATCACCAGCGCCTGCTGGAGGTGGCGGCCGCTGTGGTGGCGCGGGACGGCGCGGGCGCCTCGCTGGAGGCCATCGCGCGGGAGGCCGGGATCGGCTCCGCGACCCTGCACCGCCACTTCCCCAGCAGGCACGCGCTCCTGGACGAGATCTTCCTGGACGGCGTCACCGCCCTCTCCCGCCGCGCGGACGAACCCGACGACGAGCCGGGCCGAGCACTGCGGCGCTGGGTCGAGGAACTCACCGCTTACGCCGCGAGCACCCGCGGCCTCGCCGCCACCCTCGCCACCGAGCGCGCGAGCGAACTGGACTGCCGCGGCATACTTTTCGACGCTGCGACAACCCTGACCCGGCGCGCGGCGACCACCCTCCGCCCCGGGGTGACGGCGACCGACCTCCTGCGGCTCTCCACCGCCATCTCCACCGCGACCGAGGGCGACCCGGACACCGCCCGCAGACTGATCCGGCTGGCGCTGGCGGGCGTCTCACTCGAGGAGCGGGAACCGTCCTGACCGCACCAGCGCCGCGACGGCCTCCACCTTCTCCGCCGGGGCGGCGTAATCCGGGTGCGCGCGGAAGACGGCGGCCGCGTCGTGCAGCCGGACCATCTGGCGCTCGGCCGCGGTGGCGTCCCGGCCGCCGGGGGTGACCGGGTGGCCGGTGAAGGCCGGGCGGTTCGGGTCGATCCGCCCGCGCTCGGTGGCGGCCGTGATCCGCCGGGTGCAGCGGCAGCGGGCGCGGGTGTCGACCCGGCCGCAGTTGGCGGTGAGGAAGCGGCCGAGCCGGGCCTTGGTGCGCTGCAACCGCTTCCGGTACGCCTCCGGGGTGGTGCCCAGGATCCAGGCGGCATCGGCCGAGCTCAGCTCGAATACCTCGGCCAGCACGAAGCCGACCCGCTCGGCGCGGTCCAGGCACTGCAGCATGGCCTGGCTGCACTGCAACCGGACCTCGGTGGCGAGCAGCTCGGCCTCGGGGCCGCGGTGCTCGGCGGTGGCGAGGCCGTCGAGCAGGGAGTTCGCGAAGATCTCCAGGTCGATGCCGCCCCGCTCCTGCGGGGAGCGGCGGCGCTGGTTCAGCAGGTGGTTGAGGCCGATGCGGTACGCCCAGGTGAGCAGCGCCGCCTCGGCGCGCCAGGTGGCGAGGTGGGTGAGCACGCGGAGCAGGATCTCCTGGGTGGCGTCCTCGGCGTCGGCGCGGTTGCCGGTCATGCGCAGCGCCAGCCGGTACAGCGGGTCCTGGACCCGCCGGAGCACCGCCTCCACCGCCGCGACCTCGCCGCCGATCGCCCTGGCGACCAGTTCGGCCTCGCCCGCCCCGGCACCACTCGGCGCGCCTCCGTCCAGCTCGGTATCGCCCGCCCCGGCCCCGCCTGGCCTGGCTTGGCCCGGCTCGCCATCGCCCGCCCCGGCCTCACCCGGCCCTACCCGGTCCGGCTCGGTATCGTCCGGTTCGGCGCCGCCCACCATTCCCCGATCGTCGCCCCGCCCCGGCCTCGCCGCAACCGCGCTCACCCGGCCAGCCCGTTTCGCCGCAGCCACCCCGCCACCGCCGCACCGATCGCGTCCGGTCGATCCTCCGGCGCGTGGTGCGAGGCCGCCCCGATCGACACCACCTCGAGCGCGGCGAATTCGCCCGCCGCCCACTCGATCATCTCGGGCGAGCCGAGCCCGACCCCGTTCTCCACCGCCATGAGCAGCTTGGGCACGCCCGGGGAATCGGCCATCCACCGCCCGTACCGCTCGACCAGCGCCACCACATCCGCGGGCTCACCGCCGAGCGGGAACTCGCGCGGCCACGCCAGCATGGGCAGCCGCGACCCCGGCGTGGGGTACGGCGCCCGGTACACATCGAGATCCTCCGGCGCCAGCCCCTGGACCTGCGCGGGCAGGTTGTACTCCAGGAACATGTTCTCCCGCAGCACCATCCGCTCCCCCTCCGGCGACCGGAACCGGCGGAACAGCTCGGCGCCGCGCTCCGGCAGCTCCTCCCAGCGCAGCGGCCGCAGAAATGTCTCGACCAGGGCGATCCCGCGCACCCGCCCCGGATGCCTGGCGGCCCAGTCCATGCCGAGCGCACCACCCCAGTCGTGGCCGACCAGCACCACCTCGTCCGGGCAGACCGCGTCGAACCAGGCGTCCAGGTAGCGGGCGTGGTCGGCGAAGCGGTACCCGATCTCGGGCTTCCCGGAATCCCCCATCCCGATGAGGTCCGGCGCGAGGCAGCGGGCCAGGCCCGAGACGTGCGGCAGCACGTGCCGCCAGATGTAGGAGGAGGTGGGATTCCCGTGCAGGAACACCACCGGCAGAGCACCGGTTCCGGTGTCGATGTAGTGCAGGAACGAGTCGAGAACGGGCAGAGCGGGCACGGCGGCATCCCTTCGTCGGGGTCGGATACCGGTTTCGACACCGCACCCGGCTCATTGTGACAGTGAGCCGCGTCACCCATACCTAGAGCTGCTAGGCTCAGAGCGCATACCTAGTGGAACTAGGCATAGGAGTGCCATGTATATCGACAAGGACCTGGTGGCGGCGTCGGCGACGCCGCTGGTGCTGGGCATCCTGGCGGACGGCGAGTCCTACGGCTACGCGATTCTCAAGCGGGTCAGGGAGCTCTCCGGCGGGCGCATGCAGTGGACCGACGGCATGCTCTACCCGCTGCTGCACCGGCTGGAGCGCGCCGGCTACGTCTCGGCGAGCTGGGGCAGCTCCGAGACTGGACGCCGCCGCAAGCACTACGCCATCACCACGGCCGGGCACGCGGTGCTGGCCGAGCGGCGCAGCCAGTGGGCGGTGGTCGCCGACGCGCTGGACCAGGTCTGGCGGGGCCTGCCCCCGGTCACCGCGGGCAGCCCCGCGTGAGCGATGTGGCGCTGGAGGCGCAGATCGAGCAGTGGCGCGGCTACGTCGTGCGGCACCGGGTCATCTCGGCCCAGGACGCCGACGAGATGGAAGACCACCTGCGCGCCCAGATCACCGAGCTCACCGCGGCGGGGCTGGAGCCGGACGAGGCATTCCTGGTCGCGGTCAAGCGCATGGGCCGGGTCGACGACATCTCCCGCGAATTCGCCCGCGAACACTCGGATCGGCTGTGGAAGCAGCTGGTGCTGCCGCCCGCCCCCGAGCGCACCGGCGGCCGCAAACCCGACCTCGAACTCCTCGTGGTGCTGGCGCTCGGGCTCGGCGCCGGGCTCGTGCTCGAGCTCGCCCGGCTGCTGGAGCTGGACGACAGCCTGATCGCGCGCAATATCGGGCTCTTCACACTGCCCTTCCTCGCGGTCTACTTCGCCTGGAAGCGGCGCATGGCGCCGCGCGCGGCGGCGCTGCTTCCGGTGCCGTTCGTGCTGGCCGGGATCCTGCTCAATGTCTACCCGTTCGCCGAGGACGGCGATGTCGAGGTGGTCGTGATCGTGCACGCGCCGATCGTGCTGTGGCTCGCGGTGGGCTGGGCGTATATCGGCGGCGAGTTCCGCTCCGACCGGCGCCGGATGGATTTCGTGCGCTTCACCGGCGAGTGGGTGGTCTACCTGACGCTGCTCGCGCTCGGCGGCGGGGTGCTGGCCGGGCTGACCGTCGGCGCCTTCCAGGCGGTCGGGCTGGACGCCGAGGAGTTCGTCGGCGGCTGGGTGCTGCCCATCGGCGCGGGCACCGCGCTGGTGGTGGCGGCCTGGCTGGTGGAGGCGAAGCAGAGCGTGGTGGAGAACATCGCCCCGGTGCTGACCCGCGTCTTCACGCCGCTCACCATCCTCATGCTGCTGGCGCTGCTGGTGGCGCTGGCCGCGAGCGGCAGCGTCACCGAGGTGGACCGCGGCCTGCTCATCACCATGGACGCCATCCTGATCCTGGTGCTCGGGCTGGTGCTCTACGCGATCTCCGCCCGCGACCCGCTGCGCCCGCCGGACCTCTTCGACCAGCTGCAGCTGCTGCTGATCGCGCTGGCGCTCGCCGTCGACCTGCTCATGCTCGCCGCCATGACCAGCCGGATCGCGGAGTTCGGCGCCACCGCCAACAAGACGGCGGCGCTCGGCATGAACCTGGTGCTGCTGGTGAACCTGGCCGGGGCGGCGTACCTGGCCATCGGGTTCCTGCGCCGGAAACGCGGCTTCGCCGACATCGAGCGCTGGCAGACCGGCTACCTGCCGGTCTTCGGCAGCTGGGCGGCGGTGGTGCTCGCGCTCTGGCCGCCGCTGTTCGACTTCGCCTGAGCCTGAGCCGGGGCCGGGACGGGCGGTGCGGTGCCGCCCGTCCCGGTGCGGTCAGGCGTCGGCGGCGACCCGGTTGGCGTTGCGCAGATCCGGCAGGCCGAGGTTGTCGCGCAGCGTGCTGCCGTCGTACTCGGTGCGCAGCGCGCCGCGCTCCTGCAGCAGCGGCACCACCCGGTCGACGAACTCGTCCAAGCCGGTCGGCACCAGGTGCGAGCCGAGGATGAAGCCGTCCGAGCCGTCGTTCTGCACGAAGTCGTCGATCTGCTGGGCGACCTGCTCCGGCGTGCCGACCAGCGGGCCGCGCTCGAACTGGTCGATGACCACCTCGCGCAGCGTGAGTTGCTTCGCCTCGGCCACCTCGCGCAGCTTCTTCACGGTGGCGAAGCGGTCCTGGTGCACGAAGGCGCGGCCCTGGATGATCGGCGGCGCCTCCGGGTCCGGCTCGACATCGGGGACCGGGCCGTCGGGGTCGAAGGCGGAGAGGTCGCGGTTCCAGATCTGCTCCAGCAGAATCAGCGCGGTCTGCCCGGTGACCTGCTGATTCCGCACGTCGTGGTACTTCTCGATCGCCTCGGCCTCGGTGTCGCCGAGCACGAAGCTCGCCGAGGGCAGGATCTTGATGTCGCCGGGCTGCCTGCCCGCAGCCACCGCGCGCGCCTTGATGTCGCGGTAGAAGTCGGCGGCCTCCGGCAGCTTGCCGTAGGGCGAGAAGATGGCGTCGGCATTGGCCGCGGCGAAGGCCCTGCCCTGCGGCGAGACCCCGGCCTGCAGCAGCACCGGCCTGCCCTGCGGGCTGCGCGGCACGGTGAAGCGGCCCTCGATGTCGAACTGCTGGCCGCGGATGGCGAAGGCGCCCGCGTCCGGCCGGGCCAGGAACTGCCCCGACTCCTTGTCCGCCACGATGTCGTCGGCGGCCCAGGAATCCCAGAGCGCGCGCACGGCGTTCACCGTCTCCTCGGCGCGCACGTAGCGGTCGTCGCGGTGCAGGAAGCCGCCGCGCCGGAAGTTCTGCCCGGTGAAGGCGTCGAACGAGGTGACCACGTTCCAGGCGGCGCGGCCGCCGGAGAGGTGATCCAGGCTGGCGAACTGCCTGGCCAGCTCGTAGGGCTCGTTGAAGGTGGCGTTGATGGTGCCGGCCAGCCCCAGGTGCTCGGTGACGGCGGCGATCGAGGCAAGCACGGTGAAGGTGTCCGGGCGGCCGATGATGTCCTGGTCGAAGATCTGCCCGGCGCGCTCGCGCAGGATCAGCCCCTCGGCCAGGAAGAAGAAGTCGAACCTGCCGCGCTCGGCGGTGCGGGCGGTGTGCTCGAAGCTGGAGAAGTCGATCTGGCTGCCCGCGGCCGGATCCCACCACGCGGTGTGGTGATTGACCCCGCCCAGGTAGGCGCCGAGGATGACCTGCTTGCGGTTGCTGCTGCTCATGGTGGCCTCGCTCAGGCGGTCGCGTAGCGGTTGGGGACGGTGGCCGGCAGGTCGAGCACGGCGCGCAGGGTGCCGTCCGGGTAGCCGGTGCGGAAGGCGCCGCGCCGCTGCAGCGCGGGGACAAGGGCGGTGGTGATCGCGGCGAGGTCGTCCACGGCAACGCCGGGGCGCAGCCGGAAGCCGTCCAGCCCCTGGCCGCCCCAGTTCACGAGCAGCTCGGCGAGCTCGTCCGCGCTGCCGGTGAAGACCGCGGCGTCGGAGCGGTACTCGGCGCCCGCCCGCTCGTTCAGCCGGGCCAGCCGCCGCGCGCCGCTCTCTTCCGCGGTGTCGAGGAAGACCACGAGGTCGGCGAAGACCCGCAGCGGCTCCCCGCCCCGCCCGACCTGCTCCGCGGCCGCGGCGACCTGCGCCACGATCGGCGCGGGGCCGTGCTTCCGGCCCGGGGTGACGAACACCAGATCGGCGGCGCGCGCCGCGAATTCGTAGATCAGCGGGGAGTGCGCGAGCGCCGTCACCACCGGCTGGCCCTGCGGCGGGCGCGGGGTGATGGAGGGGCCGCGGACCGCGAAGAAGCGGCCCTCGAAGTCGACGCGGTGCAGTTTGTCCCGGTCGATGAAGCGGCGGTGCTCGACGTCGCGGATCTCGGCGTCGTCCTCCCAGGAGTCCCAGAGCCTGCGCACCACCTCGACCACGTCGGCGGCCTCGTCGAAGAGCTCGGGAATGTGCGCCGGGTAGGTGCCGGTGGCGAGCGCCTCGTCGTGCTCGGCGGTGGTCAGGTCGCGGATCTCCCTGCGGCCGAAGTGCTTCGCCTCCGCGGCGGTGGCGGAGACCCTGGCCTGCCAGCCCGCCCGGCCGCGGGAGGTGAAGTCCAGCGTGGCCAGCGCCTTGGAGACGTGGAACGGCTCGGTGTGGGTGACCGTGACGGTCGGGATCAGCCCGATGTGGCCGGTCACCGGGGCGACCCGCGCGGCGATGAGCTGGGCATCGATCCGGGCGCGGACCTGCTCGGTGGAGCCGCGGGATTCGTCGTGCCACTCCCCCGGGGTGCGCAGGCTGTCCTCGAGGGTGACGAAGTCGAGCAGCCCGGCCTCGGCGGTCGTGACCAGCTCGGTCCAGTACCCGGGGGTGAAGAGCTCGGCGGGCCGGGAGTTCGGCTCCCGCCATGCGGCCGGGTGCCACCCGGCACCGTCGAGCGCGACGCCGATGTGGAGGGGTTTCGGTGCCATCGTCTCCCGTTTCTGTGCGCGTGAACTTTCCGTCCGTGCAACGCGGTTCCGCAGTCCGGTAAACCCCCTTCGTGCGGCTCCCGGGCCGGATCCGCAGGTCGCCGGGGGTGTCAACGATTCGGATCAGCTCGAGCGCGCGGGAACAGGGCCGGAATGGAATTGCGGTGAGCGCAACCCGTGCCCGGGATCGTGCGCCTCGCTAACGTCCGGGGGCCGGACACCGTTGCAGGAGGAGCGCGCGTTGACCATCGACACGGCCATCGACCCCGAGATCGCACTGCACCCCCTCGACGACCCGGTGCGGTCCTCGCTACGCGGCGCGCACCGCCGCTTCGCCGCCTGGACCGGGCGCATCGCCCGCTACCACCCCGAGGTCGCCAAGTTCGTCGGCCACCCCCCTGAGCTGGACGAACAGGACTGGATCGACCTCGCCACCGTCCTCGGCCCCGGCGGCAGCACCGGGCTGCGCGGCTTCGGCCACGTCATTCCCGCCGGCTGGACCGTGGTCAAGGAGTTCGACTCCGTGCAGCTCGACGGCTCCGGCCTGCGCACCGAACCCGACCCCGGGCTCGCGGTGCTCAGCGCCGCCGACGTGCCGGAGATCCTGGAGCTCATCGCCCGCACCGAGCCGGGGCCGTTCGCCCCGCGCACCATCGAGATGGGCACCTACCTCGGGATCCGGGTGCGCGGGCGGCTGGTCGCCATGGCCGGGGAGCGGATGCACCCGACCGGGTGGACCGAGATCAGCGCGGTCTGCACCGACGCGGAGTTCCGCGGCCGGGGGTACGCGTCGCGGCTGGTGCGGGCGGTCGGGGCGGTCGTGCGGGAGCGGGGGGAGGTGCCGTTTCTGCATGCGGTGGCGCACAACCACACGGCCATCAGCCTGTACGAGACGCTGGGGTTCACCCTGCGGAAGCGGTCCAAGGTGACCTTGGTCCAGGCGCCGGGGTAGGGATCCGCGCGAAGGGGGATCGCCACCGGGCGACGGTCCCTATCGGGAACCGGTGCTGACGAACCTTTCCCCGGCCAGCACCGGCACCGCCGAACTCACCCCGGCCTCCCCCGCGATCTCCACATCCCCCGCGAACCCGATCGCAATCAACTCCCGCCCCGACGCACACCCGCGCAGCGCGGCCCCGATCTCCCCCTCGACCCCCCGCCACGCCTGCACCGCCATCCGCGCCTCCGGCGAAAACCCCTCCTGATCGGGGAGATTCGCCAGCACCGCCCCGGCGCCCCACAGATCCTCCACCGCGGGCCGCAGCGACCCGTCCGGCCACCGCTCCCCCGCCGCCACCACGGCGACGCTGCGACCGGCACCGATCCACCCGGCGACCGCGGCCGCATTCCGCAGCGACGCCCCCACGCACAGCGACCCCGCCGCGGCCAGCCGATGCGCGATCGTGGAGCCATTGGGCGAGGGCAACACCAGCCGCTCGAACGGCTCGGCCCGGCGCAGCGTCCCCGGCGAGAGGCTCACCTGCCCCGGCGCCGCCACCCGGCGCCCGACCGCGGCGACCGCGCCCCGCGCGGCGGCGTACTCCGCCACCCCGTCGTGCCCCCAGCGGTACGGGAACACCTCGATCCCGAGGTCGGCGGCGACCGAGAGCGTCGTGGTGAAGGACAGCACATCCACCACGACGGTCACCTCGGCGCGCACCGCCTCCGCGCCGACCGGCCCCCAGTCGAAGCGCACCCGGTGCGCACCCTGCCGGTGCGCGGGATTCATCGGGGCAGCAGCGAGCGGAGGTGCCCCGCCCAGACCGCGGGCTCGCGCACCCACCACGCCACGCTGTCCCCCGCGACGGCGACCCGCAGCAGCTCCTGCCGCACCGACTTGCCATTGTGCGAGCGCACGATATCGACCCCGGTGATCGCGGTGAGCGGAATCTCCAGAGGCTCGGCCGCACCCGCGCGCCGGAACCACAGCCGCTGCCCGGTGAGCACCAGCGCGCCGTTGCCGCGCAGCTGCCTGCCGCCCTTCGACTCCCAGCCGAAGAAGTTCGCCATGGGGTCGCTGCGCAGCACCTCGCCCGGCGCGAAAGCGGCCGCGACGGCGTTCGCCGACGACTGCTTCACCCGGCCGGTGACGAAGACGATGGTCACCGCGATCACACCGCCGACCACCCCGACGATGACAATGATCAGGAGCACCAGCAGCAGGATTGTCACGGCCGCAGCCTAACCGGCGCGGAGCAGGGAGGAGCGGGTATGACGCGCGAGGAGGAGCGGCGGCGGCCGGTCGGGCTGGGGCTGCGGGCCTGGGTCACCACGAAACTGGTGCGCCGGGTACTCCGCTTCCTGGCCTGGGCGCGCATCGTCCGGGTGACGGTGCACGACCGCGAAGTGGTGCCGGCGCGCGGCCCGGTGCTGGTGGCGAGCAACCACATCTCCCTGCTGGACGCGGTCTCCCTCTGGGGCGCCCTGCGCCGCCGCGCCATGGCGGTGGCGATGGCCGAGCTGTGGACCTGGCCGGTGGTGGGGGTGCTGGTCCGCAGGCTCGGGCACATCCCGGTGATCCGCCGCGACCCCGAGTCCGGCCGCGCGGCGCTGGACCAGGCCGAGTGGGTGCTGCGCCACGGCGGCGTGCTGATCATCTACCCGGAGGGGCGCTGCGTGCGGCCCGGTGAGGTCGAGCCGTACAAGCCGGGGGTCGCGAAGCTCGCCTTCGCTACCGGGGTGCCGATCATCCCGGTCGGCACCACCGGCACCGACGACGTGCTCCCGCTGCGCGGCGCGGACGGCAGGGGCCGCTTCGACCGCACCCGCCCGGTCACCATCCGCTTCGGCGCCCCCATCGACCCGGCCGATTTCGACTCCCCCGAGGCGCTCCTGACCCACCTGCGCGAGCGCATCGAGGCGCTGCGCGGCTGAACGGCGCTCGACATCCGCCCGGTTCCCTCGTACCGTTCGGAGAACGGAACTCTCCTCAGACGAGAACGCAAGGAGCCGCCGTGGTCACCGAGCCGATCCCGCAGACCCGCTACACCTACTGCCGCTACTGCCCGGCGGCCTGCGGGCTGAAGGTGACGGTCGAGGAGAACCGGGTGCTCACCATCTTCCCGGACAAGCAGAACCCGCACAGCTGGCGCGATTTCTGCGGCAAGGGCCGCACCGCGGGCAGGCTGGTCGAGCACCCGCGCCGGATCCTGGCGCCCATGCGGCGGGAAGGCGAGCGGTACGTCGAGGCCACCTGGGAGGAGGCGCTCGCCGATATCGCGGCGCGGATGACCGCGGCGGTCGAGCACGGCGGCCCGGACGCGGTCGGCGCCTACTACGGCAACCCGGCGGGCTTCTCCACCTCGAACCTGGTGTTCATGAATGCCTGGCTGGACGGGATCGGCACGCAGAACCGCTACGCCGTCGGCTCGGTGGACCAGAACGCGGTGCACGTGGTCGCCGAGGCGCTCTACGGCTCGCCGATCATGGTCCCGACCTCGGATATCGACCGCTGCGATTACTTTCTACTGGTCGGCGCCAACCCGGCGGTGAGCGCGTGGAACTGGCTGGAATCGGCGCCCGGCGGCTGGCGGCGCGCCCTGGAGCGGCAGCGCGCCGGCGCGACGATCGTGGTGGTCGACCCGCTGCGCACCGAGAGCGCCGACCGCGCCGACCTGCACCTGGCGGTGCGGCCGGGGCAGGACTGGGCGTTGCTGCTCGCCCTGGTCGCGGTGATCCTCGGCGAAGGGCTCGAGCACCGCGGCGACTGCGCCGACCTGGTCACCGGGCTGCCCGAGCTGCGCGCGCTCGCCGCGGCCGCCGATCTCGACGACCTGGCCGCCCGCTGCGATATCCCGGCGCCCCGAATCCGCGCGGTGGCCCGGGATTTCGCCGCCGCCCGCGCCGCCATGGTGGTCACCCGCACCGGGACCGCGCTGCACACCTCGGGCACCGTCGCCGAGTGGCTGGGCCACGTGCTCAACCTGATCACCGGCCGGATGGACCGCCCCGGCGGGCGGCGCTTCGAGCCCGGCGTGCTCGACGCCCTGCGCATCACCGCGCTCGCCCCCGCGACGCCACACCTGAGCCGGATCGCCGGGCGGCCGCTGATCGCCGGTGCGCACGCGGTGAGCGAGCTGCCCGCCGAGATCACCACCCCCGGCCGCGGACAGCTCCGCGCGCTGGTGCTGAACTGCGGCAACCCGGTGGTCTCCGGCCCGGACGGCGCGGCGCTCGACGCCGCGCTCGCCGACCTCGAGCTGCTCGTCGCCATCGACGTGGTGCAGCGGGAGAGCCACCGGCACGCGCACTGGCTGCTGCCCGCCGCGCACTGGCTGGAGCGCGACGACCTGCTCGCGCTCACCAGCGGCATGCACGACGAGCCCTTCGTGCACCTCGGCCGCGCGGTGCTGCGCCCGCCGCCGCAGGTGCGCGAGGAGTGGCGGATCTTCCTCGATCTGGCGCTGGCCATGGAGGTTCCGCTGTTCGGGGCGCGCGGGCTGAACACCTTCGTCCGCGCCACCCGCTGGCTCGCCGCGCGCACCGGCCGCCCCGGGCTGGCGTTCGGCGCACGCTGGGTGGACCGGCTCATGATCGCCGCCGCGCGCCGGGTCGGCGGCCGCAGACCGCGCTGGCGCGAGATCGCCGCCGCGCCACACGGCCTGGTGCTCGGCCCGCGCGAGTACGGGCACTTCCGGGCGGCCCTGCGCACCGAGGGCAAACGGGTCAGGATCGCGCCGCCGGAGTTCCTCGCCCGCACCCGCGAACTGCTCGCCGAGCCACGGCCCGAGACCCCGCCCGCGTTCCCGTTCCAGCTCGGCAACCGCCGCCGCAGGCACTCCATGAACTCCTGGCTCAACGAACTCCCCGGCCTGCACCCCGGCGGCAAGCGCAACGACGCCCTGCTGCACCCCGACGACGCCGCCGCACTCGGCATCGCCGCCGGTGACCTGATCCGGGTCAGCTCCCGCACCGGCGCCGTCGAGCTGCGCGCCGCGCTCAGCGACCGCCCGCGCCGCGGCGTCGTCGTGATCGACCACGGCTGGGGCTCCCGCGTCTTCGACCCGCACGGCGGCGGCGCCCCCGAGGTGCACGGCGCCAACCGCAACCTGCTCGCGGACGCGACCGTCGACCCGCTCTCCCAGACCGCGGCGCTGAACGCGGTCTTCGTCGCGGTCGAGCGGGTTCAGCCGAGCCGGTAGAACGCGGCGGCGTTACCCCACAGCACCGCCTCCACGTGCTCGCCCGCCACCTCGGCGACCAGCGCCAGATCGGCGTCGGCGAAGGGCCTGCGGGCCCGGGTCGACGGCAGATCGGTGCCGGCGAGCAACGCGGACGGATCGACTTCGAGCACCGCGCGCATCGCCGCCGCGGGGTCGAGCTCCACCCGCCCGAACCCGGTCGCCTTGACCCTCACCCCGCGCTCCACCAGCCGCAACAGCTCCGGCAACCCGTCGGCGTGCAGCCCCAGGTGATCGATGCTCACCGCGGGCAGCGCCGCGATCGTGCCCGCCAGCTCCGGCAGATCCCGCGCATCGATATAGAGCTCCGCGTGCCACCCCGCGACCTCGTGCGCCCGCCGCGCCAGCCGATCCAGCTCCGCCAGCGCCGCCGACCCGCCGCGCCGCACGTTGAACCGCACCGCCCGCACCCCCGCCGCGTCCAGCTCCGCGATCTCGGCATCGGTGACCCCGGCGGGCACCTGCGTCACCCCGACGAACCCCGGGCCGAGCTCCGCCAGCGCCGCCCGCAGATACCCCTGGTCAAAGCCCTGGAACGAGCCCGACACCACCGCGCCGCCCGCGATCCCCAGCCCCGCCACCCGCTCCCGGTACTCCGCCGCGGTGAACTCCGGCGGCAGGTAGCCGCCGTTCTCGAGCAGCGGGTAGCGCGGGTCGATGATGTGCAGGTGGGCGTCGAAGATGCGCATGCCGTCACCCTAGGGCGCGCTCGCGGGCCAGGAAGGCGCTGAACGAGGTGGCGGGGCGGCCGGTGAGCCGCTCGACCGCGTCGGTGACCGCGGCGAGCCCGCCCTGTGCCACCTCGGCGAAGAGCGCGGCGACGTCGGCGGCGAACGGGGCGGGTAGCCCCTGCGCGATGAGCGTCTCGGCGAAGTCCGCCGCGGGCAGGTCCCGGTAGCGGACCTCGCGGCCGGTCGCCGCGGTGAGCTGGGCCGCGATCTCGCTGTGGCTCAGCGCCTCCGGGCCGGTGAGCACGAAGGTCTCGCCCGCGTGACCGGATTCGAGCAGCGGCGGTACCGCGCAGGCCGCGATGTCAGCGGCGTCGATGTAGGCGATCCGGCCCGCGCCGTAGGCGCCGACCAGATCGCCGTCCGCGGTGAAGGCGCCGGTCCCGGTGCGGAAGTTCTGCATGAATCCGGAGGGCCGCAGCAGCACCCACTCCGGCCCGGCCGCGCGCAGCCGCTCCTCGAGCACCGCGTGCGCGCCCTCCGCGAGCAGCCCGCCCGGCCGCGCGCCCTGCACCGAGACCTTCACGATCCGTCGCACCCCCGCCCGCACCGCGGCCTCGATCACCGCCGTCTGCTGGGCGGTCATCGGCTGCGGCCCGGGCGCGGGAACGGCGCCGGGCGAACACAGGAAGACCCGTGTGACGCCGTCGAGCGCGCGGTCGAGCGAGGCGGAATCGTCGAAGTCACCCGCCGCCACCGCGCCGGGCAGGTTCGCCCGCGCGGGGTCGCGGACGAGGGACCGGAACGCCGCACCGCGCCGATGCAGCTCCGCCACGAGCGGGCGGCCGATGGAACCGGTCGCGCCGGTCACCAGGATCATGTGGTCTGCTGAAGTCGAAGCACCCTCGGAATACTAACTCGAGGCACCCTCGACTTGAAAGGTTGCGGCATGAACACCCCCGCCCGGCCGCTGCGCGCCGACGCCAGACGCAATCGGGACCGAATCCTCACCGCCGCGGCCGAGGCCTTCGCCGCGGACGGCACCGACGCCCCGCTGGAGCCCATCGCCCGCGCCGCCGGCGTCGGCATCGGCACCCTCTACGGCCACTTCCCCACCCGCCGCGCGCTCATCGCCGCCCTGCTCGCCGACCGCAATGCCGCGCTCTTCGCCACCGGCGACCGCCTCGCCGCCGCTCCCCCCGGCCGGGAACCGCTCACCGCCTGGATCACCGCCGTGGTCGAGCACGCCGCCACCTACCGCGGCCTCGCCGACATCCTCGCCACCGGCCTCGACGACACCGACCTCGAGGCCGCCTGCCTGCGCATGAACCAGATCGGTGCCGACCTGCTCACCGCCGCCAAGCACGCGGGCGACGTCCCCGCCCTCACCCCCGCCGACCTCTACGCCCTCATCGGCGCCGCCGCCTGGACCGGGGAGCACAGCGGTGCCGAGCAGGCCGCCCGGCTCGTCACCCTCGCGCTGGACGGAGCGTCGCGTTGACTCCCTACCGCCACGCCCGCACGGCCGTCTCGACCCGGTCCGGATCGACATCGTCGCCCAGCCCCCACACCTCCCGGGCGGCCCGGAGCTTCCCGACCAGGCTCGCCACCAGCGCGCGCTCCCCGGCCGCGTCGCGCTCCCCCGCCGCGATCACCTTCGTGTACCGGACCGCGTCCACCACCACCGACTTGACCCGTTCGTGGTCGAGGTAGATCCGCAGGTCGCGGCGCCACTCGCCGCAGGCCGCGGTCGGCTCGGCCGCACTCCACGCGGCCAGGAACCGCGCGTGCTCTTCGGGTAGGTACCCCATCTTGTGCAGGTGCGAGGCAACGTCGTAGAGGGGGTCGCCGAAGAGTGCCAGTTCCCAGTCCAGAAAGATCACGCGGCCCGCACGAATGATCATGTTCTTCCGGTGCACGTCGGAGTGCAGCACCCGAAAAGGGCGGTCCTCGAGCGTGTCCCAGGCCGCGACGACACCGTCGAACGGCCGCTCCGGGACGGCGAGTGCCCGGTAGAGCGAGCCGAAGGCGTCGGCATTCTCGCGGTACACCCGCTCCGAAACCACCGAGAGCCGCCGGGCGAAACCGGCCCCGCGGACCGAGGCACCGGCGAGCCCCTCCCGCGGGACATCGCGCAGCGTCGCGAACATCTCGGCGACATCACCGGGGACGTGCGATGGCACCGCTACGCCGCGCGGAGCGATCCGATCGAGTAGGTCGCCGTCGATGTAATCCTGGATCTGATAGGCGGGTTCTACGGAATGCCAGCGCAATCGGGGCGCGGAGCGAACAACCGGTTCGATCGCGCGGAGCACCGCGGGCTCCGGCCATTCGCGCAGATCCATCAGGTCCGCGCCCGCGACGGGAATGCGCACATTGACCGGCCCACCGGGGCCGTCCACCCGAATATTGTGGTTGTAGTACCCGGCCGCGCGGTCGCTGCTCCGAACAGCCTCGTCATACAGCTCGTCGGGGCGAATTCCGAGCACCTGTGCGGTGAGCCGCTGCGCCGCCCGGTCGAGATCGGCGCCTGGTACCGGCGGGCGGATGCGGTGCAGGGCCCGGAGCGCTGCCGCCGCGATATCCGGTTCGGTCCAGCCGTACAGCGCCAGCACCGCACGACCGACGAGGATCAATCCCGGATAGACGTCCGCCTCTTCCAATTCGCGGACGGCCCAGCGAATACACTCGACCGCCGCCGCGCGCTCCCCCCGGCGGGCGCGAACTCCGCCCCTGAACAATTCCGCGCGCGCCCGGCCGGACCGGTACCCGGCCCGTTCCAGCGCATCGCAGGCGATGTCGAAGGCGCCCTCCGCCGCATTCAGCTCACCCAGCGTGAGCTCCGCCAGTCCGAGCGCGGTATAGACCTTGCCGGTCTCGTGCAGCGCACCCAGCTCCCGCTGACTCCGAATCGCCCGATCGGCCGCCGCGACCGCGGCCGCCGGATCGGTGAGGGCGAGCAGCTCGACGCGGTTCGTCGCGATATTCGCGAGTCCGACGACGCTGCCCGCCGCGCGGTAATGCCGCTCGGCCTCCGCGAGATAGCGGGCGGCCGCCTCGGTATCGAAGGCGAGCCGGTGCGCGAGGTGGCGCAGCCGGGCGATATCGCCGAGCATCTCGCGGTCACCGTCCGCCGCCCCGGCCAGCTCGTCACACAACCCGATGGCCTGCTCGAACCGCCCCTGACACATGTGCAGGTCGGCCGCCCAGTGTCCCGCCTCGACCCGGACCCGACCAGCGCCGCGCGCCCACACCTCGGTGTAGATGGCCAGGGCCGCCTCGGTCTCGCCGAGAATGCGACGCGCGTTCGCGGCCGCGACGGCGAGCCGATCGGCGACCGGGCCGGGCCGCGCCGGACCCGAATCCCTGGTCAGCCGATCGGCCAGCTTGGCATCGCCGTGCAGCAGCGCCATCTCGGCCTCCAGGCAGGTGGCGAGCTCGACGAGTTCCGCCGCTGCGCACTCGTCCGCCCGCGTCTCCCGCAGATAACCATTGATATCGGCGACGACGCCCGCGATTTCCTGGAATCCGCCCACGGCTCTTATTCGATCCACGTACCCCAGCAGATCGATCGCCGACAGCCGCCGTGCCCGCACTCCGTGGTAAGCGGCCTCCCGGAGCGCGCCGCCCCACCGGTCGGCGGACATTCCGCGCTGCGACCACAGGATATGCAGTACCGCGTGCAATTCCGACCGGGTCGCGGAATCCAGGCGGTGCCCGAGCGCGGCGATCATGAGCTGGTGCAGCTGATAGCGGTCGCCCGAGGCCGAGTGCACGAAGGAGTACGCGACCAGCGAGCGCCAGAGCACCGGATTGTCCGGCAGCGCGAAACGCCGCGCGATCGCCAGGAAGATCTCCCGGTCGAAGGTGCGCGACACACTCAGCAATTCCAGCATGCGCACTTCGTCGCGGGAGACGTAGCGCAGGAAGCGGTCCAGGATCGCCTCCGGCGATACGAGCTCGTCCACCAGCCGTGCCGGGCGGTACTCCCTGGCATCGATGGCGAGGTGCAGGTAGAAGGGGACGCCGCCGCTCGACACCGCGATCGCCTCCCGTTCCGCGGCGTCCGTGACCCCGCAGGCGTCGAGCAGGGTGTAGCGCGCGGGCAGCGGCAGATCGTCCACCGGGAAGCGCCGCACCCGCTCCGCCCACTCGCTGTCGTGCCTGACCCAATCCAGTGGCTCCCGGCTCGCGATCACCACCAGCCCGGTGTCGAGCTGCGCGACGACGTCCCGCAGCCACAGCTCGGCCGTCCGCCCACCGGCGACGGCCTCGTAGGCATCGACGAAGATCACGTAGGAGCGGTCGCCAGCTCCGGCCTTCAGATCCTCGGCGAACAGGTAGGAGACGGCGGCCTCCAGGGTGCCGAGGCTCATCCGGTCCAGCTCGCGCAGCACCTCGTCGTTGCGGATGCGATGGGTGCGCAGCGCCGTCCTGGCCCCGGACTCCAGCAGCTTGGCCGCCGTCCCGAAGACCGGGATCCCGGTCGAGCCGTTCAGGATCTCGGTCAGGATCTCGCTGTGCTCGGCGAGTGCCAAGGCGTCACCGGTGAGCCGCAGATGCGGGTGCAACCGCTGCCAGAGCACGGCGCAGGCGATGTCGAAACGATGGAACCTGACCTTCTGCCCGCCGAGCTGGATGCGCAGCACGGCGAGCGCGTCGGCGGCCTGGCGCTGCGTCGGTACCTGCAGGTCGAGCCAGCCGGTCGGGCGATTCGCGCCAGCCCGCCTCCGCAGCTCACCGAGCAGCCGCGACTTGCCGATCCCGCCGATCCCGGTGATCGACATGACCGTCGGCCGTCGCCCGGACTCCGCCAGCACGCTCTCGAACGCGGCGAGAATCGGCTCCCGGTCCACGAAAGGGCGGCGCGTAGCACCGGGCTGGAATCGCGCGGTCAGTGCCATCGTCCCCCCTCGCCGCCTGGCGGCGGCACCTCGATCGGCTCCGAGTTTAGGCCGATCACGTTCCGGCAGCGATACTTTGATCGATCCACCACCGCTGGGGAGACTCTCCGCGAACCCCATCCCGAGCGAAACTCGTTAGGATCCCTCGAGAGTTGCAAGCACGGCAGACTAGACAGGATTGACGTGACGATTCCCACCCCGGTCGCGACGGCCATGAGTATCGGCATGGGTGTGCGCGAAGCGCTGCGCGCCGCCTTCGACCGGAGCATCGGCATCGGCGCCGACATTCCGCTGAAGGCCGAGCGGATCAAGCCGCGGTGGCTGGAGAACGCGATGGGGCTGCCGGAGGGCAGCATCACCGCCATCCGGGTGCTGGACGAGCACTCGGGCACGGCGGCGCGGGCCCGGATCGCGGTGGAGAGCACCGCGGACATCCCGGAGCAGCTGTTCCTCAAGCTGCCGCCGCAGAACTACCTGCAGCACGTGATGATGAACGTGTTCGGCATGGGCATCAAGGAGACCATCGCCTACCGGGCGCTCGGCGACGAGCCGCCGGTGCGGGTGCCGCGCTGCTACGCGGCGAAGGTGTCGGGGTTCCGCAAGCGCTCGCTGCTGGTGCTGGAGGATCTCTCCGAGGTGGCGCGGTTCCGCACCGTGCTCGATTCGATCAGCGACACCGAGGCCGAGGCCCTGGTCGACGCCTTCGCCGACCTGCACGCCGCCTTCTGGGGCACCGACCGCTTCGCGACCGACCTCGCCCCGCTCGCCGAGCGCACCACCGCCTCGAACCAGCTGGCGAATATGATCCGGCGGCGGTTCCTGGAGAAGATCAACGGCCATGCCGCCGAGCTCATCCCGGCCGAGATGCAGGCGCAGTGCCGCATCTTCTACCAGCGCGCACCCGAGATCGACGCCTTCTGGGCGTCGGTGCCGCAGACCCTCATGCACGGCGACCCGCACCTCGGCAACCTCTACTTCACCGACGCCGGGCCCGGCTTCCTGGACTGGCAGATCGCGACCGCGGGGCCGGGTATCAGGGACGTGGCCTACAGCCTCACCGCCTCGATGGAGCCGGAGCTGCTGCGCAAGGTCGAGCGCGGGCTGGTCGAGCGGTACGCGGCGCGGCTGGACGCGGCCGGGGTCGCGGTGGACGGCGAGCGCATGTGGACCCTCTACCGCGCCGCCACCACCGAGTTCTACCTGAACGCGGTCTGCACCGCGGAGGCCAGCGACCGGATGCAGCCGCTCGAGATCTCGGCGGTCGGGGTGCAGCGCGCGGTCGCCGGGGTCGCGGCGCACGACGGGTTCGGGCTGCTCACCGAGCTGATCGACGCACGAAAGAACTGAGCACTCCCGGCCCGCGCTGCTGGGAGCGGATCTGCCCAGGGCAGCGCGGGCCGCGAAAACCGGTGCGGCTGCGGCACGGTGGAGCCATGGCACACGACGAGAAGATCCCGATGTTCGATCGGCGGGCCCGTGAGCAGCTGCTCGCCCGCCGCATCGTGGTGCTGGACGGCGCGCTCGACGACGACAACGGCACCCTGCTCATGACCCAGATCCTGACCCTGGCCGCGGAGGACGCGAAGGCCGGGATCGCGCTCTGGATCCACTCCCCCGGCGGCTCGGTGCCGTCCATGCTCGCCATCAGGGACGTGCTGCGGCTGGTCCCGTGCGAGGTGAGCACGCTGGCGCTCGGGCTGGCGTGCAGCGCGGGGCAGTTCCTGCTCTCGGCGGGGTCGCCGGGGCGGCGGTACGCGCTGCCGCACGCGCGTATCCTCATGCACCAGGGCTCGGCCGGGATCGGGGGAAGCGCGGTCGAGGTGGAGGTGCAGGCCGAGGATCTGCGCTACACCGTGGAGACGGTGCTCGGGCTGATCGCGGCCGACACCGGGCAGCCCTACGACCGGGTGTACGAGGATTCGCTGCACGACCGGTGGTTCACCGCCACGCAGGCGCGCGAGTACGGCTTCATCGATCACATCGTGGATTCGTTCGGGCAGGTCGTGCCGGAGCGGCAGCGGGTGGGGATCACGGCATGAACAGCTACACGATTCCCAATGTGGTTGCCTCGCATCCCCGTGGCGGGGAACGGATCACCGATATCTACTCGCACCTGCTCAGCGAGCGCATCGTCTACCTGGGCACGGTGATCGACTCCGGCGTCGCCAACGCGCTCATCGCGCAGCTGCTGCACCTGGAGTCGGAGAACCACGAGCAGCCCATCCAGCTCTACATCAACTGCGAGGGCGGCGACCTCTCCGCCATGCTCGCCGTCTACGACACCGTCCAGCACATCAACGCCCCCGTGCACACCACCTGCGTCGGCCAGGCCATCGCGGTCGGCGCGGTGCTGCTGGCCGGCGGCGCGCCGGGCGAGCGCAGCCTGCTCCCGCACGCCAGGGTGGTGCTGCACCAGCCCGTCGCCAGCGGCCGCGGCACCATCCCGGACCTGATCATCCAGGCCGACGAGCTGGTCCGCATGCGCACCGACATCGAGGCGATCCTGGCCGGCCACACCGGCCAGCCGGTGGAGCGGCTGCGCCACGACACCGACCGCGACCGCGTCTTCACCGCGACCGCCGCGGTGGAGTACGGGCTGGTGGACCGGGTGCTGCCGCCCCGCTCGGCCTAGGCGGCGCGCAGCATGGCGGTCGGCGCGGCGGCCGGGCGGCTCAGCTCGTCCGCCACCGCGCCCGCCAGCTCACCCAGCGAGGAGCCGAGCGCGCCGGCCAGCGCGGCGATCATCTCGCTGGATGGCTCCTTGCGGCCGCGCTCCACCTCGGAGAGGTATTGCGGGGAGATGCCGGCGCGCCCCGCCGTCTCCACCAGGCGTTCGCCGCGCTCGGTGCGCAGGGCGCGCAGGCGTTCGCCGAGTACCTCGCGCCACAGCGGCTCGGTCTCGGCCCGCCCGCCCGGAATCACCTGGAATCGCCGCTGCTCGCTCATGGATCGAGCCTAGAGCCGCACCCACCCGGTGCCACCCCCGGTTTCGCGCAGAGCGGACACGCGTTCACGCCGATTCCCGCTCCGGGAGCGACCGCTGGACCCCGAGCGCGGCCGCGAGCAACCGCGACCGCCGGTGCGCGGGCAGCTGGAGTTCGGCACGCTGCTGGTCAGGATGGTGCTGGGGCGGCCGCTGCGGGCCACGGCTAGGCTCGGGGACACCATGACCGACGATCCCGTGGCGGCGCTGCGCCGCTGGACCGACTCCGGCGGCACCTGGCAGGTGATCGCCGGGGGCGCGGGCGCGATCACCGTCGCGCTGCTGCCCTGCACCGGCGGCGAGGAGGTCGACCGGCTGGTGTCGGACGATCCGGCGCTGCGCGCGTACCTCGACGGCCGGACCGGCAGCGCGGACCACTGACCCGTTTCAGGAAGGACATCCCGTGCCCCGTATCGCCACCGCCGACGTGGTGCAGCGCCCCGAGCTGCTGGAGTTCCTGCGGCCGCGGCACCACGCCCTGCTCAGCACGGTCCGGGCGGACGGGCGGCCGCAGATCTCCCCGGTGACCTGCGGGGTGGATCAGGACGGGCGGATCGTGATCGCCACCTACCCGGGGCGGGCCAAGACCAGGAATCTGGAGCGCCGCCCCCAGGTCTCGGTGCTGGTGCTCTCCGACGAGTGGGACGACGCCTGGGTGCAGGTGGACGGCACGGCCGAGGTGCTGCACATGCCGGAGGCGCTGGACGGGCTGGTCGACTATTACCGCTGCATCGCGGGCGAGCACCCCGACTGGGACGAGTACCGCGCCGCCATGGCTCGGCAGGACAAGTCGCTCATCAGGGTGACGATCGAGCGCTGGGGTCCGATCGCGACCGGCGGTTTCCCGCCGGAACACGCATGAGCGATATCGTGCTCGAGCTCGCCGACGTCACCTTCCGGCGGGACGGCAGGCAGATCATCGACGGCATCTCGCTGACCGTGCGCGAGGGCGAGCGCTGGGCCCTGCTCGGCCCGAACGGCGCGGGCAAGAGCACCCTGCTCGGCTTCTGCGCCGCCGTCACCTTCCCGACCACCGGCACCGTCGACGTGCTCGGCAGGCGCATGGGCCGGGTCGACCTGGCCGCGCTGCGGCACGGCATCGGCCACGTGAACCCGAGGCACCCGCTGCGCTCCCCGCTCACCGTGCGCGAGGTGGTGCTCACCGGCATCACCGCCACCGTCGACACCCCGATGCGCTGGCAGCCGAGCGTGGCGGAGGTGGCCCGCGCGGACGCCATGATCGCGACGGTGGGGCTGGCGGCCAAGGCCGATCGCACCTGGCCGGTGCTCTCGCAGGGCGAGCGCGGCCGCGCGCTGATCGCCCGCGCCCTGGTGGCCGAGCCCCGGCTGCTGCTCTTCGACGAGCCGACCACCGGCCTCGACGTGGCCGCGCGCGAGCAGCTCCTGGCGACCATCGCCGGGCTGGACCGCACGCACCCGGCGGTCGCCTCCATCCTGGTCACCCACCACCTGGAGGAGCTGCCGACCTCCACCACGCACGCGCTGCTGATCGCCGACGGCCGCGAGGTGGTCTCGGGCCCGGCGGCCGAGGCCATCACCACCGAGACGGTCTCCGCCGCCTTCGACCACCCGGTCGAGGTGCGGTACGAGGGCGGCCGCTGGACCGCGCGCTCGCACTGACCGGCCGCGCGGCGGAGCACTCGAATCGCCGCGAATTTATCTCCCGCTGAAGTAAGTCCGCGCAGCTCACCGGCGGTGGAAATCGAGCGCGGCGCCACGTCGCACCGCGGCGGGGCTGGTGGCCGGGGCAATAATTCTCCGAGTCCGGATGCGGCCCGCGTTCGGCGTGCGCTCGGACGGAGGGACCGCGATGACGGCGGCGAAGACGGAGCTGGGTGCGGGCGCGGCGGTCACGGCGGCGGACGCGCACCCCGTGGTGGCCCGGGTGCGCGAGTACGCCGAGCGGGTGCTGCGCCCGGCAGCGCTGCGCACCGACCGGGCGGGCGTCCCGCGCGCGCACATCGACGACCTGGCCGGGCTCGGGCTGCTCAACCACCTGGCCCCGCCGGAGTACGGCGGGCTGGCGCTGGACCGCAGCACCGACCGCAGGCTGCACGAGATCCTGGCCGGCGCCTGCTTCGACACCTGGCTGGTCTGGGCCCAGCACGCGCCGCTGGCCGGGCGGATCACCGAGCTGCGCAAGCAGGGCAGGCCGATCCCGGAGCTGGCCGAGCGGATCCTGCGCGGCGAGCTGCTGCTCGGCGCCGGGGTCAGCGACGTGCGGCGCTTCCCCGATCACTACATCGCGGCGCGGAAGGCCGACGGCGGCTGGATCTTCGACGGCACCGTCTCCTGGGTCAGCGGCTGGGGGCTGAATTCTGTGCTCACCGTGGCCGCGGTGGAGGCCGCGACCGAGACCGTGGTCACCGCGCTGGTCCCGATCGCCGAGGGGGTGCGCAGCGCGGGGCTGCTGGAACTGGGCGCGGTCGCGGGCAGCCGGACCGCGCGGGTGCGGATCGAGTCGGTCTTCGTGCCGGAGGCGCACGTGCTCGCCGCGCAGACCCTGGAGCAGACCAGGCACGACGATATCGGCACCGCCAGCGATGCCCGCGGCCACCACTTCGGCCTCGCCGAGACGGTGCTGCGGGAGCTGGAGGCCGCCCCCGACCCGGATGCCCGCGCGGTCGCGGTGACCTGGCGCCCCCGGGTCGCCCGGATCCGGGACACCGCCTACGCGCTCGCCGACGAGGCGCTGGCGCGGGGCGGCGGCCCGCACCGGCTGGCGGAGCGGCTCGCCACCAAGGCGGCCAGCGGCGAGGCGCTCGGCACGCTCACCCGCGCGCTGCTCATCGCCCGCTCCGGCCGCGGCCTCGGCAGCGACGACACCGCGCAGCTGTACGCGCGCTCCGCGCTCTTCGTGCTGGTCCAGGGGCAGACCGGCGATGTCCGGCGCGCCCAGCTCACCCGGCTCGCCCGCTGAACACGAACAGGAACCACGCTCGATGACGCTCGAATTCCTCTGGTACATCCCGAATCAGGTCGTCGCGGGGCACCGCGGCGAGCCGGTCTCGGCGGACCACAACAGCCTGGAGACGCTCACCGCCCAGGCCAGGGCGCTGGAAGCGCACGGCTGGCGCGGCGCGCTGCTCGGCGCGGGCTGGGGCCGCCCCGACACCTTCACCGTCGCCACCGCGCTCGCCGCCCGCACCACCACCTTCGAGCCGCTGATCGCGGTCCGCCCCGGCTACTGGCGCCCCGCGAACTTCGCCGCCTCCGCCGCCGCGCTCGACCACCTCACCGGCGGCCGGGTGCGGGTCAATATCGTCTCCGGCAAGGACGATCTCGGCGCCTACGGCGACACCGAGGGCGACCAGGCCGACCGCTACGGCCGGACGAAGGAGTTCATGCAGCTGGTCCGCAAGCTGTGGACCGAGGACGACGTCACCTACCGCGGCGAGCACTACCAGGTCACGAACTCCACGGTGCAGCCGCGGATCGCCCGGCGCGGCGACCGCAGGCACCCCACGCTGTACTTCGGCGGCGCCTCCGCGGCGGCCGAGCGGGTCGCCGCCACCGAGGCCGATGTGCAGCTCTTCTGGGGTGAGCCGCTCTCCGGCGTGCGGGAGCGGATCGAGCGGCTGACGGCGCTCAGCGCCGAGCTGGGCCGCGAGCACGCCCCGCTGCGGTTCGGGCTGCGGGTCACCACCTTCGTGCGCGACACCACCGAGCAGGCGTGGGCCGAGGCGGAGGCCAAGGTCGCCGAGATGGCGGCGCAGCAGGCCGACCAGGACCACCGGAACCCGTTCCGGCGCAACGCCGTCGGGCAGCAGCGGCTGCTCGACCTGGCCGAGCGCGGCGACGTGCTCGACGACAACCTCTACACCGCGCCCGGCCGCTACGGCGGCGGCGGCGCGGGCACCACCTGGCTGGTCGGCTCGGCCGAGGACGTGGCGAAATCGCTGCGCCGCTACCAGGACCTGGGCATCACGCACTTCGTGCTCTCCGACACCCCGTACCTGCGCGAGATCGGCAGGCAGGGGGATCAGCTGCTCCCGCTGCTCCGAGGATGAGCGCGGAGACCACCGCCGCTCCCCCCACCCGCCCCGACCTGCGCTGGAAACGCCTGGTCGGCGTGTTCGCGCTCACCAATACCGTCGCCTACGGCGCGCTCATCCAGGCGTTCACGGTGCTGCTCGTCCCGATGTCGGAGGCGCTGGACGCCTCGCGCACGGAGGTGGCGGTGGCGGCCACCATCTCGACCCTGGTCGGGGCCTTCGCCGCGGTCCCGGTCGGGAACCTGCTCGACCGGTACGGCGGCAGGCTGCTCATGACCGCCGGGTCGGCGATCGGGGTGGCGGCGGTGCTGCTGTGGTCGCGGGCGACCGGGCTGCCCCAGCTCTACCTGGCCTTCGTGCTGGTGGGGCTGGCGCTGGCGATGTCGACCTACGAGGCGGCGTTCGCGGTGCTGGTGGTGGTGACCGATACCAGGCACCGGGACGGCGCCATCATCGCGGTGACCATGATCTGTGGCCTCGCCACCAGCTTCTACTACTTCCTGGCGGGCTGGCTGGAGGGGCAGCTCGGCTGGCGGCAGACGCTGCTGGTGCTGGCGCTGATCCTGGCGGTGGTGGCGGTGCCCGCGCACCTCTGGGCGATTCCCGGGCGCACCGCGCACAGCCTGCGGGTGACCGGGCGGCACGGGGTGCCGGTCGGGAATGCGCTGCGCAGCCCCGGCTTCTGGTACCTGGTCGTCGCCTTCGTCGCGCAGAGCGGGGTGACCTCGGCCTTCCTGCTCATGATGGTGACCTGGTTCCGCGATGTCGGCTTCTCGCCGACGGTGGCGGCGGCGCTGCCGATCGGGGTGGGGGTGCTGCAGATCGCCTCCCGGATGGGGCTGGCGCCGTTGGCTCGCCGGTTCGGCATGGCCAGGGTGACGGCGGTGTCCTTCGCCGTGCAGGGCGCCGGGCTGCTGGCGCTGCCGCTGGCGGGCACCTCGCTGCCGCGCACCCTCGCCTGCGTCGCCGCCTTCGGGCTCGGGTACGGGATCAGCGTGGTGGCCAGGCCCTCCATCGTGGCCGACACCTTCGGGGTGGCGCGCTTCGGCAGCATCCTCGCGCTCATGACGGTGCCGATCGCGCTCTCCAGGGCGGGCACCCCGCTGGCCGCGGCGTGGATCGCGGACTGGCGCTTCCTGGTGCTGCTCGGCGCGCTCTGCCTGCTCGCCGCGCTCGCCCTGCTCCCGGTGGCACGGCCGCCCGCTCCCTAGGTCCTTGCCTGCTCGTGGCTCTCGATGAAGGCGAGGAAGCGCGGGATCACCTGCTCCGGGTCGGCCCAGAGCAGGTCGTGGCCGACGCCGGGCATGATCTCGGCCTGCGCCCGGGCGATCCCCTCCCGCGCCCGGGCGGCGCCGAATTCCGGGTCGGCGACGATGGTCTCGGCGCCGAAGAGCACCAGGGTCGGCGCGGTGATGGCGGCGAGCTGCTCGTCGGTGAACGTGCGGTCCCACGGCATGGCCATCCGGAATTTCGTGATGGCGCCGACCAATTCGAGTGCGGCGTCGTCCATCTCGTAGCGCGGCATGAGCCAGCGGTTGAACTTACGCAGCCGCTCCGGCGTCGGGTTGAGCCCGCTCACGATGAACTTGGCCAGCAGCCCGAGCCGCGGGCGGGCGAAGGTGCTCGCGCTCGGCTCCAGCAGGGTCAGTGAGGCGAGCCGGTCCGAGCGGTGCACCGCGACGGCGCCGGCGAGCCAGGCGCCGAGCGAGTTCCCGGCCAGGTGCACCTGCTCGACGCCGAGCCCGTCGAGCGTCTCGGCGAACCAGCGGGCGATATCGGCGGTGTCGCGCACCGGCGCGGTCTGGCGGCAGCGCCCGGCCCAGCCGATGACGTCGGGCGTCAGGACGACGTGGTCGCGCGCCAGCTCCTCCATGAACGGGTACCAGACCTGCCCGTTCCCGCCGATGCCGGGCAGCAGCGCGATCGGGGCGCCGCTCCCCCGCCCCGACTGCCGCACGTAGGTGCTGCCGAACGAGGTGGGCACCTCGTGCTCCGTCGACGGCACCGGCCAGCGCGCCGCCACCGCGTCGTAGGCCGCCCGGAACCGCGCTTCGCCCGCCGCGCTGGTGAACCTGCCGATCTTCGCCATGCTCTCCGCCCTCCCTTTGCAAATAATATGAACATACCACAAAGAGTGGTATGTCTGTATCAGGGAACGCGAAACGGGCCGGAACCTCGAAGGTTCCGGCCCGTTCAGCGGCGGGTCAGAGCTTGAGCCCCGTCCCGTGCACGCCGTGCTCGTCGATGATCGCCAGCTCGTCGTCGGTCAGCTCCGGGAAGTTCACCGCGGCCAGGTTGTGGTCCAGCTGGGCGGTGGAGCTGGCGCCGATCAGCGCCGAGGTGACCTCCGGCCTGCGCAGCACCCACTGCAGCGCCAGCTGGGCCAGCGACTGGCCGCGCGATTCGGCGAGCTTGTTCAGCTCGGCGGTGCGCTGCCGGTAGGTGTCGTCGATGACCTCCGGCGAGAGGAAGGTGCTGTTCTGCGCCCGCGCGCCCGCCGGGATGCCGCCCAGGTACTTGTCGGTGAGCAGCCCCTGCGCCAGCGGCGAGTAGACGATCACGCCGAAGCCGTCGTCCCGCGCCGTCTCCAGCAGGCCGTTCTGCTCCGGGCGGCGGTCGTAGATGCTGTAGCGCGCCTGGTGGATCAGGAGCGGGACGCCGGCCGCGCGCAGCAGCTCGGCGGCCTCGTGCGTGCGCTCCGGCTGGTAGTTGGAGATGCCGACGTACAGCGCCTTGCCCTGCTGCACCGCGCTGACCAGCGCGCCCACCGACTCCTCCAGCGGCGTGGAGAGGTCGGGGCTGTGGTGGTAGAAGATGTCGACGTAGTCGGTGCCGAGGTCGCGCAGGCTGTGGTCGAGCGAGGTCAGGATGGACTTGCGCGAGCCGCCCCGCAGGTACGGGCTCGGGCCGATCGGGTTGCCCGCCTTGGTGGAGAGGATGAGCTCGTCCCGGTACGGCGCCAGGTCGCGGCCGAGCACCCGGCCGAAGTTCTGCTGCGCGGCCCGGTGCGGCGGGCCGTAGCGATCGGCGTTGTCGAAGTGCGTGATGCCGAGATCGAAGGCGTGCAGGATGATCTCGCGCTGGGTCTCGTACGGGTAGTCGGTGCCGAATTTCTGCCACAGCCCGAAGGAGAAGGCGGGCAGGTCGAGCCCGGAGTTCCCGGTGCGCCGGTACGGGATCCGCTCGTACCGGTTCGGGGCGGCCGAGTAGGTCAGTTCGAATGCGCCATAGGACATCGGATGTGCGTTTCCTTGTTCTGTCGGGGGTCAGAAGAGCCCGGTGGTCGGCGGTTCCTCGCCGGTCAGGTGGTAGGCGCCCGCGACGGCCTGCTTCCACTGCCGCGGATTGTGGTTGGCGGCGGTGCGGGCATTGCGCCAGTGCCGGTCGTAGCCGAGGTCGCGGCCGGTGATCGAGCCGCCGCCGACGTCGAAGAGCAGTTCGGCGGCGGCCAGGGCGGATTCGATGGCGATCACGCCCGCCTGGGCCACGTGCACGGACGCCGCGGCGCCCGCGGCCCGCAGCGCGTCGCCGGTGAGCCCGTGCACGCGCTCCAGGGTCTCGGCGGCGAGCAGCACGACGGCCCGCGCGGCCTGGGCGCGAGCGGCGATCTCGCCGACGGTCTGCCGGACGTACGGGTCGTCCACGCTGGCCGTCGCGGTGCTGTGCTTGATCGGGCGGGCCCGCTCGCGGACGAACCAGACCGCGTCGTCCAGCGCCCGCGCCGCCACCCCCGCCTGCACGGCGGCCAGGTAGAGCTGGGCGAAGGCGCCGGTCCACGGGTTCGGCTGCTCCGGGGTGCCGAGCTCGGTGACCTCGTCGGCGCGCACCCTGACCTCGGTGAAGCGGGTGGTGCCGCTGGCGGTGAGGCGCTGGCCGACGGCGTCGAAATCGTCGAGCCGCTCGATGCCCTCGCGCGCCAGCGGGACGGTGAACCGCACCACCGTGCCGTCCGCGGCGCGCGCCTGGGTGGAGAACCAGGTCGCGTAGAGGCCGCCGGTGGAGTAGTACTTCTCGCCGTTCACGATCCAGTCGGCGCCGTCCGGCCGCGCGGTGGCATTGATCTGGCCGCCCGCGCCGCCGGTGCGCTCGTTGGCGGTGCCGGCGAAGAGGTCGCGGGCGCGCAGCCGGGCCAGGGTGCGGGCGCGGTGCGGGCGGTCCGGGCGCGCCACCACCTGCTCGGCGGTGAGGAAGCTGCTGCGCAGCGCCTGCGCGATATTGGAGTCGGCGCGGGCGATGCCGATGACGACCTCGGTGACGTCGCGCAGCGAGCCGCCCGCACCGCCCTCGTGCGCGGCGATGCCGGTGAGCGCGATACCGGCCGCGGCCAGCGCGCGGACCTCGGCGAAGGCGTAGTCGCGGGATTCCTCGCGGGTCTTCGCGGTCGCGGCGAGGCGTTCGAGGATCGGGGCGATGGCGGCCCTGATTCCCGCCACGGTGAGCGGTTCCGCGGCGGTGGAGTCCGGGTCGCCCTCAGCGGGCGGTGCCGCGGACAAGTCGGGCTCGCCCTCGGCGAGCGGTTCCTCGACTTCGGTGAGCCGGGCGCTGGGGTCATGGCCTGCGGCGCCGCCGGACGCGGGTTCGTGCAGTGCGGTCATGCCGGGACCTCCTCGATCGTCGGGATGGGCAGGCCGAGCGCGGCCCGCAGGGTGGGGTGCGGTTCGCGCCGGGCGAGGGCGGGGACCACGCGGTCGATGGTGTCGCGGACCGCGTCGGGGCCGCCGACCGGGGCCAGGAGTACCGCGTCGTAAGCGGCGGCCCAGGTGGCGAGCTCCGCGAGGTCGGTGTCCGGGGCGACCTCCGCGCGGCCGATCACCGCGAAGGACCCGGTGGGGACGGGCGCGCCGCGCTCGGCGAACACCACGTCGGCGAGCCCGGCGTCGGCGATACCCGCCTCGACCGCGAGCACCGGACGTCCCTGCACCGAGGACGGGCTGTCCAGCGGCCCGGCGACCCGGTAGTACCGCCCGGCGAAGTCGATGGGCGTGATCAGCGTGTCGTCCAGCACCAGCGCCCGCTCCTGGTCGCCGAGCAGGGCGGCGCGGGGGAAGGACTCCCAGAGCCGGGTCAGCACGGTCGCGTACTCCACCCAGCGCTCGGCGGGCGAATCCGCGGCGGGGTCGGGCGCGGCGGCCGCGCTGACCTCGTCGCCCGCGCCGGGGCGCAGGACGACCCCGGCCCGGCCGCCGACCGCCCGGTCGAAGGAGAGCACCCGGCGGGCCGCGTTGTAGGGGGCGTTGCCGGTGGTCGGCAGGTCGATCAGGTAGCCGAGCTCGGTGGTGCGCCCGGCCAGGTAGGCGGCCACGACGCTCGGATCGAGCGCGCGGCCCGCCGCGGCGGTGTCGCGCAGCCGCAGCGCCACCACGCCAGCCCGCTCGGCCGCGACGGCCAGCTCCGCCGCCGCGGCGAGCGGAACCGGCCCGCCCACGGCGATCTCCAGCAAGACAGGAACAGTCATCACATCTCCTCAGCGCGCCGCTTCGAGCGGCCCGCGCTCCACCGCCGGTGCGGCGGGCAGCCCGAGCCCGAGGTGGTCGCGCAGCGTGGTCCCCTCGTACTCGGTGCGGAACAGCCCGCGCCGCCGCAGCTCCGGCACCAGGTGGTCAGCGAAATCGTCGAAGCCGGAGGGCAGCACGTCCGGCATGACATTGAAGCCGTCCGCGGCGCCGTGCCGGAACCAGCGCTCGATATCGTCCGCCACCTGCTCCGGGGTGCCGACCACGATGCGGTGCCCGCCACCGCCGGAGAGCTTCTTCAGCAGCTGCCGCAGCGTCGGGTTCTCCCGCGCGATGATGTCGCGCACCACCCGGTTGAAGGTCTGCGACCCGGCGCTGGCGTCCGGCGCGTCGAGCAGCTCGGCGGGGAGCGGCTCGTCGTCGGGCAGGCCGTCGAGGGAGAAGCCGAGCTGGCTCGCGAGCCGGGCGCGCGCGTAGGCGTCCGGCAGCACGTCGTCCAGCAGTTCCCGGCGCTGCCGCGCCTCCGCCTCGGTGCTGCCGAGCACGGTGGAGAGCCCCGGCAGCACCACGATCTCGTCCGGGTCGCGGCCGAATTGCCGCGCCCCCTCGCGTAACTCCGTGCGGAAGTCACGGGCCAGGTCGATGTCCTGCTCGGCGGAGAAGATCACCTCGCCGACCCGGGCGGCCAGCCGCTTGCCGTCCGCCGAGCCACCGGCCTGCACCACCACCGGCCGCCCCTGCGGCGACACGTACTCGGTGCGCGCCGCCCAGGCGGCCACCACCCGCTCGACGAAATCGCCCGCGCGCCGGTAGCGCAGCCCGTGCTCGGGCTCGCCGGTGCGGCCGAAGTTCCGCGCCGCCACCGGCCCGGCCGTGGTCACCACGTTCCAGCCGAAGCGCCCGCCGCTCAGGTGGTCCAGGTCGCCGAGGCGCCCCGCCAGCTCGGCCGGGTCGTTGTAGGAGGAGGAGAGCGTGGCGATGAGCCCGATCCGCTCGGTGCGCGCCGCGATCCGGGCCAGCACCGTGGTCGGCTCCAGATTGTTGCCGGTGCGGTGCTTGGTCGAGGGGTCGAGCAGAGGGCCGTCGGCCAGGAAGACGGCGTCCAGCCGCGCCTCCTCGGCCTTGCGCGCGATCGAGGTGTAGTGCTCGATCGAGTACGACGCCAGCCCATCGGTGCCCGGGAAGCGCCAGGAGCCTCCGAACACACCGGAATTCAGAATATTGACATTCAGGTGCAGCTGCCTGCTCATGCCTGCGCCTCCGCGGACGGCCGGTTCCGGTAGTACCCCGGCTCCGGCAAGTCCCCGTTCACCAGGTACGCCCCGACCACCCGCGGCTTGTAGACGACCGGGTTGTGCGAGGCCAGCGTGCGGGCATTGCGCCAGTGCCGATCCAGGTGCGCGCTGTTCCGCGCCGTCGAGGAGCCACCGGCGTCGAAGGCGCGGGTCGCCGCGTCAAGCACCGCCTCGATCACCGCGATCTGCGCGGCCGAGGTATCCAGATAGGCCCGCGTGTAATCGCTTTCCGCGCCGCTGGCGTGCGCCGCCCGCAACCGCTCACCGGCCAGCCGGAGCAGCGTCTCGGCGGTGAGCCTGCGCGCCTCGAGCACCCCGACCACGCCGAGCACCTCCGGGTCCTCGGCCGCCTTCTGGGTGAGCGCGTGCAGGCTGGTCCTGGTGCGGGCGCGCACGATATCCACCGTCTCGGCGACGATGCTGCGCGCGATCCCGGTCAGGTTGGCCAGGTGCACGATCTGCACGAAGGAGTCGAGCCCGCGCAGCGACTCCCGGAACGTCCCGATCTCGCCGTGCGGCTCCACCGGCACATCGGCGAAGAGCGTGGTCCCGCTGCCGGTCTGGCGCTGCCCGATGCCGTCCCAGTCGTCCACGTGGGTGACGCCGGGGTGCCGGGCCGGGATCACCACGAAGCCGCGGCCGCCCGCGTCGTCGGCCACCGCCGCCCGGATGTAGTCGGCGAAGCGCGCGCCGGTCGAGTAGAACTTGGTGCCCGACACCAGCCGCTGCCCGTCCGCGGCGGTCCGCACCTTCGTGGTCGAGGTGCCCCAGCCGGGCGCCAGGTCACCGGCGGAGACCGCCGCCGCGACCACCGCCGACGGCTCGGACTGCGCATTGCCGAACACCGCGCCCGCGCCGATCTTGCGCAGCCAGTGCGCGCGCACCTCGGGATCGGTCTCCAGCAGCAGGATCTCGACCGTGGTGAAGTGGCCGCGCCAGATCTGCGGCACATTGGAGTCGGCCTGCCCGGCCTCGGCCAGCAGCTCGAAGAGCTCCGGCAGCTCGACGCCGAAGCCGCCGAACTCCACCGGCACCCGCAGCCGCCCGAAACCGGCGTCGGCCAGCTCCTGGATCAGCCCGTCCGGGTGCACGAAGGCCAGGTCGCGCTCGCCGACGCCCTTCGCCAGCCGCACCAGCACCGCCCGGATGCGCTGCAGCGCCGCGGCCAGGGTCTCCGGCTGTGTGGTCATGGGGTTCCTCCCGAGATGAGGTCGCGCCCGGCGATGGCGTCAACCAGCCGGACCGTGTAGTCGTCGGCGGGGTGCGCGAAGACCTGCTCCACCGCGCCCTGCTCGACTATCCGGCCCTGCCGCATGACCGCGACCCGGTCCGAGATGGCCCGGACCACGGCGAGGTCGTGCGAGATGAACAGGTAGGTCAGGCCGCGCTCGTCCTGCAGGGTGCGGAGCAGCTCCAGGATCTGCGCCGCCACCGAGACGTCGAGCGCGGAGATCGGCTCGTCCAGCACCACGACCTCGGGCTCGAGCACGAGGGCGCGCGCGATCGCCACCCGCTGCCGCTGCCCGCCGGAGAGCTCGCGCGGGTGCCGCCGGACGAAATCGGCGGGCAACGCGGCGGCTTCGAGCGCCGCCACCACCTGCTCCTCGTTGGGCCGCTTGCCTCGGCGCCTGCCGCCGAACGAGCGCAGCGGCTCGTCCACCACGTCGTACACGTCGAAGCGCGGGTCGAAGGAGGAGTACGGGTTCTGGTAGACGATCTGGACATTGCGCCGTAAGGCACGAAAATCTCTGCGCCGCAGCCGGGTGATGTCGGTGCCGAGCAGGGTGGCGCTGCCGCCGGTGGCGGGGGTGAGCCCGGTCAGCACCCGGGCCGTCGTCGACTTCCCCGACCCCGATTCGCCGACGATGGCGAAGGTCTCACCGCGCCGCACCTGGAACGAGATGCCGTCGACGGCGGTCACGTCGCCGTACTCCTTGCGCAGCCCGGCGACCTCGATCACCGTCTCCCGCTCGGCGGGCGCCGCCGCGCGCGGCCGGATCCGGCCGATCCGGGAGGGCACGCTGTCCAGCAGCTTCCTGGTGTACTCGTGCCGCGGCGCGGCCACGATCTCCCCGGTCGGCCCGGCCTCGACCAGCTCGCCGCCGCGCATCACGCCGATCACGTCGGAGCGGTCGGCGGCGACGCCGAGGTCGTGCGTGACCAGGACGACGCTGGTGCCGAGGCGGCGCCGGATGTCGTCGATCAGGTCCAGCACCTGCTTCTGCACCGTGGCGTCGAGCGCGGAGGTCGGCTCGTCGGCGATGATCAGCTCCGGCTCGGCCGCCACCGCCGCCGCGATCAGCACCCGCTGCCGCATGCCGCCGGAGAGCTCGTGCGGGTACTGCCGGTAACGCCGCTCCACCTCGGTGAAGCCGACCAGCTCGAAGAGCTCGTACACCCGCGCCCGGCGCGCCGCGGCGTCCAGGTCGGTGTGCAGCAGCAGCACATCCTCCACCTGGGGCCCGACCCGCCGCACCGGGTCCAGCGAGACCGCCGGGTCCTGCGGAATCAGGCTCACCGCCCGGCCGCGGACCCGCCGCCAGCCCTGCTCCGAGAGCTCGGTGAGCTCCTGCCCGGCGAAGGCGATCCGCCCGCCGAGCACCTCGCCGTTCTCCGGCAGCAGCCCGAGCACCGCGTGCGCGGTGGTGGTCTTGCCCGACCCCGACTCGCCGACCAGCGCCAGCACCTGCCCGGGCGCCACCTCGAAGGAGACGCCGCGCAGCACCGGGGCGAGCGTGCCGCCGGTGCGGTACCCGACGCTCAGGTCGCGCACCGAGAGCACCGCCGTCGCGGTCCGGGCGTCCTCGTCGACCAGGGTCACGGCTGCCTCCTCGTGATGTGGTGCGCGATGTGGTTGGTGGCCAGCACCACCGCGACCACGGTGAGCCCCGGCCAGAGCGTGAGCCAGCCGCGGGTCGCGATGTAGTTGCGGCCGTCCGAGACCAGCCGCCCCCACTCCGGCTCCGGCGGCTGCGCGCCGAGCCCGAGGAAGCTGAGCGAGGCGATCCAGATGATGGCGATGCCGAACTGCACCGTGATCAGCGAGACCGTCGGCGCGATGGAGTTCGGGAGCACGTGCCTGCGCAGGATGTCGAGCGTCGAGGCGCCGCTGGTGATCGCGGCCTCCACATAGGTGCTGGTCCGCGCCTTGAGCACCTCGGAGCGGATGAGCCGGGCGAAGGTCGCCGATGTGGTGAGCCCGACCGCGATCCCCGCCTGCAGCACCCCGAAGCCGAGCAGCACCACGATGGTGATGGCGAGCAGGAAGCCCGGGATCGCCAGCACCACGTCGATCACCCGCATGAGCGCGCTGTCGGTGAAACCGGCGAACCACCCGGCCAGCGCGCCGAGCAGCGACCCCACCAGCACCCCGACGCCGACCGCGACCGCCGAGCCGAGCAGCGAGGCGCGGGCACCGTAGACCACCCGGGTGTAGAGGTCGCGGCCCAGCTGGTCGGTGCCGAACCAGTGCTCACCCGAGGGCGGCCGCAGCTTGTTCGCCGGATCCGGCAGCAGCGGGTCGTAGCTGACGAACAGGTGCGGGAGCGCCGCCCAGAGCAGCGCGGTCGCCACCACGGCGATGGCGAGCACCAGCGTCCAGTTCGCGCCGAGCCGGCGCAGCGGCGACGCCTTCTGCGCGCGTTCCGGCGCGTTCTTCTCGTGTTCCAGGACGGCGGTCACGGCATGGCCACTTCCGCCGGGAGCCCGCGCGGGGGAACGACCACCCGCGGGCTGCGCTTGCGCACCGCCTTGGTGAAACGCTGCGTCCGGCCGTCGACCAGCACCCGCGGGTCCACGAAGGGATACACCAGGTCCACCGCGAGATTCACCAGCACGTAGGCGGCCGCGGAGAGCAGCACGACGCCCTGCACCACCGGCAGGTCCTGGGTCTCCACCGCGCCCACCGTGAGCTGCCCTATCCCGTCCCGCGCGTACACCGCCTCGGTCACCACCGAGCCCGCGATGAGCTCGCCGAAGGTCAGCCCGAGCAGCGTCAGCACCGGCAGCGAGGAGTTGCGCAGCACGTCCTTGCGGAAGACGAAGCCCTCCCCCGCGCCCTTGGCCCGCAGCACGTGCACGAACGGCTGCCGCCTGGTGCCCCGGATCGAGGTCGCGAAGACCTGCGACATCGGCGCCGCCACCAGCAGCCCCAGCGTCGCGGCCGGGGCGAGCAGCGCCAGCGCCGTCCCGTCGTCCACCGAGGGGATCAGGTGGAGGCGGAAGGAGAGGAACTGCAGCGCCAGGATGCCCACCACGAAGGTCGGCACCGAGGCGAAGAGCGCGGGCGCCGAGCCGGCGAGGTCGCGCAGCCACGCCCACCGCCCGTAGTTGATCAGCACCGCGACCACCCCGGCGAAGACCAGCCCGAAGACCAGGGCCAGCCCGGTGAGCGCCAGCGTGCCGGGCAGCGCCGCCCCGATCATGTCGGTGACCGGGGTGCCGGTGGCGAGCGAGAAGCCGAACTCACCGCGCAGCGCCGCCGCCAGCCCGTGCAGGTACTGCTCCGGAATCGGCCGGTCCAGCCCGTAGTACTCCAGCATCATCCGCCCCGCCTCCGGGGAGATCTGCGCATCCGGGTTCTGGATCCGGTTGTTCACCGAATCCCCCGGGAGCGCACTCAGCAGCGCGAACGACAGGGTGTAGGCCGCGAGCAGCACCAGCACCGCCTGGGCGAGCCGCTTCAGGACGTAGCCGCGCATCCCCTCACTCCTCGATCCAGGTGTCGTACAGCCAGGTGCGGGCGGTGGACTCGGTGCCGAAGCCGTGCACCGTCGGCGCCAGGCCGAAGACCTGGGTCTCGTCGTAGAGCGGGATCACGTAGCCCTCGGCGAAGAGGTAGTCCTGGATCGCCGCGACCGCCTGCGCCCGCTTGGCCGGGTCGAACTCGAAGGCCTGCGCGCGGACCAGCTCGTCCAGCTTCGCGTCCGGGGTGGGGTTGTGCAGCTCGTTGGTGGCGGTGCTGTCGTAGGCCGAGCGCAGCACGTCCGGCTCGGCCCGGGAGAGCTGCCCCTGCACCAGCGCCCAGCTGTCGGCGCGGGCGGTCTGGGTGGCCTCGTACTCCGTGAGCGAGGTCGCGTTGATGTTCAGCTCGACCCCGGCCTTCTTCCACTGCGACTGCAGCAGCTCCAGCACCGGCTGCGCGACCTGGTAGTACGGCGCGATCCAGATCTCGATCCGGAGCCGCCTGCCGTCCCGCTCCCTGATCCCGTCCGCGCCCTTCTTCCAGCCCGCCTGCTCCAGCAGCGAATTCGCCTTGCCCAGGTCGTATTTCAATGCGTCACCGGCGTCCGGCCGCTGCGGCGTGCCCTGCACCAGGATGCTGCCCGGGATCGGGTAGCTCGGGGAGAGCACCGTCTGGTTGATCTCCGCCCGGTCGGTGGCCGCCTGCAGCGCCAGCCGCACGTTCTTGTCGGTCACCGGCGCCGTCGAATCCAGCTGCGGCGACAGCTTGTTCGTCTGCCCCTGCACCGCGAAGGCCTCGATGCGCCCGCCCTGCGCGCGCACCGTCTCCTCGTCGTACGGGGCGATATTGCGCGCGATGTGCGCCTCACCGGATTGCAGCGCCCCCACCCGGGTCCCCGCCTCCGGCACCGTCTTGAAGACCACCCGCTCCAGGTACGCGCGCCCCTGATGCCCGGAGCCCTCCGGCGCCCAGTTGTAGTCCTCGCGCCGCTTCAGCGTGATCCCGGTCGTGCCGTTCACCGACTCCACCACGAAGGGCCCCGAGGCGATCCAGTTCTGCGCCTGCCCCTGCCCGTTCAGATCCCGCTCCAGGAACGGCTTCGCCAGAATCGACCCCGCCCGATAGAAAGAGGTCACCTGCAGGAAGCCCACATTCGGCTTGCTGAAGTTCACCTTCACGGTGAGCGGCGCCACGACTTCACTACCGGTGTAATTCGCGAAGAACGAATCCGGCGGAATTCCGAGCGCCTTGTCCCCGAAACCGTGCTGGTCGTAATTGGCCTTCACGATCGCCGCGTCCACCGGATCACCGTTGCTGAACGTCACCCCCTCGCGCAGCGTGAAGGTGTAGCTCAGCTTGTCCGCGCTGATCTCCCACGACTTCGCCAGCCACGGCCGCACCGCGCCCGACTCCGGATCCTGCCAGGTCAGCCGGTCCGCCAGATTGTTCGTGACCTGGCTGTTCGACCAGATCGACGCCGTCGGCAGCCACGCCGTGTACTGCACCGGATCGTAGAAGTTCAGCGTCCCCCCGTAGACCGGAGCACCCCCCTCCGCCCCCGTCGAATTCGACGGCCCGCCACACGCGGCGAGCGCTGTCACGAGAGCGGTCGCCACCGTCGCGGTGGCCAGAAGTCTGCGGAATCGGATATTCCTCATGGCGGTGGTAGGTCTTCCTCGAAAATCGCACGCCGACGATCCGGCGTTGTCCGGAGAAGTTGACCATTTCGGCGGGGGTGGGGCGACGGGTCAGCTCAGCGTGATTCGAACTCCGCGATCGTGAAGTTTTCCTCCATTCGGCGGCCCGGCACGACGTACGCCGTCGTCCGCCAGTCCCGCTCCCCGCCCCCGGCCGCGTCGAACCGCCGGCCAGGCGCAGGGTCTCGATTCGAGACTTCGATGCGAGATCCCCGTTGCGAAGGGACCGATACATCGCGCAGTAGGCAATTCCCCGATCTTCCTACTCCGCGCGCGGAAACCACTTCACAATCGGGGCGAGTGCCGACGTCGTCGGCTGGAGGCGGCGGCGAGGGCGGGAACCGCATGAGAATCAAACCACGGCAGCAACTTCTGGAGCTGTGGCGAGCAGTCTTCACGTACCGATCCGCGGACCCCTGGCTCGGCGGCGGGCGCGACGCATCCAATTCGATCAACGATGCCGAGCAGCTGCTGTGCCTGCTGTACCCGGCGACCGAGATCACCGCCTTCGCCCTGCATCAGCCGGACAATGTCGCGCCCGATGTGCATCGCGCACTGGAGCCGTGGGGCGATTCGACCGTGGTCGGCGGTTTGCTGGTCGGGCTGCTGGAAGAATATCTGCGGCGCTACTCCGAACCGGATGGCGAGCCGATCTTCAGCGCGGGCTCCTACTTTCGCGCAGCGGACGGCCAGCCGACCGATGCGCAACTCGCGCTCGATGTGGTCGATTCCTACTCCATGTCCCTGAGCCTGTGCATCGCGGCGCTTCGCTTCCTCCGCGGACTGGAGGGCTCGCTGGCGGGGGAACTGCGTCAAAGCGACCGGGATGTCTTCGAACGGATAGCACCACTCCGTGCGAAGACGAGCGCCCGCCTCACCGCGGCGATGACCGGGCTGGTCCGCAGTTTTGTCATCCACACTCCCACGCCGGGGGAGCCCGCGCACCGGGAGATCCTCCGGATGGTGAGCCAGAACCGCACGCCGGCGGAGACACTTCCGCGGCTCACGCGCGAACTGGAGCGGCTGCGGGTGCGGGCCTCGAACGAAGTCAGGTTCGGTCAGCTCTCCGGGGTGGACGTCGCCGACGACCGGCGGCTGTTCGAGTGCGGCTGGGGCTGGGGCGTCGTCGAGACCGCGGCGGAGGTCGACATCGTGCCCACCCGGGTAGGCCGGATGCCGGGGCACGCCGCGCCCCGGCCGTACCTCTACTTCACGGCGGTCGCCCTCGACGGGATCAGCGATCTCGCCTCGCAGCGCATCCAGGAACTCGAACTGCTGAACGACGAGCAGCGAGCCCTCGGCGACGCCCTGCAGCTGCGATTCGAGCTGGCGCGGACCTACTGGAGCACGGTTGCCCGATTCGGCGGCGGACGCTGGCCACTGGAGGACATTCCCTGGCGCACCTCGGACGGTCAGGAGTCCGATTACTACAGCCTGGTGGTGACGGCCATTCTGATCCAGGATCTGGTTCATCGGGACAGTACCGACGACCTGGCGCGCACCGTCGCGGTCTTCGATCAGCTGGCCCGGCGCGGCCGGATCACCAGCAGGGTCACAACAGCCGACCCCGCTGTCGCACTGCATCACCCGGGCGTCCTGATGGAACTCGCCGGCAGCGACATCGGCGGTGGATCGGTGCTGCACTGGTACGTCTCCGACTACGCGACCATGCTGCTGAAGCGCTGCTTGCAGGCGAGCAGGTTACGCACCGATGTGCGCACCCGCGATCAGCTGATGAGCCTCGCCGAGGCGGCGATGGAGCACCTCGCGACTCGGATGAAGGGCAACGGCGCTGCCGCCGGCCTCTGGGACGAGCCGGATCCCGCGGCGACAGGTGCGGGCGTCTCCTGGTTCATCACCGAACGGATGATGGAGTGCCTGGTCGTCGCACACAACACCTTCGAGACCGATCCGCTCGCGCCCGTCACCATGGTCAATCGCGCGGTCGATCTGCTCAGCGAGGCCGAGCATCTGCTCAACCGCGAGGAGCTGCGCATCGAGGGCTACCAGCTCTCGCCCAGCGAGCGGGAGGTCGGCCGGATCCGGCAGAAACTCGACCGGGCACGGGACATCCTGGTCGAACAACCGGCCACCGCGCACAGCCTGGCGGCGGAGGCGCTCGTCGCGCTGGACGACCTGGCGTACGCGCGCAGGGAAGCGACCCGGTGAGGCCGTGATGCTGGTCTTCGCGACATCCGACAAGGGCGGCACCGGGCGCTCGGTCACCAGTTGCAATATCGCGCACAGGCTCACCCTCGCGGGCCGCAATGTCGCCTATGTCGACTTCGATTTCGGATCCCCGACGGCGGGCGCGCTCTTCGAGATCGATGGCTACGAGCGCGGCGTCAAGACCGGCGGCGGCATGCACTCCTATCTGCTCGGTAGGACCGGAGAGGCGCTTCGGCTCGAAGTCGGGCCGGCGACCCAGCGCGTGGAATTCAAGCGGGCGGCGCAGCGCGCGGGCAGGCTGTTCCTGTTCCCCGGTGACGAGGGCGGTGCCGACCTGCTCACCACGAATGACGGGGTCGTCCAACGCTGCGCCGCCCTGCTGGCCAACCTCGCGAGCGAGTTCCACGTGGTGATCGTCGACCTCAGCGCAGGCCGCACCGGCGCGCTCGACGTCGCGCTCCGGGCGACGGCGCAGGGCCCGCTCCGCGGCACCACAGCGCGCTGGCTGGTGTTCCACCGGTGGACGCGACAGCACATCCTGGCGGCCGCGGGCCTTGTCTACGAACAACACGGGCTCCTGGATCTCGGTGTCCAGTGCGGCCACGACAGAGCTCGACTGCTCGGCGCCACCCGATTCGTTCGTACCGCGGTGCCGGTCTCCCCCGGCCAGGTCGGCGCCGAGCGTGGCGCTCAGGCAGCGTGGCTCCAAGCGCAGGACGAAGTGCTCCGCAGGCTCGCCGCCGCCAACAAGGTCGGAAAGACCAAGGTGCTCGGCATCACCCCGATCGAACCGATTCTGCTGTGGCGGGAGCAGGTGATCCTGGACAACGACATCAACGCCCACATCGCCAATCCCGAAACCGTGGCCGCGTATCAAGAACTCGCCCGGCGTCTCGTCGACGACGCGGCCTGGGAGGTGTAGCGCGATGGCCGTTCGCTCCGCTTACGACGAGGCCACCGAGCACGCACCGGTCGCCCACGTTCCGCTGTCGCACCTTTCGATCGAGGTCGGGCACTTCCGGCTGAAGGAGATCACCGACGACCCCGCTCTCGTGCGTGCGGAGTTCCGCCGGATCGTCCCGTTGATCTCGGCATTCGTGGAATCCACCCGGCTTCGGCACGGCGACGGGGCACGGATAAGCACGTGCTACCTGCTCGACGACTACTTCCAGCCGGAAACCGACCCCTCGGAGATCCTTCCCGAGCTGCTCACCGCGGCGAGTGAAGCGGGATTGGTCATCGACTATCTCGGGCGGGAATCGGCATGCTGGCGAGCCGCACCGTTCGCCAATGGCGCGGCATGCGGTGAACCCCTTCCGGTCGCCGAGATGGTCGCGGCGCGAATCGTTTCCGAGCCCGCGCCGCCCGACAACGGCAGCAGGCCGCCCACCGCCCAGTCGGGGTGGCTGTGCAACGGGCGCAGGTCCTCGGAGTACGAGCCGAGCCAGGCGATGCGGACGCGCACCTATCGGCCACCGGAGGAATTCGGCCGACGATCGCACTCGATCTTTCTCGACGTCGAGCTCTGGAGCCAAGGGCTCGGGCAGGGCCGGCCCGAGCGGCAATGGTCCTGCCAGTTCCTGGCCTCGGTGTGGCACCTGTTCCGGCTCGGTATGCTGCGGCACCACGGAGCGGTGGTGGCGGAGCCGCACCTCTGGCAGGGCAGGCCGTGGCCGGACAACTGGCAGGACCTGCCGCCGGTGATGCAGCTGAACCCGACGGCCGCGCCGTTCGCCGCGTTCAAGACCCTGTCGATGCTGCCGAAGCAGTACCTCCCGATCGAGCACGCCGTCCGGGTGATATTGGACCACCTGGATCTGGACGACGACATCACGCACGACGTCGTCGCCCGCGGCGCGAGCGAGGACAACCCGATCATGGTGTCCCGCAATATCAATGAGCGGGTGTCGCATCTGCTGCTCGACGGGTCGTGAAATGCCGTCGGGCACTCCGCTGATCGTGCTGGGGGAGACCCGGACCTGTCTGCTGCCCTCGGCGATCGCGCTCGCCCGGCTGGAGGCCAGGGAATTTCTCAGCCTGATTCCGGGACGTTCCGTGTGGTGGCGGGAGCGTCCGGGCACGCTGGCGATCTCGCCGTCGCTGGCGGTCGGGGTCGATTGCCGGCTCGCGCTTCGTCCCGAGCCCGCCCATATCGTCGGAACCGTCGCGACGAATCTCCGGCTGGCGGGCGGCCGGATCCTGCAATCGTCCGCCAGGACAGCGGTGCTCCGGGCCGAGGAACGACGGCGGCGGCCGTGGTCGCACTACCTGCGCCGGAAGGGGACGGTCGAGGTCATCAATTCCATTCCGGAGCGCGCCGTGGCGAGCCCGGCACTCGAGGACGGCTTTCTGGACGGCACCCGCGGCGAGGACATCCTCGACCTCGGCTCGATCAGCGAGCGGTTGCTGACCGGCGCCCGCAGCCACCCCCTGCTGGACCAGCGGCCCCCGGTGCGGGTGGGTGCCACGCGGCTGCGGTGGACGGCTCGCATCGGCGGCAATACCGGGCCGTCGATGTCCATGTCGCTCGACGACGACACCACCCGCTCGGTGCGGCTCGTCATCCGGGACGAAGCGGGGATCGAGGACGCGCAACGATTCTGTGAGGACCTCGCGGCCCACGACTGGCTGCTGACCGTGCTCACCACGGTGCTCTCGGACGCGGACCGTTTCAGCACCGCCAGCAGGGACCAGCTCGAGCTCCTGAGCCCGGCCCTCGTACACCTCACGGGGCTGTGGATGCCGGGGGCGCGCACCCCCGCCGCCATGCGCACCCTGTGGAAAGAACTGCAGACCGACCCCGGATTCACCCGGCAGTGGAACACCCAGGCCGCGCGGATTCGTGACGGTATCGCAGTGGCGACGCTCGAGTTCCTGCGACAGCGGGCCCTGCAGTTCGACCAGTAGGCGGCCCGGGGCTACATCCGGAACCAGCGCCGCACGAGCAGGGCGAAGAAGACCGCCATGGTGAGGGCTCCGGCCCAGGATTCGATTCCGAAGACCACGTGCGCCGCGCCGTCGACCTGCGCGAGGTTGCCCGGACCGAGCGGGCCGAGGAAGGTGGTCAGAGCCATGTAGGTGAGGTTCCAGTTCGATTCGCCACCCCCGATCGCCAGGACCAGGGTGGTGAAGAACGCCAGCTGCAGCACCACCCAGCCCAGGAGCCACGAGGGTCGATAGCCGTAACCGCACAGCAGGTCGGCGAGCCGGCCCATCCCGCGCCGCCAGGCATCGGGCTGGGCGGCCGTGCGGGCCCTGGCGAGCAACAGCCCGCACCTGTCCTCGCCCTCGGTGTCCTCGGTCATCCGGTGCAGCGCCTTGGCCCGCTGGTAGGCCCGGACCGCGTGCTGATGCAGCCGGGCCGCCGAGAAGACGCCCGCTACCGCCTCGAACTCCGCCGCGAGCTGAATGCTCTGCCTGCCGCTCAGCCGCAGCGGACTGCGGAACTCCAGTTCGGCGGCGAGGAAGGCCGCGATGACGGCGCTCGGCACCGGGCCCGGCGCATCGTCGGGCTCGGGGTCGATCGCCGCCCTGTACAGCTGATGGAAGAAAAGGGCATGCGACCGATTCCGAGCGACCGACGGCGTGTAGAAGACGAGTAGCTCCTCGACTTTCTCATCGAACTCGTGGAGTACCGGTCGGTTCGCATCCTCATTCGAGTCATACTTGAGCGCACGATTCGATATGCGATCCTGCATTGAGGCGTCCGACGATTCCAAGCCCCCCATAAAGCGTCCTACTTCAATTGTCGATCGGATACTCGTATACGTATCGAGGTTCGTTCGGCCCGAAATACTCTTCCTCGTATCGCGACCGTCGGAAACCCGCCTTTTCGAACCGCCGGATCGCCTCGCCGTTGTCGGGCCGCACCGTCAGCCACACCCGCTTGTCCCGATCCGAGAGAGCGTCGCGCAACAGCGCGCTACCGAACCCGTGGCCGCGGTGGCGCGGGTCGACTGCGAATGTGAAAAGTAGTGCCGCATCATCGTTCTCGAGCATCAGAGCATATCCGATGACCAGCCCCTCCGCCTCCGCGACGAGCCACTTGCTGCCGTGCACGTCGAATAGCTGACGAAGCATCAGATAGGTGTAGGGCTCGGGGAAGGCGCTCGCTTCGATGGCGACGATCCGGGCGAGGTCGGCCGAACAAGCCGGTCGGCACTTCAGCTCGAGCTCCGTGGGTGTGGACATGCGCTCCCTACTCTGGGCGATCGAGATTCCACCGCCGATGTTTTTGCGCCAGTCTAGAGCGCCGCACGCCGAATGTTGTAGCAGCACGTCACTACAACCGTGAAGATTGTGTTATGGCCGGGTCAAACCGACAAAACCCGGGAAACGCCGGGCCCGACCGGCTCCGAACGGACGTGCGAGAAATCAGCCGATCAGGGGGTCGAGGCGCGCGCGGACCGTCGCGGACGGATCGCCGGACTGCTCCGCGGCCCGGCACAATTCTCCGGCGAACCGATCGCGCAGTTCGCCGGAGCGCTCGGCGCACAGGCCGAGGAGGTACTCGGCCTGGTCCGGCGTGAGGCCGTAGACCAGCATGATGACGGCGGCGGCGCGGTGGTCGGCGGGCGGGCCGGAGGTGCCCGGGAGCACCGAGTCGGAGGCACCGGATTCGGGGGCGGGCAGGAGCAGCACATCGCCGGAGATGCCCGCGGGCGAACCGGGTAAACGCCGCTCGGCGGGGTGGCGGGAAGCCGGTGGCGGAACGGACAGCGGCTCCACCCGGACGAACCGGATGGAGCCGCCTGTCCCCCGGACCTACCGCCGGGCCGGTACGCCCTACTTCGCCGCCGGCGGAACCGGCGCGGGCGCGTTGATCGTGGAGAAGTACTGGATCGCCGCCCCGACGATCACCGGCGCGGTGACCAGAATCTGGCCGGCCAGCGTGCCGAGCGCCCCGATGGCGAGAATGCCACCGATGCAGCCGATGGCGGCGGCCGGAACGAACGGCCCGAACAGCCCGACGATGGTCGCCGACGCGACGGTGGCGCCGGCGATCCCGCCGAGCACGCAGCCGGCCGCACCGCCGACGAGCCCGCCGACCAGCGTGCCGATGGTGGCACCCGCGCTGATGGTGCTGGTCAGCCGCGACCAGGCGGCGACCTCGCGGTCGTACTCGTTCTTGAACGGCGCCTTGTCCTCGTACGGCAGCGCGACCGGCTTGTAGACGGCCTGCGCCACGTCGAGCTGCGGCGTCAGCGTCGCGGTGCGGTCGGCGATCTGCGCGACGATGGGGAACTCGAAGTCGTCGATGCGGAAGCTCAGGGGCGTCCCGGCGATGAGGTCGCCGTTCGGGGCCTTGATCTTCAGCGCGGCGTCCTCGACGACGAGGGAGCCCTCGTCGATGCTGATGATGCTCTGGGTATCGGTGGCGTGCGCGGTGAAATCGACGGTGCCGTCACCGGCCGGAGCCGCGCCGGCGGTGCCGGACGCGATTCCGCAAGCGGCGACCAGGCCCGCGGCCACCGCGACGATCTTCCTCATCCTGATGTTTCCTCTCGGTTTTCGGTGCACCCGGCAGCCCGGTCGGGCTCCGGGTAGTCAGAGGTCGAGGACGAGCAGGTCCTCGGCGCGGGAGACGCAGAGCATCATGGTGGTCCCGGCGGCCTGTTCGTCCGCGGTGAGCAGCGAGTCGCGGTGGTCGACGGCGCCGGCGAGCACGGTGGTCTCGCAGCTGCCGCAGGTGCCTTCGCGGCAGGAGGTGATGACCGGGACGCCGGCCGCCTCCAGCACGTCGGCGATGGAGCGGCCAGGGGGGATCCGGAAGGTCCGGCCGGTGCTCGCCAGCCGGACCTCGAACTCGGTGTCGGCGCCGGCCTGGACCGGCTTCGGCGCGAAACGCTCGACGTGGACCGGCATTCCGCGCTCGGTGCCCGCGGCGACGGTGGCGGCGAGCAGCGGTTCGGGGCCGCAGCAGTAGACGGTGGCGCGCGGGTGGCGGTCCAGGAGCTCGGCGATGGGGAGCAGGCCGTGCTCGTCCTGCGGCAGCAGCCGCACGGCGGCCGGGTGGCGCTCGGCCAGCGCTCCGGCGAAGGCCATGTGGGCCCGGCTGCGGCCGCCGTAGTAGAGCTGCCAGGGGGCCGCGGCGGTGGTGGTCATGGCCAGCAGCGGCGTGATCCCGATGCCGCCCGCGACGAACAGGTACTCCTCGGCCTCGACCAGCTCGAAGTTGTTGCGCGGCGGCGAGACCTGGAGCAGGGAACCCTCCAGCGCGGTGCGGTGCAGGTGGTCGGAGCCGCCGCGGCCGCCTGGCTCGTGCAGGACGGCGATGCGCCAGCTCCCGGTGTCGCCGGGGTCGCCGCAGAGCGAGTACTGCCGGACGCCGGTGGGGCCGGCGGCGACGTCGATGTGGGCACCCGGACGCCAGCCCGGCAACGGCGCGCCCGCGGCGTCGGCCAGGTCGAGCGCGAAGACGCCGGCCGCCTCGTCCCGGCGGGCGCGCACCCGTACCGTGATGTCGTTCATCTGGTCTCCTCACCGGACGGTGTGATGCGGTAACCGTCACCGGAAACCGACCGCACCGCAGGGCGCGAACGGGCAGATGATTCGCGCAATCGAGAACGCCTATCGCCCCGACACGCCCGGGACTCGCCGACCGAGACTGGCGCCATGACCAACGTCGCGGATTTGGTGGAACGGACCACGCAGTTCATCAACGAGCAGGTCGTCCCGGTGGAGCGCGAGGTCGTCGTCGACGGTCGGGTGATGGACGACGCGCTGCGGCTGGAGCTGCAGAAGCGGGCCAAGGAGGCCGGGGTCTTCGGCCCGCTCTCCGATCCCCGCCACGGCGGGCTCGGGCTGACCACCGCAGAGCAGGCGCAGGTGCTGGAGGCCGCGGGTGCGAGCCTGCTCGGCCCGCTCTCGCTGAACGCCTGGGCGCCCGACGACGGCAATATCCACCTGCTCGCCCACGTCGCGAACGAGGAGCAGCAGCGGCGCTACCTGGCGCCGCTCGCCTCCGGTGAGGTGCGCTCGGCGATCGCCATGACCGAGCCCGCGCCCGGCGCCGGCTCCGACCCCGGCATGCTGCAGACCTACGCCAGGGCGACCGGCGACGGCTGGGTGATCAACGGCGCCAAGCACTTCTGCACCGGCGCGCAGGGCGCGGCCTTCGTCATCTGCGTGGCGAATACCGACGAGGGCGCCACCATGTTCCTGGTCGATGCCGACAATCCGGGCTTCAAGGTCGGGCGGCGGATGCCGACCATGGACTACACCAGCGCACCGGGCGGGCACTGCGAAGTGCTGTTCGAGGAGTGCGCGGTGCCCGATTCCGCGGTGCTCGGCACGGTCGGGCAGGGGCTGCCGCTGGCGCAGGTGCGGCTGGCGCCCTCGCGGCTGGTCTTCGCCATGAACTGGCTGGGGCTGGCGGTGCGCGGGCACCACCTGGCGCTGCGGCACATCAATGCCAGGACCTCGTTCGGGGCGCCGATCGCCGAGCACGGCATGGCGCAGGCGCTGGTCGCGGACAGCGAGATGGACATCGTCGCGGCGCGCGGGGTCATCCGCACGGCCGCCGAGACCATCGACGCGCACGGGCCGACCGCCGCGCAGTCCAGGCACGAGGCCTCGATCGCGAAGACCTTCGTCTCCGAGGCGGTCTGGCGGGTGCTGGACCGCGCGGTGCAGCTGCACGGCGGGCTCGGCGTCTGCGAGGACCACCTGGTGGCCCGGTTCCTGATCGAGGCGCGGGCGTTCCGGATCTACGAGGGCCCGTCCGAGGTGCTGCGCACCTCCATCGCCCGCCGCGCCCTGCGCGCGCACCGCTGAAAGGGAACCACATGACCACGCGTGAACTCACCGGCTTCGCGGCGGGCTACCCGGACCTGGATCCGGAGCACGTCGACTACGAGTACCTGCGCTCGACCTCGCACACCCTGATCCCGTTCGGCACCCACGTCGGCACCGAGATCACCGAGATCGGGCCGGAGCGGGCGGTCGTCGAGATCCCGGCCGGGGGGCCGACCACCAACCACATGGGCACCGTGCACGCGGGGGCGCTCTTCACCGCCGCCGACATCGCGGGCGCGGCGGCCTTCGTCGGGGCGGCGGCGAGCAAGCTCTACCGGGTCAAGCGGCTGGTGCTGCGGGGGGCGAGCGTGCGGTACCGGCGCCCGGCGGCGGGGCGGATCCGCGCGGTCGCCTCGGTGGAGCCGGAGGCGGTGGCGGGGGTGCTCGCCTCCACCGTGGCCGAGCGGTTCGAGATCGTGATCCCGGCGGCGCTGCTGGACGACGCCGATGTGCTGGTCGCGGAGTTCAGCTTTGACTACGTCTGCGACACCAACCCCGGGGAGGACGAGCGATGACCACCGCGCTGCCCAAGTTCACCGAGCTGGAGTCGGCGCCGGTCGCGACGGCGGACGGCGTCACCTTCACGGTGCGCTTCCTCCCCGCCGAGCAGCCCGCCGCCCCGGTCGTGCTGATCCTGCCCGCCATGGCCATGAAGGCCAAGCACTACCTCGCGCTCGCCGCGAGCCTGCACGCCGAGGGGCTCGCGGTCGCCACCACCGACCTGCGCGCGCACGGCGAGGCCACCCCCGCGCTCGGCGAGCACCGCGACTTCGGCTACCGGGAGATGATCGAGACCGATCTGCCCGCCATCGTGGCCGCCGTCCGGGAGCGCTTCCCGGACGCGCCGCTGTACCTCTTCGGGCACAGCCTGGGCGGGCAGCTCGCGCTGCTCTTCGCGAGCGCGGAGCCGGAGCGGGTGGCCGGGGTCGGGATCATCGGCACCGGCACCGTCTTCTGGTACGCGTTCGGCGTGCGGCGCTGGTGGGAGGCGCTGAGCCAGATCCAGTACATCGGCTGGGTCGCCCGGCGGACCGGGCAGTGGCCGGGTGGCGTGCTCATCCCGGCGCCGATGCCGGGCGGAGTCATGCGGGACTGGTCGATGCACTCGCTCACCAGCTTCTACCGGCCCAAGGGGTCGTCGCGGCGGTACAACTCGCTGCTGCGGCGGTTGGCCAAGCCGGTGCTGGTGATCTCGCTCGACGAGGATGTGCTCGGGCCGAAGTCGAATGTGGACTTCCTGGTGGAGCGGATGCCGAGCGCGCGGGTCACCCGCTGGCATGTGGACGCGAGTTCGGGTGTCGCGCACCGCGATCACTTCACCTGGGTGAAGGATTCGCCGGTGCTGGCCGCCCGGATCGCCGCCTGGGCGCGGGGCGCGTGATGGCACGGTTGCGAATCGAGAAGGTGTCGAAGGCGTTCGGCGCGGCGGTCGCGGTGCGCGAGGTCGAGCTGGACATCGCGGACGGCGAGTTCATGGTGCTGCTCGGCCCCAGCGGGTGCGGGAAGTCGACGCTGCTGCGCATGGTGGCGGGGCTGGAGGAGCCGAGCTCGGGGCGGATCCTGCTGGACGACCGCGACATCACGGACCAGGCGCCGCAGCGCCGGGATCTGGCCATGGTGTTCCAGAGCTACGCGCTCTACCCGCACCTCACGGTGGCGAAGAACATCGGCTTCCCGCTGCGCGCCAGGCGCACCCCGCGGGCGGCGATCGCGCAGCGGGTGGCGGAGGTGGCGGCGGTGCTCGGCCTCGGTGAGCTGCTGGAGCGCAAGCCGGCCAAGCTCTCCGGCGGGCAGCGGCAGCGGGTGGCGCTGGCCCGCGCGATGGTCCGCGACCCGGGCGCCTTCCTGATGGACGAGCCGCTCTCCAATCTGGACGCCAAGCTGCGCTCGGCGACCAGGGCGGAGCTCATCACGCTGCACCGGACGCTGGGCACCACCTTCCTCTACGTCACGCACGACCAGGTCGAGGCGATGACCATGGCGGATCGGATCGCGCTGCTCAACGACGGCCGGGTGGAGCAGGTCGGCACCCCGGCCGAGCTGTACGACCGGCCGCGCTCGACCTTCGTCGCCGGGTTCCTCGGCGCGCCGCCGATGAACCTCTTCCCGGCCACGGTGACGCCGCGCGACGGCAGGCTGCACCTGGTCGCGGGCGGCGTCGACATCGTGCTGCCGCAGCAGCCGGGCGAGCTGACCGAGCCGCTCGCGGTGACCGCCGGCATCCGCCCGGAGCGGCTGCGCCCCGACCCCGCAGGCGCGATCACCGGCCGCGTGCGGATGGTGGAGAACCTGGGCAGCGAGGAGCTGCTGCACCTCGACACCGGCGAGCACACCCTCGGCGTGCGGGTGCCGCGCCCCGCGGGGGTGGCCACCGGCGATCTGCTCGGTGTCCGCGCCGACCCGGCCGACCTGCACCTCTTCGACGCCGAGAGCGGGCTGCGGCTGCGCTGGCGCGAACCGGAGCCCGGCGCCCCGATCGACCGCGACGCCCGCGTCGCGGTCGCCTGATCCGATCAGGCCACACGATGAGGAGAACACAGTGAAACGCACCGTGCCCGTACTGGGCCTGGTGTTCGCGGCGGTCCTCGCGCTCAGCGCGTGCGGCGGCCTCGGCCCGACCGCGTCCGACGGGGACGCGCAGACCTCGCAGGTCCCGGAGCTGGCTCCGGACCAGAAGGTCTCGATCGTCTTCGAGTCCTACAACTACGGCCTCGCGGGCGCGTGGACCGACACCTTCGACAAGCTGCTCGGCGAGTTCCGCGCCACGCACCCGAATATCGCGGTCACGGCGCAGAAGCCGCAGGGCAACAGCCCCAACCCGGCCACCGACACGATCTCCAGCATCCAGAACCAGATGGTGGCGGGCACCCCGCCGGACGTCGCCCAGCTCGGCTTCAGCGACCTGGACTTCACCATCAACCAGCTCGGCGCCAAGCCGCTGGACACGCTGGTCGGCAAGGACGCCGTCGCCGCCAACTTCGACGGCAGCAAGCACCCCTACGCCCCGCGCGCCCGCACCCTGGCGGACTGGGACGGCCACACCTACGGCGTGCCGTTCGTGTTCTCCACCCCGGTGCTCTACTACAACGCCTCGCTTTTCACCGAGGCCGGGCTGGACCCGGCCAAGCCCCCGGCCACCTGGGACGAGGTGAGCACCGCCGCGGCCGCGATCGCCGCGACCGGCAAGGGCGGCATCTACATCGACTGCCTGACCAAGACCGCGAAGGACTGGTGCTTCCAGTCGCTGGTGCGCTCCAACGGCGGCCGGGTGATCTCCGAGGACCGGCGTAACCTGACCTTCGCCGAGACGCCCGCGGTCGAGGTGGCCGCGCTCGGGCAGCGGCTGGTGGAGTCGGGCGGCATGCCCCGGCTGCAGCAGAAGCAGGGGTACGAGGCGTTCGGCCGCGGTGAGATCGGGATGATCCTGGAGACCAGCGCGGTGCAGGGCACCTTCGTCTCCGGCGCCAAGGACAAGTGGGATCTGCGCGCGGCGCCCATGCCCGCCTTCGCGGGCAAGCCGGTGGTGCCGACGAACTCCGGTGCGTCGCTGCACATCCTGTCGAACGACCCGGCCAAGCAGCGCGCCTCGTGGGAGCTGATCAAGTTCCTGACCAGCGAGGGCGCCTACACCACGATCTCGCAGGGCATCGGCTACCTGCCGCTGCGCACCGGGCTGATGAGCGACCCGGCGGGGCTGCAGGGCTGGGCCGCGAAGAACCCGCTGCTGGCGCCGAACGTGGCCCAGCTGGCGAGCATGGAGCCCTGGATCTCCATGCCGGGCAACAACTATCTGCAGATCCGGGACGGCATGATGGACGCGGTCGAGGCCGTCGTCTTCCAGAACAAGGACCCGAAGTCCACGCTGGGCGCGGCGCGTGATCAGGGCGCCCAGCTGATGCCGCAGCAGTGACCGGCCATCCGTAACCGACCAACGAATCGAGCCGCGCGTCCCGACCGGGGGCGCGCGGTTCCGGAGGGGGCCCCATGTCCGAGGTGACCATCGTCCAGCTCACCGACACCCATATCCGCGCCACCGGTGAACGGGTGCACGGCACCGTCGACACCTTCGCCAATCTCACGCACGTGCTGCACCAGCTGCGCGCCTCGCACCGCGATATCGACGCCATCGTCTTCTCCGGCGATCTCGCCGATGACGGCTCGCCCGCGGCCTACCGGCGGCTGCGCTCCGCGGTCGAGCCGGTCGCCGCCGAGCTCGGCGCGCGCGTGCTCTACGCCCCCGGCAACCACGACGAGCGCACCGCCTTCGGCGCCGAGCTGCTCGGTGCCGCCGACGCCGCGACCGATCAGGTGGCCGAGGTCGCCGGGCTGCGGATCGTGCTGCTGGACAGCAGCGTTCCCGGGCTGCACCACGGCGAGCTCACCGACGAGCAGCTGGACCGGCTGCGCGAGACGCTGTGCGAGCCCGCCCCGCACGGCACCCTGCTGGTGCTGCACCACCCGCCCATCCCCTCGGCGCTTCCGGTCTCGCAGCTGCTGCGGCTGCGGCAGCCGGAGCGGCTGGGCGAGGTGCTGCGCGGCACCGACGTCCGGTTGATCGTCTGCGGGCACAGCCACCTCACCGCGGCCTCGGCGCTGGCCGGGATCCCGGTGTGGGTCGGCCCCGCGACCTCGTTCCGGCAGGACTCCTTCGCCCCGGTGGGCAGGCAGCGCGGGTACGCGGCCTTCGGGTACAGCCGGATCGACGTCGTCGGCGAGTCGCTGGTGGCGACCGCGGTGGAGGCGACGCCGGTCGAGGTGCTCTACGAGCGGGACGAGCAGGCGACGCTGGACCAGCTCGCCGCGCTGGCGGCGGAGGCGCGGTAGTCATGTTCGTGCTCGACGCGCCGGTAGCCATCGACAAGCCCGCTGCCGCAACACCTGTCGCACCCAGAGCCCGGCTCCGCCGCCTGGGACGCGGCCTCGTCCCCTACCTCTACCTGGCGCCCGCGCTGGTGCTCCTGGTGGTGTGGACCTACCGGCCGCTGGTGCAGGCGTTCGAGCTCTCCACCTACTCCTGGAACCTGCTGCCGACCCAGCCCATGAAGCCGGTCGGCACCGGCAACTACGAACGGCTGCTGGAGCTCCCGGCCTTCTGGGACTCGCTCGGCCGCACCGGCGTGCTCATCCTCGGGCTGCTGCCCTTCACCGTGCTGCTCCCGCTGCTCGTCGCGCTGGCCGGGCGGCGGGTGCACGGCCGCGCCCGGACCCTGTACCACGCCTTCGTCTTCGCCCCCTTCCTGGTGGCGCCGGTCGCGGCGGCCGCGGTGTGGCGGTGGCTGCTGCACCCGGGCGGCGGCTTCGTCGGGCAGCTGCTCGGCAGCGACCGCAACTGGGTGTACGACGTGGACACCGCGCACACGGTGATCATCGTGATCACCGGCTGGCAGCTGCTCGGCTTCGCGGTGCTGGTGATCTGGGCCGGGCTGGCCGGGATCAGCAGCGACTACGACGAGGCCGCCCGGGTGGACGGCGCGAGCCCCGGGCAGCTCCGGCGCTGGATCACGCTGCCGCTGCTCTCCCCCACCCTCATGTTCATGGTGCTCACCACGGTGCTGCTGAGCCCGGCGCTGACCTTCCCGCTCATCGACTCGATGACCCAGGGCGGGCCGTCCCAGGCCACCACGAACATCTACTACCTGCTGTGGGACTACGCCTTCCACAGCTTCGACGCCGGGCTCAGCGCCGCGGCCGGGGTGCTGCTCTTCCTCGGCTTCGGCGTGCTCGCCGGAGCCCTGGTCTGGATCTCGGAGAAGGTGGCCTTCCATGACGATTGACCGGCTGCGCGCGCTCGGCAGCCACCTGCTCCTCGGCGCCACCGCGCTGGTCGCGGTCTTCCCCATCTACTGGCTCTTCGCGACCTCGCTGCGCAGGCCGGAAGACGTGACGTCGCTGACGCCGTTCCCGTGGCCGCTCTCGATCGCCAACTACACCGACGCCGCGCACAAGGTGGACGTGCTCGGGCTGATCGGCAACACCTTCTTCGTCGCGGCGTTCTCCGCGGCCGGGCAGCTGCTGGTGGCGCTGCTCGCCTCGTACGCCTTCGCGCTGTACACCTTCCCGTTCCAGCGCGTGCTCTACCTGGCGTTCGTCGGCACCTGGCTGGTGCCGTTCCAGGTGACCATGCTGCCCAACTACGTGCTGCTCACCCAGCTCGGGCTGATCAACACGCTGATCGGGGTGGCGCTGCCGACGCTCTGCTCGGCGCTCGCGGTGCTGCTGCTGCGCCAGCACATGGCGAGCTTCCCCAAGGAGCTGGTGGCGGCGGCCCGGATCGACGGCCGCTCCTCCTGGTCCATCCTGTGGACCGTGGTGGTGCCGAACCTGCGCCCCGCGCTGGCCGCGCTCGGCATCCTGCTCTTCATCAATGCCTGGAACGAGTACTTCTGGCCCGCGGTGGTGCTCCGGCAGTCGAACAGCGTGCTGCAGCTGGGGCTGCGCAGCTTCATGGGCACCGAGGGCGACCAGTGGGGGCCGATGATGGCGCTCGCCGGGCTCGCCTGCCTGCCGGTGCTGATCATGTACCTGCTGCTGCAGCGGCACATCGTGAACGCCTTCGTGCGCTCCGGGTTGAAGTAGCGATCGCCTACGCTGGACGCATGGCGCTTCCCCTGGAAGAACGACAGGAATTCCTCGCCCAGCCGCACATCGGGGCGCTCGCCGTCGCCGGTGCCCCCGGCCGGGCCCCGCTGAACGTCCCGATCTGGTACCAGTACACCCCCGGTGGCGAGCTCTGGGTGCTCACCGGCAGCACCTCCAGGAAGCTGGAGCTGCTCCGCGCGGCGCAGCGCTTCAGCCTCATGGCGCAGGTGCTGGAGCCGACCATCCGCTACGTCACCGCGGAGGGGCCGGTCACCCGGATCGAGCCCGGTGACGCGCTGGTGCGCGAGATGGCGGCGCGGTACCTGCCCGCCGAGAAGCTCGAGGGGTACCTGGAGTACGCGCAGTCGCACGGCGAGCAGGTCGCCGTGTACATGCGGCCGGAGCAGTGGCTCTCGGCCGACCTGGGGTCGGTCTAGGGCCGCACCGCGGCGCGCAGGCGGGCGGCCAGCTCCTCGGCGCGGGCCGCCAGCTCGGGGGGGTCGAGCACCTGGAAGGCGTGGCCGAGGGTGGCAACGTACATCAGGACGACGTCGAGATTGTCGGCGCCGCTGTGGATTTCGCAGGTAGCGGCGTCGAGCTCGACGACCATGGCGGCCGAGGCCGAGAGCTGGGCGCGGACCGTCGCGGCGGGGGCCTGCACCAGGAAGCGGGCCTGGTGGCGGTAGACGCCGCTGGCCACGCCGCGCTGGACGAAGGCGGCGGCGTCGGGGGCGTCGGGGCGCGGGCGGTAGCGCCAGGTGCGGGCGGCGACCTCGGTCATGCGGTCGACGCGGAAGCTGCGCCAGCCGGCCCGGTCCAGGTCGTAGGCGAGCAGGTACCAGCGGCGGTCGGAGGCGACGAGGCGGTAGGGCTCGACGCGGCGGCGGCCGAACCCGTCCTTCGACGGGTACTCGAACCCGGCCTCGACCTCGTCGCGGCAGGCGCGGGCCAGCGTCATCAGCAGCTCGGGGTCGACCGGGGTGCTGCCGGCGCCGAAGGATTCGACCGATCCGGAGAGCGCGCGCACCTCGTGCCGGAGCCGGACCGGAAGCACCCGGTCGAGCTTGGTGAGCGCCCGCAGCGCGGCGTCGCCGGTGCTCCCGGCGCCGGTGCCGGCCAGCAGCGCGACGGCGGTGGCGATGGCCTCCGCGTCGTCGAGGAGCAGCGGCGGCAGCTCCTGGCCGGGGCCGAGCTGGTAGCCGCCGCCGATGCCGTGCTCGGCGCGCACCGGGTATCCGATGCCGCGCAGCCGCTCGACGTCGCGGCGCACCGTGCGCGGGGTGACGCCGAGCCGCTCGGCCAGCTCGTCACCGGTCCAGACCCGGCGCTGCTGGAGCAGCCCGAGCAGGATCAGCACCCGCTCGGTCGTGCCGCGCGCTTCCTCGTCCGCCACACCCATAGCGTCCCGAGACTAGCGGACCGATCCTGTCCGCAGGTGCTGTGAGGGTGGAGCCATGACACCGACACTCGACTGGAACCGCGCGCTGCGCGAGCAGTGGGAGCACCACTGGAACCATCAGGTGCGGCCGCGGCTGGCGGACCTCACCGACGACGAGTACACCTGGTCACCGGTGCCGGAGCCGTGGAACGTGCGGCCGCGCGACGGGTCGGCGAACCAGTTCGGCACCGGCGAGCACCTGATCGACTTCGCCTTCCCGACCCCCGACCCGGAGCCCTTCACCACCATCGCCTGGCGGCTCGGGCACGTGATCGTCGGCGTGCTGGCCATGCGCAATGCCGCGCACTTCGGCGGACCTGCCGCGTCGTACGAGAGCTGGGCCTACGCCGGAACCGCGAAAGAGGCTCTGGCACAACTGGATACCGAACTCGATGCCTGGCTGACCGGGGTGCGCGGGCTGGACGAGGCCGCGCTCGCCACCCCGGTCGGGCCGAAGGAGCCCGCGCACCCGGACGCGCCGATGGCCGACCTGGTCCTGCACATCCACCGCGAGCTGATCCACCATCTCTCCGAGGTCTGCCTGCTGCGCGACCTCTACCTGCACAGCCATCGAGGAGTCACCGCATGAGCCGGACCGTCCAGATCACCTTCGACGCGCACGACCCGCGCGGGCTCTCCACCTTCTGGCGGGACGCGCTCGGCTACGTCATCCCCGGCCCGCCCGGGGTCGAGCTCGCCGATGGCGCCGACCCGCTCGCCGCCTGGGACGAGTTCCTCGCGAAGCTGGGGGTGCCCGAGGAGCAGCGCAACAGCAACTCCGCGGTGGAGGATCCGGCCGGCACCGGCCCGCGGGTCTTCTTCCAGCGGGTGCCGGAGGACAAGGTGGCCAAGAACCGCGTGCACCTGGATGTGCGCGCGGCGCCCGGGCTCACCGGCGACGAGCGGATGGCGGCGCTGGAGGCCGAGTGCGACCGGTTGACCGCGCTCGGCGCCACCCGGCTGCGCCGCTCCGAACCGGCCCCGCCGATGAGCCACGGCTTCATCGTCATGGCCGATCCGGAGGGCAACGAGTTCTGCCTGGACTAGGACTCCAGCGGAATCGGGACGAAATCCGCGCACCCGGCGGGCAGCCGGACCCCCGCGGTCCGCAGCTGGGCCACCCTCGTGAGGTACGCCGCGCCGAGCAGGAGCTGGTCGGCGATCTCGGCGGCCCGCCGGTTCGGCAGCGCCGCCAGGTGGGTGCCTGCCGCCCAGGTGTTGAAGGCGCCCATGGCGGGGCCGCACCACACCTGGTAGTCGGCGACCCGGCCGGGTTCGCCGCGGATGCTCCAGCCCGAGGAGAGCCCGAGGTACCAGCGGAAGACCAGCGCCATCCGGCGTTTCGGGTGCTCGGCGGCGCCGGCCAGCTGCGCCGGGTCGCGCTCTGTGAAGAAGCGCACGCACTCCTCCCACACCTGCTCGACCGGGCGCTGGAAGAGCGTGCGCTCCAGCTCGGCGCGGAGCTCGGCGGGCAGCGCGTCCAGCCCGTCGTAGGCGCGGTAGGCGTCGTAGAGCTTCTGCGCGCGGCCCGCGAACATGGTGCCGCGGCGCAACACCTGCACCTGGACGCCGAGTTCGAACATGTCCGCCGACGGCGCCATGACGCAGTCCGCGAACTGCGCGCCGGCCAGCAGCTGCTTGGTGGCGGCGCACTGCGCGGCCTCCACCGTCGCCTGGTTCACCGAGCCGGTGACGATGTAGGCGGCGCCGAGCGCGAAGGCGGCCGCGGCCGCCGCCGGGGTGCCGATGCCGCCCGCCGCGCCCACCCGCACCTCGGCGGCGCCGGGGACGGAGCGGGCGAGCCGGTCGCGCGCGGCCATGATCTCCGGCAGCAGCACCACCAGCGGGCGCCGGTCGGTGTGGCCGCCGGAGTCGGCCTCGGCGGTGACGTCGTCGGCCATCGGCACCCGCTCGGCGAGCCGGGCCTGCTCGGCGGTGATGTCGCCGGACTCGACCAGCCGGTGCAGCAGCGCGGCCGGGGCCGGGCGCAGGAAGAGCTCGGCGACCTCGACCCGGGAGACCTTGGCGATGATCCGGTGGCCGACCCTGATCCGGCCGTCGGGGCCGGTGGTCAGCCCGGCCGCGCGGTACCTCACCACCTCGGTGGTGAGGTTCATGAAGGCCGACGCCTCCACGCAGCGCACGCCGTGCCGCAGGCAGGCGTCCACGATGGCGCGCTCCAGCGCGGGCTCGGACGGGCTGTGGATCAGGTTGCAGGCGTAGGGCAGCTCGCCGAGTTCGGCGCGCAGCCCGGCCAGCGCGGCGTCCACCCGGTCCGGGGTAACGCCCGCGGCGCCGTACGAGCCCAGGTACCCGGCGCCGGCCAGCGCCGAGACCAGCGCGGGCGCCGCGATCCCATTGGCCATGGCGCCCGCCATGTAGGCGCCGCGCAGCCCGTGCGCAGCGCGGAACCGGCTGTCGCCGAGCCGATCCGGGGTGAGCGGGCCGACCGCGGCGAGCACCTGCGCGCCCGCCGTTGCGGCCCGGTCGGCGGTGAGCCCGACCCGGCCGTCCCGGTGCAGCACCCACACCGGCCGGGTGACGTCGCGGAGCAGCGCGGTGATCTCGGCCGCCGTCTCGGCGACCGGCCGGTGCACCGTGGTCACGACCGAACCTCCCGCTCGCCGAGCTCGATGGCCAGGTCGGTGAGTTCGTAGATGCGCAGCCCCGGCTTCCAGAGCGAGCCGTCGACCACCGCGATCACGCCGTGCTCGCCGTGCCGGAGCTCCTTGATGTGCGCCTCCAGCTCCACGGTGCCGTCGGTAGGCAGGAACTGGCCGCGGTAGCGCCAGCTGAAGGCGATGTCGGCGGGGATCCGGAAGGCGGGGTCTTCGAGGCCGTCGGCGTACCCGGCGTCCAGCATCCACTCCTGGACGGCGTGGATCACCGACTCGACGCCGAGCGAGCCGGGGATCACCGGGTCGAGGTGGAAGTGGCGGTCGAAGTACCAGTCGGCGGGGTCGATCTCGCGCAGGGAGTGCAGGTAGCCCGCGCCGTACTTGCCGCCGCCGTCGACCACCTGGACGCGGTCGATGAGCGCGAGGGTGGCGCGCGAGGCGAGCGGGGCCGCCGGGTCGGCGCGGCGGGCGGCCACGTCGATGTTCCTGGTCGCGGCCTCGGGGTGCTCGGCCAGCCAGGTGGGGGCCGGGCGGCCCGCGTCCAGGCCGGTCTGGTTGGCGAGCGCCTCGTCGCTGAAATAGCCGAACATGGTCTCGCCCCGGTAGAAGGGTTCGCCGCCGGTGCTCAGGGTGTAGTCGAAGGTCTGCAGCGACGAGCCGGGGAGGATGGTGGTCGAGAGCAGCCGCGAGTGCTGCCGGATGGTGCTGTCGCGCAGGTCGACCCGGCGCAGGACGGTGGCGGTGCCGCCGAGGTTGCGCAGGCTCAGGGTGGTGCCCGGCTGGGTGAGCGTGGGGCCCGCGTAGTAGCCCATGAGCAGCGCCGCCTGGAGCGATGTCTCCATGTAGACGAAGTGCGGCATGGATTCGTTGGCGGTGTCGCCGTAGTACCAGGAATCGGCGGGTGAGTCGTACTCGGTGGTGTACGCGGCTGTGTTCAATTCGCCGCGTTCGCCGTCGAAGTCGAGGACCCGGTCGACCAGCAGCAGGCCGCCGGTCGGAAGACGGGTGGCGCGGACGCCGGTGTACTCGGCGAACTCCGGGCCCATGGCGATGGCCTGGTCGCCGCGGGCGAGGTGGGTCATGTGGAATTCGCTGAGCAGGAGGGTTTCGTCGGCTCGGCCGGGGCCGATCTCCGCGCCGGTCGGCTCGGTCGCCGTGACCTCGACCGAGAGGGGGGCGGCGCCGTCGATGTGCACCTCGGCGGTGAGGTGCGGGCGCGGGACCAGGTCGATCTCGGTGACGCGGAGTTCGAGGGTGCCGGAGTGCGGGCCGGGGGCTCCCGCCGGGCCGGAGGACACCAGGGTGGAGCCGGTCAGGCTCAGGGGGAGCGCCGTGTAGAGGGCGAAGACCTCGGCGGCCTGGGTTGCCGCTGTGCCGGGGTCGCCCTCGTAGGCGGCGGTGAGGCGGCCGTGGCCTTCGGCACCGAAGAGTTCGAGGGTGGTGACCTCGGTGAGGACCAAGGGGTGTTGGGCGGCCAGCTTTGCCGCGGGGCGGATGCCGGGGCGGTGGTAGGTAGGGCCGAAGACGCCTGCGATGTCGCCGTCGGCGAGTTGCCGGAGGGCGGGGTGGTCGAGATGGGTTCTGGTGGTGCGGGCCTGGGGTTTGAAGGCCCATTCGGGGGCGTGCGACGTGGTCGGCCGGGGGGCCGTATCAGCGGCCCGCTCGGCATCGGCCGGCGGCGCCAGTCCCGCGCGCTCCCACAGGGCGCGCTGGAGTGCGTATTGCGCCGCGAGGGCGGCGCGGTGTGCGTCCGCGACGCCCGCGCGGAGTTGCGCGAGCGGGTTCGGGGTGCTTGTGGTCGGCACCGCCGGGGCGGCGAGAGCCGCCCGCGTGGGCACCGCCCGGGCGGCAGGGACCGCCCCCGCCGACACCGCCGGGGCCGCCTGCGGCTCCGCCGGAGGGGCGGGCTTCTCCACCGCGTCGGGATCGAACGCAATGCCGTCGAACTCCAGTGTCGTCATACCATCCACCGCCTCACCGAGGTCTGGAACTTCTCCGTCAGATCGGGCGTCGTGACCACCACGACGTCCGAGAACCGTTGCAGCACCGCGCCGTCCGCGGCGACCGCGGTGGCGTCGACGCGGGCGTCGAAGCGACCGGCGCGGGCATTGCCGACGACCAGCCGGAACGGCTCGCCGGTCGGCAGCGGCCGGTGGTACTCCACCCGCCCGATGCCGAGCGGCAGGCAGGCCGCGCCGAGCAGCCGGTGCCCGAGCACCGGCGGGCCCTGCAGCACGAGGTCCGCGCGGACCGGGTCGTGCAGCCTGCTCGCATAGGCGCCGCCGGCGACCGGGGCCGCGTCCAGCGCGCACTCGAAGACCACGGTGTCCCCGGTGTCGGCGACCACCCGGCGCAGCCCCTGCAGGGCGGGGGCATGGAACTGGATGCCATCGCGGTAGATGTCGAGCGGGCTCGCGGGGCCGGTCGGCACCGTGAGCACCGGCGCATCCGCCGGTGCGGCGGCCAGCTCCAGCGTCGCCCGGAAGTGCGCGACAGCGCCGTCGCGCACCGTGACCCGCACCGGGAGCACGCCGCTCACTTCGGTGCCGGGCTCCAGCTCGAGCTCGAGCGCCTCGACCGCGTGGTCGAAGATCAGCCCCTTGAGCACCTGGAAATCCCTGGCGCCGATGACGGTGCGGCCCGGCAGGGCGCGCTCCGCCGCGTGCGCCATGGCGCCGAGGCCGAAGGTGGCGGGGAGCACCACGTGCTCCCCCACCCGGTGCGCCGCGATGATCGGCTCGTCGGTGAGCCCGATCAGGTTGCGGCGCAGCCGAACCGGGCCGAGCGGCACCGGAGCCGGGCCGGAGAGCGACTCGGCCGGGCCGATCAGCACCACCGTGTCGGCTTCGCGTTCGGCGGTGAACTGCTCGGTGAAGGCCGCGGCTCCCGTCTCCGGGGGCAGCAGCTCGACGCCGAGTGCCTGGAAGTGCTCGCGCAGCGCGGGCGTGACCATGCCGCCGTCCCACGCACCCCAGTCGATCGCGGTGACGTGCCGGTCCGGGTGCGCCCGGCGCCAGGCCACCGCGAAGCGGGAGAGCGCCTCGTTGGCGGCGGCGTAGTCGGCCTGACCGGTATTGCCGTAGAGGCCCGCCACCGAGGTGAACAGGATGAGGTGCTCCGGCTCCGGCACCGCGGCGAGCAGTGCCGCCAACCCGGCGATCTTCGGATTCAACACGCGGGCAATGGAATCCGCGGTCTTGTCCGGGATCTTGGAGTCGGCGAGCACGCCTGCGCCGTGCACGATGCCGGTGATCGCGCCGGACCAGGGGGCGAGCGCCTTCCGGACCGCGTCGGCGTCGGTGGCGTCGACCGCCACGTAGTCGGCGCGGCCGTCGAGCGCGGCGAGTGTCGCGCGGATCTCGCGGGCGCCCCTGATGCCGGAGCAGGTGCGGGCGATATCGCGGGGTTTCGCGCCGGTGCCCGCGAGGGCGCGGAGCGCGGCCTGCTGAAGGTCGGCGTCGGCGATGCCGGTCGCCCACTCCGGCTCCGGCGCCGGTTCGGTCCGGCCGAGCAGCACGAACCGGGCCGGAACCCGCTCCGCCAGCGCCAGCACGCAGGTGGCGGTGACGCCGCGGGCGCCGCCGGAGACGACGAGCAGGTCATCGGCGGTCAGCGTGAGCTCGGGCTGCTGCTCCGGCGGGCGGATCGCGGTGGTGGTGCGGGCCGGGCCGAAGCCGCCGGGAACCAGGGTCGACCTGGTGCCGTCGGCGGTGACGCCGACCTCGACGATGTCCCATGCGGCGTCGTCCAGTTCGGTGAGGATCAGGTCGGCGCAGCGTTCCGGGGTAGCCGCCGGGTCGATGTCGATGGCTCGGCAGAACAGGTCGGGGCGCTCGGCGGCGAGGGTTTTCAGGATGCCGCCGACGCCGGCGAGCAGGGCCCGCCCCGGGTCGCCGGCGGTGCGGAAGCCGAGGCCGCCGTCCAGGCGGATCAGGGTCGCGACGGTGGCGCGGCCGTGCTCCGCCGACATGGTGGGGGTGATGCGGCCCGCGGTCAGGATGGTGTCGGTGAGCTCGGCCTCGGGGGTGCCCGCGCCGAGCAGGATCAGGCACAGGTCGGGCTGCTCCCCCGGTTCGGGGGTGGTGCGCACCGACCAGCCGCGCGCGGTGAGCGCGGTGGTCAGTGCGGTGGAGTCCGCGCTGGTCGCGGGGGTCACGAGCAGGGCTACCGGGTTGTCGCGGTAGGCGTTGATCGCGGTGTCCGCGGCGGGGAGGGTGATCAGTTCGACGGTGTGCCGCGGCGCGCGCGCCGCGGCCTCAGCTTTTGGGTGGACATCACCGCCGGTGCTCAGCTCGGTCACGATCTGATCGAGGGTGCGCAGGGTGCCCAGTTGCTCCGGGCCGAGGTTGGGTAGGTCCGGGAAGCGTTCCTGGAGGGCGCCGATGACCTGGACTCGCTTGATCGAGTCGACCCCCAGGTCTGCCTCGAGGTCCATGCCGGTGTCGACCATCTCGACCGGGTAACCGGTTTTCTCCGCGACGACCTCGCGGAGGGCCTGGCGGAGGGTTTCCGCCTTGTCGTCTCCGGCGGGGGAATCCGCGGGGGCTTCGGGCGGGTTCGCGGCGGGCTCGGTGGTGGTGCTCTCGCCGAGGAGGTCGGCGATCTGGTCGAGGGTGCGGAGGGTGCCCAGCTGTTCCGGGCCGAGGTTCGGCAGGGCCGGGAACCGTTCCTGGAGAGCGCCGATCACCTGGACCCGCTTGATCGAGTCGACACCCAGGTCGGCTTCCAGGTCCATGCCGGTGTCTACCATCTCGACCGGGTAGCCGGTCTTCTCCGCGACCACCTCGCGCAGGGCCTGGCGCAGGTCGTCCCTGCTGCCTCCCGGTGCCGGAGCCGACGCAGGGGCGGCTGCCGTAGCCACGGCAGCGGAGTTTTCGGCCGGGGCGGCGGGCGTTCCCGATGCCGGAGTGGTGGGCGTTCCGGACGCCGGAACGTTCGGTGCCGGAGCCGACGCGGGCGCGGCTGCCGTAGCCACGGCAGCGGGATTTCCGGCCGGAGCCGGGCCCGACGCGGGCGCCGGTGCCGACGCGGGCGCCGACGCCGGAGCGGCGGCCGGGGCGGACCCCGACGCCGGAGCGGCGGCGGCCGGGGCCGAGGTAAATGCTTCTGCCGTGGCTACGGCAGCGGGGGTTTCGGCCGGGGCTTGCACCGAGGCGGCGGCCGGGGCGGGGACGGCGGGGAGCGCTTCGGTCACACCGTTGGTGTGCCCGGCAGCGAGCGCCTCGGGACGGTGCTGCGGCACGGCAGGCGCCTGGTAGGCAGGGCGCGGGGCGGAGGGGCGGGCGAAACCGGCCTCGAGCTCGGCGAGCTGGGCGAGGACGTCGGAGGCGCGGGTGTGGCTGGCGGCGATGGCCACGCCGTGGTCCTTGACGGCTTCGATGGCGCGCACGGTGGACTCGGTCAGTACGCCGGCGTCGAGCGCGCCGACCAGGGCGCGGGCCATGTCGAGCTGGCCGTCGAGGAACTGGTGGTGGGATCGGAGGTGCTGGGTCAGCGCGCTTTCCAGGGCGCCGTCCTGCTGGGTCGAGTACACGGAGGTCTCCGTCGGGTCGGGGGTGTACCTGGTCGGCGCCGGAACCGGGCCGGGTGCCGTGGCCACGGCGGTGGAGGTGCGGGCGGGCGCGGCGGCGGCGCCCGGCCGGTCGGGCTTGCCGGAGCCGTGCCCGACCGGGGCGGCACCGTTCCCGGCACCAGCCCCATTCCCGGCACCGGCACCGTTCGCGGCGGCACCGGCGCCCGCGCTGTTCGACGCGGCATCGGCGCCGGCGCCGTTCGAGCGGGCGCCGGCACCGTTGCCCGCACCGCCCGTCGCGGCACCGGCACCATTGCCGACACCACCCTTCGCGGCACCGGCTCCATTGCCGTGCGCCGAACCGTTCCCGTTCGCAGCGGCCCCATCGAGCCGAACCCGATACCCGTCGGAGAGCGCGGCGGCGTACGCCACCTTCCGCGCCTCCGGCACGTACTCGGGCGCCGAGATGGTCACCGTCATCGGCCGGCTCGGCTTGTGCGGCTCCAGCACCGGCGCCGCGTGCCGGTTGATCCCGGACAACCCGAACCCGAGCACCGCGAGCCGGACCGCGGCGCGGGACAGCGCGAGATCACTGTTCCCGATCGGCCCGGAGTCGGTGGCGATGGCGATCACCTCGTCCCCGAGCGTGCGCCGCACCAGCGAGGTCAACACCTGCTTGGGCCCGAACTCGACGAACACGGTGCACCCGGACTCGCGCAGCGCCGTCAGCGCCGCCACGAACTCGACCGGCTGCCCGAGCTGCCCGGTGAGCACCGCGCGGTTGGCGGCGGCGTCGCCGCCGTACCGCGCGCCCGCGCTGTTGGCGTGCACCGGTGCGTCCGGCGCGCCGATCCGCACCTCGGCGAGGGCGGCGGCGAAGGCGTCCACCGCGTGCGCCACGTACGGGGTGTGGAAGGCGCCGGAGACCGGCAGCTCCCTGGTGGCGACCCCGCGCTCCCCGCAGACGGCGACCGCGGCCGCCACGGCCGAGGAACCGCCGCCGATCACGACCTGGTCGGGGGCATTGTGGTTGCAGATCCAGACGTCGTCGATGCCGTCCACGATCTCCCGCGCCACCTCGACGGTCGCGTTCAGCGCCACCATCGTCCCCGCCTCGACCCCGTCGCGCGGCGTCATCGCCACGCCACGCGCCCTGGCCAGGCTGTGGAAGTCGGTACTGCTCAGCGCACCCGCGGCCCAGAGCGCGGTGAGCTCGCCGAAGCTGTGCCCGAGGTACCCGTCGGCGCGGAACCCGCGCTCGCGCAGCGCCGCGAACTGCCCGGCGGCGAGCGCACCGATGGCGGGCTGCGCGAACTCGGTGCGCCGCAGCGCCCGCTCCTGCGCGGCGGCGGTCTCCTCGTCGAAGGCCGGTGGCGGGAACACCACGGCGGAGAGCCGCTGCGGTGCCCCGGTGAACGCCTCGTTGGCGGCGTCGAAGGCGGCGCCGACGGCGGGCTGCGCGATGGCGGCGTCCGCGCCCATGTCCACGTACTGGCTGCCCTGGCCCGCGAAGAGCGCGGCCACCTTGCGGTCCGGCAGCGCCGCGGCGCGGTAGTACACGCCCTCGGGGTGCTCCCAGGAGGTGGCGGAGGGGTTGCGGACCAGTTCGTCCAGGGCGAGCCCGCGCAGGTGCTCGGCGTTCTCGTCGTCCAGCGAGACGAAGCCGATGCGCGGGTGCGCCTCCGGGATCTCGCCGCCGTCGCTCGGCGCGGTGCCGCGCACGGCGTCGATCAGCCCGGCGACGTCGGCCGCGTGCCAGAGGTGGGCCCGCGCGGTGCGGTGCAGCACGCTCGGCCGCTCGGCGTCGGCCTCCTCGAGCACCACGTGGAAGTTGGTGCCGCCGAAGCCGAAGGCCGAGGCGGCGGCGCGGCGCACCGGGCGCTCGGGGTCGCGGATCCACGGCCGGGTGCGCGAGTTCACGTAGTACGGCGCGTCGTCGGGGGCGATCTCGGCGTTCGGCGCGGTGACATTGATGGTGCCGGGCAGCACCTTCTGGTGCAGCGCGAAGGCCAGCTTCATCAGGCTGGCGGTGCCCGCGGCGCCCTTGGTGTGCCCGATCTGCGACTTCACGCTGCCGAGCGCGGCGAACTTCGGCTCGTCGGTCGCGTCGGTGAGCAGCTCCTTCAACGCGGTCAGCTCGGTCTTGTCGCCGACCGGGGTGCCGGTGGCGTGCGCCTCCAGCAGCGCGACGGTGGCGGGTGAGACCTCGGCGTCGGCGTAGGCGCGGTCCAGGGCGACCCGCTGGCCGCCCGCGCGCGGGGCGTAGATGCTCTTGGCCCTGCCGTCGCTGGACGAGCCGAGCCCGCGCAGCACCGCGTAGATCCGGTTGCCGTCGCGGCGGGCGTCTTCCAGCCGGCGCAGCGCGAGCATGGTGATGCCCTCGCCGAGCAGGGTGCCGTCGGCGTCGCTGCCGAACGGGCTGATCCGGTCGGACTTGGAGAGCGCCCCGACCTTGGAGAAGCACAGATAGATGAAGATGGTGTTCTCGGTGTCGACGCCGCCGGTGATCATCATGTCGGCGCGGCCGTCCTGCAGCTCGGCGACGGCGGTGCGCAGCGCGGCGAGCGAGGCGGCGCAGGCGGCGTCGACGGTGCAGTTGATGCCGCCGAGGCCGAGCCGGTTCGCGACCCGCCCCGCGGTGATGTTGGAGAGCAGCCCGGGGAAGGAGTTCGCCTCCCACGGCGCGTAGGCGGCGACGAACTTGGCCGAGACCGCCTCGGCGTCGGCCTGGCTGAGCCCGACCGAGCGCGCGGCCTCCTCCAGCACCGGGGTGGAGAGCCGGGCGGCGAGCGGGTGCATGAGCGGCACCGGGCCGGTGGTGCCGAGTACGACGCCGGTGTGGCTCGCGTCGTACCACTCCGAGCCGGTGGCGCCGGCGTCGGCGAGCAGGTCGCGGGCGACGCCGAGGCTCAGCGTCTGCATGGTGCTGGTGACCTCGAGCTGGTTCGGCGGCAGCCCGAACTCCAGCGGGTCGAACTCGATGTCGGGCAGGAAGGCGCCGCGGCGGGAGTAGGTCTTGTCCGGTGCCGCCGGGTCGGCGTCGTGGTAGTCGTCCAGGCTCCAGCGCGATGCGGGCACCTCGGTGGTGCAGTCCACGCCGTCGATGATGTTCTGCCAGTACTCGCGGTGGTTGCGCGCCTGCGGCAGCAGCCCCGACATGCCGACGATGGCGATCGGGGTGCGGGCGAGGCGTCGTTCGTCCGTCACGGAAGTTCCTCTCGGACCGGGCGGGTCAGGCGGCGACGGTGGTCGCGGTGCGGTCGGCGATGGCGCCTGCGGCGGCGACGGCGAAGGTGTGGTGGCCGAGCGGGGCCGGGTGCAGCCCGTCGGCGGTCCACATCTCGGGGCGCTCCCAGGCCGGGTCGCCGGCCAGGTCGAGCAGCAGCGCGCCGGTGTCGGCGGTGACCTCGCCGAGCACCGCGTTGGCGAAGGCGAAGCGCTCGCGCAGCAGCGCCCGCATGCCGGGCGGCACCGGGAGCCGGGCCGGGATGTCCGGGTGGTTCGCGGTGACCACGGTGGCGCCGCTCGCCCGCAGCGTGCTGAACAGGGTGCGCAGGTTGCGCTCGAACCGGGCCGGGTGGAAGTCGCTGACCAGGTCGTTCACCCCGCAGACCACGCCGTACAGCCCGGCGCGGGCGGCGAACGCCCGCGGCAGCTGGTGCTCGACCACGGCGGCGGTGGTGGCGCCGTGCTCGCCGAGGTTGCGCACGGTGGCCGGGCGCAGCCCGAGCTGGCCGCCGAGCCGGGGCACCCAGCCCCGGTACCCGCCGCCGGGCGCGTCGTCGCCGCGCCCCTCCACGAAGCTGTCGCCGAGCGCGACCAGGGCGGCGCTCACGCGGTCACCCCGTCCTTGGTGAGGTGCCTGGCCGCCAGCGGGAAGTTCACCTTCTCGTAGAGCGCGGCCAGCTCCTCCTCGCCGAAGTACTTCTCCGGCGGGTAGATACCGGCGATCAGCCCGAAGAAGTTCTTGATGTACTCGGCGTCCATGCTGGTGGCCCGGAACACCGAGTCGTAGTACGGGGTGAGGCTCAGCTCGGAGATGCTCAGCGTCAGCTCGTAGGTGCTCGCGCTCTGCGCGTCCCGCTCGGTCTGGTACTCGGCGAGCGCCTCGTCCAGCGGCCGCTCCCCGGAGAGCCCCTGGTGGATCTTCTCGGAGAGCAGCTGGGCGTACTTGAAGGCGTCGGTGATGCCCCAGCCGGTGAAGGGGTCCTTGTGGTAGCCGGCGTCGCCGACCAGCGCCCAGCCCGGGCCGTGGGACTTCCTGCGGTAGTTGTCCGGGTAGAGCATCGGGCGGAACGGCTCGGCCCGCTTGCCCTTGTCGCGCAGCAGCTCCCCGAGCTCGGGGTCGACCTGGCTGACGACCTCCTGCACGCCGGCGTCGGGGTCCTGGCGGAACTCGCGGAACCGGTCGCGCTTGCGCATCACCGCGACCAGGGTCTGGTCGTTGTTGGTCGGCCAGCCGGCGAACTGCTGCTCACCGAAGCCGGTGCGGTGCTGCATGCCCCAGTCGACGCCGTCGTAGTACGAGTAGTAGATGAAGCACGCGGCCGCGGAGCCCTCGTAGGTCTCGGCGCCGACCGCCTTGGCGACGGTGGAGTTGGCGCCGTCCGCGCCCACCACGAGCTTGGCCCGGAACTCCTGCTCGGTGCCGCCCGCCTCGCTGCCGCGGATGCCGGTCACCCGGTCGCCGTCGAAGACCAGCCCGCTCACGGTGAAGCCCTGGATCACCTCGGCGCCCGCCTCGCCCGCGGCCTCCACCAGCACGGTGTCGAGCGCGGTGCGGCGCGGGCAGTACACGGCGTCGACCCCGTCCGGCGCGGTGCGGGCGAACCCGGCGATGTTGATGTCGGTGTAGGAGAAGTTCAGGTGCCGGATCGCCGGGACACCGGTCGCGACGACCCGGTCCAGCAACCCCCACGACTTCAGGAAGCCGGAGCCGGCCTGGTGGATGTAGTGGGTCGACGGGGTGTCGCTGGGAAAGGTGGCCCGGTCGACGGCGAGGACGCGGTACCCCTGGCGGGCGAGGAGCATGGCCAGCGGCGAACCGGCCACCCGGGTACCGACAACGATGACGTCGTACATGTTTCGCTTCACTTTCCGATCGGTGAATGAAAAGGGGCTAGCGCGCGACGGTGCGCGGTGCGTAGAGCGCGGCGATATCGGCCGCGTACGCCTTTTCGATCGCGGCCCGGCGAAGTTTCCGGGAGGAAGTGAGCAGCCCTTCCTCGACGGTGAAGTCGCCGTCCACGATGCGGAATGCGCGAATGGATTCCGCGCGGGAGACGAGGGAATTGGCGTCGGCCACCGCGGATTCGATTTCGGCCTCGGTGTCGAGCGCGGGATCGGCGGTGCGGCGGCGGGCCAGCTGGTCCGGGTCGAGCGTCACCAGCGCGGTGACGAAATCGCGGCCGTCGCCGACCACCATGCAGTTGCTGACCAGCGGGTGCAGCCGCACCCGGTCCTCCAGCGGGGTGGGCGCGACGTTCTTGCCGCCGGAGGTCACCAGGATCTCCTTGCGGCGGCCGGTGATGGTGAGGTAGCCGTCGGCGTCCAGCTCGCCGAGGTCGCCGGTGCGCAGCCAGCCCTCGGCGTCGGCCATCGGCTGGTTGGCCGCCGCGCCCCAGTACCCGGGCGAGACGTGCGGGCCGCGGACCAGCACCTCGCCGTCCGGAGCGATGCCGACCTCGGTGGCCGGGATGGGCCGCCCGACGGTGCCGAAGCGATTGCTCTCCGGCGCGTTCACGGTGACCGCGGTGGCGGCCTCGGTGAGGCCGTAGCAGTTCAGCAGCTGCACCCCGAACCCGGCGTAGAAGCCCTGGGTGGACTCGTCCAGCGAGGCGCCGCCGGAGATCACCGCGCGCAGCCTGCCGCCGAGCGCGGCGTACACCGGGTGCTCGGACGGCTCCGGGATCGCGCCCTGCCGCAGCAGCTCCAGCCCGCGCTCGACGGCGGCCTCCTCCTCGCCCGCGGCGAGCGTCGTGCGGCAGAACTTGCGGATCTTCTCCAGCCCGTACGGGATCATCGGCAGGAAGGTCGGGCGCAGCGCGGGCAGCGCGGGGACCAGGTCGGGGATGGCGGGCAGCAGGTGCGTGGTGCTGCCGCCGTAGACGCAGGCGAAGAGCATGGTCTGGCCGAAGACGTGGGCCAGCGGGAGCGCGAGCACCGTGGTCCCCTCGAAGAGGGTGCCGGTGCGGCGCACGGTGTTCGAGGCGGAGACGAACATATTGCGGTGCGTGATCACGCAGCCCTTGGCCACTCCGGTGGTGCCGCTGGTGTAGACGATCATGGCCGGGTCGGCGGCGCGCACCGCGCCGAGCACCCGGTCCAGCCCGGGCGCCTCGGCGCCGGTCGACCACGCCCCGACCTCGGCGAAGAGCCACACCCGGTCGGCGCCGGCGGCGCGCAGCCTATCGGCGTCCTCCTCGGACTCGGCCGCGAAGTGCGCGCTGCCGCTGTCGGCGAGGATGTGCTCGATCTGGGGGTGCGAGGAGGTCGGGTAGACGGTGACGACCACCGCGCCGATCGCCAGCGCCGCGAAGTCGAGCAGCGCCCACTCCACGGTGGTGCGGCCCAGGACCGCGACCCGGTCACCCGGCGCCACCCCGCGGCTCAGCAGCGCCGAGGCGAGCGCCCGCACCCGGCGGTCGAGCTCGGCGCTCGTCAGCCGGGCGCCGTCCGCGCCGCCCAGCGCGAGCCGCTCCGGATGCCGCCGCGCGGCACCCGCGACCACCGAGTGCAGACTCTCGGTATCCGCTATGTCGAATCCGTTCTCGGCCACCGAAACTGTGTTCACACCACAGAATTCTCCGGGGGATCACGAACCGAACTCCGGCGGCGGCAGCTGTTCCTACCGCGCGAATGTCAACGCCTATCCAACCGCGCGGGTCGGAACGGCGGCGGCAGTATCGATGTGCACCGGATCGGGGAAATCCAGGCAATCCAGGAACATCTCCACGGCCGGCTTCGATTCGTTCGCCCGCCACACCGCGTACAAATCCAGAGTGGGAACCGGGTCGAACAGTTTCACCGCCACCGAGCCGTTCCCCGGCCCGCCCATCCCCATCGAGATGGCGCGCGGCAGCGAGGCGAAGCCGACCAGCGGCCGCACCGACACCATGTGCGCGGTGGCGCCGGGATCATCGGCGGTGTGCGTGACCGCGAGCGAGATCTCGTTCTGCGCCGCGGCCCGGAAGATCGAGTCGTACATGGCCGGACACTGCTCCCTGGCGAAGAGCACGCAATCCTGCCCGGCCAGCTCGGCGAAGGGCACCCCCGGCCGCTCGGCCCAGCGGTGCCTGCGGCCCACCACCGCCACCAGCGGCACCCGGTGCAGCAGCCGCCGGTACCGGAACTCCGGCGAGCTGGGGTGGCCGTAGACCATGCCGATGTCGAGCGCGCCGTCGGCCAGCGCCTGCAGCTGCGGGCCGGTGCGCTTCTCCCAGAGCGAGACCTCGATGTCCGGGTGCCGCTCGGTCATCCTGGCCAGTGCGTCCGGGAGGACGTGTCTGCTGGCCGGGAGGTTGTACCCCACGTCGAGGCGGCCGGAGCGGCCCGCGGCGGTGGCCTTGGCGGCCTCGGCGGCCCGGTCCAGCTGGGCCACCACCAGGCGGGCCTGTGCCTCGAACTCCCGCCCGGCCGGGGTCAGCTTGACCTCGTGCGAGTTGCGGGCCACCAGCTGGACCCCGAGCGATTTCTCCAGCTTCTGCAGCTGGGCGCTGAGACTCGGCTGGGTCAGATGCAAGCGCTGCGCTGCGCGACCGAAATGCAGTTCTTCGGCGATCGTGATGAATGAAACCAGATGACGGATCTCCATGACGCCGGCCCCTTCTTCCGCGTAGGAAAAACGCTAGCGGCGCGAGGTAACCGCAGATGAACCCACCCGGCCGTACGGAAGCCGGAATCATGGCGCTGCGGTTAACTCACGACGAAGTACCGGCGGGCGTGCTAGTGAATTGGCCCAGGGTTCACCCGGCGGCCCGGTTCGACCGGCGGGGTGCCCCACCGCTCGAAGCCGGCACCCAGGTGGTGCGCACGCGCGGCGCTGCGCATGATCTTGCCGCTGCTGGTCTTGGGGAGCGCCCCGGCCACGGTCAGCACCAGCGCGCCGAGCGCGAGGTCGTGGTCGCGCAGCAGGGCGGCGCGGATGGCGCCGGCGATCTCGGCCGCCGCCGACGGCTCGGTGCCGCGCTCGATCTCCTGGATCAGGACCGGCTGGTCGTCCGCGGTGAAGGCGGCGGTGCCGCCGGCGCGCGCCGCCGGGTGCGCGGCCTGCGCGGTGTGCTCGAGATCGTGCGGGTAGTGGTTGCGGCCGCGCACGATGATCAGGTCCTTGCGCCTGCCGGTGACGAACAGCTCGCCGTCGACGAACTGGCCGAGGTCGCCGGTGCGCAGGGAGTTCCCGCCGAAGACGGCGGCGGTGGCGTCCGGGGCGCGCCAGTACCCCGCGGCGATATTCGCGCCCGCGAGCCGGATCTCGCCGATCCGCCCCGGCGGGCACGGCTCCCCCGACTCCAGGTCCACGATCCGGATGTCGACGCCCGGCGCGGGGCGCCCGGAGCCGACCAGCACCCGGGCGGGCTCCCCCCGCGCCGCTTCGCGCAGCGTGCCCGCCCCCAGCGCCGCGATATCGGCGCGGAGTTCCCGCGCACCGCGGCCGGGGAGGCTCCCGCTCACCAGCAGCGTGGCCTCGGCGAGGCCGTAGCAGGGGTACAGCGCGCCGGGGTCGAAGCCGTGCGGGGCGAAGGTGGCGGCGAAGCGGCGCAGCGTCTCGGCGCGGATCGGCTCGGCGCCGTTGAACGCGACCCGCCAGCTGCTCAGGTCCAGCCCGGCGGGGACGCCCGCCCGCTCGGCGTGGCGCACGCAGGCATCGAAGGCGAAGTTCGGGCCGCCGCTGGTGTGCGCGCGGTACCCCGAGATGGCGGTGAGCCAGAGCAGCGGGCGGCGGATGAAGGTGAGCGGCGCCATGAGCACGCAGGGCGCGCCCAGGTACAGGGGTTGCAGCAGGTTCCCGATGAGCCCCTGGTCGTGGTAAAGCGGGGCCCAGCCGACGAAGGTGGAGCGCTCGTCGTGGCCGAACGCCGCGCGGATCATCTCCTGGTTGGCGCGCAGATTGCCGTGCGTCACCACCACGCCCTTCGGCGCGCCGGTGGAGCCGGAGGTGTATTGCAGGAAGGCGGGGTCGGCCGGGGCACAGGGCTTCGGGTCGAGCGCGGGGCCGTGCGCGGGCACCTCGTCGACGGCGATCCGCTCGGCGATCGGCAGCTCGACCTCGAGCGCGCCGGCGGTGAGCAGGACCGCGGGGGCGCAGTCGGCGACGATGCCGTGCGTGGCGGGGTGCGCGCGGCCGCGGCGCGGCGGGATCACCGGCACCGCGATCACCCCCGCGTACAGGCAGCCGAAGAAGGCGGCCACGAAGTCGAGCCCGGACGGGAAGACCAGCAGCGCGCGGTCGCCCGGCCGGGTCACCGCGGCCAGCCGGGCCCCGATGGTGCGGGCGCGCTCATCGAGCCCGGCGTAACTGATCGCGGCCACCTCGGCGCCGTGCTCGTCCAGGAAGAGGTAGGCGGTGGCCGCCGGTGCGGTGCGGGCGCGCTCGCGCAGGACGTCCGGCAGCAGCACGGTGGGTTCCCCTCAGGTGGTCTCGACGGCGAGCGGCAGCCGGCGCGGGCCGCGCACGATGAAGCTGTGGTCCTGCCACTCCGGCTCGCCCGCGCGCACCAGCCGGCCCGGCAGCCGGAGCAGCCGCTCCAGCGCGATGCGGGCCTGCAGCTCGGCCAGCGGCGCGCCGAGGCAGCCGTGCAGGCCGTGGCCGAAGGCCAGGTGGGCGGCGGGCGGCCGGGCGGGGTCGAAGGTGTCCGGCTCCGGGAAGGCCGCCGGGTCGCGGTTGGCGGCGCCGAGGCAGAGCAGCACCTGGTCGCCCGCGCGCAGCAGCCGGTCGCCGAGCGGGGTGTCGCGGCGGGCGACGCGCTTGGTGTGCTGCAGCGGGCTGTCGTAGCGCAGCGTCTCGGCCACCGCGGCGCCGATCAGCGCCGGGTCGGCGCGCAGCCGGTCCTGGGCGGCGGGGTGCGCGGTGAGCGCGAGCACGGCATTGCCGATGAGCGATTTCGTGGTCTCCACCCCGGCGACGAAGCACATGATGCCGATGGTGGCCAGCTCCTCGTCGGTGAGCCGGTCGCCGGTGCCGGTGCGGCTCGCGAGCAGCAGGCTGATCAGGTCGTCGCCGGGATCAGCGCGGCGGCGGTCGATCACCGCGCGGAGTTCGGCGGTGAAGGTGTCGGCCACGGTGCGCACCCGGGCGAAGTCGGCGGCGGTCATGAGCCCCGGCTCCAGCAGGAAGCGGATGTCGTGCGTCCACCCGCCGACCAGCGGGTGCAGGTGCGCGGGGAGCCCGAGCCAGTCGCAGAGCGCCAGCACCGGCAGCTCTCCGGCGAAGGCGGTCATGAGCTCGAATTCGCCGTCGCGCCCGGCATCGGCGGCGAGCCGCTCGGCGATGGCGGTGATGCGCGGGCGCAGCCGGGCGGCGGCGGAGGCGGTGAAGACCCGGTTCACCAGGGCGCGCAGCCGGGCGTGGTCCGGGTTCTCGGTGAAGACCAGGGATTTCAGCCCGAGCCGGTCGATGCGCTCGGTGCCGGTGATGCCGAGCCGGTCGGCCTGGCGGCGCAGGGCCAGCGGGATGACGTCGACGCCGAAGCTCCGGTCGCGCAGCACCGCGCGCACCTCGGCGTGGCCGGTCAGCACCCACATGCCCATGGTGCGGTGCACCGGCGCCTGCGCGCGCAGCGCGGCGTACCCGGGGTACGGGTCGGCGCGGAACTCGTCGGTGAACGGGTTGAACCGCACCGGGGCAGCGGTCATCGCCGGGCCCCGCCTCCGGTGAAGTGGCCGCTGCGGTAGGGCTCCAGCACGATGCGCAGCAGCCCGATCTTGCCCATCCGGAACCCGAGCGCGGAGAGCCGCAGGTAGCGCTCGTACCGCTCGGTGAGCTCGGGACCGGCCAGCGCCACCGCCTCGGCGCGGCGGGCCTTCAGCCGGGCGGCCCACTGCTCGCAGGTCCAGGCATAGTCCAGGCGGTCGTTGCGCACGGTGCGCACCTCGAACAGGCCGTCGGCGGCGGCGGCGATCTCGGCCAGCGTCGGCAGGTCGGCGTCCGGGAAGATGTCCCGCTGGATGAAGGTGCTGGCCCGGTCGCGGGTCATATTGGCGTAGGCGATGGTCTGCAGCGAGAGCGCGCCGCCGGGGTGCAGCCAGCTCCGGCAGCGCTCGAAGAAGGCGCGGTAGACCGCGATCTTCTCGGCCGGGGTGTCCTCGGGGGTGGCGAAGTGCTCGAAGGCGCCGATGGAGACGATGCCGTCGACGCGGTGCTCCGGCTCGTAGTGCAGCCAGTTCCGCACCGCGACCTCGGTGCCGGGCAGGTCGAGGGCGCGCACGTGGGCGGCCTGCTCCTCGGCCAGGGTGAGCCCGGTCAGCCGCCCGACGCCCTCGCTCGCGGCCACGGCGAGCAGCGCGCCCCAGCCGCAGCCGATGTCGAGCAGGGCGGTGGCGTCGTGGGCGCGGACCGCGTCCAGGTGGTAGCTGAGCTTGCGCTGCTGGGCGGCGGCCAGGGTGTCGGCGGGGCCGGACGGCATGGCGCAGGAGTAGGTGAGCGAGGGGTCGAGCCAGAGCGCGTAGAACTCGTTGCCGACGTCGTAGTGGTGCCGGACGGCCGCCGCCGCCGACTCCGCCCGCGCGGCGGCGGCCGTGGCGCTCATGCTGTGCCCATTCGCACGAGCGAGGGCCCTCCGTGGCCACGCTCCGCTACCGCCTCCGGGCCTGACTCGCTCATGCGGGCTGCCCGGACCGTTCGACGACGTAGCCCGCCACCGCGTCCAGCGTCGGCTCGTCGAAGAGCTCGTCCGGCGGGATGTCGACCCCGTAGCGCTGCTCGATCTCCATGAGCAGCGCCACCGCCACCACGGAGTCCACCCCGAGGCGGTCGAAATCGGCGGCGGGGTCGATGGTCTCGGGCTGCACGCCGAGCGCCTCGGCCAGGTAGCCGCGGCTCCACGTGATGATCTCTGTGCGGTCCATGGTTGTCCGTCCGTTCTCAGGGGGTGGCCGCGCCGGTGGCGGGGCGGAGGCGCCGTGCTTCCAGCCGATCCCGGGACGGCACCTCGACGTCCCAGGCCAGCCCGGTGGCGGCGAGCAGGCAGATCAGCCAGTAGCCGGGGTCGAGCCGGTACCACTGCAGGCCGAAGGAGGGCGAGTCCGGGAAGGCGTGGTGGTTGTTGTGCCAGGACTCGCCGAACGAGAGCAGCGCGAAGACGCCGCCGTTGCGGCTGTTGCCGCGTGCCCGGTACGGCATGGTGCCGAACATGTGCAGGAAGGAGTTGATCGCCCAGATGATGTGCTCCAGCACGAACATCCGCACCAGCCCGCCCCACAGCAGCCCGCTGACCGCGCCGGTCCAGCTCTGGTACACCACCCCGCCGATCACCGCCGGGATCGCCATGCCGAGCGCGACCCACCAGTGGTAGTACCGCGAGACCTTCAGCACCAGGCGGTTCTTCAGCAGGTCGGGGGCGTAGTGCACGATGTTCGGGTACTCGTGGCGGCGCATCCAGAGGAAGTGCGAGTGCAGCAGCCCGCGCGCCCGGCCGCGGAGCCCGCCGCCGGAGAGGTTCGGCGAGTGCGGGTCGCCCGCGCGGTCGGCGTTCTCGTGGTGCCTGCGGTGAATGGCGACCCAGGAGAGCACGCCGCCCTGCCCCGCCATCGAGCCGATCACCGCCAGCGCCACCTGCACCGATGGCCGCGCCTGGAAGGTGCGGTGGGTGAAGAGCCGGTGGTAGCCGACGGTGATGGCCAGCCCGGTGGCCGCCCAGCCGCCGATCAGCAGCACGATCTCGGTGATTCCGAGCGGGTGCACCAGCAGGAAGGCCAGCGCGGCCAGCGTGCCGAAGATCGGCGCCACGTCGAAGAGCAGGAAGTGGCGGCGCTGCAGGCGGTGCAGGTACGGGCTGTCCACCGCGAGTTTCCTCGGGGCGGCGCGCCTGGGCGCGTCCTCGCCGGACATGGCAGCTCCCTCACGACGGGTCGGAGCGCCGAATCCCGCTGCGGGAGCGGAGATTCGGCTCGAACAGCTCCGAGCGTAGGCGGGCGGGGGCGCGCCGCGCGGGCCGAGAAGAAGTGCTGATCGGCCGATCAGGAACGCGTATCGCGGGGGGTTCAGGGCAGGGCGTCGCCGGGGATGCCCTGCGCGTCGTAGAGCTCGTAGCTGAGCACGCCCGCGGCGATCGCGCCGTCGGCGGCGAGCAGCTCGCGCACCCGCTCGGGTTCGCAGCCGTACACCCCGACCCCGGCGAGCTCCGGCGACTCCGGGATCCGCAGGGTGATGGCGAGCAGCCCCCGCTCCCGCAGGTCGCAGTTGAGGCGCCCGTGCTCCCACAGCAGCCGGTCCCGATCCTCGCGATCGGCGGCCGGGCCGGGGCGCAGCACGCAGACGGGGTACCCGCGCGAGCGGGAGAGCAGGGCGAGCATGGCGTCGTCGGTGATCATTCGTCCTCCTGTGCGGCGGCGCGTCGCAGCGCGGCCAGTATGTGGTCCCACCCGGCGGCGATGGCGCCGCCCTCGTAGCCGCCGGGGAGGGCGCAGTCGCGGCGCAGCTCCCCGGTGTCGAGCCGGTCCCACCCGGTGTGCTCCAGGTCGACCTTCGTCAGGGCGGGGGCGACCGCGCGGAAGCGCAGCGCCACCTCGGTCGGGGTGCCGGTGATGTTCCAGGTCATGGCGAAGTGCTCGGGTTCGGCGCAGGCGAGCACCTCGCCCCACGGGATGGTGGTGCCGTCGTCCCACACCTCGGCGACGGTGCCGCCCACCCTGGCCTGCACGGTGACGTCGCGGACCCGCTCGCGCCCCGCCGAGAACGGGTCGAGCGGCCACCACTCGGCCATCCGGCCCACGAAGACCGCCCAGGTCCGCTCCCGGGAGGCGCGGACCAGCACGGTGCGGCGGATCGGCGGCCGGGTCATGGGGAGCACCCGGCCCTCGGGTTCGGCGTTCACGGCGTCTCCTCCTCGGCGAGCCGCGCGGCCCGGTCCAGCGCGGACGACCAGATACCCGCCAGCGCCCGCCGGGCCTGCTCGACCCCGCTCGGCTCGGCCCGGTAGAGCCGCCGCGTCCCCGAGCGCCGCTCGCGCACCAGCCCCGCCGCCCGCAGCACCCCCAGGTGCTGGCTGACCGCGGGCCTGCTGATCTCGAACGCCCCCGCGATCTCCCCCGCCGCCAGCTCGTGCGCGCCCACCAGCCGCAGGATCGCCCGCCTGCGCGGCTCGGCGAGCGCGCGGAACACCTCGTCCGCGCCGTCCTCGTCGAACCGGCCCACTTCAGCGCTCACGACATCCTCCGGGTCGATTGTGTTCGGTTCCACTTACGTAAGTAAGTACGAACATATACCGCCGGGAAACGCCGCGCAAGGTTGCCCCATCGATTCCCTTGCCCCGTAGGGTGTTCGCTGCACCACCGGAGAACGCCATCCGGCGCACATTTTCGGCCGCCGCCTCTTACGGTGTAAGGGGAGCTAGAAGGAGTGCTGTGGTGGATCGTTACACGCCGGACGTCGAGGCGCGGCTCGCGCGCATGCGGGCCGAATACGACGAGTTGCTGGAGTCGGGTCGAGGATGGTCGCTGCGGGAGCTGTTCAGCACCGCGGAGAGCGATATCGACGCGTACTGTGCGGGGTTCGCGCCCAATGAATTCGGGGACGAGGCGCTGGCGGGGGCGGAGAAGTTCTGCCGCAGATACGGCATCTGGCTGGAGCCGGGCGGCTCGCACTACAACAGCATGACGCCGTACCTGCACCCGAACGCGGTGACGGCGGAGCGGATGACGCTGATCGGCATCTACAACGCGATCCTGTTCTGGCTCAACGACACCGTCGGCCGGGAGAAGTTCGCCGCGCTCACCCCCGAGCAGCAGGCGGCGGCGGCCGAGACGGTGCGCAGGCTCACCCGGCTGCTCGAAACCGGCAGCCCCGCCGCCGATCCGGAGCCGGTGGAGGCCGCGACGCACGAATACCTGGAGCGCACCGCCGCGCTCGCGGACCCGGCCTGGATGCGCGGCTTCCTCGCCGACACCGCCGGGCACCTGCGCCCCGCCATCCGCGACCAGAACGCCAGGGCGCGGGGTGACGTGCTCTCGGTGGCCGGGTACATCGAGCTGCGCTCGCACGTCTCCGGGATGTACCCGGCCATCGCGCTCTGCGAGTTCGGCCGCGACGCCTACCTGGACTGGGCGCAGCTGGAGGCGGCCGGGCTCGCCGGGGAGCTGCGCACGCTGCGCCAGCTCACCGTGGAGATCGGCGCGCTGATGAACGACGTGTTCTCCTTCGAGAAGGAGTGCATCGCCGACGGCGCCGACTTCAACCTGGTGCCGATGTGCCTGCTGGAGGCGCCCGCGGCCGGGCTGGCGGGCGCGGTGGCGAGCGCGGCGACCATCGTGCGCGACCTGCTCACCGAGTTCCGGCAGGTCAGCGCGGGGATCGCGGCGGCGGTGGCGGCCCGGCCGGAGGTCGATCCGGGCGGGCGGGTGACGGCGCACGTGGCCGATCTGCGCGGCGCGGTCCAGGCCACCTGGGTCTGGCAGATCACCACGCACCGGTACAAGGGCCGGTCGATCTTCGAGGAGAATCGCCTGGACTGACCGGCCCCCGGGTCGAGGCGCTGCCGGAATTCGTCTCCGGGGGACTATTGTCGGAGAATCACAGCAGCATTTCCGGCACACTCCGGTGTCCGGGGAACGCGATATGTCGACGGGGGTGTTGTGGACGGCAGCGGCGGCGCCGCACTGGCTCGGATCTGGTGGCAGGCACTGGCCACCGGTGGTGTCGCGCCCGGTGGCGGGCCGGGCGGGCCGATGATGCTGCCCGGGCTGGTGGCCCAGCTGGAGGCGGCGCTGGCGGCGGAGACCTTCGACGCGAGCGCCGGCTCCCGGGTCGGCGCCGCGCTCTGGGGCGCCGGGCTCACCCACCCCGAGGTCCCGGTGGTCTCGGCCCAGGTGCTCCACGGGCTGGCCGACGCCAGCCCGCACCCGGACGCGCACCGCCGGCTCGCCGGGCTGCTCGCCGCGCTCGGCCAGGGCCACCAGGTCCAGCGCGGCCGCTCGGCCGCCGCCGGCGAGGAGCACGACGACCAGGACACCCGCTTCCGGGTGCTCTTCGACAATGCCGCCGTCGCCATCGCCATCGGCGACACCGACGGCGTCCTGCTGGAGGCGAACCGCGCGCTCGCCGACATGATCGGCACCAAGCCCGGCGACCTGCGCGGCATCTCGGTCTACGATTTCGCGCACCCGGACGACCGGGACCGCATCCGCACCCTGCTCTACGAGCAGCTGGTGCCGACCGGCGAGGGCACCGTCACGCTGGACCAGCGGCTGGTGCGCGCCGACGGCAGCGTGGGCTGGATGGCCTTCGCCATCACCTTCGTGCGCGGCAGCGGCGGCAGGCCGGACTACCTGCTCGCGGTCGGCGCCGACGTCACCGAGCGGCACCTGCTCCAGCAGGAGCTGCACCACCAGGCCAGGCACGACTCGCTCACCGGGCTGCCGAACCGGCGCTACCTGCTCGAGCACATCGAGCACCTGATCACCACCGCGGGCGCCGACGATCGGGTGGGGCTCTGCTTTGCCGATCTGGACCACTTCAAACAGGTCAACGACCACTACGGCCACAGCGCCGGCGACCGGGTGCTGGTCGCCGTGGCCGACCGGATCGCCGAGACGCTGCAGCGCGACGGCAGCTTCGTCTGCCGGCTCGGCGGCGACGAGTTCCTCGCGCTGATCCCGCCGCCCGCCGACGAGGTACAGGTCGCGGCGGTGGCGAATCGCCTGCTCACCGCGCTTTCCGAGCCCATCCCGGTGGACGGCGTGCCGCTCGACATCTCCGCCAGCATCGGCGTCGTCGTCACCCCGCTGGCGCACGCCGACGCCGAGTCGCTGCTGCACGCCGCGGACACCAGCCTGCACGCCGCCAAGCGCGACAGCAAAGGCCAATGGGTCATGCAGAGTGAGTGATCCCCGCCGGGGTGGCACCCTGTTTCCACCCGGTTTGTGCGATCATGGGCGGGGCGAAGGCATCTGCCGGCGAATATAGCTGCCGCAGTACGGTATTCGCCTCTTTCCGCGCGTCCGGATGTGTCGATGGGGGTCTCGTGCCGCACTACAGAAGCAATGTTCGCGATCTCCGGTTCGTCCTCTTCGAGGTGCTCGGGCTGGAGCGGGCGCTGGCGACCGGCGCCTTCGGCGCGCTGGACGCCGAGACCGTCACCGAGATCCTGGAGCAGGTGCGGCGGCTCGCCGAGGGCCCGCTCGGCGCCTCCTTCGCCGAGGCGGACCGCAATCCCCCGGTCTTCGACCCGGAGACGCACACCGTCACGCTGCCGGAGGCGTTCGTCCGCTCCTTCCGCGCCATGACCGACGGCGGCTGGCACCAGCTCGGGCTCCCCGCCGAGCTGGGCGGGCCCGGCGTGCCGCGCGCGGTGTTCTGGGCCGCGGCCGAGCTCATCCTGGGCGCGCAGCCCGCCGCCTTCTTCTACGGCATGGCGGGCGCGCAGATGGCCTCGGTGCTGCACGCCAACGGCACCGAGGAGCAGCGCGGCTGGGCGCGGCTCGCCACCACCGCGAACTGGGGCGGCACCATGGTGCTCACCGAACCCGACGCGGGCTCCGATGTCGGCGCGGGCCGGACCAGGGCGATCGAGCAGGCGGACGGCTCCTGGCACATCGAGGGCGTCAAGCGCTTCATCAGCAACGGCGATTCCGGGGTGCTCTTCCCGAACATGCTGCACCTGGTGCTGGCCCGCCCGGAGGGCGCGGGCCCCGGCACCAAGGGGCTCTCGCTCTTCTTCGTCCCGCAGTTCCACTTCGACCCGGTGACCGGTGAGAACAGGGAGCGCAACGGCGTCTTCGTGACCGGGCTGGAGCACAAGATGGGGCTCAAGGCCTCCTCCACCTGCGAGGTGACCTTCGGCGGGCACGGCGTCCCGGCCACGGGCTGGCTGGTCGGCGAGGTGCACAACGGCATCGCGCAGATGTTCGACGTCATCGAGCACGCCCGGATGATGGTGGGCACGAAGGCCATCGCCACGCTCTCCACCGGCTACCTGCACGCGCTGGAATACGCCAAGCAGCGGGTGCAGGGCGCCGATCTCACCACCATGGCGGACAAGTCGGCGCCGCGGGTGACCATCGTGCACCACCCGGACGTCCGGCGGGCGCTCATGATGCAGAAGGCGTACGCCGAGGGGCTGCGCGCGGTCTACCTCTACACCGCCGCGCACCAGGACCCGGTGCTGGCCGAGCAGGTCTCCGGCGCGGATCCGGAGCTGGCCGCGCGGGTGAACGACCTGCTGCTGCCGATCGTCAAGGGCGTCGGCTCCGAGCGCGCCTACCGGTACCTGACCGATGCGCTGCAGACCTTCGGCGGCTCGGGGTACCTGCAGGACTACCCGATCGAGCAGTACATCCGGGACGCCAAGATCGACAGCCTCTACGAGGGCACCACCGCCATCCAGGCGCAGGATTTCTTCTTCCGCAAGATCGTCCGGGACCGCGGGGTCGCGCTCGGGCACGTGGTGGCGCAGATCCAGGGCACCCTGGACAGCGCGGCGGGCAATGGCAGGCTCAAGCGGGAGCGCGCGCTGCTCGGCACCGCGCTGGCCGACGTGCAGGCGGCGGCCGCCACGCTCACCGGGTACCTCATGGGCGCGCAGGAGGATGCGGCGGAGCTGTACAAGGTGGGGCTCGGCTCGGTGCGGTTCCTGCTGGCGGTGGGCGATCTGCTCATCGGCTGGCAGCTGCTGCACCAGGCGGGTATCGCGATCGCCGCGCTGGACGCGGGCGCAGAGGGCGGGGAGCGCGCCTTCTACGAGGGCAAGGTGGCGGTCGCGCAGTTCTTCGCGCGCAACGTGCTGCCCGAGCTCGCGGCGATCCGCGGCATCCTCGCCGAGCTGGACACCGAGATCATGACACTGGACGAGGCGGCCTTCTAGCCGCGCAGCAGCCCGGCCATGAGCAGGACCAGGGCGTCCAGCGCCTGGTCGTGCGCGGTGGCCGGGTCGTCGGCGTGCGCGACGATCATGCCCGCCTCGGTGACCGCGCTCAGCACCAGCTGGGCCAGCATGCGCACCGGCGCGTCCTGCGCGAGCAGCCCGGCGGCGCGGGCGGCCTCCAGCTGCAGCACGATGAGGCCGAGGCCGTACTTCGCCTCCAGCTCGCGCCAGGCGTCCCAGCCGAGCACCGCGGGCGCGTCGGAGAGCGCGATCCGCACCATCTCCGGCCTGCGGCAGATGCGCAGGAAGGCGTCGAGCCCGGCGCGCAGCCCCGCCATCGGGTCGTCCGAGGGCGGGGCGCCGGCGATGGCGGCCACCAGCTCGTCGGTATTGTCCCGCTCGAGCTGTTCGAGCACCGCGACGAAGAGGCCGCGCTTGTCGCCGTAGTGGTACTGCAGGGCGCCGCGGGTGACCCCGGCCGCGGCGACGATCTGCTCGGCCGCGACGGCGCCGAAGCCGTGCTCGGCGAAGAGCGCGCGCCCGGCCTCCTCCAGCCGCGCCCTGGTATCGCGGGTGCGGTCCAGCTGACTACGGCGCGGCATGCTCCCGAGTGAACTCCAGGATGAGCGCGCTCAGCAAATCCGGCTGATCCTCCGGGATGAAGGTGTACGAGTCGTCGACCAGCCGGAGCGTGGCGTTCGGCAGCTCCGCCACCAGCCGCTCGGCCAGCGGCACCGGGAAGAGCTTCTCCTCCCTGGCCCAGACCACCAGCACCGGCAGCGTGAGCCGCGGGAAGCTGCGCGCCGCGGCCAGGGTGTGCCGCTTGCGCGCGGAGCCGAGGAAGCGACGGACATCGTGCCGGATGGCGGCGGAGCGCCTGCTCGGCCCGAGGTAGCCGTCCGCCACCTCCCGCGGTATCGGGTGCTTCGCCACCCACCCGAGCGCGATCGGCAGCGGCTGCAGGGCCCTGATCTTCAGCAGCTCGGTGGCGGCGCGCACCACGCCCGGCACCCGGGCCAGCACGCCGAGCGCATCGAAGGGCGGCGGCAGGAAGCGGTCGTAGCAGTCGACCGAGGCCAGCACGACCCGGCCGATGCGGGCCGGGTCGCGGGCGAGCAGCACCTGGGTGATGGCACCGCCGGTGTCGTTGGCGACCAGGGTGACGTCGGTGAGGTCGAGCTTTTCCAGGAAGGCCGCGATGAGGTCGGCGACGCCGGGCGGGGAGAGATCGGCCTCCGGCACCGGGATGTCGTGGGCGCCGAGCGGCCAGTCCGGGGCGATGCAGCGGTATCCGGCGGCCGCGATCGGCGGCACGACGGCGCGCCACAGGTTCGCGTTGACCAGGAGGCCGTGCACGAAGACGACCGGCGGGCCCTCCCCCGTCTCGTGGTAGCGGATGCGCGCGCCGGGCAGCTCGATCTCGTGTTTCGCGCCCAGTGCCGCGCTGTGCGTACTCGTCATTATCCCGTCCCCTTCATCGCCGTGTCGGTCTGCACGTAATTTACATACATCCCGAATGTATGTCTACGGTTCCGCAAGCATCGGGAGGAGAAGCGGGCGGAGATCGTCGCTCGAGGTGGCCTCCGCCCCGGCCCGGCCCGGATCAGGGGTGTGTGGCGGTGACCGCGATGATCTCGTCGAGCTTGCCGAGCGCGGCGCCCAGCTCGTCGATCCGCTCCCGGATGCGGTCCCGCTGGGTGTGCAGCATGAGCCGCTGCGCGGCGTCGGTGTGCCCGGTATCGATGCACGGCAGCAGCGCGGCGATATTGCGGCTGGTCAGCCCGGCGGCGTAGAGCAGCTGGAAGAAGCGCACCTTCTCCACCGCCGCCTCCGGGTAGCGACGCTGCCCGGCGGGGGTGCGCTCGGCGTCGAGCAGCCCCTGCTCCTCGTAGTAGCGCAGCGCCCGCACGCTCACGCCGGAGCGCTCCGCCAGTTCACCGATCCGCAGCACCGCGCACCTCCTCGGAATCCGGCCTTGACCCTCACGTCGACGTCAGGTTCTAGCGTAGCGGCATGCACCTTTCCTCGACCGTCGCCCTCGTCACCGGCGCCAACCGCGGCCTCGGCCGCGCCTTCGCGCAGCACCTGCTCGAGCAGGGCGCCAAGGTCTACGCCACCGCCCGCCGCCCGGACGCCGTCGAGCTGCCCGGCGCCGAAGTCCTCGCGCTCGACATCACCGACCCCGCGCAGGTCGCCGCCGTCGCCGCGCAGGCGCCGGACGTCACGCTGCTGATCAACAATGCCGGCATCCAGACCGGCACCGACCTGCTCACCGGCGGTGACGAGCTGCTCCGCGCCGAGCTGGAGACGCACCTCTTCGGCACGCTCGCCGTCACCCGCGCCTTCGCCCCGATCCTGGCCGCCAACGGCGGCGGCGCGATCCTCACCGTGCTCTCCGCCATGTCCTGGTTCACCGCCGGCGGCGCGGGCGGGTACCACGTCGCCAAGGCAGCCGAGTGGGCCATGACCAATGCCGTGCGGCTCGAGCTCCGGGAACAGGGCACCCAGGTCTCCGCACTGCACCTCGGCCTCGCCGACACCGATATGGCGGCCGACTTCACCGGCCCGAAGCTCGCCCCGGCCGAGCTCGCCCGGATCGCCATCGATGGCGTCGCCGCCGGCCGCGCCGAGATCCTCGCCGACGACTGGAGCCGCTACATCAAGTCCGCGCTCGCCACCGACCCGGCCGAGTTCTACCCGGAGCTGGCCCGCCTGCGGACCTCCTGAGCGGTCAGGTGGTGCGGCGCTTGCGGGGGGCCGCGGAACGCGGCGGCTGGGCGCGCATGTGCGCGCGGACCTTGGTCATGAGCTCCCCGAGCCGCTGCACATCGTCGCCGCTCAGCGGGGCGAAGAGCAGGCGCCGCACCACCTCGACCTGGCCGGGGAGCACCCGGCCGACCAGCGCGGCGCCGCGCTCGGTAATGGTGACCAGGGTGGCGCGCTCGTCGTCGGGGCTGGGGGCGCGGGTCACCAGCCCGGCCTTCTCCAGCAGCCCGGCCTGGTAGGTGAGGCCGCTGCGGCTGTAGACGACGCCGTCGGCGAGCTGGGTCATGGTCAGGCTGCCCGCGCCGGAGAGCCGGGCGAGCAGCCCGAACTGCACCGAGCTCAGGTCGCCCTCGGCCCGCAGCTGGAGCGATGGAGGCCAGTGATGACGGCAGTGCGGTTCCACGAGTACGGCGGCAGCGATGTGCTGGCGATCGAGGAGGTCGAGCGCCCGGCGGCCGGGCCGGGGCAGGTCGTGGTGCGGGTGGCGGGCACCTCGTTCAACCCGGTGGACGCGGCCATCCGCGCGGGGTTCATGCGGGATCCGCTCCCGCGGACGCTGCCGCACACCCCGAACCTCGATGTGTGGCGGGTGATCGAGGAGCTCGGCCCCGGCGTGTCCGGGCATGCGGTGATCGCGCTGCTGCCATGGGCATTCCGGGCCCGGCCGTCGAGTACGTCACGATCCCGGCCGAGGCGCTGGCACCCGCCCCGCGCAGCGTGGAGCTCGCGGTGGCCGCCGCGCTCCCGGCCACCGGGCTCACCGCGCACCAGGCGCTCTTCGGGCACGGCGGCCTCGAGGCGGGGCAGCGGGTGCTGATCAATGGCGCGGGCGGCTCGGTCGGCGGCTTCGCGGTGCAGCTGGCGGCCGCGGTGGGCGCGCGGGTCACCGCGACCGCGAGCCCGCGCAGCCGGGAGCGGGTCCAGCGCTACGGCGCGCACCGCGTCGTCGACCACACCGCGACCCCGGTCACCGCGCTGAACGAGCAGTTCGACCTGGTCCTGACCCTGGTCCGCAACGACCGGGCCGAGGTGGCCCGGCTGGTCGAACTCCTCGACGACGGCGGCACCTTCGTCAGCACCACCACCCCCGGACCGGAGAACCCCGGCCGCGGCGTGCGGGTCGCCCAGGTCTACGTGCTGGCGATGCCGGGAGGCTGCACATCGAGGTCGCCGAGCGGCTCCCGCTCGCCGAATTGCCCGCCGTGCACGCCCGATTCGAGCGCGGCGAGCTGCCGGGGAAGGTCGTCCCGGAGCCCTGACGCGACACTGCGAGAAGATAAGAGAGTAAAAGCCAACCTTTCTCATCGCCGCCGTGCTAGACATACCGAGCGAACGGCGAGGAGGCGGTTGTGACAGGTCCGTATCGGCTCATCATCTGGGGCCCCGGCGACATGGGCGGGCGGGCGCTGCGCACCGCGCTGGAGTCGCCCGATTTCGAGGTCGTCGGGGTGAAGGTGTTCAGCCCGCACAAACACGGCAGGGATATCGGCGAGCTGGCAGGGCTGCCGCCGGTGGGGGTCACCGCGACCACCTCGAAGGCCGAGATCCTCGCGCTGGACGCGGATTGCGTGGTGCACACCCCCACCACGCCCGCGCTGGTGCAGGGCGCCGATGCCGACGTGCTGGAGCTGCTGGAATCCGGGAAGAACGTGGTCTCGGCGGCCGCCTACCACAACCCGGCCATGCCGACCTGGCTCACCGAATCCCGCTCCGCGCTGGACGTTCTCGGCACGGTGTCCCGGATGAAGGTCACCGGCGCCGCCTTCGGGCCGCAGCTGCCGAACGCCCTCGCGGCCTTGAAAACGCTCATGCGCGTTGCCGATTCGAGCCCGGTGCGCCCGGCCCGGCCGGTGCTGGAGAAGCTGGCCGGGCCGATCGCGGACCGGGCCATCCCGCGCCGGGCCTCCGGCGCCCGGCTCCAGGCGGCCTGCCTGAAGGGCGGGGTCTCGCTGCACGGCACCGGGCTGCACCCGGGGCTCATGGTCGAGCAGCTGCTGCTGCGGCTGGCCGGGCTGCTGGACGAGGTGCGCGAGGTGAAGTTCCTCGAGGTCGGCGACCTCTCCTCGGCCCCGGACGGCATGTGGGGCGGGCTCGCCAGCCTCGGCTTCGGCATGCCGCTCAGCGCGGTCGATTCCGACCACGCCATCGCGCTCATGCAGCACTTCTACTTCGACGCGGTGCTCTCGAATGTCGCGCACGTGCTCTTCGGGGCGAGCGCGGACGAGGTCCGGGTGGAGCGGCACGTCTACCCGGTGCCGGCCCGGGTGCGGATCGAGGCGGGCGGCAGCGTGATCGAGCCGGGGTCGGTCGGCGCCATCCACATGAGCTACCGCGGGTACATCGGCGACCGGCTCTTCATGACCAATGCCGAGTGCTGGCACGTCGGGCCGGGCAACGCGCACCTCGGCCCGGACCATCCGCGCAGCCTGGCCGGCGGCCACGTGATCACCCTGGACGGCACTCCGGCCCGCATCGAGCTGCGCAACGAGCTGGACGACGAGACCTACAGCGGCGACTGGTCGGCGGTCACCGACATCTCGGTCAAGGCCATGCTCGACGTCATCCCCGCGCTCTGCGCCGCGCCGCCCGGCGTCGCCACCCCCGACCTGACCCCCCGCTACCGACTGGAGCCGGCATGACCTCCCCGATCCCGGTCGCGGTGCTCGGCACCGGGCCGCTGGCCGACCGGGTCGCCGCGCACCCGGACCTCGTCGTCACCGAGCACTCCCCGGTGCTGCTGCACCTCTCCCCCGACCCCGCCGAGCTCCCCGCCCTGCTGCGCGCCGGCCGCAATGTCGTCACCGCGCTCCCCCGGCACGACCTGCCCCTCGCCGAACTCGCGGCGGCGGCGGCCGCGGGCAAGGCCACCCTGCACGCCACCGGCGGCCACCAGTCCGCGGTGGCGGCCCGCCTCACCCGCTCGCTCGCCGCCGCGACCAGGGAGATCACCCGGATCGAGCTCATCGAGGAGATCGTCCTGCCCGATCTCGACACCGATCCCGAGCGCGCGCGGGCGGCCGCCGAGGCGGTCGCCGGGAACTACGTGGACGGGCTGCACACGCTCGCGGACGGCGCCTTCGGCTGGCGCGGCACCGAGGACCCCGCCGTGTCGATCGAGGTGACCACCGACGGGCCCGGCGCGGTGGTGACCGCCGACCTCGGCGACCGCATCCGCTACCGCTCCATCCGCAGCGCGACGGGCAGCGTGCCGCTGCGCTACCGCCTGGTCACCACCAGCGCGGCCGGAACGGGCACCGCCACCGTCGACTTCCACCCGGTCGACGGGGTACCCCCCGCCGAGCACCTCGCCCTGGTCGAGCTGCTGAACGCGGCCCGCGCCATCGACGCGAGCCCGCCCGGCATCGCGCTGCGCGACCTCGCCATCACCTACCTCGTCAGGGACGACCGCCTGGCCCGGTAGCAACACCGCACCGAACTCTCCCGTAGTATCGTCCAGACAGCTGTCCAATAAGCTGTCCAGGACGCCGGAGAGGGGGCCGTCAGATGGCCTACGTCATCACCCAGCGCTGCTGCAACGACGCCAGCTGCGTCAGCGAGTGCCCGGTCGACTGCATCCGGCCGCGACCGGAGGACCCCGAGTTCGCGACCGCCGAGATGCTCTACATCGACCCGGACACCTGCATCGACTGCGGCGCCTGCTTCGAGGCCTGCCCGGTGGGCGCGGTCTACGCCGAGGAGGAGCTGCCGCCCGCGCTGGCCAGGTACCCGGAGATCAATGCCGGGTACTTCCAGCGGCACCCGCTGGAGTCCGACATCAGCGCGCCCGCCCCGCCGCAGCGGCTGCCGCGGGACCGGGAGCCGCTGCGGGTGGCGATCGTCGGCACCGGCCCGGCCGCCTGCTACGCCGCCGAGCACCTGCTCGGCACCGGGCGGGTGGAGGTCGAGATGTTCGACCGGCTGCCGACGCCGTGGGGGCTGGTGCGCTACGGCGTCGCCCCCGACCACAGCGAAACCCGCGGCGTGGCCGACATGTTCACCGCCGCCTTCAAACGCGACGCGCTGCGCATGCACCTCAATACCGAGATCGGCACCCACCTCACCCACGACGACCTGCTCGCCAACTGCCACGCCGTGCTCTACGCGGTGGGCGCGAGCGCGGACCGCAGGCTCGGCATCCCCGGCGAGGAGCTGCCGGGCAGCCACGCCGGGACCGACTTCGTGGCCTGGTACAACGGCCACCCCGACCATGCCGGGCACACCTTCGACCTCTCCGGCGAGCGCGCCGTCGTGGTCGGCAACGGCAATGTGGCGCTCGACATCGCCCGGGTGCTCACCGCCGACCCGGAGTACCTGGCCCGCACCGATATCGCCGATCACGCCCTGGAGGCGCTGCGGCACAGCACGATTCGCGAGGTGACCGTGCTCGCCCGGCGCGGCCCGCTGGAAGCCGCCTACACCGCCGCCGAGTTCCTGGCGCTGCGTCACCTCCCCGGCGTCGACGTGGTGATCGACCCCGCCGACCTCGCCGATCTCACCGCCGACGGCCACGCCCCGGAGTGGAAGCTGCGGCTGGCCCGCGAGTACGCCGAGCAGCCGCGCACCGAGGGCAATCGCCGCATCCGCTTCGCCTTCCGCTCCGCCCCCGTCGAACTCGGCGGCGCGGAGCGGGTCGAGACGCTCACCGTCGCCCGCACCGAGCAGCGCGACGGCCGCACCGCGATCACCGGCGAGCGGGAAACCCTCGGCACCTCGCTCGTCCTGCGCGCCATCGGCTACCGCGGCAAACCCGTCCCCGGGCTGCCCTTCGACGAGGCGGCGGGGATCGTCCCCAACGACGGCGGCCGGGTCGCCCCCGGCGTCTACGTGAGCGGCTGGATCAAGCGCGGCCCGCGCGGCGTCATCGGCTCCAACCGCGCCGACGCCGCCGAGACGGTCCGCGCCCTGCTCGACGACTTCGTCGCGGGCAGCCTCGCCACTCCCGCCCCCGACCGCGACGCCTTCGCCGAGTTCATCCGGCAGCGCAACCCCGACGTCGTCGACCGGGCCGGGTGGCAGGTCCTGGACCAGGCCGAGCGCACCCGCGGCGCCGCCGCCGGGCGGCCGCGGGTGAAGATCGCGAGCGTCGAGGAGCTGCTGGCCACCGCCCGCGGGCGCTGAGCCCGGTGTGTTGCCGCTGAGTACCCTCGCGTTGCGCGCGCGGGCGAATTCGCGGAAACTTCCGGCGATGGTGCCGAGGAGGCCGGGTAGAGGACATAGGTGATTTCTTCGAACGAATCGTCGACGTCGAGGTGGCGGCGGAGCAGGCCGCCGCGCTCGGCGCGCGGATGGTGGACTGGATGATCGCGCGGCGGTTGCTCACGCGGGAGATGTCCGGCGAGGCGATGTACAGCCTCGGTGTCGACAAAGGCTATGTGGCGGGGCCCGAGTGGCGGCAGGTGACCGAGGAGTGGGGCGCGGATTGGACTCCCGGTCCGGTCGCGGTGGTTCTCGGGCGCGGCGATCACCACGGCGGCCAGGGCGAGATCGAACCGGAGTTCGCGCACTGCCCGCGGTGTCACGCGCGGACCACCATCATCGATTACCCGCAGCGGTGGGAGGCCGACCCCGAGGTCTGGCAGCCGTTCCACGACGGCATCGAGGCGTGGAAGCGGACCGGCTCGGGCAGTGTCACCTGTACCGGGTGCGGCGCGGCCGCCGGGGTCACCGAGTGGGGGTGGCCGTGGGGCTTCGCGCTCGGCGCGCTCGCCTTCGACTTCTGGGGGTGGCCGCCGCTCACGGAGAACTTCGTCGCCGAGTTCGGCGCGCGACTCGGGCACCGTATCGAGCACCACACCGGCAAGTTCTGACGCTCCGGGTGGTGACGCCCGGGTTTAACGAATCCGCGCCCGCCTCGAGCTACGCGCCCACGTACTCCGCGAGGTGTGTGCCGGTCAGCGTCTTCTCCGGCTGCGCGACCAGCTCCGCGGGCGTCCCCTCGAACACCACCAGCCCACCGTCGTGCCCGGCGCCGGGCCCGAGATCGATGATCCAGTCGGCGTGCGCCATGACGGCCTGGTGATGCTCGATCACGATGACCGTCTTCCCGGCGTCGACCAGCCGGTCCAGCAGCCCGAGCAGCTGGTCGACGTCGGCGAGGTGCAGCCCGGTGGTCGGCTCGTCCAGGACGTAGACGCCGCCCTTCTCGGACATGTGCGTGGCCAGCTTGAGCCGCTGCCGCTCGCCGCCGGAGAGCGTGGTGAGCGGCTGGCCCAGCTTCAGGTAGCCGAGCCCGACGTCGGCGAGGCGGTGCAGGATCCTGTGCGCGGCGGGGGTGCGGGCATCGCCCTCGGCGAAGAACCGCTCGGCCTCGGCGACGGACATGCCGAGCACCTCGCTGATATCGCGCCCGCCGAGCTTGTACTCCAGCACCTCGGCCTGGAAACGCTTGCCCTCGCAGGTCTCGCAGGGGGTGGCCACGCCGGCCATCATGGCGAGGTCGGTGTAGATCACCCCGGCCCCGTTGCAGGTGGGGCAGGCGCCCTCGGAGTTGGCGCTGAAGAGCGCGGGTTTCACGCCATTGGCCTTGGAGAACGCCTTGCGAATGGGGTCGAGCAGCCCGGTGTAGGTGGCGGGGTTGGAGCGGCGGGAGCCCTTGATGGCGGTCTGGTCGACCACGACGACGCCCTCGCGGCGGGCCAGGTTGCCGTGGATGAGCGAGCTCTTGCCGGACCCGGCGACACCGGTGACCACGGTGAGCACCCCGGTCGGCACATCCACGTCGACGCCGCGCAGGTTGTTCTGCGTCGCGCCGCGGATCTCCAGCGCCCCGGTGGACTTCCGCACCGACTCCTTGAGCACGGCCCGGTACCCGAGGTGCTTGCCGGTGCGGGTGCCGGACGCGCGCAGCCCGGCGATATCGCCCTCGAAGCAGACGGTGCCGCCCTCGGTGCCCGCGCCGGGGCCGAGGTCGACGACGTGGTCGGCGATCACGATGGTCTCCGGCTTGTGCTCGACCACGAGCACGGTGTTTCCCTTGTCCCGCAGCCGGAGCAGCAGTTCGTTCATCCGCTGGATGTCGTGCGGGTGCAGCCCGATGGTCGGCTCGTCGAAGACGTAGGTGACATCGGTGAGCGCGGAGCCGAGGTGCCGGATCATCTTGGTGCGCTGCGCCTCGCCGCCGGAGAGCGTGCCGGAGGAGCGGTCCAGCGAGAGGTAGCCGAGCCCGATCTCCACGAAGCCGTCCAGGGTCTGGCGCAGCGTCTCCAGCAGCGGCGCCACCGAGCGGTCGTCCAGCCCGCGCACCCACGCGGCCAGGTCGCTGATCTGCATGGCGCAGGCGTCGGCGATGCTGACGCCGCCGATCTTCGACGACCGCGCCGCTTCGCTGAGCCGGGTGCCGCCGCAGTCCGGACAGGCGCTGAAGGTGATCGCCCGGTCCACGAAGGCGCGGATGTGCGGCTGCATGGCCTCGCGGTCCTTGGACAGGAAGGACTTCTGGATCTTCGGGATCAACCCCTCGTAGGTGACGTTGATGCCGTCCACCTTGATCCGCACCGGCTCCTTGTAGAGCAGGTCGTTCAGCTCGCGCTTGGTGTACTCGCGGATCGGCTTCTCCGGGTCCAGGAAGCCGGAGCCCATGAAGATCCGGCCGTACCAGCCCTCCATGCTGTAGCCGGGGATGGTGAGCGCCCCCTCGGCCAGCGACTTGCTGTCGTCGTAGAGCTGGGTCAGGTCGAAGTCGGAGACATTGCCCATGCCCTCGCAGCGCGGGCACATGCCGCCGGTGACGCTGAACTCGCGGCGCTCGCGCACCTCCTGGCCGCCGGCCTTGGTCACCGTCACCGCGCCGGCGCCGCTGATCGAGGCGACGTTGAAGGAGAACGCCTGCGAGGTGCCGATATACGGCTGCCCCAGCCGGCTGAAGAGGATCCGCAGCATGGCGTTGGCGTCGGTCGCGGTGCCGACGGTGGAGCGCGCATTGGCGCCCATCCGCTCCTGGTCCACGATGATGGCGGTGGTGAGCCCCTCCAGCACGTCCACGTCCGGGCGGGCCAGGTTCGGCATGAAGCCCTGCACGAAGGCGCTATAGGTCTCGTTGATCATGCGCTGCGACTCGGCGGCGATGGTGCCGAAGACCAGCGAGCTCTTGCCGGAGCCGGAGACCCCGGTGAAGACCGTCAGCCTGCGCTTCGGGATCTCGACGCTGACGTCCTTCAGGTTGTTCTCGCGCGCGCCCCTGACCCGGATCAGATCGTGGGTGTCGGCGGCGTGCGCGGTCGTGGGCGCTGGGGTGGCCGTGCTCATCGATTCTCCCTCGGGGGTCGGCGCAGCTGCTGGGTGCGGACCATAGTCGCCGGGTACGACACCGGACATACTCGCAGGTCAGCGCAGCTGCTGGATGCGGACCATATTGCCCGCGGGGTCGCGGACGGCGCAGTCCCGGACGCCGTAGGGCTGCTCGGTCGGCTCCTGCACGATCTCCACGTCCGCGGCCGAGACGGTGGCGAAGGCGCCGTCCAGGTCCTCGGTGGCGAGCAGCACGCTGGCGTAGGTGCCCTTCGCCATCATCTCGGCGATGGTGCGCTTCTCGTCCTCGGTGACACCGGGGTCGGCCGCGGGCGGGTAGAGCACGATATTGATGCCGGGGTGCTCGGCCGGGCCGACCGTGATCCAGCGCATGCCGTTGTAGCCGACGTCGTTGCGCACCTCGAAGCCGAGCGTGTCCCGGTAGAAGGCGAGCGAGGCCTCCGGATCGGTGTGCGGCAGGAAACTCGAGTGGATGGTGATGGTCATGCGGTTCACGCTAGAGGGGCCGCGGTGACCGGCGCTTCTCGATTCCTGATCGGTCGGGTGACCCGCTTGGCCACGCAGGACGGAATCCCCTCGGTCGCGTTCGCCGCCTCCTTGCGATAGACGCTCGGCGGCACCCCGACCAGCTCGGTGAACCGGGTGCTGAAGGTGCCGAGCGAGGAGCAGCCCACGGCGAAGCAGACCTCGGTGACGCTCAGGTCGCCGCGGCGCAGCAGCGCCATGGCGCGCTCGATCCGCCTGGTCATCAGGTACGAGTACGGCGACTCCCCGTACGCCTGCCGGAAGGCCCGGCTCAGGTGCCCGGCCGACATGTGCACGCCGCGGGCGAGCGCCTCGACATCCAGCGGCAGCTCGTACTCGCGGTCGATGCGATCGCGCACCCGGCGCAGCAGCGCGAGATCGCGTAGCCGCTGGTCCGCTCCTCGGGTGCCCACGGGTGCATCGTGCCACGTCAGCGGGCGCTTGCCCAGCACCGGGAAGTGGGGGCAGGCGTTGTGGGCTGTCACAGAAGGCGCCGCAGACCGCCCGGATATGCACCAACGGATCACATCACGACTGGTGCTGACGCAACCGAATCGTTACCGTCGAGGTCGCTGTTTCCAAGCTAGGACGATAACGAATGACTCTTTCCACGTGGCCCGATCAGGACCTCCCCCTGCTGCGCGAGGTCGCCGGCCGCATCGCCGTCGTGATCCAGGGCAGCACCGACAGCCGGCAGGCGCTGGCCGACTTCACCGAGGCGCTCCCGCACGCCGGGCAACTGGCGCGGGTGCTCATCGAGTACTCCAGCCGGTGGTTCGACCGCTCCAGCGGGGACTCGACCATGATGGGCCCCGAGCTCTTCTGGACCCTCACCGAGTTCGTGCCGCCCGCCCTGCCGCAGAACCGTGAGCAGGGGGGAACCGAGTACCACCACGTCGAGCGCACCAGGCACCTGCTGCTCATCTGCGTGCTGGAGCAGCTCGCCGTCACCCAGTTCGCCCCCTCCCAGGGTGGGGATGCCTCGACCCGGCACCGCTACGGCGACAACGCCGTCCCGGTACTCACCTCCAGGCTCCGGTCCGCTCCAGACGTCGAAGGCACGGCGTAAACAACATCGCCGGGCCTTCGCGCCCCTTCGGGGGCTCGTGATTCCGCACCCGCGACTGGCGCCTGCGGCGCATGCGCTGCGGGTGCGGAATCACGAGCCGGGCCGCGAACCGGGATCCGTGCGTCTGCGAGCGCGGGTCAGTAAGGGGGCGCCTATGCCGTGGATTACGACGCTGATCAGCACGGTCACCCCGGTGACGGTGAGGGCGTACTCCCCGAGGTCTTCGTCGAGGGCGTTGTAGGCGAGCAACCCGAAGACGATGGTGGCGGTGCCGCGCGGTCCGAGCGCGCCGACGAGCAGCCGCTCGCGGTGCGGAAGCGGGGAGCCGAGCAGGGCGAGCAGCACCGGGCCGAGCCGGAGCACGGTCAGGGCGAGCACGGCGAAGAGCACCAGCCCCCAGTCCAGCAGCGGCGCGGCGCCGAAGACGATCAGGAAGCTCGCGCCGAAGGCGAACCAGAGGATCAGCCCGGCCACCAGGCTCACGTCGTCGATCAGCGCCAGCTCGCGCTCGGCCGGGAGCGCCCGCGACATCCGCACGGCGTCGCGGGAGCGCACCGCCTTGTAGGCGAGCCCGCAGGCGAAGGCCGCGACGAAGCCATTGGCGTGCCAGGCCACCGCGGCGCCGTAGGCGAGCAGCGGCAGCGCGACCAGCCCGATCCGGAACGCCTGCGGATCGGTGCTCCCGCGCACCCGCGCCCGCGTCCCGGCCCACGCGGTCACCGCGCCGACGACCAGCCCGACGGCGACCGCCGTGCCGAACGCCGGAATCGCGTCTTGCAGCGCCACCAGGGGATTCGTTTCGGCCCCTGCCCCGGTCGCGAGCGTCAGCGCGAAGGCGAAGACCGGGGCGACGATGCCGTCGTTGTACCCGCTCTCCACCGCGACCAGGTGCCGCACCCGGGCCGGGATGCCGCGCTCCCGCACGATCTCGGCGGCGGGCGCGAAATCGATCGGCACCACGATGCAGGCGATCAGCACCAGCACCGCCGGCGAGAGCTCCGGGATGAGCAACCACCCGGCGAGCACCGCGAGCCCGATGCTCAGCGGCAGCGCCAGGAAGAGCAGCCGCGCCGCCGCCCTCGGCTCGCCGCCGAAGATCCCGCCGCGCACCTCGGTGGCGTCCACGAAGAGCAGCACCGCGAGGATGACCTCGGCGGCGTGCAGCGCCACCTCGCTGTTCAGGAAGGGCGCGACATCGGTCGAGGAGAAGGTCCCGAACACCGCGCCCGCGGCGACCATGGCGAGCGGGGCGTGGATCAGCCGGCGCCGCAGCAGCGTGGCGCTCAGCGACCACAGCACCACGACGCCGGTGAAGACCACCAGCACCAGGACCATGGGGTGTGATTCTGCCCCGGCCCCGGCCGGTCAGCCGCGCTCGGCGCGCCCGGCCTCCCTGCCGACGGTGTGCAGGTGCCCGAGCGCCTCCCGGTAGGAGGCGAGGAATCCGGTGGCCCGGTAGGGCAGCCCGATCTCGGCGCAGTACGCGGCGACCAGCGGCTGCGCCCGGCGCAGGTGCGGCCGCGGCATGGACGGGAAGAGGTGGTGCTCGACCTGGTAGTTGAGCCCGCCGAAGGCGGTGTCGAGCAGCCGCCCGCCGAGCACATTGCGCGAGGTGAGCACCTGCTTGCGCAGGTGGCCGGTGGTGTCACCGGCGGCGAGCACCGCCATGCCCTTGTGGTTCGGCGCGAAGGTGGTGCCCATGTAGAGCCCGAAGAGCGCCTGGTGCAGCGTGATGAAGACCAGGGCCTTCACCGGGGAGAGCACCAGGAACACCAGCAGCAGGTAGCCGAGCGCGTGGCTAGCGAGCAGCGCCGCTTCCCAGCCCCGGTTCGGGATGGGCCAGCGCAGCACCCCGCGCCAGCTGGAGATCCGCAGGCTCAGCCCCTCCAGCGTGAGCATCGGGAAGAAGAGCACGCCCTGGTGCCGCACCACGAACCGGCGGTAGCCGCGCGCCATCCGGGCGCGCGCGCCGGAGTGCGCGAGGATGCCCATGATGTCCGGGTCGGCGTCCTCGGTGTTCGGGTGCGCGTGGTGCCTGTTGTGGTTGCTGGTCCACCAGCCGATGCTCACCCCGATGAGCAGGTTGCCGACGAGCGCGCCGTAGACGTGATTGGCCCGGCGGCTCGCGAAGATCTGCTTGTGCCCGGCGTCGTGGCCGAGGAAGGCGAACTGCGCGAAGAGCGCCGCGAGCACGACGGCGATCCCCAGCGTCCACCAGCTGTCGCCGAGCCCGATCAGCAGCGCGTAGCAGCCGAGCAGCAACCCGACGGTCACCGCCGTGCGCCTGATGTACTGCGGCACGGCCGGTTCCAGCAGCCCGGCCTCGCGCACCCGGCGCAGCAGCACCGCGAACTCACTGCCGCGCGCCGTCTCGGCCCGCTTCTCCGCCACCGGTCGCATCACGTCCCGCTCTCGCCGTCGTCCCTCGGCCGTTCTGCGCCAGGGAACGACAGCGATCTGCCCGGCGGGGGCTCACGCGGCCACGAACCGGCGACCGGTGCATGAACAATAGCGCGCGGCGGGTCACCTCACCGCTGCGGCTCCGCGCCCTCGATGAGCGCCACCCGGGCCAGCACCTGTTCGGCCATCTTGACGTGCGCCGCGTCCACCAGCACCCCGCCGACGCCGACCGCGCCGCGTCCGGCCGCCTCGGCCTCCCGGTACGCCTTCATGTTCCGCTCGGCCAGCGCGATCTCCTCCGGCGTCGGCGAGTAGACGGTATTGGCGATCGGGATCTGCACCGGGTGGATGGCCCACTTGCCGGTGTAGCCGAGCAGCGAGGCGCGGCGGGCGTCGCGCTCGTACCCCTCGGTATTGCCGTAGTCCGGGAAGGGGGCGTCGATGGCGTCGATCCCGGCGATCCGCGCCGCCACGATGACCTTGGCCCTGGCGTAGTGCCAGAAGTCGCCGGGGTAGTCGCCGAGCGGCTCGAAGTTGGTGTCCACCCGGGCGCCCTGGGAGAGCGAGAAGTCGCCGACGCCGAAGATGATGGCGTCCACCCGCGGGCTGGCGGTGGCGATGGCCTCGGCATTGGCCAGCCCCTCGACCTCCTCGATCAGCACCTCGAGCCGGATCTGCTTCTCCAGCCCGAGTTTCAGCTCCAGCTGGGTGAGCAGCACGTCCACCCACCAGACGTCCCTGGCGGTTTTGGCCTTGGGCACCACGATGGTGTCCAGGTTGCGCCCGGCCCTGGTGACGACCTCGATGATGTCGTCGTGGCACCACTCGGTATCCAGCCCGTTGATCCGGATGGCGCGCGCGGTGCGGCCCCAGTCCAGCTCGTTGAGCGCGGTGATCGCCTTCTCCCGCGACCCCTCCTTGAGGCTCACCGGGGTGGCATCCTCCAGGTCGAGGAAGACCAGGTCGGCGCCGAGCGTGACGGCCTTGGCGAACATGTGGTCGTTGCAGGCGGGCAGCGCCAGCTCCGAGCGGCGGAGCAGCTTCGTCATCGGGAACGTTTCCTTCCGTGGGGAGTTCAGAGCACGCCGCGGGAGCGCAGCTCGGCCAGCTCGGTGGCGCCGAGCCCGAGCAGCTCGCCGTAGACGGCGGCATTGTGCTCGCCGAGCCGGGGCCCGAGGTGGGCGACCTCGCCGCGGGTTCCGGAGAACCGCGCGACCGGGGCCTGCACCGTGACGGTGCCCAGCTCGGCGTCCTCGACCGGGACGAAGACCTCGCGGTGCTTCATCTGGTCGTCGGTCACCAGGTCGGCGATGTCGTAGACCGGGGCGGCGGCCACCTCGAACTCGTCGAAGACCGCCATGGCCTCGGCGAGCGTGTGCGCCGAGACCCATTCGGCCACCGCGGCGTCCACCTCGGCGGCCCTGGCGAGCCGGCGCTGCGGGTCGGAGAAATCGGCGTCGGCCACCAGATCGGCGCGGCCGATGGCCCGGAAGACCCGCAGCGCCAGCGCGGGCGAGCTGCCGGACATGGCGAGCCAGCGCCCGTCCGAGGTGCGGTAGGTATTGCGCGGGGCCGAGATGTCCCAGCGGTTCCCGGCCCGCTCGCCGACCACCCCGAGCTGGTCGTAGGCGAGCAGGGTCTGCTCGAGCAGCCGGGCCAGCGGGTCGACCAGGTTGATGTCGATGAGCTGGCCGGGCCCGCCGTGCACGTCGCGGTGGTAGAGCGCCATGGCCACCGCGTAGGCGGCGTTCAGCGAGGCGACGCCATCGGCCAGCATGAACGGCGGCAGCGTCGGCGGCCCGGCGGCCTCGCCGGTGAGGTGCGCGAAGCCGCTCATGGCCTCGCCGAGCGTGCCGAAGCCGGGGCGCTCGCTCTTCGGGCCGGTGAGCCCGAAGCCGGTGATGTGCAGCATGATGAGCTTCGGGTTCACCGCGCGCAGGCTCGCGTAGTCGAGCCCCCAGCGCTCCAGCGTGCGCACCCTGGTATTCGCGACCACGACGTCGGCGTGCCCGGCCAGCTGCCGCAGCAGCGCCTGCCCCTCGGGTTGCCGCAGGTCGAGGGTGACCGACTTCTTGTTGCGCGACACCGACTTCCACATGAGCCCGACGCCGTCGCGCTGGTGCCCCCACGACCGGATCGGGTCGCCGCCGCTGGGCTGCTCCACCTTGATCACCTCGGCGCCGAACTCGCCCAGGTAGGTGGCGGCCAGCGGCGCCGCGGCCAGCGTGGCCATGTCGAGCACCCGGATGCCGTCCAGCATGGGACGGTCCGCCGCGGTCATCTACGCGCTCGTTCCGGCGGTCGAGCGGGACGCGCTCGGCACCGGCAGCCCGAGGTGCTCGCGCAGCGTGCTGCCCTCGTACTTCGTCCGGAAGAGCCCGGCGCGCTGCAGGTGCGGCACCACCATGCGGGTGACGTCCTCGAAGGCGCCCGGCATGTGCGTGGCGGCGAGCACGAAGCCGTCGCAGGCGTCGCCGTGGAACCACTCCGCCATCTGCTCGGCCACCTGCGCGCCGGTGCCGACGAAGCGCGGCCCCTGCAGCAGCGTGGCGCGGTGCCCGGCCAGGTCGCGCAGGGTGACGGTGCGGCCGAGGTGCTCGCGCAGGTTCTGCACCAGGCCGCGGATGCCGGAGACCGAGGCGATGAGCTCGTCGGTGACCGGGTCGTCGATGCCGTGCCGGGAGAAGTCGTAGTTCATGAGCTCGGAGAGCAGCGTCAGCGAGGCCATCGGGTGCACGAGCTCGTGCAGCAGCATCTCCTCGCGCTCGCGGGCGTGCGACTCGGTCTCGCCGACCACCGCGTAGGCCATGGGGCAGATCTTCACCGAGCGCGGGTCCCGCCCGGCCGCGTCGATCCGTGCCTTCTGGTCGGCGTAGTGCGACTTGGCCACCTCCAGCCCGGGATCGCCGGTGAAGATGAGCTCGGCCCAGCGCGAGGCGAATTCGCGGCCGCGCCCGGAGGAGCCGGCCTGGATCACCACCGGGCGCCCCTGCGGGGTGCGCGGCACGGTGAGCGGACCGCGGGCGGAGAAGAAGCGGCCGCTGTGGTTCAGCTCGTGCACCTTCGACGGGTCGGCGAAATCGCCGGTGCGGTCGTGCAGCAGCGCGCCCTCCTCCCAGGTGTCCCAGAGCCCGGCGACCACCTCGAGGAACTCGTCGGCGCGGTCGTAGCGCTCGTCGTGGCCGAGGTGCGCCTCGACGCCGAAATTCTGCGCCTCGCTGTCGTTCACCGAGGTCACCACGTTCCAGGCGGCCCGGCCGCCGGAGAGGTGGTCCAGCGTGGCGAAGGTGCGGGCCACGTGGAAGGGCGGGTAGTAGGTGGTGGAGTAGGTGGCGCCGAGCCCGATCCGCGAGGTGGCCTGGGCCAGCACGCCGAGCACCACGCTCAGGTCCAGCTTCACCGGGCGGGCGCCGTAGCGCACCGCCTCGGCGACCGAGCCGCCGTAGATGCCGGGCATGGCGAGCCGGTCGTCGAAGAACATGAGGTCGAAGCAGCCCTCCTCGAGCTGCCTGCCGACCTTCGCGTAGTAGGACGCGTCCAGGTACCCGTGCTCGGTGGCCGGGTGCCGCCAGGACCCCGAGTAGACCGAGGTACTGCCCGCCTGCATGAATGCGACCAGCGTCATCCGGTCGTCTCGTCTCGCTGTCATGCAGGGAATTTAACATCTGATATATCAGATGCCAACCCTTACATGCATTCATTGCTAGACTCCGGCGCATGGCTGGATCGGTCGACATCGCGGGCACCGTGCGGGAACGGGCGGCGCGGGAGCTGCGCGACCGCATACTCACCGGGGTGCTGGCGCCGGGGTCGCGCATCGACCTGGACGCCATCACCGAGGAGTTCGCCACCTCCCGCACCCCCGTGCGCGAGGCGCTGCTGGAGCTCTCCTTCGAGGGGCTGGTGCGGGTCGCGCCGCGCAGCGGCATCACCGTGATCGGCATCGGCGCCGACGACGTGCGCGACAGCTTCACCCTGCTCGGCGTGCTCACCGGGCAGGCCGCGGCCTGGGCCGCCGAGCGCAGCACCGACGCCGAGCTCGCACAGCTGCGCGAACTGGCGGCGGCGGTGGCGGCGCGGGCAGGCGACGACGCCATCGGCGAGGCGAACTGGAAGTTCCACCAGGCCATCCACCGGGCCGCGCACTCCCCCCGGCTGCTCACCCAGATCAAGCAGGCGGCGCGGGTGGTGCCCACCAATTTCCTGCGGCTCTTCCCGGATCACGAGAAGCACTCGCTGCACGAGCACGACGAGCTGCTCGACGCGCTGGCGGCGCGAGATCCCGACGCCGCCAGGCGGATCGCCGAGCGGCACGTGCTGGAGGCGGGGATCTCGCTGGCGGCGTGGCTGGAGAACGGCGGCGCCGCGGGCTGACCCGCCGCGCCCCGCCCCGGCGTCAGGCGGCGGGGGCCTGCAGGATGCCGAGCACGCGCTTGGCGGCGGCGTTGAAGCGGCCGAGGTTCACCGCGGGCGCGCTGGTGACCACCAGCAGCAGCGTCGAGCTGAGCGGGAAGACCCCGACGCAGCCGCGGTCGGCCTCGAAGACCGCGGACTGCAGCCTGCCCTGGGTCACCAGGTTGGTGAAGTGGTCACCGATGCCGATCGCGGCGGCGGCCATGGCGGAGCTGCGCATGGCGATCGAATCACCGTGCGTCATCTGCCCCGACACGTCGTCGGCCGCGACCACGAGCCCGTCCCGGCTGGTCATCACGGCGTGCTCGACGTCGGCGATCTCCTCGCAGGCGCGCTGCAGCAGCACGCCGACGGCACGGGGATCGCCGAGCGCGATCTCGTGCCGGTCGAACGCACGGCTCACAGCCGGATCGCCTGCTCGATCCGGCGCAGCTGGTGGCGGGCGAGGGCCAGGTTGCCGCGGGCCTTGTCCAGCGCCAGGTAGAGGAAGAGCTCCTCCCCGTCGTTCCGGATCAGCGGCATGATCAGGTGGTACTGCGCGCCGAGGGTGACCAGGATGTCCTGCACGCTGTCCCCGAGCTGCAGCGCCTCGACCGCGCGCAGCTTGGCCCGCAGCACCTCGGTGTTCAGCGCGCCCGCCATCTCCAGGTCGAACAGTTGGTTGCCGCCCTGCTTGCCAAGCAGCATTCCGCTGCGCATGTCGACGAGGGCGATGCCGATGGCGCCGTCCACGCTCATGCCGTCCCGGAGGGCGTCGTCGAGCTTCATATCTGGTGCACTCCTGAATCCCTGCGCCGGCGTCATCTCCGGGCGCCTTCGGTGGGACAATCTCGGTACCGCCCGGAGGGCGCGCTCGTCATTGATCATGGCTGTGAACGCGCCTCCAGGTGGGCGTCATGTTTTGTGGCCGAAACTCGGAAAACCGGTCGGTTCTCGTGAGCAGCGACAGCTTAGCAACGACCATCAGGTTGGTCGATACTTCAAAAACTTGACTTAGAGTCTGAAATAGATCCTTTTAATTGAGTCGGAGCCCACTATTTCCGGGCCGCCCCGCAACCCTGCGAACCCGCCTACCAGGGCCTTCATCCGCGCAGGTCAGCCGGTTTTCTTGATTTGCGAAGTCGGTGAATACCGGCGATAAACGTGATGCCGATCACAAAAATCGGCCATAGGGCATATTATTCCTGCATTTCCGCAGGAAATTAACTGATCGGGTGCTCAGGAGCTTTTCCAGCCCAGCGCGGGGGCGACCAGCTCGACCGCGTCGTGCAGGATCTGCTCGTACTCGGCGCGGTGGAATTCGTAGGGCAGCTCCAGCCGCAGCTCGGCGGTCTCGGCCAGCACCGGATCGGCCTCCAGCCGCTGCACGATCTCCGCGGCCGGGCCGACCAGGTCGGGGGCGAAGAGCACCCGGCGCTCGCCCTGCGGGCCGAGGGTGCGCTCGTGCCTGGACTCGGCGTAGCGCCGATACCGCTCGCGGGTGGCGCGATCGGCGCCGTCGGTGGGCACGATCACCCGGCCCACCGCCACCCGGCCCGGCCGCGCCGGGTCGCTCCGCTCCCGGTAGGCGCTGATCAGCGCCAGCTGGCTGGTGGCGAAGTCGTCGCTCCGCTCGCCGAGCACGATATTGCCGGTGAGCAGGTTCAGCCCGTACTCGCCGGCCCAGCGCACCGAGCGGGCGCTGGAGCCGCCGTACCAGAGCCGGTCGACGAGTCCGGGAGCGTGCGGTTGCAGCCGCGGCCGCTGGGTGTTGCCGGGCGAGTGGATGACGGTGTCCGGGCCGCCCAGGTAGCCGCCGCGCAGGTTCTCGACGAGCCGCTCGATGCGGGTGTAGGAGAGGTCGTAGGAGCGCCAGTCGCCGTCGAAGACCAGGTCGCCGATGAGCTCGGCGTGCGGCGGGGTGCCCGCGCTGAACCCCGGCTGCAACCGGCCGCGGGAGAGCACGTCGGCCAGCGCCAGATCCTCGGCCAGCCGGAACGGGCTCTCGTAGCCGATGGGAATCACCGCCGAGCCCAGCTCGATTCGCTTCGTCCGCTGCGCCGCCGCGGCCAGGAAGACCGCCGCCGAGCCGACCCCGTGCTCCAGGTGCCGCTGCCGGATCCAGCCGCCGTCGAAGCCGAGCCGCTCGCCGTACTCGAAGAGCTGGAGCGTGTCCTCCAGCCCGGTGCGGGGGTCGTCGTCGGCGAAGTTGCCCGGGGTGAGGAAGGCGAGGGTCGCGATACGAGGTGCCACCCTGCCAGGCAACCCGCCGGAGGCGGCGCGCGCCACGGTTGCGTTCGGCCGGAACGCAACCCTTCCCCGCCAGGCTGAGCCGCCGTCCGCGGATGTCCGCCCAGCGAGTGACGACCGCGCGGGCCGCGGCGCCTACGATGCAGGGCGGACAAGGCATTCGAAACGGGAGGTTCGGGGCGATGGACGGCGGCACTTCGGCGCTGCACCGGGCGGTGGACGCGGCCGCGGGGGGCGACGGGGACGCGCTCGGCGCGCTGCTCGACCAGGTGCGACCCTTCGTGACCAGGTACTGCCGGGCCCGGCTCGGCACCGGCCCGGCGGACGCCGTCGCCACCGGCATCTGCACCGACCTGCTCACCGCGCTCCCCCGCTTCCGCGAGTCCGGCGGCTCGTTCCTGGCCTTCGCCTACCGGATGACCTCGCGCACCGTCGCCGATGTCCTGTGCCGCCGGGGCACGGGCAGCCCGGAACCCCTAGGGGAACTCCCGGAGTCGCAGCGCGAGGTGCTGGTGCTGCGGCTGGTGCTCGGGCTCTCCGCCGACGAGACCGCCAGCGCGCTGCACACCACCATCGGCGTGGTCCGGGTCACCCAGCACCGGGCGCTGGACACGCTCCGGACCACGCTCGCAGCGTGAGTTTCAGCGCCGCTCGAAGGGGATCTGCTCACCCGCCTCCACCGCGACCGCGAGCCGGTTGCGCGCGGGCGGCAGCGGGCAGGTGGCCAGGTCGGTGTAGGCGCAGGGCAGGTTGGCGGCCCGGTTGAAGTCGAGCACGACGCTGCCGTCGGCGGCGGGCGCGGGCAGCTGCAGCACCCGGTTCGCGGCGTAGGTGGTGACGCCGGAGGTGGCGTCGGTGAAGAGCACGGTCAGCGTGCCGGGCGCCTTGCCGGGGAAGGCGGTGAGCCGCTGCTCGGCGCCGCCCAGCTCGAAGGTGATCTCACCGGGGGCGTCGTAGACGTGCTCCAGCCCCTCCACCGAGGCGCCGACCGTGGTCGGCTCCGGTGCGGCGAAGGCGCGGTACTCCCCGGTGACCACCCACTTCTCGTTCGGCGGGTAGGCCGGGGTGCCGCGGAAGGCGGTGCGCAGGGCATTGCCCGGGTGCCGGGGCCGCACGATGTCGAAGCCGCCGCGCTTGGCCACCTCGATCACCGCGTCGCCCCAGACCGCGTTCACCCCGCCGCGCTCCGGGATCGGCGCGAACCGGTGCGTCCCGGTGATGGTTTCGCCGTCGACCACCAGTCCTTCGCCGGGGCCGAGCGCCACCGTGACCCCCTCCGGCCCGGCCGACCAGGCGCCGGGCGCGTCGTCGAACCGCTCCGGCTCCGGCCCGAGCCAGTGCAGCGCGGTGATCGCCAGGAACCCGTGCGGATCGGCCAGCCGCGCCTCCTGCCCGCGGTGCCACTCCTCCCAGGCCGCCGCGAATGCCGTCCCGGTCTCCGCCGCCGACGTCGTCATGCCCGCTCCTCGCGTTCGTAGGAAGGTTCATGGTGGCAGCGCGCCGGGAGCGCGGCCGAGGGTTGGGCTCAGCGGGAACCGAACTCCGGCGGCTCGAAGGCGCGGACCGGGGGCGGCTCCCCGGCGAACTTCTCGACCTGGACCAGGCAGCTGTTCGGCGACGGCCCCTGGGCCAGCGGGCTGGTGCCGATATCGGGGGTGACGACGTTCGGATTGCCGTGCCGCTCCAGGCCGAGCGCGTCGTCGGGGTCGAACCAGGCGCCGGTGGCGATCTGGGCGACGCCGGGGAGCAGGGCGTCGGAGGTGGTGACGCCGGCGAGGAAGGCGCCGCGGTCGTTGAAGACGCGGGCGAGGTCGCCGTCGCGGAGGCCGCGCGCGGCGGCGTCGGCGGGGTGCAGCCGCAGCGGTTCGCGGCCGGCGATCTTGGCGTCGCGGCTGGCGGGGCCGTTGTCGAGCTGGCTGTGCAGGCGGGTGGCGGGCTGGTTCGAGAGCAGGTGCAGCGGGAAGCGTTCGGCGGCGGGGGCGCCGAGCCATTCGCGCTCCGGGTACCAGGCGGGGTGGCCGAGCAGATCACCCGCCTCGGCGATGGCGCGGGAGTAGATCTCGATCCGGCCGGACGGGGTGCGCAGCGGGTACCGCTCGGGGTCGGCGCGGAAGAGCTCGAGGTCGTGGTCGCGCTCGGGGAGCTGGGGGCGCAGGTCGAGCGGCGGGCCGGTGCGGAAGTCGCGGTAGGCGGGGAGCTCGATACCGGCCGCGGCGGCGTCGGATCGGGTTGTCTCCCAGACGTGTTCGATCCACTCGGCGGTGCCGCGGCGCTCGGTGAAGGCGGGGCCGAAGCCGAGCCGCTCGGCCAGCGCGGCGAGCACGGCGTGGTCGTCGCGGGCCGCGCCGTACGGCTCGAAGACCCGGTGCATGGGGGTGAGCCAGTGGTCGCTGGAGCTGCCCGCGAAGTCCTCGCGCTCCAGGGTGGTGGTGACCGGGAAGACGATGTCGGCGTGCCTGGCGGTGGCGGTCCAGCTGTGCTCGTTCACGATCACGGTGCCGGGGCGGGTCCAGGCGCGGCGCAGCCGGTTCAGGTCCTGGTGGTGGTGGAAGGGGTTGCCGCCGGCCCAGTAGATCAGCTCGATCTTCGGGTAGACGCGGTCGGCGCCGTTGTAGCGGTAGGTCTCCCCCGGGCGCTCCAGCAGCTCGGTGATGCGGGAGACCGGGACGGTCTCCGGCACCGGGTTCGGTCCCTGCGGAACGGTGCCGATCCGGAAGGGCGGCACCCGGCGCTGCAGCGTGGTCCCCTTGCCGACGCCGGACCCCATCTGCACGCCGCCGCCGGGCAGCCCGATGTACCCGAGCGCGGCGGCGAGCGCCCATGCGGCCCAGTAGACCTGCTCGCCGTGCCGGGCGCGCTGCACCGCGTAGGAGAGCCCGATCAGGCTGCGCCCGGCGGCGAGTTCCCGTGCCAGCGCACGGATCTCGGCCGCGGGCACACCCGACAGCTCGGCCGCCCACTCCGGCGTCTTGGGCACCCCGTCGGCGCCGCGGACGTAGCGCGCGAACTCGTCGAGGCCGGTGGTGTAGCGGGCCAGGAAGGCGTCGTCCTGCAGGCCGTCGGCGAGCACCGCGTGGACCAGCGCGAGCAACACCGGGACGTCGGCATTGGGGCGGCAGGGCAGCCAGCGGGCGCCGACCGCGGCGTCCACGTCGTCCCGGATCGGCCCGACGTGCACGATCCGCACCCCGGCCGCGCGCAGCTCGGCGAGGTGGCCGCGGTCGTCGTGCGCGCCGATCCCGCCCGGGTTCACCTGAGTGTTGCGGCTCGCCGCGCCGCCGAAGAGCACCAGGGTGCGGCAGTGCGCGGCCACCTCGACGGTGGTCGGCGCCTGCTTGCCCGCGTAGTAGGCGTTCAGCCCGATGACGTGCGGCACGATCACCTCGGCCGCGGCGAAGGAGTAGGTGTCGACCGAGTCGGTGTAGCCGCCGGCCAGCCGCAGGAAGCGGTGCAGCTGCCCCTGCGCGTGGTGGAAGCGGCCCGCGCTGGCCCAGCCGTACGAGCCGCCGTAGATGGCGCTGTTGCCGTGCGCGGCAATGGTGTCGCGCAGCGCGGCGGCCGCGAGATCGAGCGCCTCGTCCCAGCCGACCTCGACGAAGGGCTCGCGGCCGCGGCCGGAGCGGTCCCGGTCGCGCAGGTAGCCGCGCCGGACCGCGGGGCGCGCGATGCGCACCCCCGGATCCCGCGCCCCGGCCAGCGAGCGCCCGATCGGCGACGGCTCGGGGTCGGTACCGGCGGGCCGCACCGCGATCCCGCCGTCCGGCGCGGCGCCGACCAGGTAGTTGCCCCAGTGCGTCGCGGTGAGCCGCGGCTCCGGCATGTGCTCCCCCTCGGGTGACGGCGAAACCCCGAGGTTACCGGCGCTCAGGGCAGGACCGAGCAGGCGATCCCCAGGTCGATGCCGGTGCCGACCTGGACCCGCACCGATTTCTCGCCGCCGATCTGCACCGCGTGCAGGGTGTGCGCGCCGCGCTCGTGCGGGGTCCAGATGGCGGTGGCGAGCCCGCTCGGGCCCACCGGGATGGCCCACGGCGGGTCGAACGAGCCCTGCTGGCTGTCGTAGAAGCTCACGTACTCGCCGGGCGCCGCGTTCGCGGTGACGGTGTAGGCGCAGCCGGTGCCGTACGGCGTCGAGCTGCCGCCGGAGACCCCCGGTTCCACGGTGATGCCGGTGATCTCGGCCCCCGCGGGCGCGGCCGCCACCGCCAGTACCGCCGCCGCTACCAAACCCACTGTGCACAGTGCCCTCATCGCTGTCCTTCCGTCGCGCTCTCCCCCAGGGTGCCCGCGGGCACCCCCGCCCGAAACGCCGCTACCCGATCCGCACCGGCACCCGCGTCCACCCCGCGACGCTGGTCTCCCGCGACCGCCGCAGCCCGGCCCGGTCGACGCGGAACTCCGGCATGGCCTCGACCATGGCCTCCAGCCCGATCCGCCCCTCCAGCCGGGCCAGCGCGGCGCCGAGGCAGCGGTGGATGCCGTAGCCGAAGCCGAGGTTGTTGCCGCTGAACGCCCTGGTGATGTCGAACCGCTCGGCCTCCGGGATCGAGCGGGGATCGCGGGTGGCCGCGGCGAGCAGCATGAGCACCGGGCTCCCCGCCGGGATCGTGCGGCCGTGCAGCTCGACATCGCGCAGCGTGTACCGCACGTCGTACTGCACCGGCCCCTCGTACCGCAGCACCTCCTCGAAGGCGCCGGCCAGCAGCGAGCGGTCCGCGCGCAGCGCCCGCCACTGCTCGGGGTGCGCGTCGAAGAGCACCGCCGCGCTGCCGAGCAGCTTGGCGACGGTCTCCGCGCCCGCACCGGCGAGCAGCGAGACGAAGCCGAGGATCTCGCGGTCGGTGAGCCGGGTGGCGGCGCCCTCCTCCCGATCCACCTCGACCTCGATCAACCGGCTGATCATGTCGTCCCGCGGCCGCGCCCTGCGCTCGGCGATCAGCGCGGCGTAGTACCCGGTGCTCGCCTGCGACGCCGCCCGCCCCGCCTCGCTCATCCCCAGCTGCCCCGGCTCGCGCTCCAGCGGAATCGCCAGCCACTGCCGCAGCTGCTGCCGATCCGCCTTCGGCACCCCGAGCATGGTGGTGATGACCTCGATCGGGAAGAGGTTCGAGTAGTCGGCGACCACGTCGGCCGTGCCGCCGCGCAACCCCTCGGCGAAGGCGCGCACGGTCTCCCGGATCATGGGCTCCAGCCCGGCGATGGCGCGCGGCGTGAAGACCGCGCTCACCAGCTTGCGCATCCGGGTGTGCTCCGGCGGATCCATCATGATGATCATGGGAATGCGCTGCTCCGGCGGCTCCGGGGCGAGCACCTGCTCCAACGTGACCCCGCGGCCCGAGGAGTAGGTGTCGAAGTCCTTCATGCCGGGCACCACGTCGGCGTAGCGGGAGAGCGCCCAGAAGCCGTAGCGGGCGCTGTGGTAGACCGGCGCGTCGTCGCGCAGCCGGCGGTAGACGGCCTGCGGGTCGTCGTGGAACGCGGCGGAGAAGGGATCGAAATCGATGGCGTCGTCGGCGACGAGCGAGTGATTCATGGCATACCTCTTGTCTGTCCAGCCGTCGCCAGGATTACACTTCTTACAGAATCCGTAAAGGTTGTAAAGTGCCCTCGATTTCCCCCGCCGACCACGGCACCCGTACCCGCATCCTCCGGGCAACCTTCGAGGTGCTCTCCCGCAAGGGCCACGGCAAGCTCAGCCTCTCCGACGTCGCCGCGCAGGCCAAGGTCTCGCGCCCGACGCTCTACCGCTTCTTCGGCTCCAAGGCCGAGCTGCTCGCCGCCTTCGGCGCCTACGAGACCGGCAATATCGAGGCGGCGCTGCGGCTCGTCACCGACGGGCTGGAAGGGTCCGCCCGGCTCGACGCGGTGCTGCGCTACATGGTCGAGCACCAGGGCTCGTACTCGCTGAGCCGCCTGGTGGACATCGAGCCGGACTACGTGCTGGTCCAGCTGGAGCGGGTCATCCCGATCATGCGGCGGCTCATCGAACCGCTCGTCACGCAGGGCGATCCGCGGATCGTCGCGGGCACGCTGGTGCGGCTGGCGGTCGCGCACTACCTGGTCGGCGGGGACGACCGGGCGGAGTTCCTGGCCCAGCTGCGGCAGGCGGCGGGGATCGCCGGGCCCTGAAACCGCCTATCGCCCCATCGAAACCGGGAATGCAGCGGCTCCGCGGTGCCCGCGGTTCACCCGCCGCTGGTCGAATGGGATGGCATCGTCCGCGACGAAGGAAGAGGCCATGACCAGCACCGATACCCACGCCGGCGCGACCGTCGGGAAGCGCGTGACCGAGTTGACCACGATCTTCGAGCGGGGGCTGACCGAGAATCTCGGCGTCGGCGCGTCGCTCGGCATCCGGCTGGAGGCGGCGGGCGACGGGCACACCCGCTACTACCTGGACCCCAACCCGGCCACCCTCAATGCCATGTTCACGGTGCACGGCGGCGTGCTCGCCACGCTCATGGACACCGCCATGGGCAGCGCGGTCTTCACCAGGCTCGGCGACGGCGTCGCCTACACCACGCTGGAGCTCAAGCTGAACTTCATCCGCTCGGTGACGCTGGACGGCTCCCGGCTGACCTGCGAGGCGAACGCGGTGCACGTCGGCCGCCGCACCGCCACCGCGGAGGGCCGGATCACCGACGCCGCGGGCAAGCTGATCGCGCACGGCAGCACCACCATCCTGGTGCTCGCGCCCTGAGACGGAACCGTCCCCGCCGTGGGCGGGGGCGGTCCGGGTTTCAGGCTACGGTGCGGCACTCGTCGATGAAGCGCACCAGCTCGCCGAGGCGATCCGACTTGGCGTCCACCGCGCGGTCGATCACCTTGATCAGGTGCTCGTACGCCTCGGTGTGGTCGTAGGAGGCCACGTCGGCGATCTTCAGCGCCCAGCGCCAGTAACCGCGCATGGTATCGGCAAGGGGCATGCGGAAATTGGCGATGACGTCGCGCAGCGGGTCGACCACGTCGTCGCCGTGCACCCGCAGGTACCGGCCCACCACGTCGGCCATGAAACTGAAGTGCCGCGCCTCGTCCCTGGCCAGCCTGCCGAGCACCGCGGCCAGCACCGGCTCGTCGACCACGTCGCGCAGGTGTTGGTAGTACATCTGGGTCGCCTTCTCCTGCACCAGGGCGTAGGCGAAGAACTGCACCGGGTGGTCGTAGGGCAGCTCGAAGGGCTTCTGCCCCTCGATCGCGAGTTCGTCGCGCAGGGCGTCGCGCTCGGCGATGCCGGCGGCGTCCTGGTAGCGGGCCAGCGCCCTGGCGTGCGTGTCCTCCTCCAGCGCCCAGCGCACGGTGAAGTGGTAGAGCTCGCGGTTGTGCGTGAAGGTAGCGCGGTCGACGGTGCCGTCCACCGGGAAGTGCCGGTGGTAGACGTCGAAGTAGCCGGGCAGGTGGTCCTCGATGAGGGTGACGAAGCGGACCGCGGAGCGCTGCCCGTCGGTGAGCCGGTCGGCGTCGGCGCGGTCCCAGTCGAAGGCGGTCTCCACGTCCCAGGCGCGGGCGGCGGGCGAGGCGGCCAGGAAGCCGTCCACCGCGGCCGCCACCTCGGTCACCGGAATGAGCGCCGTCATCGGGAGTTCCGGCAGGTCAGGGCGTAATGCTTGGTGGTGTAGCCCCACCCGGCATTGGCGATCTCCAGGTAGTGCCGCAGCTGGGCGGCGAGGCCGGGGCGGTGCGCGTCGATGCGCTCGGCGGCGGCGTCGACATTGCTGATCCAGTCCTCGATGGTGCGGTGGTAGTGCGCGGTGAGGTCGTCCACGGCGGTGATCGAGAAGCCCGCGTTCTCGGCGGCGGTGACGAGGTCGGAGAGCGGGCGCAGGTCGCCCCAGCCGAAGATGTCCTCCCGCACGAACTCGGTGCCCGCCTTCGTGTCGAAGGCGTTGCGCGCGGCCTCGTTCCGGAAGCAGCTCTCCGAGACGTAGAGCGAGCCGCCACGTTTCAGCACGGTCTTCGCCCGGCGGAAGACGGCGTCCAGATCCGGCATGTGCACGATCGAGCCGAGCAGGGTGACCGCGTCGAAGCTCCTGGCGGGCAGGTCGAGCTGCTCGAAGTGGCCGACTCTCGTGTGCACCCGGTCGGCGACGCCGCGCGCGGCGGCCTGCTCGGCGATGTACCCGTGCTGGCGCGGCGCCGGGCTGATACCCGTTGTCTCGCAGCCGAACTCCTGCGCCATGAACAGGATCAGCGACCCCCACCCGCAGCCGACGTCGAGCAGCCGCTCCCCGCCGGTGAGCCCGAGCCGGTCCGCCACGAACCGCAGCTTGGTGCGCTGCGCCTGCTCCAGGGTGTCGCCCTCCGACTCGTACAGCGCCGAGCTGTACTTGCGCAGCGGGTCGAGGAACTGCCCGAAGATATCCGGGTCGAGGTCGTAGTGCTGATTGGTATCGGCCGTGACGGTCACGCCGCTTCCTCCCGCAGCGCGCGGTCCACCACGGACACCACGTCGTTCAGGCTGGAGAGGCCGAAGACCTCCTCGTCCTCCATCTCGATGTCGAAGGCGCGCTCGATCTTGGCGACCATGCGCAGCACCCGCACCGAGTCCACGCCCTCCATGCCGCGCAGATCGGCGTCGGGGCGCAGCTCGGCGCTCGGGATGCCGGTCTCGGCGGTGGCGATCTCGGTGACGGTACGCAGGATGTCGGCGGTGCTGGTCATGGCTGGACTCCGTTCGCGAGGGCGGTGGCGAGCAGGGCGACCTCGTCGTCGCCGAGGGTGAGCTGGTGCCGCACGGCGGCCAGCTCGAAGGGCTGGTAGCTGGCGGTCGAGGTGGCGCAGACCGTGCCGTCGGCAGCGCGCACCTCGGCCGAGGCCCGGATCGGGCCCGGCGCGGGCTCGGCGAGCGTGGCGACGCAGTGGTAGTCGCGGTCGATGAGCAGCGGGGTGAGGAAGCGGGTGCGCTGGCTGACGGTGAAGGCCGGGTGCTGCCTGGCGAGCACGATGAGGTTGCCCATGAGCTCGTCCGCGATCACCCCGATCATCCCGCCGTGCACCACCCCCGGGTACGACTCGAAGGCGCGGCCGAGCCGGAAGTCGGTGCGCAGCCCCTCCGGGTCCGGGGTGAAGCGCAGCCGCAGCCCGCCGGCGTTGTGCGGGGAGCAGCCGAAGCAGTGGTAGTCCGGGATCACCGACCACGGCACCCGCACGGTTCCGGTCATGATCAGGCGATCACGTCGGCGAGCGCGCGGCGCACCCGCGCGTTGCTGGAGAGGTCCAGCCCGGTCATGTTCCCGAAGGTGCGGCGGATCTTGTCGTGCAGCACGTCCAGCTCGCCCTCGGCCGCCACCTGCTCCAGGAACAGGTCGAAGCCGGTGTCGATGGTCTCGTGGTCGCCGAGCTCGCTGATCCCCGCCTTGAAGGTGCTCACCGGGTGCTTGATCTTCGCCTCCGAGCTGTAGACGTAGAGCGTCTCCAGCACCGAGGGCAGCTCCTCGGGCTTCTTCCGCAACCGCTCGGTGGTGTAGTGGATGAACTCGCGGGCGTGCCCGGCCTCGTCCCGGCTGGCGCTGAGCAGCAGCCCCTTCAGCACCGGCTCGCGCACCCAGGCGGCGACCGCGCGGTAGATGTGGTTCACCGTGAGCTCGGAGATGATGTTGGTGGCCAGCGTCGCCGATGGCGTGGTGCCCGCCGCGTAGGGCTCGCGCATGGCGTCGACCGCCTCGGTCTCCACCGCCTCGCCCACCGCGTCCAGCCAGGCCCGGAAGGCGTAGTGGTGCTGCACCTCCTGGTAACCCCAGACCACGGCGAAGGTGGAGAAGTCGTAGTCGTCGACGAACTCGTTCATGAAGCCGTGCACGGCCGCGATGACATTGGACTCGCCCATGGTGGCGCTCTTGGCCAGGGTCACGTACTCGGGCCGGACCAGGTCGAGCTCGACGGCGCCGAGCTCCAGGTCGGCGAGGCGCCAGTGCAGGCGCTCGTAGTGGCGGAAGACGTCGTAGCTGTGCACGGGTACTCCGATTCCCTTGGTGGTTACTGTCCGACGAGGCGGCGGGCGGCCTGGCGCTGCAGCTTGCCGCTGCTGGTCCGCGGGATGCTGCGCGGCGCGACCAGGTGCACCTCGACGGCGGTGAGCCCGAGCTCCTCGCCGGTCGCCGCCCTGACCCGCTCGGCGAGCTCGTCGGCGGCGGCGCCGGTCAGCTCGGTCTCCGCGATGAGCGTGATGACGTCGGCGTCCGGCTCGGCCGCCGCCGTGCAGCGCCCCCGGTACAGCCCGGGCAGGCCGCGCACCGCGGCCTCGACGTCCTGGGCGTAGTAGTTGACGCCGCGCACGGTGATCATGTCCTTGCAGCGGCCGGTGACGAAGAGCTCGCCCGCGCGCAGGTAGCCGAGGTCGCCGGTGCGCAGCCAGCCATCGGCGAAGAGCCCGGCCACGCTCGCCGGGTCGGCGGTGAGGTAGCCGCCGGTGACCGAGGGGCCCTGGATCAGGATCTCGCCGACCCCGCCGTCCGGGAGCTCGGTGCCGTCCAGGTCGACCACGCGCAGCCGCATCCCCTGCACCGGCGCGCCGACCCCGGCCACCGCCCGCGCGCTCGGCAGCTCCGGCGCCACCGGCAGCGCCACCGCGTCGTCCGCGAGCCAGGTGCGGTCCACCCATTCGAAGAGCGGGGCGCGGCCCAGCGGCGGGAAGGCGACGGCCAGCGTGGCCTCCGCCATGCCGTACACCCCGAACATGGCGGTCTCGTCGAAACCCGCGGGCGCGAAGCGCTTCCGGAAGGCGTCGACCACCTCGTAGGAGATCGGCTCGGAGCCGTTGAAGGCGATCCGCCAGCGGCTCAGGTCGTAGCGGGTCACCTCGGCCGGCGGGACGGCGGCGAGCAGCGCCTCGTAGCCGAAGTTCGGCATGGCGGTGATGGTGGTGCCGGACGCGGCGAACTCGGCCAGCCAGCGCGCCGGGTCCTTGACGAAGGCCAGCGGCGACCACACGTGCGCCGGAATCCCGCGCAGGATCGCCGAGAGCGTGCCGAACAGCCCCATATCGTGGAAGAGCGGCAGCCAGAACCCGCCGCGGTCGTCCAGGTCGAGCGCGATGCCGGTGCGAATGGCGGCCAGCCCGCTCAGCACATTCCGGTGCGTGAGCCGCACCCCCTTCGGGGTCGCGGTGCTGCCCGAGGTGAACTGCACGACGGCGAGATCGCCGGGGCCGATGGCGGGCAGCAGCGTATCCGCGCTGAAATCGTCGGCCATCAATTCGTCGATATCCAGGAAATTAACGGTGGAATCACCGGCCAGCGCGGGCACCAGCGCCGCGAAGCGGTGCGAGACCAGGACCGTGCGCATTCCGGCGGCCTCGGTGATGGCGGCGAGTTTCCGCGGAAAGGCGGCGGTCTGTTTCGCGCCCGCGGGCAGCGGCAGCGGGGTGGCGGCACCGCCCGCGGCGGCGGCGCCGAAGAGCCCGACCAGGAATTCCGGGGCATTCGGGCAGAGGACGCCGACCGGCTCGCCGCGGCCCACACCGTGCCGGACCAGCGCCGCGGCCAGCACGCGCGACCGGCGGTGCAGCTCGGTGTAGGGGACGGTCTCCGATACCGACCAGAATGTGGCGGTCACCGCGGGAAAGGCGGCCGCGATTCCGGCCAGCCGATCGGGCAGGGTTTCGGCGCTCTCCGCGGAATGCATGCCGGAAACGACACCAGCGCCGTGTGACGGCACCGCGAATTAATCGTGAACGCCGGTCTTCGATAAACAAGGCCGATCGCCCGATCACGCTGCGCGATAACGCAGTTCGGCTATGGCGCGATAGAAGCGGGCGATCACCGGCGCGGCCGGTATTCCCGCGCCGCGACGATGAATCCCGACAGCATTCTCCGCGTCAGGAGCAGCCGGTGAATTCCCAGCAGTCCACCCTGCACGGTCCGCCCCGGGCAACCCCTCATTTCTCCGCATTCGGGAGCACCCGGTGAGTCCGGAACAATCCGTTGTGCAGGAACTCTCACCGGTGCAGCTGGCGGTCATCGACAGTATCGCCCCGCACACGCGGCACAACCCGTACGACAGCTATGCGGTGCTGCGCGCCGCGGGCCCGTTCGTGCCGGGCCCGCACGAGACACAGCTGGTGACCAGGCACCGCGAGGCGCAGGCGATCCTGCAGGACCCGCGGTGGAGCCACGCCGAGGAGCCGCAGCTGCTGCACGGCGACAGCGATGTCGAGCTGCCCGGCTCCTTCCTGTGGATGGAGCCGCCGGAGCACACCCGGCTGCGCGGGCTGGTGAGCAAGGCGTTCACCGCGCGCACCGTGCACGGCCTGCGCGAGCGGGCCGAGCGGCTGGTGCGCGAGCTGGTCACCGCCGCGCTCGACCGCGGCGAGCTCGACCTGCTGGACGCGCTCGCCTACCCGCTGCCGCTCACCCTGGTCTGCGAGCTGCTCGGGGTGCCCGCCGAGGCACACGAGCACGTGCGCCGGATCTCCGCCGATATCGCCCGCGGCCTCGACCCGGACGTACTGCTCACCCCCGCCGAGCTGGCCGCCCGCAGCGCCGCGGTCAACGCCTTCCTGGAGTTCTTCGGCGACCTCACCGATCAGCGCAGGCGCGTCCCGGCGGACGACCTGATCACCGCGCTGGTGCGGGCCGACGACGCCGGGGCGCGGCTCACCCGCACCGAGCTGCTCGGCACCCTGCTCATCCTGGTGGTCGCCGGGCACGAGACCACCGTCAACCTCATCGGCAACGGCGTGCTGGCGCTGATCAGGAACCCGGAGCAGTTCGAGCGGCTGCGCGCCTCCCCCGGCCTCGCCGAGGCGGCGGTGGACGAGGTGCTGCGGTACGACGCCCCGGTCCACCTCACCACCCGCACCGCGCACGCCGAGGTCACCGTCGGCGAGCGCACCTTCGCCCCCGGCGCGGCGGTGATCGTGCTGCTCGGCTCCGCCAACCGGGATCCGGACGCCTTCCCCGAGGCGGACGCCTTCGACATCGCCCGCTACACCCGCGGCCGGAGGGTCGAGCGGCACCTGTCCTTCGGGCTCGGGCTGCACTACTGCCTCGGCGCACCGCTGGCCCGGCTGGAGATGGAGCTGGTGCTGCGCGCGCTCGCCGAGCGGGTGCGCACGGTGACGCTGCTCGAGGAACCCCCGTACAAGCCGAATGTGGTCGTGCGCGGAATGTCGCGGCTGCTCGTGAATCTGGAGGGGCTGTGACCGCCGCGGACGAGAAAACCTTCGACGCCTTCGAACCGGGCGCGCGCACCGACCCGTACCCGGCCTACCGCCGGGCCAGGGACGCCGCCGCGCTGCTCCCCTACGCCTTCGGCGAGGTCCCGGTCACCCTGGTGACCCGGTACGAGGAGTGCGCCGCCATCCTCACCGGGAGCGACTGGGGGCACGGCTACTCCGCGGGCATCAGCCCGTTCCGGGACACCACCGCCGCCATCCCCGGCTCCTTCGTCCGGATGGATCCGCCGGAGCACAGCCGCTACCACAAGCTGGTGGCGAAGGGTTTCACCCCGCGGGTCATGGCCGAGCTGGCGCCGGTGGCAGGGCGGGTCGTCGGCGAGCTGGTGGAGGCCGCGCTGCGCCGCGGCGGGCTCGACATCCTGAACGACCTGGCGGTGCCGCTGGCGGTCGCCATGGTCCCGGTGCGGCTGCTCGGCGCCGACCCGGCCGACGGCGCGCTCTTCCGGGCCTGGCAGCTGGCCATCGCCCGGGGCACCGACCCGGACTCCATGCTGGGCGAGGCCGAGGTGGCGGCGCGCGGGGCGGCGGCGCTGGAGTGCATGGGGTACTTCGCGCGGATCGTCCAGCAGCGCGCGGGCGACCCCGGTGACGACCTGCTCGGCACGCTCATCACCGCGGTCGGCGACGGCGCGCTGGCCGGGCCGGAGGTGATCGGCATCGCGCTGCTCACCCTGGTCGCCGGAATGGAGACCTCGATCAACCTGATCGGCAACGGGATGCTCGCGCTGCTCCGCAACCCGGACCAGCTGCGGCTGCTGCGGGAGAACCGGGAACTCATGGGGCCCGCGCTGGACGAGATGCTGCGCTACGACGCGCCGACGCAGTTCACCATCCGGGTCGCGCTGCACGACACCGTGGTCGGCGGGCGCGAGTTCCGGCGCGGAGACGGGGTCGTCGTGCTCACCGCCTCCGCGAGCCGGGACGACCGGGTGTACCCGGCGGCGGACAGCTTCGACATCACCCGCTACGCGGGCAATCGCCCGGCGCGCAGGCACCTCGGCTTCAGCCTCGGCATCCACTACTGCGTGGGCGCGCCGCTGGCCCGGATCGAGGCGGAGGCGGCTTTCGGCGCCCTGCTCGACCGGGCGCCGGAGCTGGAGCTCGCCGCGGATGCCGTGGAGTACCGGCCCAGCCTGATCCACCGCGGGATCGTCTCGCTGCCGGTGACGCTGTGAGGGCGGTCGTGCTCGGGGCCGGGATCGCCGGGCTGCTCGCGGCCAGGGTTCTGACCGAGAACTACTCGGAAGTGGTTGTCGTCGAGCGGGATTCGCTGGACGACGGTTGGCGGCGCGGGGTACCGCAGGCGCGGCACCTGCACGGGCTGCTCGACCGCGGCCGCACGGTGCTGGAGGAGCTCTTCCCCGGCTTCACCGCCGAGGTGGCGGCGCGCGGGGCGACCACCGCGGAGGCGCTGGTCGGCACCCGCTGGTACCTGGGCGGGGCCCGGTTGGCGCCGACCTCCACCGGGCTGACGTCGGTCATGGCGACCCGGCCGCTGCTGGAAGCCGTTCTCCGCGAACGAGTGCTGGCCTTGCCGGAAGTGCGGTTGCACACCGGTTCCGTGCGTGGCCTCATCGGTGACGCGCACGCGGTGCGCGGGGTCCGGGTGAGTGGCGACGCGGAATCGGTCTCCGGCGGTACCGAACTCGCCGCCGACCTGGTGATCGACGCCACCGGCCGCGGCTCCCGCGCCCCGCAGTACCTCGCCGACCTCGGCGCCCCCACCCCCGCCGAGGAGCGGCTCGAGGTCGACCTCGGCTACGCCTCCGCCCTCTTCCCACGCACCGAGGGCCAGCTGGACAACCACTCCTCGGTGATCGTCTCGACCGGCCCGGACGGCCGCGGTGGCGGCGCCATCCGGGTCGAGGGCGACCGCTGGCACGTCACCCTGGCGGGCATGCTCGGCGACCACCCGCCCACCGACCTCCCCGGCTTCACCGCCTTCGCCGCCACCCTCGCGGCGCCGGACATCCACGCCCTCGTCGCCGGCGCCGAGCCGCTCGGCGAGATCACCCCGCACCGCTTCCGCTCCCCGCTGCGCCGCCGCTACGAGCGGCTGCGCACCGTCCCGGCCGGTTTCCTGGTCATCGGCGACGCCCTGTGCAGCTTCAACCCGCTGTACGCGCAGGGCATGGCGGTGGCCGCGCAGCAGGCGCTGGTGCTGCGGGGCTGCCTGGCCACCGCCGCACGCCGGTCGCCCGATCCCGCCCTCCCCGCCCGGTTCTACGCGGCGGCGAGCGCGGTTGTCGACGTCGCCTGGCGCCTCTCCGCCGGCTCCGACCTCGCGAACCCGGGCGTGCGCGGACAGCGCACGGCACGCACCCGGCTCACCAATGCCTATGTGGCGCGGGCCCACCGCGCCGCGCACGCCGACCCGGTGGTGGCCCGCGCCTTCCTGCGCGTCGGCAACCTCGTCGACCCGCCCGCGGCGCTGCTGCGGCCCGCCCTCGCCCGCCGGATCCTGCTGCCCCGCAGCGCGAACGGCGCGAGCGAGCCGACCGGGTGACCGGCCGCAGCGCCGCGGCCGGTCACCACAACCGAACGACACCGGAGGGACCCATGGACTCGACAACGGTGGTCGCGGAGCAGGATTCCGCGATCGAGAACGCCATCGCCCACCTGTTCGGCCCGGAAGGGCGCCCCGACCCCTACGCCGCCGCGCGCGTACTGCGCGAGGCCGGGCCGATGCATCAGACCCCGCTCGGCCACTACGTGCTCACCCGCTACGAGGACTGCGCCGCGGTGCTCTCCACCACCGCGTGGAGCCACGCCGAGGAGGCCGGGATGATGCACCCCACGGTCAAGCCGGAGGATGCCCCCGAGGAGCTGCCCACCTCGTTCCTGTGGATGGAGCCGCCGGACCACACCCGGCTGCGCAACCTGGTCACCAAGGGTTTCACCCCGCGCATGGTGACCAGGCTGCGCCCGCGCATCGAGGAGCTCACCGAGCAGCTGGTCGACGACTGCCTGGCGGCGGGCGAGTTCGACCTGATCGAGAAGGTCGCCTACCCGCTGCCGCTGATCATCGCCTGCGAGCTGATCGGCGTGCCGCACGAGGCCTACGACCAGGTGCACCGCTGGTCGCAGGATCTGGCGCGCGGCTTCGACCACGACTACACGCTGCCCCCGGAGGCGCTGACCGCCCGCTCGGCCGGGTCGCGCGGCTTCATGGGGTACTTCCGGGAGCTGCTGAACGAACGCCGCGCGAACCCGAAGGACGACCTGCTCAGCGCGCTCTCCCAGGTGGAGGACCGCGGCGACGTGCTCACCGAGCAGGAGCTGCTCGCCACCTGCATCACCACCTTCGTGGCCGGGCACGAGACCACCGCCAACCTCATCGGCACCGGCATGCTGCAGCTCATGCGGAACCAGGACCAGATCGCCGCACTCCGCGCCCGCCCGGAACTCACCCAGACGGCACCCGACGAGCTGCTGCGCATGGAGCCCTCGGTGCAGATGACCACCCGCGCGGCCACCCGGCCGATCACGGTGGCGGGCCGGGAGTTCGAGCAGGGCGAGGGCGTCGTCATCCTGATCAACTCGGCGAACCGGGACCACGCGGTCTTCCCGGACGGCGACCGGCTCGACGTCGCCCGCTACTCCGACCCGAAGAACCCCGCCAGGAAGCACCTCGGCTTCAGCCTCGGCATCCACTACTGCCTCGGCGCCCCGCTGGCGCTGCTGGAGATGGAGGTGCTGCTCGACGTGGTGCTGCGCAAGGTCAAGGAGATCGAACTGCGCGACGACGCGCCGGTCTACAAGCCGAACGTGGTGATCCGCGGGCTGGAATCGCTGCCCGCGCGCTTCACCCCCGCCTGACCCGCTCGATCGTCGCGAACCAGGCGGCGGCGCCGTGCTCGTGGAACCGGGTCATGAGCCGATCCGGTTCCACCGCGGTGATCCGCCAGCCCGACTCCGCGCTGAAGGCGGCGGCCAGGTCGGCCCGGGGGACCGGGTGCGGGCCGGGGTCGTCGCCCTCGTCGGCGAAGCACAGCAGGAACAGGGTCCGCTCGGTGACCGCCGCGAGACTCGTCGCGTAGGCGTGTCTCTCGGCGGTGTCGAAGGTGTGGAAGAGGCCGCAGTCGAGCACCTCGGGGAAGGTGCGGTTCAGCTTCTCCAGGTGCAGGGCGTCGGCGGTCGCGAACTCGGCGGTGCGGCCGCGCTCGGCCGCGCGTTCCCTGGCCAGCGCCAGGGCGGTCTCCGCCACGTCGACGCCGAGCACCGCTAGGCCGCGTCCGGCCAGGAAGAGGGCGTTCTCCCCGCTGCCGCAGCCGGCGTCGAGCACCGGGCCGGTGAACAGCTCCGCGCGCCGCACCACCGCCGGTTGCGGGCCGCCGAAGTCCCAGGGGGCGGGGCCGTCGCGGTAGGAGGCGTCCCAGGGTCGCCCGGTCGCGCGCTCGTGGCTGGTCGGGGTGCGTTCGGCCATGCGCTCCATCATGGCAGCTGCCGGTAGCCACCATGTGCGCTTGTGCGCACATATAGTGGATGAGTGCTTGCTCCGCTTCGTGACCGGACGTTCCGGCGGCTCTTCCTCGCGCAGGTGGTGGCGCTGGCCGGCACCGGGTTGCTGACGGTGGCGCTCGGGTTGCTCGCCTACGACTTGGCCGGTCCGTCGGCCGGGGTGGTGCTCGGGACCGCGCTGGTGATCAAGATCGTGGCGTATGTCGGGGTGGCGCCGGTGGTGGCGGCGTGCACCGAGCGGGTGCCGCGGCGGGTGCTGCTGGTGTCGGCGGATGCGCTGCGGGCGGGGGTGGCGCTGCTGCTGCCGTTCGCCGGGCAGGTATGGCAGGTGTATGTGCTGATCGCGGTGTTGCAGGCGGCATCGGCGACCTTCACCCCGGCCTTTCAGGCGATCATTCCGGCGGTGCTGCCGCGGCCGGGCGAGTACACCGCCGCGCTCTCGCTCTCCCGGCTCGCCTACGACCTGGAGGCGGTGCTCTCGCCGCTGCTCGCGGCCGCTGCGCTCACCGTGCTCGGGTACAACGCGCTCTTCGTCGGCACGGTCTTCGGGTTCCTCGGTTCGGCGGTGCTGGTGGCGGGCACCGCGCTACCCGCGCTGCCCGTTCCGGAGCGAAACACCCCGCTGCGCACCCGAATCGGCGCGGGTGCCGCGGTCATGGTGGCGCGGCCGCCGCTGGCCGGGCTGCTCGCACTGAATGCCGTCGTCGCGGCGGCGACCGCGCTCGTCCTGGTGAACACCGTCGTCTACGTGCGCGGTCCGCTCGGCGGCGGCGATACCGGCGTCGCCGTCGCGCTTGGCTGCTTCGGCGCCGGTTCCATGCTGGTGGCGCTGCTCCTGCCCGCGCTGCTCCGGAGCCGGGATCGGGATCGCACGGTCGTGCTCGCCGGAGCGGCGACGGTCGTCGGCGCACTGGCGGGCAGCACGGTCCTGCTCCTGACCGGAGTGCACTGGGCGACGCTGGCCGCGGCCTGGACCCTGCTCGGCGCGGGCACCGCACTCATCGCCACCCCGGCGGCCCGGCTCATCCGCGACACCACCGCCGAGGACGAGCGCGCCCCCGTCTTCACCGCCCAGTTCTCCCTCTCCCACGCCTGCTACCTGCTCACCTACCCCCTGGCGGGCTGGGCGGGCGCACTCGCCGGACACGCGTTCGCGGCGGCCGCGCTCACCCTCGTCGCTACACTCGCCACCATCACGGCCGTCCGCCTGTGGCCGGCCCGCCGACCCGCCGCGCGGGCTCCGGCCGTCACCGGGAAGAGGTGAGCACCGTGCCCGATCCGCAGCCGGACGCCAGCCTGAGCCATCCGGTCGCGCCGGACCGGGCCCGGCTGGACGCGGCGGTCGGGGTCTACCAGATGCTCGCCGAACCCACCCGCCTGCACCTGCTCTGGCTGCTCAGCCGGGGCGAGGCCGATGTCTCGACCCTCGTCGAGGCGTCCGGCGCCTCGCGCACCGCGGTCAGCCAGCACCTGGCCAAGCTGCGCTTCACCGGGCTGGTCGACACCAGGCGCGAGGGGCGGCGGGTCATCTACCGCCTGCACGGCGGGCACCTGTCCCGGCTCATCAGCGAGGGGCTGAACCACGCGGGCCACCTCGTCACCGGCGAGCCCCCGCACCACTGACACCCGCTACGGCAGCGCGGCAAGGTCTTCCGCGCTCAACCGCCATGCCGCGGCGGCGACATTCTGCCGCACCTGTTCCGGGGTGGTGGCGCCCGCGATCACCGAACTCACCGGCTGCTGCGCGAGCAACCAGCCGATGGCCAGCTCGAGCAGCGTATGCCCGCGTTCGGCGGCGAACGCGGTCCACCGCTCGACCCGCTCGAAGTTCTCGTCGGCCGCGTACCGGTCGGCGAACCGGGCGGCCAGCGCGAACCGCGACCCCGGCGGGAAATCGGCGCCGCGCCGGTACTTCCCGGTGAGCAGCCCGGAGGCGAGCGGGAAGTACGGCACGATGCCGAGGTGCTCGGCCCGCGCCGCGGGCACCACCTCGCGCTCCACCTCGCGGACCAGCAGGCTCCACTCCACCTGGGTGCCGGTGAACCGCGCGCCACCGGACCGCTCGGCGGCCCGCGCCGCGGCGACGAGCTGCGCACCGGAGACGTTCGACGAGGCCAAATACCGCACCTTGCCGGCCCGCACCAGGTCGTCCAGCGCCGCCAGCCCCTCCTCGACGGGCGCCGCCGGGTCGGGGTAGTGCTGGTAGTAGAGGTCGATGCGGTCGGTGCGGAGCCGGGTCAGGCTCGCCTCGCAGGCCGCGACGATCCGGTCCCGCAGGATGCCGGGCCGGTACGGCTCGTCCCGCGGCCGCGGGGTGAACTTGGTGGCGAGCACCACGGCGTCGCGCCGGGCGCCGAGCGTGGCGCCGATGATCTCCTCGGAGCCGCCCCCGCCGTACATCTCCGCCGTGTCGAAGTGCGTGACCCCGGCGTCCAGCGCGGCCTCGATCACCGCAGCGCCCGCCGCGAGATCCAGCTTCATGCCGAAGTTGTTGCAGCCGAGCCCGACCACCGAGAGGTCGGGGCCGTCGCCGCCGAGCCGACGAGTCTCCATGCCGGTCGACTCTACGAGCCGGGCACGCTCAGCGCGCGGGGCGGCGGCTACGAGGGTGCCGGGCTCAGCGCGCGAGCAGGTACCGCAGCGTCGCGGCAAGGACTCACTGCGCGAGGACGTCGCGCAGGGCGCGCGCGAAAGCCTCGGACTCCCCGTGCTCCCCGCCGAGGAACCCGATGTGCCCGCCCGGCAGCAGCACGTGCTCGAAACCGCCCGCGGCGGCGAAGGTCTCGCCCCCGCGCGCGGCCAGCTCGCCCCCGGAATCGGCGCCGGAGGCGAGCACGATCCTGGTGGGCGCGGCGCGCAGCGCGTCCAGGTCGTGCTCGTACCGCCCGCAGCCGCGCATGTTCACCCCGAGCAGCGGATTCGTCCGCACGCCGTCATCGGTGTCCGGCAGCCCGAAGGCGGCGGGGTCCGGCCCCGGGGCAGCCGCGTACCCGGCGGGCAGCGGCCCCTGCCGCGAGACCAGCGCGATGAACTTCGCCATCGCCGCCCCCTCCCCCTTCGCCTGGTAGGTGGCGTAGATATCGGCGCACACCGCGTTCACCTCGTCCCGATCCGGCAGGAACTGCGCGACCGGCGGTTCGTGCGCGACCAGCGTCCGCACCGGCTCCGGCCGATGCCTGCCGATCCAGGCCAGCGCGTTCACCGCGCCGCCGCTGGTGGCGAAGACATCGATCGGCCCGAGCGCCGCCGCGGTGAGCACCGCCTGCAGGTCGTCGGCGTGCTGCGCCGGGTCGACCTCGGCGCCGGGCTCGTCCTGCGGGCTGCGGCCGGCGCCGCGCGGGTCGTAGGTGAGCACGGTGCGGTCGCCGAAGTACCCGGCGAGCGCGCCGAATGCCGCCGCCTCCATGGGCGAGCCGAGAACGAACAGCGCGGGCCCGGAGCCGGACCCCGGGTGCACGTCGTAGGTGATGGTGGCGCCTGCGGTGGCGACGGTCCTGGTCTCGGGCACGGTGACTCCTCTGCTCGGGGGCTGCGTTGTATTCGACGGTGCGGCCCCCGCGGATTCATCGCTCAGCCGAGCGCCGCCGCGGCGAGCACGCTCGGGGTGAAGAGCACCCAGTCGTTGAGGATGTGCGCGCCCGAGCAGACCCACAGGTTCTTGGTGCGGATCCAGGCCAGCGTGAGCACCAGCCGGGCACCGCCGATCACGATGAAGCACTGCGCGAAATTCCAGTCGTAGGTGGGCAGGTGCGCGGCGCCGAACCAGACCGCCGTCGCCAGCCAGGCCACCGCGATCGCGGTCTTCCTGGAGACGGCCCCGCGCCGGGTGAGGAAGTAGAGCAGCGCCAGGAACGGGATGACGGTGAACAGCTCCTCGCCGACCAGCTGGATTCCGGTGCCGAGGTAGAACGCCAGCACCTCCCCCGCGCCCTCGATGCCGTCGGTGGCCGGGTTGGCGTTCGCGCCGAAAACCGCCGCGACCAGGAGCCCGAGCACCGAGCTGACCACCACGTTCAGCACCCCGAAGCCCACCATGGTGAGCACGTCGCGCCCGCGCACCGGCCGGAAGAGCGCCGACCAGTACGGCCGGGCCAGCACCGCGAGCACCGCCAGCGGGAGCACCACGAAGAGCGCGCGCGGCAGCAGCGCGGCGATACTGTCCGGTTGCGGCAGCAACACCAGCGCGGCGAACCCGACCGCCACCGAGAGCCAGGCCAGCACCCACTGCCGGGCGCCGAGCCCGATCGGTTCGCCCGCGTAGTAGGGGAAGTCGACGCCGTCCGGCCGCTCGACCCGGGGGCCGAAGCGGTCCCGGGGCGGTCCCTGCACACGCTCGGCCATGCTGCTCCTCGATCCATCGGCTAACTCCCAGCCATTCTCACGCACGAACCCCTGTGCCGCTTCACAGCGATCGACCGGGCGCCTTTGTGAATCCGGATCATCCCGGGGCGGTACCGTCCGATGGCACCGCCTTCCGGGGTTGCATGTGCGGATCACGGCCGAAGGGACAGCGACGATGCGGGGTCGAGTGGCGAGCGCGGTGTGCGCGCTGCTGGTGGGGATTTCGGCCGCGGGCGCGGCACCGGCGGCGGCGGAGCCGGGGCGCACCGAAACCGGGTACCCGTCCAGTTCGCCGGTGACCTCGGTGATCTCCACGGTGGTCACCCGCGACGTCCCGCTGCCGCCCACCGCGCTCCCGCACCCGCCCGCCTGCGACCAGCTCTCCTACCTGCGCTGGCGCTCCGCGTCGGGGCCAAGCGACCCGGCGGCCGCGGACCGCATCCTGGTCGCCCAGCCCGGGATCTTCGAGGGCGCGGGCGCCTTCGACAGCGTCGCCCGCAATACCGTCGCGCTGGCCGCGCGCTTCGGCATCCACCTGGAGTTCTGGGCACTGGACCGGCGCTCCAACTGCCTGGAGGACCACACCGGCACCAGGGCGGCGCTCGCCGCGGGCGACTTCGGCACCGCCACGAACTACTACTTCGCCGGCGCCGAGGTGGACGGCCGCCGCTTCGCCGGCTACGCCGACGGTGCCGCCACCGACTGGCTGCGCGACCAGGGCCTGGAGCAGACCCTGCGCGACCAGTACGACCTGCTCCGCCTGGAGCTCCCCGACCAGCAGCTGCGGCAGCGCAAGCTGCTGTGCGGCGGGCACTCCCTCGGCGGCTTCGTCACCGGCTACTTCGCCGGCTGGGATTTCGACGGCAACCCGGCCACCACCGACGATGCCGGCTACAACCAGTGCGGCGGCTGGTTCGCGCTGGACACCGTGATCCGGGTCGGGCTCGGGCTGCGCGGCATCGACATCCCCGCCATCCCGCCCGGCATCGCGGGCGGCGTGGAGAACCTCTCGCTGCAACTCGACACCGCGCTGCCGGTACTCCGGCTGCCCGCCGTGATCAACCCGGAGACCACCAACCTGCTCGCGCTCGCCGGGCTCGCCGCGCGGCTCGCCCCCGATGGCGTCAACGACCTGGTCAGCCGCCTCCCTGACAACCCCAATATCGACCTCACCCTGCGCACCCTGCTCTCGCAGAACGCCGCCGCCTTCCTCACCGGCTCCCCCGACGCCCGCGACCTCACCGCCAGCAACGAGGCGGTGCTCGGCGCGCTGCTGGACGACAACTCGCAGCCGCTCGGCTTCCTCCAGGCCAGCACCGGCTTCGTCACCGGCGGCCCGATCGGCCCCAAGGACTTCCCGCTGCCGGACGCCATCGCCCGGGGCCCGCTCGGCTTCGGCGGCTTCGGCGACGCCCCCAAGGTCTCGCCGACCCGCTACGCCCCCGACACCGTCTACCGCTGGCTGGACTGGGACGAGGTCACCCCCGGCACCTCCCCCTACACCAACCCCGGCAGCGAGGTCACCTCCATCGCCCAGCTGGCCCGCACCCTCTGCGAACCGCCGCTCGACTTCACCGAGTGGTACTTCCCCTCCCGCATCGCCTTCGACCTGCAGCAGACCACCGCGCCCTCGATCACCGCGCATCACCTGCACCCGCAGGGCATCAACACCCTGCCCATGCTGACCCTGCAGGGCAGCGGCGGCATTCCGCTGCCGGACTCGGGCAGCCCGCTCGACACCAGGATCGAGCTGGCCGGCTACAACCACCTCGACTTGGTCACCGCCGACCCGGATTCGCGCCGGGACGGGTCACCCGAGCCGGTCTCCGCCCGGCTCGTCGAATTCGCGACGCGCTAGCGGCGGAAGCGGCGGCGGATCGCCGTCCGCGCCTTCGCCAGCCGCGACTCCGCGGCGGGCGGCGGCGCCGCCTCCACCGCCGCCGCCTGCGCGAACCGGCTGTGCAGCTGCTCCCTGACCTGGTCCGGGGTGTAGGCGCGGCGGCGTCGCTCGCCGCGCACCACGACCGCGCCGGTGGCCACAACGCCCGCTGCGCCCGCCAAACCCAACACCTTCCACCACCTCATACCGCCTAGGCTACGGGTATGGCGGGTGTGGACATCGATCTCGATCGGGCTGTCGAGATCACCAGGACAGGTGACATCTGGTTGTTCCGTGGTCATTCCACGGCCGATCGGATGATCCGGACGCTGACCAATGCTCCGGTGAACCACGTCGGCATGGCGGTCGCGATCGACGACCTACCGGCGCTGATCTGGCACGCCGAGCTGGGCCGCTCGCTGCCGGACATGTGGTCGGGCACCGCGCACCGCGGCGCCCAGCTGCACAACCTGCGCGACGCGGTGCTGGTGTGGGCGAACCGCTACGGCCAGCAGGCGTGGCTGCGGCAGCTGGAGCCGCCCGCCGATCGGGAGCGCGAGGACGGCGCGCTGCGCGCCATCGCCCGGCTGAACGGCACCCCCTTCCCCTCGACCGCGACGCTCACCGCGCGCTGGTTCCGCGGCCGGGTCCGGCTGCCGCGCCGGTCTTCCCGGCCGCCGAAGGCGAGCGAGGTGGAGAACGCGTACTGCGCGGAGATCGTGGCCGCCACCTACCAGGCCATGGGGCTGCTCGGCGCCGAGCGCAGCCCGGACTGGTACGACCCGGGCAAGTTCTGGAGCGGCGACCGGCTGAAGCTGCTCGACGGGCACACGCTCAGCGGCGAGATCGCGGTGCGGACGCCGCCGGAGTAGAGGCTGTCGCGGCGGCCGGGCGCGCGCTGCCGCGAGGCGGCCGGTGTCGAGCCGTCGGACGGGCCTAGAAGAAAGTGCCGCTGAACGGCGGTGCGGGCGTGCCGAAGAGCGCGTCGGCGGTCGCCGCGGCGCCGGGGCCGCGCTCCGTGGCGCGGCCGGCGAGGACGAGGTGCCGCCAGGGGGTGCCGCCGAGGTAGGCGGCGGCGAGCGCCGAGACGTCGGCGGTGAGCTCGGGTTCCGCGTCGGTGCGGGCGGTTTCCCCGGCGCCGACCCGGTAGGTGCCGGAGTTGCCGGGCAGGATCGGGTCGGTGATGCCGAGCAGCACCGGTTCGCCGGGGCCGTAGCCGCGGCTCGACAGCGCGGCGGGCACGTCGACCAGGCGTAACCAGGTCTCGTCCCCGATGCCGGTGACGGTGACCGCGCGCGCGTCGGTCACCAGCTCCGCGAGCGGGAAATCGGTGGCCACCAGGGGGAATTCGACGCGGTGCGCGATATCCAGCGCGAAGAGGTGGCGGAGCAGCCCGAGCAGCGCCACCGGCGAGCCCGCCACCAGGTCGCCGACGCGCACCGCGCGGCCGGTGCTGCGCGGCCAGTCGGCGGTGTCGACCGCGCGGTAGCGGACGAAGCCGTCCTCGGCGCCGGGCTCGCCGTGCAGCACGACGTGCGAATCGCCGCTGTCGAAGAGCTCGCGGGTGCGCCACCAGTACGGGGAACGGTCGATCTCACCGGGACGCGAGAGGTCGAGCCGCGCATGGATTTTCGCGAGCGTCTCGAAGGAGGTGGCCGGTTCGGCGTAGCGCACCGGCCCGGACGGGGGCAGGGTCGGGCGCAGCCGGGCCGCGGCGGTGTCGACCCGCACCGCGGCCGAGCGGCTGGCGACGCCGTAGCCGAACCGCTCGTAGATGCCGCCCTGGGTGGCGCGCAGCCCGGCCACGACCTCCCCGCGCTCGGCGATATCGGCGAGCTGCCGCCGCATCAGCGCGCGCACGATACCGCGCCTGGCGTGCGTCGGCAGCACCCCCACCCGGGTGACCCCGGCGTGCGGCACCCGCGCGCCGCCCGGCACCACCAGCCCGCCGGTGTAGGCGGTCGCCGTGCCGACCGGTACGCCGTCCACCCTGGCCAGCAGGGTGCGGCCGGGCTCGTTCACCTCGCTCGCCGGAACCCGCCGCGGCGGGATGCCGACCATGGCGACCCGGAACACCTCGGCCGCCGCCTCGACCTCGGCCTCGCTCGCCGCCACCTCGATCTCGATCGTCACCGCATCGACTCTACGACCGCCGTTGACGGTTCGGCACAGCGCAGCCGCGGATCTTCTGGCCGCTCGTTCCAGTGGATGCGCCGATAAGATGTCTCTTGTTTCGTATCTGCGGCTCTGCCGCCGGACAGGATGAGGTCGGACATGTTGCGCAAGCTGGGGGCCGCCGTCGCCGCGGTTGCCGTGGTCGCCGGGTGCGGCACCGACGACGCCGAGCCCGCGGCGGCGGACGCCGTCTCCGGCACCGTCACCGTCTTCGCCGCCGCCTCGCTCACCGAGACCTTCACCGAGCTCGGCGAGCAGTTCGAGGCCGCGCACCCGGGGGTGCGGGTGGTCTACAACTTCGGCGCGAGCTCCGCGCTGGCCCAGCAGATCGGCCAGGGCGCCCCCGCCGACGTCTTCGCCGCCGCGGCGCCCAGGAACATGCAGCAGGTGCGGGACGGCGGGGACGTGACCGTCGAGCCGGTCACCTTCGTCCGCAACCGGCTCGAGATCGCCGTCCCGGCGGGCAATCCCGGCAAGATCGCCGGGCTGGCCGACTTCGGCAGGGCCGAGCCCAAGATCGCGCTCTGCGCGGAGCAGGTGCCCTGCGGGGCCGCCGCGGCCACCGTCTTCCAGCAGGCGGGCATCACCCCGCAGCCGGATACCCGCGAGGCCGACGTGAAGGCGGCGCTCACCAAGGTCACGCTCGGCGAGGTCGACGCCGCGCTCGTCTACCGCACCGATGTGCGGGCGGCGGGCGACAAGGTGCAGGGTATCGAGTTCCCCGAGGCCGCGAGCGCCGTCAACGACTACCCCATCGCGCCGCTCGCCGCGGCCCCGAACGCCGTCGCCGCGGCGGCGTTCGTCCAGTTCGTCACCTCCGAGCAGGCCGGCCCGGTCTTCACCGCCGCCGGATTCGACAGACCCTGACGAGAATGTCATGCTCTCGCGTCGAGAACCACATTCGTGCAGAATGAGAGGCGTCACCCGCCGGGGTGCCCCGTCTCGGCACGGACACGAGGAGCGAGCGCATGGCCTACGTAATCACGCAGCGTTGTTGCAATGACGCGAGCTGCGTCTCCGAGTGCCCGGTCGATTGCATTCGTCCGACTCCGGATCAGCCGG
>NZ_JBFAHY010000006.1:0-494948 GCF_040654395.1 Nocardia sp. NPDC050697
GACCCTCACACGGGGGTGCAAGAAGCCGGGCACCAAATAATCTTTGGCACTGACATTCATCGACACACTATTGAGTTCTCAAAGAACACACGCACCAACATCCGACACCGGCATTCAACCGGTTCTTCCGTAGGGCAACTGTTCCAGGCTAAACCCGAACATCCAAGATGTCAACCAGGCCAGCCAACCACCAGGCGCTCAACCGTCCAACCTCGTGTCCCGGTCTCCCGGGTCGGTGTCCGTGTCGCTCTGACGTTGAATAAGTTACGCGGCGGAAAACGCAACGTCAAATCGCCTGGTGGACACAGGGAATGCCCAGGTCAGAGCGGTGCAAACCGGGCCGAATCACAACCGTGTGACCCAGCACACGACGACTGACCGTCCCTATGGGTAAACCGCCTGTTCATCCGGTGCTCCTAGCCTCGGGACGTGCAGTGCTACACGCGCTTCGTCGCCATCGGGGACAGCCAGACCGAGGGGGTCGGCGACCCCGACGATTCCGGCGGGCTGCGGGGCTGGGCGGATCGCTTCGCCGACATGCTCGGCGGCGAGGCGCCGGAGTTCCGCTACGCCAATCTGGCGATCCGCGGCAGGCGCGCGGGGCAGATCCGCGCGGAGCAGCTGGAGCCGGCGCTGGCCATGCAGCCGGATCTGGCCGCGGTGCTCGCGGGGCTGAACGATCTGATCCGGCCGCGCTTCGACCGGGAGGCGCTGCTCGCCGATCTGGCGGCGCTGATCGAGCCGTTCCGGGCGGCCGGTTCGACGGTGGTCACCTTCACCTTCCCCGATATCGGGGCGATCGCGCCGGTGGTGCGGCCGCTGGCGGGGCGGATCCGGCAGTTCAATGCCGGTATCCGGGAGCTGGCGGCGCGCTACGAGGCGGTGCTGGTGGATTTCGAGCCGGTGCCGGTGGCCGCGCATCGGCTGCTGTGGGCGCAGGACCGGCTGCACCTGAGCCCGCTGGGGCACGAGATGGTGGCGCGGGCGGTGGCCGAGGCGCTGCGGGTGCCCGGCGCGGACGGGTCGTGGCGGCAGCCGCTGCCGCCGGTGCGGCAGCGGCGCGGTGAGCAGGTGTTCGACGAGATGCGCTGGGCGACGGTGCACATGGTGCCGTGGCTGGTGCGCCGGGCGCGCGGCATCTCGACCGGGGATCGGGTGACGGCCAAGCGGCCGCAGCTCTCCCCGCTGCGCGGCCAGGCCGAGCCGCTGCGGAGGTCCGCGGCGCGTTGATCTCTCACACGCGGTAGCAAGATTGCCGCCGCGCCGGATCGGAGGACGCCCGTCGCGCCGTTGCGCGGGGCCTTCGTCGGGTCCGGGGCGGCGGCGGCGGCGGGCCGGGCAACCCGGGGTCTGCGGAGCTGGACGGGCCGGCGTGCCTGCCCCCGGCGGCTGCCTGGGGCAGCCGCTCTTCGAGCGCTGGAACGGGCGCCGCTCCCGCCGGGCCGGCGGGGGCGGCATCCGGGCTCAGCTCCAGAGCGTGGCGACCAGGACGTTGACCACGGCGAGCCCGCCCGCCGCGTCCGACATCCAGGCGACCCGCTTCCCGCGCTCGGGATCGGCGTACCCGACCTCGGCGAAGCCGGCGACCGCGACGGCGATCACGAGCTTCACCCCGATCTTGACCATGTTCGGGTCCTTGCCGAGCGAGTCGATCGACTCGGCCAGCCCGACCAGGACGATGCCGGTGACGAGCTGGGCGCGGGCGCCCCACACCATCACCGAGTTCACCTCGGGGCGGCACGCCACCCAGCCGCCGACCACAGCGGCCATCCCGAGCAGGTGCGCGACGACGAGCACTTTGTAGACGAAATCCATGGATACGCAGCCTAGTTGACGCGGAGCACATCTACTACAGAGCGTCGTGCAACGCGGCGGAGCGCGCGCTGTCGCGCTTGACGCCGAACGCTGTGGCGATCTCCAGCAGACCGATCACCACCAGCCAGATCCCCGCCACCCAGGCCAGCGTGGCCACCGAGCCGACCGGCCAGATCACCAGCACCACCCCGGCGAGCGCGGTGATCACGCCGAAGAAGCCCTGGACGCCGCGGCCGGGCAGGTTCGGGTCGGAGACGGCGGCCATGACGGCGCCGATCCCGCGGAAGAGCCAGCCGATGCCGATGAAGATGCCGAGCAGCAGCAGCGAGGCGATCTCGTCGCGGAAGCAGAAGACGCCGAGCACGATCGAGAGCACGCCGCTGATGAAGGCGAGCACGCGCAGCCCGGTGCTCGCGGGCGCGCCGAAGGCCGCGAGCAGCTGCAGTACCCCGCTCACCACCAGGTAGATGCCGAAGAGCACCCCCGCGACGGCGAGCGTGGCGTGCGGCCAGACCAGGATGAGCACACCGAGGATCACCGAGAGGATTCCGGTGACGAGAATGGTTTGCCAGGCGGCGCGCGCGAGGGCCCGAGCCGGGCCGCCGACCGCTTCGGTAGTCGTCATGACGTGATGTTATGCCCGTTGTCGCAAGGCGCCGCGCAGATTTGCCGGGAGTTTCTCGTTCCGTGATCCGCGGCCCGGCGGCGGCGTTTACCCGAAGGCGGCGGCGGGTATTCGGGTGCGAGTGACTTCGGCCCGGCGGCTCCGCTTTCCCGCACCGGAGCCGTCCGGCGACCACGGTGGAACGAGGGGACTTCTCAGGTGGCGGTTGTACTCGCGGCGCAGGCAGGCGGGATCGGTGAGCTGCTCACCGCGGTCCCCGCGCTGCGTGCCCTGCGCCGGGCCAGGCCGGACGATCAGCTGGTGCTGGCCGCGCCGCGCAGGCTGAAGCCGATCGTCGACCTGATCGCCTCCGTGGACGCCATCGCCCCCACCGGCCCCGGCGGCGAGCTGCGCTGGGACGGCCCGCGCCCCGGCCTCGCGGTGCACCTGCACCGCCCGGCCCCGGCGAGCCTCCGCGCGCTGGCCGGGACCGGCCCGGACCGGCTGCTCACCTACCGCAGCGCCGCGCTGCCGCAGTGGGACGGCCCGGAGTGGGATCCGCTGACGCACCGGGTGGATCGCTGGTGCGCGCTGCTGGAGTGGGGCGGGATCGCCGCCGATCCGCGCAATCTGGGGCTGGTGCCGCCGGTCTCGACGGTGAGCAGGCGGGACTGCGTGGTGGTGCACGTCGGCGCGGGCGCCCCGGCCCGGCGCTGGCCCGCCGACCGGTTCGCCGCCGTGGTCCGGCACCTGCTGGTGCTGGACCGGGAGGTGGTGCTCACCGGCGACGAGCACGAGCGCGAGCTCGCGCTGCGGATCGCGGCCCGCGCCGGGCTGCCGATCGGGCAGGTGCTCGCGGGTACGCAGACCCTGCTGGAGTTCGCCGCCACGGTGGCCGAGGCCGCGCTGCTGGTCTGCGGCGATACCGGGGCGGCGCAGCTGGCCACCGCCTTCGGGACCAGGACGGTGCTGCTCTTCGGCCCGACCTCGCCGCGCACCGATGGCCCGCCGCCGCACCTGCTCGGCAGGCACGCCGTGCTGTGGGCGGGCGACAGCGGCGACCCGGAGGCGCCGGAGCCGGACCCGGGGCTGCTCCGGCTGGGCAGCACCGAGGTCATCGAGGCGGTGGACAGGCAGCTCGGCAAGCGGCGCTGGCCCGGGATCGGGCCGGAGCGCAGGCGGGCGCCGTACCGCCGGGTGGGCTGAGCGTCAGGGCTCGGCGCTCCACGCGTCGTCGATGGCGGCCGCGTAGGCGGCGAGCGCGCTCGGCCAGTACTGCTCCACGTAGTCCCTGACGTCGGCGAGGCCGCGCGGGTCCAGGTGGTAGAGGCGGCGGTTGCCGTCCGGCCGCATCCGCACCAGCCTGGCCTCGCGCAGCACCCGCAGGTGCTGGGAGACCGCCGAGCTGGTGACGCCGACCCGCTCGGCCAGCTCGCCGACGGAGCGCGGGGCGGCGGGCAGCGCCTCGAAGATGGCCCGCCTGGTGGGGTCGGCGAGCGCGACCATGGCGCGCACTCCATTAGTCGGCACTAATCCAGTGTGCGCGCCCGCGGCCGGTTCCGTCAACCGGAAGGGGTGCGGCGCAAAGCCAGGTCGTCCGGGAGCGCTGCGCGTGACCAAGATCGAGGGTAGGGTTTCTACCTGCGATTTCTCCGACCGTGAAGGTTGCCACAGGATTGCGGCCCGAGGTTTGCGCTGTCGTACGTTCGACGCCATGCCCGTAACCTCCTCGTTATCCGCGCGCCGCACCGTAACCCGGGCGGCCGCCGCTACCACCGCCGTGGGCGCCGCGCTCGCGGTGATCGCGGTGGCCGGCCACGACCCGGCCCCCGCCGCCGCCCCGCCCGCGCTCGCCGCCGCCGTGACGCCGTGGGAGGCGCAGCGGCCGCAGACCGTGCCCGCCGCGGTGGTCGAGGAGCAGCACCGCTTCGCGGTGGAGGCGGCGAGGCCGCGCACCGTTCGCCCGGTGGCGGGCAGCCTGACCTCGCTGTTCGGCGCACGCTGGGGTGCCGTGCACGCCGGGCTCGACTTCGGCGACCCGATCGGCGCGCCGATCGCCGCGGTCACCGACGGCACCGTGCTCGAGGCCGGGCCCGCCTCCGGCTTCGGGCTGTGGGTCCGGGTGCAGCAGGACGACGGGACGGTCGGCGTCTACGGCCACGTGAACGACATCCTGGTGACCGTCGGGCAGCCGGTGCGGGCGGGCGATGTCATCGCCACCGTCGGCAACCGCGGCTACTCCACCGGCCCGCACCTGCATTACGAGGTGCACGCGCCGGACGGCGCCAAGCTGGATCCGCTGCCCTGGCTCGCCGCGCGCGGCGTGGACGCGCACCGCCCCGCGGGCTGACCCCTACCCGGGTACGACAGCGGGATCACCCGCGAGCGGGAGGCCGGGCGGCGCCGCGCATTCCTACCGTCGACGCATGACGCAGCTCGAGCAAAGCTCCACGCTCCCGGCCGGATTCGCGGATCGGCGCCCGCACTACCCACTCCTGATCGCCTGCGGGCTGATGGCCGCGCTGCTGCTCTGGTCGCTGGCCGGGCTGGTCGTGGACGATCGGCTGATCGGCGGCGAACCCGCCTGGGCCAAGCCGGCGAAGTTCGCCGCGGCCTTCGTGCTCTACACCGCCACCCTGGCCTGGCTGCTGAGCCTGCCGCACCGCGGCTCGCGGCTGACCCGGTGGATGGGCACCGTCTTCGCGGTGACCACCGTGGTGGACGTGGGATTCGTGGTGGTGCAGGCCGCGCGCGGGACGTTCAGCCACTTCAATACCGAATCCGACGCGGTGAACACGGCGGGGCAGCTGATCTTCGCCTCCGGGGTGCCCGGGCTCTTCGCGGCGAACCTGGTGATCGCGGTGGTGGTGCTGTGGCAGCGGGTGGCGGATCGGCCGGTCACGCTGGCGATCAGGGCGGGGCTGGTGCTCGCCGTCGCCGGGATGGCGCTCGGCTACCTCATGGGGTTCACCGGGGGGCGTGATGCGGAGACCGCGGACGGCAGAACCGTCGAGCTGGTCGGCAGCCACACCGTCGGTGACCGGGGCGTCCGCGACGACCCGGCCGGGTTGCCGGTGACGCACTGGAGCACGGCCGGCGGCGACCTGCGGGTGCCGCACTTCGTCGGGCTGCACGGCATCCAGGTGCTGCTGCTCGCGGCCGTCGCGCTCGCCTTCGCGGCGCACCGCTACCCCGCACTGCGCGCGGAGCGCACCCGCGCCCGGCTGGTCGGGGTGCTGGCGGCGGCCTGGACCGGGCTGCTCGCGCTGACGCTGTGGCAGGCGCTGCGCGGGGTGCCGCCCGCCGCCCCGGACGGCCCGGTGCTGCTGGCGGGCGCGGCGCTGCTCGCGGCGACGGCGCTCGGGGTGGGGGCGGTACTCAGCGCAGCCGCTCGGCGTCCCGGGCCAGCGACACGAGTTTCGCACTGAGCGCGGCCAATTCGACCGCGCCGGCGCCCTCGTCGACGGCGGTCGCGACATCCTCGGCGGCGCAGCGGGCGGCGAACCAGCGGTCGGCGAGGGCGGCCGCCTCCTGGGCGCTGAGCACCACCGAGTCGGCCGGGATTCCGGTGCCCTTGAGGCTGTTCCGGTGTTCGTAGGCGCGCTGACGGCACGACTGACGGCAGTACCGGCGCCTGCGTCCGGCCTCCGACTCGACGATCTCCCGCCCGCACCACAGGCAGGACAGCAAGCGGCGCATGGGGCAGAACACTAGCCGCACGGCGGCCCCGGCGAGAACTCTTGGCCGGAGCGCGCGGTGCGGGCACGGGGCGGTGCGGGCACCGGGAGCGAGGCACTATCATGGAAGGGTTAGCCGGTTGCCCCGGGAACACCGGCTCGTCCCCGAGCGTTGTACCGTGCGGCACCGGCCACGTTCGACACGACTGGGACTCGAGGGAGAGGCACACATGGCAGATCGCGTACTCCGGGGCAGCAGGCTCGGAGCGGTGAGTTACGAGACCGATCGCGACCACGACCTCGCGCCGCGCCGGATCGCTCGCTACCGCACCGACAACAACGAGGAATTCGACGTCCCGTTCGCCGACGACGCCGAGATCCCGCCCACCTGGCTCTGCCGCAACGGCCAGGAGGGGGTGCTCCTCGAGGGCACCGCGCAGGAGGCCAAGAAGGTGAAGCCGCCGCGCACGCACTGGGACATGCTGCTGGAGCGGCGCTCCAAGGACGAGCTCGAGGAGCTGCTCAAGGAGCGGCTCGAGCTGCTGAAGACGCGCCGCCGGGGCTGAGGCAGGTCACGACGAAGGCTCCCACCCGCGACGGGTGGGAGCCTTCGTCGTCCCCTAGGCTCGGCGATCGTGAGCGTGTACAACGAGCGGCTCCAGCGGCTGGGGCAGCGGGCGGCGGAGCTGCTGGAGAATGCCGACGAACTCGACGAGTACCGCCGTGACCTGGCCTATCTCACCCTGCTGGCGGCGGAGTTCGACTACCAGGTGAAGAACGGCGGCTTCGCGCAGCTGATCTACAACTTGGGCGGCGAACGGCTGGAGGACCTGGACGGCATGCTTCGCGCGGTGGACGCGCCGGTCGCGCTCTCCTTCTACCTGCGCGCCGTCACCCGCTGCACCGAGCTGCTCGACGACTACCACCGGCTGATGGCCGACTTCACCGCGCCGACGCGGCTGGCGGTCGAGCTGACCGGGATCAGCGTCGACTACCTGCGCGGCGAGGTCGGCTTCGACACCGAGATCGCGCCCTTCCTCGCGGTCGCCGACGCGCTCTAGCGGCTCGCGACCTTGCGGTAGCGCAGCAGCGCCAGCGGCATGGCGACCGCGAGGATGGCGAGCGAGCAGCCGATGGAGTAGAGCACCGCGTTGTCCGCGACCCAGCCGGTGGCCGGGATGAAGGTCGGCGGCGAGCTGTTGTCGAAGAGCTGCCGCCCGGCGGTGGAGACCGCGGTGATCGGGTTCCACTCGGCGATGGTCTTCAGCGGGCCGGGCAGCGTCTCCCCGGAGATGAACGCCGAGGAGATGAAGGTCAGCGGGAAGAGCCAGATCAGCCCGGCGCTCTGCGCCACCTCGACGGTGGGCGAGAGCAGCCCGGTGAGCGCGCCCACCCAGGACATGGCGAAGGCGAAGAGCAGGATCACGCCGAAGGCGAGCACGGCGTCGCCGAACGACCCGTTGATCCGCCAGCCCACGATCAGCCCGCAGACCACCATGACGAACAGGCTGAGCACGTTCACCACGAGGTCGGAGAGGGTGCGGCCCATGAGCACCGCGAGCCGGGACATGGGCAGCGCCCGCATCCGGTCGATGATGCCCTTCTGCAGGTCGCCGGCGAGCCCGACGGTGGTGAAGGCGGCGTTGAAGGCGACGGTCTGGGTGAAGATGCCGGCCAGCAGGAACTCGCGGTACTGGTCGCCGCCGAGCGAGGCGCCGAAGATGTAGGCGAAGACGAAGACGAACATGAGCGGCTGGATGGTCGCGGTCACCAGCAGCGTCGGCACCCGCAGGATGGTGAGCAGGTTGCGGTAGGCGACGATCGCGCTGTCCCGGAAGATCCGGCCGCGGGGCTCCGGCTCGGCTGCCGGGGGCGCGGCGGAGGCGGGCTCGGTGCGGGCGTGCTTGCCCCGCTTCTCCAGGACCTGGGTACTGCTGGTCACGACAGGATCTCCTCGGGAACGTCGTCGGTTTCGGGCTCCGGCTCGCTCTCCGCGGCGGGCGCGGTGCCGGTCAGGGAGAGGAAGACGTCGTCCAGGCTGGGGCGGTGCACCTCGGCGTCGACCACGCAGACCCCGGCGTCGTCCAGCCGGCGCAGCGCCTCGACCATGGTGCGCGAGCCCTCCCCCACCACGATCGACACCTGGTCGGTGCCGGATTCGTGCTGCGGCTCGCCGAGCCCGACCTGCCCGAGCACGGACTTGGCCAGCGCGGTGGCCTGGCCCGCGGCCAGCGTGACGGTGAGCCGGTCGCCGCCGATCGCGGTCTTGAGCTCGTCGGCGGAGCCGCGCGCGATCACCCGGCCGCGGTCGATCACGGTGATCCGGTCGGCCAGCTGGTCGGCCTCCTCCAGGTACTGGGTGGTGAGCAGCACGGTGGTGCCGTCGTCGACCAGGTCGCCGATCACCTGCCACATGTCGAGCCGGCCGCGCGGGTCGAGGCCGGTGGTGGGCTCGTCCAGCACCACCACCGGCGGCCGCGCCACCAGCGCGCCGGCCAGGTCGAGGCGGCGGGCCATGCCGCCGGAGTAGGTGCCGGCGCGGCGCGCGGCGGCGTGCTCCAGGCCGAAGGCGCCGAGCAGCTCCGCGGCGCGGGCGGTGGCGCGCTTCCCGGACATGCCGTAGAGCCGGGCCACCATGCGCAGGTTCTCGAAGCCGGTGAGGTTGGCGTCGACGGCGGCGTACTGGCCGGAGAGCCCGATCAGTCTCCGCGCCGCGGCGGGGTCACCGAGCACGTCGACCCCGGCCACCCGCACGGTGCCCGCGGAGGGGCGGAGCAGCGTGGTGACGATCCGCACGGTGGTGGTCTTGCCCGCGCCGTTGGGGCCGAGCAGCCCCATCACGGTGCCGGCCGGGATCTCCAGATCGATCCCGTCGAGCACGCGGATCTTGCCGTAGCTCATGCTCAGGTCGCTGACTTCGACGGCGAGGCTCACCGGCTCACCTCTGCTCGGGCACTCATCGTTTCTCCTGTCCCCCCGCCGCCGCCGAGCCGGGCCCGCAGGACCGGGCCGATCACGGCGAGCGCTTCGGGTGTGGTCATGTCCGCGTGCCTGCACGGCAGCGCGTGATCGTGGATGTCGCCGGCCACGAACGGCCGCCAGGCCGCCGCGTTCCGGTCCGGGTCGGCGCGGTTGATCTCGTCCTCGGCGGCGGTGAAGAAGAGCAGGTCACCGTCGAAGACCCGCGGCCGGAAACCGTGCGCCATCACGGTTCCCGCGCGGTACCCCTCGTACAGCCGTTCCAGGTGCTCTCCGGTGAGCGCCGCGAACGGCCCGTTCTCCTCGCGCAGCAGCGCGGCGGCCCCGGCCAGGTCGAGCTCCGGGTCCAGGTCGCCGGCGGCGACGCCGCCGAACTCGGCGACGATCTCCGCCACGCTCGGCATGGCGAGGTCGAGCAGGTCGTCGGAGAGCCGGTAGCTGTCCAGCAGCCCGAGCAGCGCGACCTCCTCGCCCTGCTGCCGCAGCCGGGTCGCGATCGCGTGCGCGATGAGCCCGCCCAGCGACCAGCCGAGCAGGTGGTAGGGGCCGCTCGGCTGCACCGAGCGGATGTGCTCGATGTAGCGGTTCGCGGCCTCGGAGATGCTGCCGAACGGCTCGTCGCCGGTGACGTGCGGCGCCTGCAGCCCGTACACCGGGCGGTCGGCGTCCAGGTGCGCGAGCAGCCCGGAGTAGCACCAGGAGAGCCCGATCGCGGGGTGCACGCAGAACAGCGGCTCGGCGGCGCCGGTGCTCCGGATGGGCAGCAGCGGGGCCAGCGGGTCGATGCTCGCGCCGCCGGAGAGGCTCGCGGCGATGGCGGCCGGGGTGGCCGCGCCGAACATCTGCTGCACCGCAACCTCGATCCCGGCGTCGCGCAGCAGCCCGACCACCCGGGTGGCGAGCAGCGAGTTTCCGCCGAGCTCGAAGAAGCCGTCGTCGGCGCCGACCCGGTCCACCCCGAGCACCTCGGCGAAGGCGGCGGCGATCGCCGTCTCCAGCGGGCCGAGCGGGGCGCGGTAGCCGTGCGCGCCGCCGAAGACCGGCTCCGGCAGCCGGGCCCGGTCCAGCTTGCCGACCGGGGTCAGCGGCAGCTCGTCGAGCAGCATGATCGCCTGCGGCACCATGTAGTTCGGCACCCGGGCGGCCACGTGCGCGGTGAGCTGGGCCGCGGTCGGCGCGGCGCCCGCGCGCGGCTTGACGTAGGAGACCAGCGCGGTGGCGCCCGCCTCGGTGACGTGCCCGATGGTGAGCGAGTAGTCGACCTCGCCCTGGCTCGCCAGCGCGGCATCGATCTCGCCGAGCTCGATCCGGAAGCCGCGGATCTTGACCTGGTGGTCGGAGCGGCCGACGTACTCGATCTCCCGGCTGGAGCGCCTGCCGGGCAGCTCGGGGGCGCCGCTCTCGCGCCAGCGCACCAGGTCGCCGGTGCGGTACATGCGCTCGCCGGGCTTGCCGTACGGGTTGGCGACGAAGCGCTGCGCGGTGAGGCCGGGGCGGTTCAGGTAGCCGCGGGCCAGCGCGTCGCCGGCCAGCTGCAGCTCACCGGTGACGCCGACCGGCGCCGGGTGCAGCCGGGAATCCAGCACGGTGGCGGCGACGCCGCGGATCGGGCCGCCGATGGTGATCGGCGCGCCGGGCGCCATGGGCTGCGAGATGACGGTGACGATCGTCGTCTCGGTGGGGCCGTAGACGTTGTAGAGGTTGCGCCCCGGCGCCCAGCGGGTCACCAGGTCCGGCGGCAGCGCCTCGCCGCCGACCAGGATGTGCGCCAGGTCGACCACGCCGCCGGGGTCGACGGTGCCGAGCGCGGCGGTGGTGATGAAGGCGTGCGTGATGCGCTCGCCGATGAAGACCTCGCGCAGCCCGTCGCCGCCGACCACGTCCGGCGGTGCGATGACGAGGGTGGCGCCGCCGCCGAGCGCGAAGAGCAGGTCGAGCATGGCGGCGTCGAAGCTCGGGGTGGCGAAGTGCAGCACCCGGGAGCCGGGCCGCACGTCGAAGCGCTCGGCCAGCTCGGCGGCGAAGTTGGAGAGCCCGCCGTGCGTGACCACGACGCCCTTGGGGGTGCCGGTGGAGCCCGAGGTGTAGATGACGTAGGCCGGGTTCTCCAGCCGCAGCGGGGCGGGGCGCTCGGCCTCGGCCAGCGGGCTGTCCTCGGAGGCGAGGACCGCCGCCCTGGTGTCCGGGTCGTCCAGGACCAGCCAGTCGACCAGGTTCGGCAGGTCGTCGCGGTGCGCGGCCAGGGTGAGGCCGAGCGCCGCGCCGGAGTCGGCGAGCATGTGCGCGATCCGGGCGGCCGGGTAGCGCGGGTCGACAGGGACGAAGGCGGCGCCGGTCTTGACCACCGCCAGCACCGTCGCCACCGACTCCACCGAGCGCGCGATGCCGAGCGCGACCAGCGTCTCCGGGCCGACGCCGCGACGGATGAGCAGCCGGGCCAGCCTGCTGCTCCAGCGGTCCAGCGCCTCGTAGGTGACGTCGGTGCCGTCGGCGCGCAGCGCGACGGCGTCCGGCTCGGCGGCGACCGCGGTGGCGAAGACCTCGGGGAAGGTGAGCGGGCGGGCGGGCTCGGCGCCGTGCACCGGGGCCAGCCCGGACCACTCCGCCGGGTGCAGCAGGTCCAGGTCGCCGACGGCGGCGGCCGGGTTGGCCGCGACCGCGGTGAGCAGCCGGACCAGCCGCTCGCCGAGGCCGAGCGCGCTGTTGTGGTCGAAGAGGTCGGCGGCGTAGTTGACGCCGACGGTGATGCCGCCGGGCTCGGCGTCGCCGTGCTCGGTGAGGGTGAACTGCAGGTCGAACTTGGCGATGCCGGCGTCCAGGTCGACCGGCTCGATCTGCAGCCCGGGCAGCTCCAGCGGGCCCACCGGCTCGTTGCGCACCGAGAGCATGACCTGGAAGAGCGGGTGGTGCGAGCGCGAGCGGACCGGGTTGAGCACCTCGACCAGCCGCTCGAAGGGCAGCTCGGCGTGGTCGAAGGCGTCCAGGTCGGTCTCCCTGACCCGGGCGAGCAGGTCGTCGAAGCGCAGCCCCGGCTCCACCCTGGTGCGCAGCACGAGCGTATTGACGAACATGCCGATCAGCCCGTCGAGCTCGCGGTCGCCGCGGCCCGCGTGCGGGGTGCCGACGGTGACGTCGCCGGTGCCCGCCATCCGGTGCAGCAGCACCGCCAGCGCGGCGTGCAGCACCATGAACATGCTGACGCCGCCGCGCTCGGCGATCCGCCGCAGCTCGCGGTGGGTGAAGGCGTCCACCTCGACCTCGGCGGTGCCGCCGCGGTGGCTCGGCACCGGCGGGCGCGGCCGGTCGGCGGGGAGCGCGAGCAGCTCGGGCAGCTCGGCCAGGGTCTCCCGCCAGTAGGCGAGCTGGCGGTGCGCGGGCGCGGCCGGGTCGTCCTCGGCGCCGAGCGCGTCGCGCTGCCACAGCGTGTAGTCGGCGTACTGCAGCGGCAGCGGCTCCCACTCCGGCGCGGTGGCGAGCCGGGCCGCCCGGTAGGCGATCGCGATATCGGCGGCGAGCGGGCCGAGCGACCAGCCGTCCACCGCGATGTGGTGCACCACCACGGCGAGCACGTACTCCTCGATCGGCCCGCCCGCGGCGACGTGCAGCAGCGCGGCCCGCACCGGGACCTCGGTGGCGAGGTCGAAACCCGGTGCGGTGAACCGGGTTATCGCCGCGACCACCTCGGCGGGCCGCACCGAGTCGAAGGCGACCGGGACGGTGGTGGTGGCGGGCCCGAGGATGCGCTGCACCGGCTCGCCCTCGTGCTCCGGGAAGATCGTGCGCAGCGTCTCGTGCCGCTCCTGCACCGCGACCAGCGCGGAGGCGAGCGCCTCCAGGTCCAGGCTGCCGCGCAGCCGGAGCACCAGCGGCACGTTGTAGGCGCCGCGCGAGCCGCCCTCCTCGAACCGGTCCAGGAACCACAGCCGGCGCTGGGCGGCGGAGAGCGGAATGTGCGCCGGACGCACCGCCGCGACCGGGCGGGCCACCCGGCCGGCCGGTTCGGCGCGGTCGATGCGGGCGGCGAGCGCGGCGACGGTGGGCTCGGCGAAGACCGTGCGCACCTCCAGCCGGACCCCGGTCTGCTCGGCGAGCCGGGCGACCAGCCTGGTGGCGAGCAGCGAGTTGCCGCCGATGTCGAAGAAGCCGTCGTCGGCGCGCACGGTGTCCTGGCCGAGCAGCTCGGCCATGGCGGCGGCGACCAGCCGCTCGGTGCCGGTCTCGGCCGCGCGGCCGCTGCCGGTGCCCGGAAGCGGTTGCGGCTCCGGCAGTCTCGCGATGTCGAGCTTGCCGACCGGGGTCAGCGGGATCTCGTCGAGCACGGTGAGCGCGGAGGGGACCATGTGCGCGGGCAGGCTGCGGGCGACGTGGCCGCGCAGCGCCTCCACGTCGATCCCGGCGGCCGGGTCGGCGGGGTGCACGAAGGCGGCGATCCGGTCGGCGCCGGCGATCGAGCGCACCTCGGTGTGCGCGAACCGCACCGAGGGGTGCGCGGTGAGCGCGCCGGTGATCTCGCCGAGCTCGATCCGGAAGCCGCGCATCTTCACCTGGTGGTCGCTGCGGCCCAGGTAGCGCAGCGCGCCGTCGGGGGTCCAGCGCACCACGTCGCCGGTGCGGTAGAGCCGGGCGCCGGGCTCGGTGGGGTCGGCGACGAAGCGCGCCGCGGTCAGCCCGAAGCGGTCCAGGTAGCCGCGGGCCACGCCGTAGCCGCCCAGGTACAGCTCGCCGGGGACGCCGACCGGCACCGGCCGCAGCCGGTCGTCGAGCACCAGCGCGCGGGCGCCGCGCACGGGGGTGCCGATGTCGATCGGTCCGCCGACGGTGAGCGGGCGCGAGATGGTCGCCACCACCGTGGTCTCGGTGGGGCCGTAGACGTCGAACATGCGGCGGCCGGGGGCCCAGCGGGCGACCAGCTCGGCGCCGACCGCCTCGCCGCCGACCATCAGCGAGCGCAGCGCGGGCAGCGGCCAGCGCTCGTGGTCGACGGTGGCCAGCGCGGCCGGGGTGAGGAAGCAGTGCGTCACCCGTTCCCTGGTCAGCAGCGCGCCGAGCTCGTCGCCGCCGAAGACATCGGTCGGGCAGAGCACCATGGCCGCGCCCGCGTTGATGGTGAGCAGCAGGTCGAGCATGGCGGCGTCGAAGCTGGGGGTGGAGAAGTGCAGGGTGCGCGAGTCCGGGGTGACCTCGGCGCGGGCGCCGAACTCCGCGGCCAGCCCGGCCAGCCCGGTGTGCGTGACCGCGACGCCCTTGGGGGTGCCGGTGGAGCCCGAGGTGTAGATGACGTAGGCGAGGTCGTCCGGGCGGGCCGGGCGGTCGCGCTCGGCGTCGGTGAGCGGGCGGCCGGAGTGCGCGGCGAGCTCGGCGGTGAGCGCGGGGTCGTCGAGCAGCAGCCAGCCGGTGCCGCCGCCGTCCGCGGCGGCCAGCGCGGCCGCGTGCGCGGAGCGGGTGAGCCCGACCCGGCAGCCGGAGTCGGCGAGCATGTGCCGCAGCCGGTGCGGCGGGTAGGCGGGGTCCAGCGGGACGTAGGCCGCGCCCGCGGTGACCACGGCCAGCGCGGCGGCCACCGAGTCGATGGAGCGGGTCAGCCCGAGCGCGATCCGGTGCCCGGAGCCGATGCCGCGGGCGCGCAGCATGCGGGCCAGCTTGTTGACCCGCTCCGCGAGCTCGAAGTAGTCGAGGACGGTGTCCCCGGCCCGCACGGCGATGCGGTGCGGGTGCTCGTGGGCGGTGCGCTCGAAGTACTCGGCCAGGGTGACCGGGGCGTCGGCGGGGCCGCCGTGCGCCGGGCTCAGCGCGCTCCGCTCCCAGTCGGTGCGCAGGTCGATGCGGTGCACCGGGCGCTCCGGGTCGGCGGCGACCGCGGCGAGCACGGTGAGCAGCCGGTGCCCGACCGTCTCGACGGTGCCCGCGTCGAAGAGCTCGGTGGCATAGACCAGTTCGAGTTCGTCGCCGAGCCCGGCCGGGGCCCGCAACTCCAGGTCGAACTTGGCGCGGGCGATGTCGAGCGCCCGCGCGGTGACGGTGAGCCCGGGCAGCGCGAGGTCGGGGTGCGGCTCGTCCTGCACGGTCAGCGCTACCTGGAAGAGCGGGTGCCGCCCGCTGCCGCGCACCTCGGCGCCGAGCTCGGCGACCAGCAGGTCGAAGGGCAGGTCGGCGTGCTCCATGGCGGCCAGCTCGGACTCCAGGTCCGCGGCGAGCAGCGCGCCGAAGCCGGCGTCCGGGTCGACGTCCGAGCGCAGCACGACGGTATTGACGAACATCCCGACCAGCTCGTGCAGCTCCGGCGTGGAGCGGCCGGCGACCGGGGTGCCGATCACGACGTCGCGGCCGCCGGTGAGCCCGCGCAGCAGCACCGCCAGCGCGGAGCGCAGCACCATGAACGGGCTGACGCCGCGCTCCCTGGCCAGCCGCTCCAGCGCGGCGCGCAGCCCGGCGGGCAGCGGCACCCGCACGGTGCCCGCGCGCTGGGTGGGCTCGGCCGGGCGCGGCCGGTCGTAGGGCAGCGGGAGCTCGTCCGGCAGGTCGGCCAGCGCCGCGCGCCAGTGCGCGAGCTGGGCGGCGGCCGGGCTGGCCGGGTCGTCGGTGGCGCCGAAGCGCGCGCGCTGCCACAGCCCGAAGTCCGCGTACTGCACCGGGAGCGGTTCCCAGCTCGGCGCGTTCCCGGCCGCGCGGGCCAGGTAGGCGGTGCCGAGATCGCGGGTCAGCGGGGCGAGCGAGGCGCCGTCGGCGGCGATGTGGTGCAGCACCACGGCGAGCACGTGCTCGTCCGGGGCGGTGCGCAGCAGCGCGACCCGCAGCGGCGGCTCGGTGCCGAGGTCGAAGCCGCGCTGCGCGAGCGCGGTCAGCGCCTGGGTGGCGTGCTCGGCGTCGACCGCGTTCTCCGGCACCGGCAGCGCCGGGGTGGCCGCCACCGTGGGCAGGATGCGCTGGATCGGGCCGTGCTCGTCCTCCGGGAAGACGGTGCGCAGCACCTCGTGCCGCTCCACCAGGTCGCCGAGCGCGGAGCGCAGCGCGGCGACGTCGAGCGCGCCGCTGATGCGCAGCGCCACCGCGATGTTGTAGGCGCTGTTCGCGGGGTCGAGCCGATTCAGGAACCAGAGCCGCTGCTGCGGCAGCGCGAGCGGGAGCCGCTCCGGGCGCGGGCCCGCGGTCACCCGCTCCCGCTCGCTGCGCGGCGAGACCGCGAGCGCGGCGGCGATATCGGCGACCGTCGGCGCCTCGAAGACGGCACGCACCGGGAGTTCGACGCCGAACTCGTCGTGCAGCGCGGCCACCAGCCGGGTGGCGAGCAGCGAGGTGCCGCCGATCTCGAAGAAGCCGTCCTCGGCGCCGGTCACCGGCTGCCCGAGCACCTCCCCGAAGAGCGCCGCGACCCGGCGCTCGGTCTCGGTGCGCGGTGCGCGCGAGCCCGCGGCGGCGTCGAAGACCGGGTTGGGCAGGGCGCGGCGGTCCAGCTTGCCCGCGCCGGTGACCGGCATCCGGTCCAGGACCAGCAGCGAGGCGGGGACCATGTAGCCGGGGAGCCGGCCGCGCACGCCGGAGAGCACGTCGCCGGGGGTGAGGTGCTCGGCGCCGGTGACGTAGGCGGCGAGCCGGGTGTGCCCGGCGGAGTCGGTGTGCGGCACCGTGACCGCGGCGGTGACGCCGGGCTGGGCGCGCAGCGCGTGGTCGACCTCGCTGAGCTCGACCCGGAAGCCGCGGATCTTGATCTGGTCGTCGGCGCGGCCGAGGAAGCGCAGCGCGCCGGTGCGGTCGGCGACCACCAGGTCGCCGGTGCGGTACATGCGCTCGCCGCGCCTGCCGTACGGGTTGGCCGGGAAGCGCGCGGCGGTCAGGCCGTGCTTGCCGAGGTAGCCGCGGGCGACGCCGGGGCCGGAGAGGTAGAGCTCGCCGGGGGTGCCCGGCGGGACCGGGCGCAGCCGCCCGTCCAGCACGAACAGCCGCATGCCGCGCACCGGCATGCCGAGCGGCACCGGCGCGCCGGGCACCATGGGCGCGGAGGCGGTGGCGGCAACGGTGGCCTCGGACGGGCCGTACATGTTGTGCATGCGGTAGCGCGCGCCCCAGGTGCGCACCAGGTCGGCAGAGACCGCCTCGCCGCCGACGATCACGGTCCCGAGCTCGGCGAAGGGCTCGGTGGCCGGCACGGTGGCCAGCGCGGCCGGGGTGACGAAGGCGTGCGTCACCCGCTCGCCGCGCAGCAGCTGCGCCAGCTCGGCGCCGCCGTAGATGTCGTCGGGGGCGACGACGAGGGTGGCGCCCGCGGCGAAGCCGAGCAGCAGCTCCAGCACCGAGGCGTCGAAGCTGGGTGAGGAGAAGTGCAGCGTGCGGGAGCGGTCGGTGACGCCGAAGAGGTAGCGCTGCTCGGCGGCGAGCGAGGCGATCCCGGCGTGCGTGACCACCACGGCCTTGGGCTTGCCGGTGGAGCCGGAGGTGTAGATCAGGTAGGCGGGGTGCGCGCCGCGCAGCGGGCGCTCGCGGTCGGCGTCGGTGAGCGGGCGCGGGGAGGCGGCGGCGCAGGTCTGCTCCACCTCCGCGGAGTCGAGCACCAGCCACTCCATCTCGGCCCGGTGGTGCCTGCCCTGCACCGCGAGGGTGCGGCGCGGCAGCCCGTCGGCGCTGCGCGCGACGGTCAGCCCGAGCGCGGCGGCCGAGTCGGTGAGCATGTGCTCGATCCGGTCCGCGGGGTAGCGCGGGTCGACCGGGACGTAGGCGGCGCCGGTCTTGGCCACCGCCCAGATCGCCACGATCGCCTCCGGGCTGCGCGGGATGGCGACCGCGACCACCATCTCCGGTCCGGCGCCGTGCCCGGCCAGCACCCGGGCCAGCCGGTTGGCGCGGGATTCCAGCTCGCCGTAGCTCAGACCGGTGCCGCGGTAGCGCAGCGCGATCGACTCGGGGGCGCGCTCGGCGACCGCGCCGAACAGCCCGGCCAGGGTGATCGCGGGCTCGGCCGGGCCGCCTGCCAGCGGCAGGAAGCGGCCGGTCTCCCTGAGGTCGAGCAGGTCGATGTCGCCGACCGGGCGGGCGGGGTCGGCGACGGCCGCGGTCAGCACGGCGACGAAGCGGCGCGCGATCGCCGCGACGGTGGCGTGCTCGAAGACGTCGGCGGCGTAGCCGAATTCGCCGGTGAGCGGGGCGCCCTCACCGCCGTCGTGCACCTCCAGCCGGAGGTCGAACTTGGCGACGTCGGCATCGAGGTCGATGCGCTCGGTGCGCACCGCGGGCAGCTCGACGGTGAGCTCGGGGCCGTTGTCGTAGGCCAGCATCACCTGGAAGAGCGGGTGCCGCGCGGTCGTGCGCTCCGGGTTGACCAGCTCGACCAGCCGCTCGAACGGGACGTCGGCATTGGCGAAGGCATTGAGGTCGGTGTCGCGGGCGTGGTCGAGCACCCGGGTGAAGCCGGCGGCCGGGTCGACGGCGGTGCGCAGCACCAGGGTGTTGACGAACATGCCGACCAGCTCGTCCAGCTGCGGGTCGGAGCGGCCCGCGATGGGGGTGCCGACGGCGATGTCGCGGGTGGCGCAGATCCGGGCGAGCAGGGTGGCGAGCGCCGCGTGCAGCACCATGAACATGCTGACCCCGCGCTCGGCGGCGAGCGCGGCCGCGGCGGCCCTGGTCGCCGCCGGGACGGTGAACGGCACCCGGCCGCCCTCGGTGCCGCGCCGGCGCGGGCGCGGGCGGTCCAGCGGCAGGTCGAGCTGGTCCGGGAGCCCGTCGAGCGCCCCGCGCCAGTGCGTGAGCTGCCTGCTCAGCGCGCTGCCGGAGTCGGATTCCTCGCCGAGCAGGGCGCGCTGCCAGAGCGCGAAGTCGGCGTACTGCACCGGCAGCGGGCTCCAGCGCGGCGCCCCGCCCGCGGCCCTGGCCGCCACCGCGACGGTGAGATCGCGGGAGAGCGGCGCCAGCGACCAGCCGTCGCCGCAGATGTGGTGCAGCACCGCGACGAAGACGTGCGTCTCCGGCCCGGTGCGCCAGAGCGCGACCCGGATCGGGGCCTGCTCGCGCAGGTCGAAGCCGTACCCGGTGAACTCGGCGACCAGCGCGGCCACCTGCTCGGGCGGGGCCGGCACCGGGTCGAGGGTGAGCGGGATGTCGGCGGCGGGGTGCACCCGCTGGGCCGGGCCGTCCGGGGTCTCCGGGAAGGTGGTGCGCAGGCTCTCGTGCCGCTCCAGCACGTCGCGCAGCCCGGCGCGCAGCGCGGCGACGTCGAGCGGGCCGTCGATCCGCAGCGCCAGCGGCATGTTGTAGGCGGCGGCCTGCTCATCGATCCGGTTCAGGATCCAGAGCCGCTGCTGCGCCGGGGAGAGCGGCACGTACTCCGGGCGCGGACCGGCGGCGAGCACCGGCGCGGCGCGCTCGTCGGTGTGCCCGGCGCAGCGCTCGGCCAGCGCGGCGACGGTATCCGCCTCGAAGAGGTCGCGGATGGTGAGCCCGGTGCCGAGCAGCGCGTTGATCCTGGCGATGGCGCGGGCGGCGATGAGCGAGTTGCCGCCGAGCGCGAAGAAGCTCTCGGTGACGCCGATCTCGTCCAGCTCCAGCAGCTCGGCCACGATGCCGGCCACCGCGCGCTCGACCTCGGTGCGCGGCCGCGTGCCGCCGGCCGGGCGCTCCGGGGCGGCGGGCGCGGGCAGCGCCTTGCGGTCGATCTTGCCGTTGGCGCTGAGCGGCAGCTCGTCCAGCTCGACCAGCTGCGCGGGCACCATGTAGGCGGGCAGCAGCGCGCGCACCCCGGCCAGCAGCGCGTCCCGGTCCAGCGGGCGGGGCGCGCCGGGCGCGGCCACCACGTAGCCGACCAGCTCGGCCCCGACCCGGCCGGTGTGCGCGACGCAGACCGCGCGCGCCACCGCGGCGTCGGCGAGCAGCGCGGCCTCGATCTCGCCCAGCTCGATGCGCTGGCCGCGGATCTTCACCTGGAAGTCGCTGCGGCCCAGGTACTCCAGCGCGCCGTCGGCGCGCCACCGGGCCAGGTCACCGGTGCGGTAGAGCCGCTGCCCCGCGGTGAAGGGGTCGGCCACGAAGCGGTCGGCGGTGAGCTGCGGGCGGCCCAGGTAGCCGCGGGCCAGCTGCACCCCGGCCAGGTACAGCTCCCCGGAGACGCCGGGCGGCACCGGCCGGAGCCTGCCGTCGAGCACGTAGGTGCGGGTGTTCCAGACCGGCGAGCCGATCGGCACGCTCGCCGGGTTCGGCGGGCAGTCCCAGGCGGTGACGTCCACCGCGGCCTCGGTCGGGCCGTAGAGGTTGTGCAGCCGCACCCGCGGCAGCGCCGCGGAGAAGGCGCGCACGGTGGCGGCGGGCAGCGCCTCGCCGCTGCAGAACACCCGGCGCAGCCCGGCGCAGCCGCGCACATCGGTGTCGGTGACGAAGACCGAGAGCATGGACGGCACGAAGTGCGCCGTGGTGACCGACCGCTCGGCAATGGTCCTGGCCAGGTAGTCCGGGTCGCGGTGGCCGTCCGGCGCGGCGATCACCAGCCGCGCCCCCACCTGCAGCGGCCAGAAGAACTCCCAGACCGAGACGTCGAAGGTGGCCGGGGTCTTCTGCAGTACCGCGTCGGTGTGGTCCATCGGGTACTCGTGCTGCATCCAGCGCAGCCGGTTCACGATGGCGGCGTGCGTCACCGTGACGCCCTTGGGGCGGCCGGTCGAGCCGGAGGTGAAGAGCAGGTAGGCGGGGTTGCCCGGGCGCAGCGGCGACCGGCGGTCCCGGTCGGTGACCGGGGCCGGCGACTCGGCGCCGAGGTCGGCGGTGTCCAGCGCGATGCGGGGGGTGCCGGCGGGCAGCGGCACCGCGTCCCGCTCGGTGGTGAGCACCGCGACCGGCGCAGCCTGCTCCAGGATGCCCGCCAGCCGCTCGGCCGGGTGGTCGGGGTCGAGCGGCAGGTAGGCGGCGCCCGCCTTCATCGCCGCGTACATCCCGACCACCAGCTCCACGCTGCGCCGGATGGCCAGCGCCACCACGCGCTCCGGGCCCGCGCCGCGCGCGATCAGGAAGCGGGCCAGCCGGTTCGCCCTGCGGTCCAGCTCGGCGTAGCTCAGCAGCTCGTCGCCGAACTCCAGCGCGGGCGCCGCCGGGCTCGCGGCCACCGCGCCGTCGAAGAGCTCGGCGAGCGTGCCGGGCCGCAGCGGCATCGCGGTGTCGTTCCAGCCGTGCAGCACCCGGTGCCGCTCGTCGGCGGTGAGCGCGGAGAGCGCATCCGCCCCGGTCTCCGGGGGCGCGGCCAGGAAGCGGCCGAGGAAATCGCGGAAGCGGGTGTGCTGGGCGGCGACCTCGGCGGCCTGGTAGCGCGCCGGGTTGGCCTCGAAATCCAGGTGGATCTGGCCGTCGATGCCGTTGTAGACATTGATCGACAGATCCTCGACCGGCCCGGTGGCCAGCACGTGCATGGAGCCGAGCATCTCGCCGAGGCGCAGCTCGTTCTTGAACAGCATGATGTTGACCATCGGCCCGAAGAAGCCGCGCGATGCCCGCGAGTAGCCGCCGTCGCGGCGGATGTCGTCGTGCCGGTACAGCTGGTGCCGCAGCGCCGCGGTCACCTGCAGCTCGGTCGCCCTGACGACGTCGGCGAGCGTGGTCTCCGGCGTGAACTCGATGCGCAGCGGCACCACGTTCGAGACCACGCCCGCCGAGCGGCGCAGCGCCATCGTGGTGCGGCCGGAGACCGGCAGGCTGAGCAGCACATCGGACCGGCCGGTCACGGCATGTGCGTAGCAGGCGGCGGCCGCGACGAAGAGCACGGCGTTCTTCGCGTCGTGCGCGCTGCCCGCGGCGGCCAGCGCGGTGGCGGTGGGCTCGTCCAGCACGGCGGCGGTCAGGTGCCTGCCCGGCGCGTCCGGCACCTCGGCGAGCGGGTTGCCGTCCAGGCTCACCGGCTCGCCCACGCCGGCCAGCTGTGCGCGCCAGTGCTCGCGGTCGGCCAGGAAGCGCGCGGAATCGCGGTAGCGGGACTGGTTCTCGTAGATCTCGGTGAGCGGCGCGGCCCGCGAGACGGTGGGCTCGGTGCCGTCGGTCGCGGCGGTGTAGATCTCGGCCGCCCTGGTCAGCACGTTCATCGCGCCGTAGCCGTCGACCAGGATGTGGTGCGCGCGGACGTACCAGAGGTAGTGCGCGTCGCCGATCCGCAGCACCGCGTTGGTGGAGAGCGGATCCCGCTCGATATCCACCGGCGCGGCGGCATGCTCGGTCATCCAGCGGAAGGCGGCGGCGCGCGGGTCGGGCTCGCCGCGCAGGTCCAGCCGCAGCCACTCCGGCCCCACCTCGGGGTCGACCACCTGGTAGGGGACGCCGTCCTCCTCCAGCAGCCGGACCCGGCCGACCTCGGCCTCGGCGCCGCACCGCTCGATGGCGTAGTGCAGCCGTCCGGTGTCCAGCTCACCCCGGAGCTCGACGTACTGCGCGATGATCAGCGGCACGTCCGGGCGCAGCCGCTGCGCGTAGTAGAGCGCGCTCTGCGCGGGCGAGAGGGGGAACGGCTCGGCGCCGTCCCGGGTATCACAGGGGGAGGTGCATTGGTCGACCCGGTCGGTGGCCAATGAACTCATCAATCACTCCGTTCTGCCGCACATGTCGCATCTCCCCGAGCAGACCTTCAGCGGATGCATCGAGACGGTTCCCGAGGCCGCCTCGCCCGCCCATTGATTCGGTGCATCACATCCGGCGGATTGCCGACCGGATGGATGCGTTGCACTCCCGAGTCACCCGAACTGTCGTCGAAGTGCTCAGCAATGTTTCCGCAAACGTCGATTAGGTGCAGCTTTTTATCGAAAAAAGACCGGCAGTTCAGAATTCGCGCGCCAAGGCGGCGAGACACCCGCTAATAGCGGGTGAACCGGTTTGCTGGAAGTCTTCCAACCCCCGCGAAGTGGGTGCGGCGCAGCGATCTATACCTACAATGCCACCTATGTGGGGCTCGTCACACTCGCGGTGCGACGGCGTTCTCGCGGCGCCGGAGCACCGCGGCGGCGGCCAGGCCGAGCCCGCACAGCGCGACGGCGAGGTACTCGGGGGCGGGGCCGAGCCGGGTGGCGAGGGTGCGGTCGGTGCGCAGCGGGAGCCGGGCGGTGAGCGCGGCGGGCACGAAGAGCTCGCTCTGCTCGGTGACGGCACCGTCGGCGGCGACGACGGCGCTGACGCCCGAGGTCGCGGCCACCACCAGGGCGCGGCCGTGCTCCACCGCGCGCACCCGGCTCATGGCGAGCTGCTGGTAGGTCATCTCGCTGTCGCCGAAGGTGGCGTTGTTGGTCGGCACGGTCAGCAGCTGGGCGCCCGCGGCGAGGGAATCGCGGAAGGCGCGGTCGAAGGCGACCTCGTAGCAGGTGGCCACGCCGATCGGGATGCCGGCGGCGTGCACGACGCCGGTGCCGTCGCCGGGGACGAAGTAGCCGGCGCGGTCGGCGTAGTCGGAGAAGAGGCGGAAGAAGCCGCGCAGCGGCAGGTACTCGCCGAAGGGCTGGATGATCTTCTTGTCATGCCGCTCGCCGGGGCCGGTGGCGGGGTCCCAGACGATCACCGAGTTGGTGGTGGTCGTGCGGTCGGCGTTGACGAGCACCGCGCCGACCAGGATCGGGGCGCCGACCGCGCGGGCGGCGGCGGTGATCGCGGCGGCGGCGTCCGGGTTGCGCAGGGGGTCGATGTCGGAGGCGTTCTCCGGCCAGATCACCACGTCCGGGCGCGGGGCGCGGCCCGCGGCGATCTCGGCGGCGAGCTGCTCGGTGCGGCGCACGTGGTTGTCGAGGACGGCTCGGCGCTGGGCATTGAAGTCGAGGCCGAGGCGGGGGACGCTGCCCTGCACCGCGGCGACGGTGATCGTGCGGTCGCCGTCCGCCGGGGCGGGGAGGGTCGCGCGTAGCGCGAGGCCGATGAGCGGGAGGAGGACGACGGCGGTTGCCGCTGCCGCGAGGGCGGTCGTCCGGGGGCGCGGACTCGACGTGGGCCCGGCCTCGGCCTGCGCGGTCACGGCACGGCGGGCGAGGGCGGTGAGCAGGTAGGCGAGGCCGGTGCCGGTGAGGGCTACGGCGAAGCCGATGAGGGGGGCGCCGCCGAGGGCGGCCAGCGGGAGGTACCAGCCGTCGGCCTGGCCGAAGGCGAGGCGGCCCCAGGGGAAGCCGCCGAAGGGGAAGCTGGAGCGGGCCCACTCGCAGGCCGTCCAGGCCAGCGCGATCCAGAGCGGGCGCGCCGGGAGCGGCGCCGTCCAGCGGGTCAGCGCGCCGAAGAGCGCGAGGAAGGCGGCGCACGCGGTGGAGAGCGCGAGCCACGGCACCGGGCCGACGTAGATGCCGGTCCACGGCAGCAGCGGGAGGAAGAAGCCGAAGCCGGCCAGCAGCCCGTACCCCGCCGCGCCCCGCGCCGTCCCGGCGCGCTCGAGCACCAGGGTCAGCAGTGCGATGCCGAGCGGGGCCAGGAACCACAGCGGGCGCGGGGGGAAGGAGCCGAACAGGAGCACTCCGGCGAGCAGCGCCGCGGCGGCGCGCAACCAGAAGGAGCCGCCCGGAAAGCGGAACCGGCGGCCGCCGGTCGCGGAATCGCCGGTCCCCGCCGCAGCCGCGCTCGGCCCGCTACCACCGGGCTGGTCGGCGGCCCGATCGGCAGCGTCGGCCGCGGCTTCGCGTTTTACGGCAGCGTCCGGCCCGGCAGCGTCCGGCCCGGCAGCGCCCGACCCGGCAGCGCCCGACCCGGCAGCGCCCGACCCGGCAGCGCCCGACCCGGCAGCGCCCGACCCGGCAGCGTCCGGCCCGGCAGCGTCCGGCCCGTCGGCGTGCGGTCCGGCAGCATCCGGCCGAGCGGCGCGCGACTGGGTGGCGCCCGACTGCCGGGCGGGCTGCCCGGTCCGGGCCGAATCGGAGCGCTCGGGCGGGCCCGGCTCACTCCGCGAAGCGGTGGTTCCCGGGTCCTGGACCCGGACTTCCTCAGGCTTCATAGATCGTCACACCCCGGTGCACGGTCCGCAGGCAGCGCGGGAGCTTCGCGCCGGGGTCGAGGGGTGGCAACCCGGGGACCCGGGAGCGGGGGTCGGTGGACCAGCGCTGCACGGTGTCGGCGGCGGCCGCCACGACGAGCTCCTCCGCCTCCCAGACGGCGTAGGAGGCGGGGGCGCCGGGGACCAGCGTCCCGGCGACCCCGTCGCGGACCCCGCCCGCCCGCCAGGCCCCGCGGGTGGCGGCGGCGAAGGCGGCGCGCGGCGAGAGCCCGTGCCCCGGCGTCCGGTGGTGCACCGCGGCCCGCACCGCCGACCAGGGGTCGAGCGGCGTGACCGGCGCGTCCGAGCCGATGGCGAGCGCGACCCCGGCGGCGGCCATGGCGGCGAAGGGGTTGAGCGCGGCGGCTCGCTCGGCGCCGAGCCGGGTGGCGTACATGCCGTCCGGCCCGCCCCAGGCGGCGTCGAAGCCGGGCTGCACGCTGGCGATCACCCCCCAGCTCGCGAGCGCGGCGATCTGCTCCGGCGAGATCATCTCGGCGTGCTCCACCCGGTGCCCGCGGGCGGCGACGGCGGGCGCTCCGAGCTCGGCGGCGACCCGCCCGATCCCCTCGACCACCGCGTCCATCCCGGCATCGCCGATCACGTGGAACCCGGCCTGCACCCCGGCCACCGTGCAGGCCCGCACGTGCGCGGCGACCCCGGCGGCATCCAGGTACCCGACCCCGTGCCCGCCGCCGTCGGCGTAGGGCGCGCGCAGCAGCGCGGTGTGCGAGCCGAGCGAGCCGTCCACGAAGAGGTCGCCGCCGAGCGCGTGCACCCCGAGCTCGGCGACCAGCGCCCGCGCCTCGTCCGCGTCGTGCACCGCCTCGCCCCAGTAGGCGCGCACCGAGACGCCGTGTTCGAAGGCGAGCAGCTCGGCCAGGTCGGTGCGGCCCGCGATCTCCGGCCCGCCGCACTCGTGCACCTCGGCGACGCCGTGCGCGGCGGCGGCGTCCAGCGCCGCGGCGCGGGCCCGGTCGCGCAGCCCGCGGTCGGCGCGCTCCAGCGCGGCGGCGCGCACCAGGTGGTGTGCTTCGGCCCGGAGCGGCTCGCCCCGCACGAAGCCGGCGGCCGCGCGCACCCCGGGCACCGCGTCCAGCAGCGCGGTGGAGACGGCGGCGGAGTGCACGTCGACCCGGGAGAGGTAGACGGCCCGGCCCGGCCCGGCGGCTTCATCGATCTCGGCGGTGCTCGGCGGCCGCCGCTCCGGCCAGCCGGTGTCGTCCCACCCGTCGCCGAGCAGCACCCCGGACGGGTGCGCGGCGGCGAAGGCGGTGAGCAGCTCCAGGCAGTGCGCCAGCGAGCGGGCGGTGGAGAGGTCGAGCCCGATCAGCTTCAGCCCCAGCGCGGTCACGTGCACGTGCGGATCGACGAAGGCGGGGGCGACGAAGGCGCCGTCCACATCGATGATCTCCGCCCCCGGGTGCAGTGCCCGCCCCGGCCGCTCCGCGCCCAGCCAGACCACGGTGCCGTCGGTGACCGCCATGGCGGTGGCATCGGGCGAACTCGCGCTGTAGAACCGACCGCCGATCAGCAACTGCGTAGCCACGGAGCACCAGTCTGCCGTACCCGGCGGCACCGGGCGGGGTCAGCCCTTGGTGAGCGCGCGGCCGCCGGAATCGCCGGGCGCCGGTTCCCACACGGTGCGCACCACCGCGCCGTCGACCACGGTGCCGTCGGCGTCGATGATCACCCGATTCGCCCGCACGCCGTCGAGGACCCGCGCGGCCCGGCGGGCGGCGAAGGCGGTGAGCGCCGGGCGCAGCAGTGCGCGGGTGGGCGGCAGCAGCACGAGCAGCCCGAGCACCGAGGTGAGCAGCCCGGGCACCAGCACGAGCAGCGCGCCGGTGGCGACGAGCGCGCCGTCCGCGACGGCGCTGCCCGCGGTCAGCTCGCCGCGCCCGACCCGGCGGAACCCGTCCAGCACCTTCCGGCCCTGCCCGGCCACGAGCAGGACCCCGGCGGCGGAGCAGGCGATGAGCAGCAGGATGGCGGCCACCACTCCGGCGAAGTGTGCGACCGCGACGAACGTAGCGATCTCGGCGACGAGGTAGACGGCGAACAGTACGGCGGGCATGGCGTTCCTTCCGGGACGATCTACCGGTACCAACGCGCGAGCGCCCGATTTTTCTCCCGGCGCTACCCGCCCGGGCGTACCAGTCCGGTCTCGTAGGCCAGGACGACGGCCTGCACCCGGTCGCGCAGCCCGAGCTTGGTGAGCACCCGGCCCACGTGCGTCTTCACCGTCGCCTCGGAGAGGAAGAGCTCGCCGGCGATCTCGGCATTGGAGCGGCCCGCCGCGATCTGCTCCAGCACCTCGCGCTCGCGGGCGGTGAGCGCGTCGAGCAGCGCCGGATCGCGGGAGGGCACCGGGTCCTCGGCGATCAGCCGGTCCAGCAGCCGCTTGGTGACCTTGGGCGAGACCACGGCGTCCCCGGCGGCGACGCTGCGGATGGCGGAGACCAGGTCCTCCGGCGGGGTGTCCTTGAGCAGGAAGCCGCTGGCCCCGGCGCGCAGCGCGCCGAGCGCGTGCTCGTCCAGGTCGAAGGTGGTCATGACCAGCACCTTGCAGCCCGCCCCCGCCGCCAGGATGCGGGCAGTCGCGGTGACCCCGTCCACCACCGGCATCCGGACGTCCATGAGCACCACGTCCGGGCGCAGCTCCGCGGCCTTGCCGATGGCGGCGGCGCCGTTCTCCGCCTGCCCGACCACCTCGAGGTCGTCATGCGCGCCGAGCACCATCTTGAGGCCCATGCGCATGAGTTCCTGGTCGTCCACGACGAGCACGGTGATCGGCACGATCCCACTGTATCGGCGGTGTCACGGGGTTTCCCGGCTCACCGGGAGCTCCGCCACCACCCGCCAGCGCCCGGACGGCTCCCGCCCGGCCTCAATCACCCCGCCGAGCACCGCGATCCGCTCCCGCATCCCGACCAGCCCGAGCCCGCTGCCGGTGATCGCGGTGTGCACCGGGACGCCGCCGGTGTCCACCACCTCGATGTGCACCCGATCCCCGGTGCGGCGCACGGTGACCCACGCCTTGGGGTGCGCGCCGGCGTGCCGCAGCGTGTTGGTCAGCGCCTCCTGCACCACCCGGTGCACGCCGAGGCTGACCTCGGGCGGGACATCGTCGAGCTCGCCGCTGAGCTCTAGGTCGACCGCGAGCCCGGTGTCCCGCATCATCGCCACCACCGTGGCGATCCCGGCGGTGCCGTGCTGCGGCAGGTCGTCGGGGGCGTGCTCGGTGCGCAGCAGCGCGACGGTGCGGCGCAGCTCGCGCAGGGCGTCCCGGCCGGTGCCCGCGATGGTGGCGAGCGCGCGCTCGGCGGCGTCGGGGTCGCGGTGCAGGGTGTAGCGGGCGCCGTCGGCCTGCACGATCATCACGCTCACCGCGTGCGCCACCACGTCGTGCAGCTCCCTGGCGATCCGGGTGCGCTCGGCGGCGACGGCGTCGTGCGCGCGGCGCTCTCGGTCGTAGTCGGCGACCGCGAGCCTGGCCTGCACCTCGGTGTCGTAGGCGTGCCTGGCGCCGGTGAACTCGGCCAGCGTCCAGCACAGCGCGTAGAAGGTGAGCGTGAAGGCGACCACCGAGGCCGGGTCCTCGCCGAGGACCAGCATGGTGGTGACGCCGTCGGCGAGCAGCAGCGCGAGGTAGAACAGCCCCTGCCGCCTGCCCACGTACGCGACCAGCGTGTACAGCGCCAGCCCGAGCCCGAGCGAGCTGGGGTGCAGGGTGTGGTCGCCGAGCGCGCCGGAGACCCCGGTGCTCAGCTGGGAGAACACGAACAGCGCCAGCGCGGCGCTGCGCGGGTAGACCCGCCGCACCACCACCGGCAGCGGCAGCAGCAGCGCGAAGACCAGGAAGACCGGCTTCTGTGTGCTGTTCTGCAGCGCGGTCAGGTCGAGCAGGAAGAGCGCGAGGGCGAGCACCGAGTCGGCGACGACCGGGTTGTCTCGGACCCACAGGCTGAACCGGCGCACGCCGCCCACCCTAGGCCGGGCGGCGTCTGCTTGGCTGATGGCGTGCAGGCGACGGACTGGCTGGTGCTGCTGACGGCGGCCGCGGCCGCGGGCTGGGTGGACGCGGTGGTCGGCGGCGGCGGGCTCATCATCCTGCCGATGCTCTTCCTGGTGTCGCCGGGGATCGCGCCGCAGACCGCGCTCGCCACCAACAAGATGGCGGCGGTCGCGGGCACCTTCGCCTCGGTGCTGACCTTCGCCCGCCGGGTCCCGCTGCGCTGGCCGGTGCTGATCCCGGCGGCGCTGCTGGCCGCGGTGACGGCGGCGGCCGGGGCCGCGGCGGTCGCGCTGATCGACCGCGACCTGTTCATCCCGATCGTGCTGGTGGTGCTGGTCGGGGTGGCGATCTTCGTGACGCTGCGGCCCGCGATCGGCGTCACCATGGCGACCGACCCGCCGTCCCGGCGGCGCACGCTGCTGGTGATCGGGCTCGCGGCCGGGCTGATCGGCTTCTACGACGGCATTCTCGGCCCCGGCACCGGGACCTTCCTGATCATCACCTTCGCCACCCTGCTCGGCACCGAGTTCGTGCGCGCGGCGGCCATGGCCAAGGTGATCAACTGCGGCTCCAATGTGGGCGCGCTGCTCTACTTCACGCTCACCGGGCACATCCTGGTGGCGCTCGGCGCGGCCATGGCGGTGGCGAATATCGCGGGCGCGGTGGCGGGGTCGCGGATGGCGCTGGCCAGGGGCGCCGGGTTCGTGCGGATCGTGCTGCTGGTGGTGGTGATCGGGATGGTGCTGCGGCTGGGGTGGCAGCAGTTCGGCTGAGTCAGCGGTGCCCGGCCAGCCACGGGCGCAGCACCCGGGTGGTGGTCTCGTGGATGCGGCGCTGCAGCCGCTCGCCATCGGCCGGGTTGCCCTCCTGGAAGACCACGGTGAGCGCGCCGGAGACCGCCCCGACCACGCCGCCGACCAGCGCGGCGGCGCCCACCTCGTCCAGCTCGTCGGGGTAGGCGCGGTGCAGGTGCCTGGCGATCTCGCGCTGCGCCACCAGCTGGGCGTGCGCGGCGCGGCCGCTCACCGCCGGGACGGTGCGCGAGATCCGGGCGCGGAGCAGCGCGAGGCGGGCGGCGAGGTCGTCGATGAGGTGCTCGCCGGGGGTGTCGCCGACGGCGCGCAGCGCCCGCAGCACCACCTCGATCGGCTGCTCGCCCGGGCGGCGCGCGGCCACCGCGGCGATGGCGGCGCGCACCCGCTCCTCCGGGTCCGGGAAGAGCAGCTCCTCCTTGGAGCCGAAGTAGTTGAAGAAGGTCCTGGTGCCGACCTCGGCGGCGGCCGCGATATCGGCCACCGTCGTCTCCTCGTAGCCGCGCTGCTCGAAGAGCTCCGCGGCGGCGGCGAGCAGCGCGCGGCGGGTGCGTTCGCGTTTGCGGTCACGGAGGGCGGAGGGCGGCACGAGCGCACCGTACGACACCGTCCGGTCCGGACGCGGGAGGCGCGACACGGCGGCGGAACGCGGCGCGTTCGGATCGGCGGGAGCGCGACCTACCGGCTAGCGTGGGCGCGTGAGCATTTCGCCCTCCCCCGGCGCACCGCACGAGGTGGACGCCGAATTCCTGGCGCTGCCGCTGCGCCTGCTGGCCGACGCGGCGCTCGGCGCGGCCCGCGCCGCCGGCGCCGAGCACGCCGATCTGCGGGTGCACCGGCTGGTCACCCAGTCGATCCGGCTGCGCGACGGCCGGGTCGAGGCGATCACCGACGGCACCGAGCTCGGCTTCGCGGTGCGGGTGATCGTCGACGGCACCTGGGGCTTCGCCTCGCACGCCGTGCTGACCGCGGAGACCGCGGCCGAGGTCGCCCGGCGCGCGGTCACCGTGGCGACGGCGCTGCGGGCGCTGAATCGCGAGCGGGTCGAGCTCGCCGACGAGCCGGTGTACGCCGACGCGCGCTACGTCTCGGACTACGCCGTCGACCCGTTCGCGGTGCCGACCGGCGACAAGGTCACCCTGCTGCAGGAGTACTCGGAGCGGCTCGCCGCCGCCGACGGCGTCGACCACGTGACCGCCTCGGTGCTGCAGGTCAAGGAGCAGACCTTCTACGCCGACACCGCGGGCTCGGCGATCACCCAGCAGCGGGTGCGGCTGCATCCGCAGCTGGAGGCGGTCACGGTGGACGCGGGCTCGGGGGTCTTCGAGTCCATGCGCACCCTGGCCGCCCCGGCCGGGCGCGGCTGGGAGTACGTCACCGGCGCGGACGGGGTCTGGGACTGGGACGACGAGCTGGCCCGGATCCCCGGCTGGCTCGCCGAGAAGGTGAAGGCGCCGAGCGTGACCGCCGGCCCCGCCGACCTGGTGATCGACCCCACCAACCTGTGGCTCACCATCCACGAGTCGATCGGCCACGCCACCGAGTACGACCGCGCCATCGGCTACGAATCCGCCTACGCCGGAACCTCCTTCGCCACCCCGGACAAGCTCGGCACGCTGCGGTACGGCACCGAGGTCATGCACGTCACCGGCGACCGCACCGAGCGCTTCGGGCTGGCCAGCACCGGCTGGGACGACGACGGCGTGGCCGGGCAGCGCTGGGACCTGGTGCGCGACGGCATCCTGGTCGGCTACCAGCTGGACCGGGTCTTCGCGCCGCGGCTCGGGCTGGCGCGCTCGAACGGCTGCTCCTACGCCGACTCCCCGCACCACGTGCCGATCCAGCGCATGGCGAACGTCTCGCTGCAACCCGACCCCGAACGGGATACCAGCACCGCCGAGCTGATCTCCCGGGTCGAGGACGGCCTCTACATCGTCGGCGACCGCTCCTGGTCGATCGACATGCAGCGCTACAACTTCCAGTTCACCGGGCAGCGCTTCTTCCGGATCCGGAACGGCGAGCTCGCCGGGCAGCTGCGCGATGTCGCCTACCAGGCCACCACCACCGACTTCTGGGGCGCGATGGAGGCGGTGGGCGGGCCGTCCACGGTCCGGCTCGGCGGCGCCTTCAACTGCGGCAAGGCGCAGCCCGGCCAGATCGCGGCGGTGAGCCACGGCTGCCCGTCGATCCTGGTGCGCGGCGTCAATGTTCTGAACACCCGAGCGGAGGCGGGGCAGTGACCGCGAACGAGACCGTCCCCGGCGGCGACCTGGTGGAGCGCGCGCTCGCGCACTCCACCGCGGACGAGACCATCGTGCTGGTCACCGACGCGCACGAGGCCTCGCTGCGCTGGGCCGGGAACTCCATGACCACCAACGGCTCGTCCATCTCCCGGAGCTGGTCGGTGGTGGCGATCGTGCGCGAGGGGCCGAACGCGGCCCGCGTCGGCGTGGTCGGCTCGACCAGCATGGACCCGGCCGAGATCGCCCCGGTGGTGCGCGCCGCCGAGGCCGCCGCGCGCGGCGCCACCCCCGCCGGTGACGCGGTGCCGCTGCTCGAGGCCGCCGCCACCCGCGGCACCGGCGACGACGACTGGGCGGCCGACCCCGCCGGCACCGACATCGAGGTCTTCGCCGGGCTCGCCCGCGACCTGGCCACCGGCTTCGACGGCGCCGACCGGCTCTACGGCTTCGCGCACCACCAGGTGCACACCACCTGGCTCGGCACCTCGACCGGCGTGCGCCGCCGCTTCACCCAGCCCACCGGCTCGGTGGAGATCAACGGCAAGCGCGGCGACGGCGACGAGGTGGCCAGCGCCTGGGTCGGGGTCGGCACCACCGACTTCGCCGACGTGGACACCCCCGGGCTCCTCGCCGACCTGGGCCGCAGGCTGGACTGGGCGGGCCGCCGGGTCGAGCTGCCCGCCGGGCGCTACGAGACGCTGCTGCCGCCCTCGGCCGTCGCCGACCTCATGATCTACCTGGCCTGGTCCATGGAGGGCAGGGCCGCGCACGAGGGGCACACCGCCTTCTCCAGGGCGGGCGGCACCAGGATCGGCGAGCAGCTGACTCCGCTGCCGCTCACGCTCTACTCCGACCCGCGCGCCGCCGGGCTGGAGTACCGGCCCTTCGTGGCGACGCCCGCCTCCTCGGAGCTGCTCTCGGTCTTCGACAACGGGCTGCCCGCCGAGCGGGTGGACTGGGTGCGCGAGGGCGCCGTCCGCTCGCTGGTCTACCCGCGCGCCACCGCCGCCGAGTTCGGCACCGCGCCCACCGTGCCCGGCGACAACCTGCTGCTCACCGGCGGCTCGGCGGCCACGCTGGACGAGATGGTCGCGCGCACCGAGCGCGGCCTGCTGCTCACCACGCTCTGGTACATCCGCGAGGTCGACCCGGCCACGCTGCTACTGACCGGGCTCACCCGCGACGGCGTCTACCTGGTGGAGGACGGCGCGGTCACCGCGGCGGTGAACAACTTCCGGTTCAACGAGAGCCCGCTGGACCTGCTGCGCCGCACCGCCGAGGCGGGCGCCACCGAGATCACGCTGCCGCGCGAGTGGAAGGACTGGTTCACCCGCACGGCCATGCCGCCGCTGCGCATCCCGGACTTCCACATGTCCTCGGTGAGCCGGGCGACCTGATCAGGCCGGGGCCGGCGCCGGGGTGATGGCCAGCCCGATGGTGCCGTCCTTACCGCGCCGGATATTGCTGCCGAGGATGAGCAGCGGCGCGGTGAGCCAGTACTTGCGGCGCAGCAGCGAGCGCACCTTCTCGGTGCCCGCGGCATCCAGCACCCGGGCGGTGCCGTGCTCGATCGCGTCGCCGCTCGGCTTGCCCGTGGCCGAGCAGGGCTGCAGGGTGACGGTGCCGTCCCGGCGGATCCGCTTGACCTTGCCCGCGTTGGTCTCGGTCCACACGTAGAGCGTGTCGCCCTCGGAGACCGCCCAGACCGGCGTCGCCACCGGCGTGCCGTCCTTCCGGAACGTGGTCAGCAGAACGTAGTTCGCGGTGGCGACGGCGCCGAAGCTTGTGCTCATGCCCGGCAGCGTAGCCGGGAATGTCAGCGATCGTCCGCCATGCGGTACTCCCCCGCTTCGAGCCGCGCGATCACGCCGTCGGTCCAGCGGGTCAGGTTGCCGAAGACGCCGCTCCAGAGTTCCAGCAGGTCGGTGGTGTGCGGGGTCTCGTAGCGGCCGGGGAAATCCGGCACCATGCCGAGCAGCTCGCGCCGCACCTCGGCGCTGCGTGTTCGCTGCTCGCGTAATCGTGCGAGCACGTGCGCGCGGGGCAGCGCGTCCATGAAGGCGATGGCGGCCCCCAGCTCCTCCATGTCGATGCTGACCAGCGCCTCGTCCATGAGCGCGCGGAATTCCCGCTCCCCCGCCGGGGTCAGCGCGTAGAGGGTGCGGCCGGGGCCGCGGTCGCCCGGCTCGGTGCCGAGCTCGCGCAGCTTGCCCTCGCCGGTGAGCTGCTTGAGCGCGTGGTGGATCGAGCCGGGGCGCACATTGGTCCAGGTCTCGGCGCGCCAGTCGAGCAGCTCGCGGCGCACCGCGTAGCCGTGCGCCGAGCCGCGCGCGCGGATCACCCCGAGCACCAGCAGGCGTACCGCGGCCATCCGCGCCCCTTCCTTGACGAGCCGAGTGGCCTCACCCTAGCCTGGTAATCAAATTTGACTACCTAGGAGGGGTTGTGGCGGATTTCGCCGTACCGGTCATGTGGGCGGGCGAGCTGGGCGAGACGCTCGAGTTCTACAAGACGCTCGGATACGAGGTGACCCACGAGCAGAGCAGGCCGTACAGCTACGGTGCGATCCACCGGCCCGGCTACGACCTGCACTTCTTCGCCCCGCCGAAGGCCGGGGAGCGGAGCACCGAGAACGTCGGCTGCCTGGTGCTGGTCGCTGAGGTGGAGCAGCTGCACGCGGGCTTCAGCGCCGCGCTGCGCGCGAAGTACGGGAAGGTACCCGCGCGCGGCCTCCCCCGGATCACCCGGATGCGGCCCGGCCAGACCCGCTTCACCGTCTACGACCCGGCCGGCAATGGCGTCACCTACATCCGGCACGACGAGCCGGAGATGGAATACGGCGGCTCGTCGAGGCTCACCGGCCTCGCCAAGGTCATCGACAACGCCCGCATCCTGCGCTTCTCCAAGCAGGACGACAAGGCGGCGCGGCGTGCGCTGGAGTCCGGGCTGCGCAGGCACGGCGCCACCGCGACCGCGCTGGAGCGCGCGCACGCCCTCGCCGACCTGGTGGAGATCGCGGTGGCCGAGGAGGATTCGGCGCGCGCCGCCGAGCTGCGTGGGACGATCGCGGAGCTGCCGCTGAGCGCCGAGGAGCAGCGGGTGATCGCCGAACACCTGCGGATCGCCACCGACCTGGCGGAGTGGCTGGACGCCGACTGAGGTTTGCGCCCCGGCACCACGGCGGGGAGGATCGCGGCCATGGCCACGGATGTGCAGCTGATCGGTGACGCGCTGGAGTTGCCCGGCGGGGTCCGGGTGACCTTCGTCCGGACGCTGCGGCTCCCCGAGGAGGGCACCTTCCCGCTCCCGCCCGGGCTCGGGTCATTCCCGCTGCGCTGGGTGGCCGACTACCCGGAGACGGTGCCCGCCGAGTGGCGCGAGCGCGGCGGCGTGATGCTGCCGGTGTACCAGCGGGAGGCCATGTGGCTGCGGTTCTCGGCGGCCGCGCCCGCCGCGCTGCGGGTCGGGATCGGCAAGGTGTGCGCCGTCTCCGGGAAGCCGTGGCGGGACGCGCTGGACCGGAAGCCGCAGAACTACCTCGCGCTGCCGCGCCAGCCCTGGCTGGACGGGATCAACTCCGGCACCGGGACGGTGCGGCAGTTCGTCGCGGTGCCGCTCGGGCTCGGCGCCACCGTCGAGGGGCAGGTCACCGGGCGCGAGGAGTGGGGCGGGGTGCAGCTCGCGGTGCATCCGCTCACCGAGGCGGCGCGGGCCGCGTGGGACGCCGAGCAGCGGGCCCGGCCGCCGGTCGCCAGGGCGGGCGGGCCCATGCCCGCCATGCCCGCGGCGTACTCGGCACCCGCGCCCGCCGGTGGCGCGCCGAAGCGGCGGGCCATGGGGCTCGGGGCCGGCGGCACCATGCGGCAGGAGATCGTCGCCGACACCCGCCCGGTCACCGACTACCGCCCCGACCCCGCCGCGCGGGTCTTCGTGCACCTCGCCTCGGCGGCGGAGTGGCGGACGATCACCGGCGAACCGGCCCCCGCCACCCCGATCACCGCGCACGCCTACGCCGAGCACGGCCTGCCCTGGTTCGACTACTACGACGCCGACGCCGCCGACCTGCCCGCCGCCGGCACACTCGCCGGGGTCCGCCCCACCGGCGACTGGCTGGCCGACGAGGGCGCCGACCCCGCGCCCACCAAGCCGCTCCCGGTGATCCAGCTCGGGGACAAGCCGGTGGCCGACGGCGAGTGGTGACCGGCTTCCCCCGGGGTGTCACCGGGTCGCGGTAGCGTGCCCGCCATCGACGTCCCCGACCGGGAGGAGCCCCCGTGCCACCCATCGTGCGTGTCCAGAACTTCGGCGTCTCCGCCGATGGCTTCGGCGCAGGCGAGGGCCAGAGCCGCGACCGTCCCTTCGGCCACGCCGACCCGGGGAGACTCCTGGGCTGGGCCGGTGCCACCGCGCACTGGGTGAACCGCACCGACCCCGGCGGCAGCTACGGGCTGGACGACTACTTCACCCGCGATTTCGCCCGCAATATCGGCGCCGAGATCATGGGGCGCAACAAGTTCGGGCCGCAGCGCGGGCCGTGGGCGGATTACGAGTGGGAGGGGTGGTGGGGCACGGAGCCGCCGTTCCGCACCCCGGTCTTCGTGCTCACCCACCACCCCCGGCCGTCCATCACGCTCGGGGAGACCACCTTCCACTTCCTGGACGCCACGCCGCGGGAGGCGCTGGATCGCGCGCTCGAGGCCGCGGACGGGCGGGACGTGCGGATCGGCGGCGGCGTGCAGACCGTGCGCGAGTTCCTGGCCGCCGACCTGATCGACACCCTGCACATCGCCGTCGCGCCGATCGAGCTCGGCCGCGGTGAGCGGCTGTGGAGCGGGCCGGAGGAGCTCACCGACCGGTTCCACCTGGAGAAGGTGCCGAGCGCGAGCGGTATCGAGCACCACCTGTTCTGGCGGCGGTAGCGCTCAGGCGGCGGTGAGGATGCGCGGGCCGTCCGGGGTGACGGCGACGGTGTGCTCGGTGTGCGCGGTGCGGGAGCCGTCGGCGGAGCGGATGGTCCAGCCGTCCGGGTCGGTGACGATGCGGTCGGTGCCGCGGGCGAACCAGGGCTCGATGGCGATGGTCAGCCCCGGGCGGAGCTTGTAGCCGCGGCCGGGGCGCCCCGCGTTGGGGATGTGCAGGTCCTCGTGCATGGTGCGGCCGATGCCGTGGCCGCCGTACTCGGTGTTCACCGGGTAGCCGGCGGCCCGCGCGACCGCCTCGATGGCGGCGGAGACGTCGCCGATCCGATTGCCGGGCTCGGCGACCTCGATGGCGGCGGCCAGCGCCTCCTCGGTGGCCCGGATCAGCCGCAGGTCCTCGGCGTCCGCGGTGCCCACCGCGATGCTGACGGCGGCGTCGGCGGCCCAGCCGTCGATGGTGACGGCGAGATCGGCGGTGAGCAGGTCGCCGTCGCGCAGCGCGTAGTCGAAGGGGAGGCCGTGCAGCACGGCGTCGTTCACCGAGAGGCAGACGGTATTGCGGAACGGGCCGCGGCCGAAGGACGGCGCGTAGTCCCAGTAGCAGGAGACGGCGCCGCGCTCGGCGATCCGCTCGCGCACGTACAGCTCCAGGTCGAGCAGGTTCACCCCGACCCGGGCGCGGTCGCGGACCCCGGCCAGCACATCGGCGACGAACGCGCCGGTGACCCGCATGCGCGCGATCTCCGCGGGGGACTTCAACTCGACCATGGACACCTCCGGTATAGGAATACCGGGCCAACGGTAACCCAGCCGGTATTTGAATACCAATTCTTGCGGTATTTCAATACCGACTCTAGGGTGGCCGCATGGTTCGCCTCCCCCTGACCCCGGCCCAGCTCGAAGCGGGGCGCAGGCTCGGCGCCCGGCTGCGCGCGGCCAGGGCCGAGCGCGACCCCGCCGCGATCGCGCACGCCGCCGGGATCTCGCCGGAGACGCTGCGCAAGATCGAGACCGGGCGGCTGCCCTCGCCCGGCTTCGGCACCGTCGTCGCGCTCTGCCACGCACTCGACCTGCCGGTGCAGGAGCTGGCCGAGGTCTGGCGCTCGGCCGGGCTCGCGGAAACCGCCTGAGGCGGCCGCCCGCCCTACTCCAGTTCGCCCTCGGTCTCCAGGTAGACCTCGCGCAGCCGGTCCAGCGTCTCCTGCTCGGGCTGCGCCCACATGCCGCGCTCGGCGGCCTCCAGCAGCCGCTCCGCGATGCCGTGCAGCGCCCACGGGTTCGACTGCGTCATGAACTTGCGGTTCACGTCGTCGAAGACGTAGCTCTCGCTGAGCTTCTCGTACATCCAGTCGGCGACCACGTCGGTGGTGGCGTCGTAGCCGAAGAGGTAGTCGACGGTCGCGGCCATCTCGAAGGCGCCCTTGTAGCCGTGCCTGCGCATGGCCTCCAGCCAGCGCGGGTTCACCACGCGGGCGCGGAAGACCCGGGTGGTCTCCTCGGAGAGGGTGCGGGTGCGGACCGCGTCCGGGCGGGTGCTGTCGCCGATGTAGGCCTCCGGGTTCTTCCCGGTGAGCGCGCGCACGGTGGCGACCATGCCGCCGTGGTACTGGAAGTAGTCGTCGGAGTCGGCGATGTCGTGCTCGCGGGTGTCGGTGTTCTTCGCCGCCACCGCGATCCGCCGGTAGGCGGTGCGCATGTCGTCGGCGGCCGGGGCGCCGTCCAGGTCGCGGCCGTAGGCGAAGCCGCCCCACGCGGTGTAGACCTGCGCGAGATCGTCGTCGGTGCGCCAGCTCTTGGAATCGATGAGCTGGAGCAGCCCGGCGCCGTAGGTGCCCGGCTTGGAGCCGAAGATGCGGGTGGTGGCGCGGCGCTCGTCGCCGTGCTCGGCGAGGTCGGCCGCGGCGTGCGCGCGGACGTAGTTCTGCTCGGCGGGCTCGTCCAGCCCGGCCACCAGCCGCACCGCGTCGTCCAGCAGGGCGAGCACGTGCGGGAAGGCGTCCCGGAAGAAGCCGCTGATCCGGACCGTGACGTCGATGCGGGGGCGGCCCAGCTCGGCGAGGTCGAGCACCTCGAGCGCGGTGACGCGGCGGCTCGCCTCGTCCCACACCGGGCGCACGCCGAGCAGCGCGAACACCTCGGCGATGTCGTCGCCGGAGGTGCGCATGGCGGCCGTGCCCCACACCGAGATCCCCACCGAGCGCGGGTACTCGCCGTGGTCGGCCAGGTACCGCTCCAGCAGCGAGTCGGCCATGGCCTGGCCGGTCTCCCAGGCCAGGCGGGAGGGGACCGCCTTGGGGTCGACCGAGTAGAAGTTGCGGCCGGTCGGCAGGACGTTGATCAGGCCGCGCAGCGGCGAACCGCTCGGCCCCGCCGGGACGAAGCCGCCGTTCAGGGCGTGCAGGACGCGGTCCAGCTCGATGCCGGTGCCGCGCAAGCGGGGGACGACTTCGCTCGCCGCGAAGCGGAGCACGGTGCGCACCGGTCCGGTGTCGGTGACGCCCTCCAGCGCGGCGCGGATCGCGCCCGTGCCGGCCGGCGCGGCCGCTGAGACCGCGCCCACCGGCGTGGTGGTTGCGCTGCCCGCGGAGATCGCGCCGTTCGACGCGGTGGCGGGGGCGGGGGCGGGGGCGTCCGCCGTACCCGTCGGCGCGGCGGCGGTGTCCGTCGTCGTGACGGCGGCGGTGTCCGTCGTCGCGGCGTCGATGATGGCGTCGACCGCGTCGACGGACCAGTTCGCGGCTTGCAGCGCGGCGACCAGCGCACGCGCCCGCTCCTCGACCTCGTCCACGCGGGAGCGCGATTCACTCCCGGACTCGTCCAGCCCGAGCGCCTCGCGCAACCCGGGCACCGACTGCTCCCCACCCCAGAGCTGGCGGGCGCGCAGCATGGCGAGCACCAGGTCCAGCTCGGTCTCCCCGGCGGGCGCCTGCCCGAGAATGTGCAGCCCGTCCCGGATCTGCACATCCTTGATCTCGCAGAGCCACCCGTCGACGTGCAGCAGCATGTCGTCGAAGACGTCCTCCTCCGGACGCTCCGCCAGCCCCAGGTCGTGGTCCATCTTGGCGGCGCGCATGAGCGTCCAGATCTGTTGCCGGATGGCGGGCAGCTTGGCCGGGTCCAGCGCGGAGATATTGGCGTGCTCGTCGAGCAGCTGCTCCAGCCGGGAGATGTCGCCGTAGGTCTCGGCGCGCGCCATGGGCGGGATCAGGTGGTCGACCAGGGTCGCGTGCGCGCGCCGCTTGGCCTGGGTGCCCTCGCCGGGGTCGTTCACCAGGAACGGGTAGATGAGCGGCAGGTCGCCGAGCGCGGCATCGGTGCCGCAGGCGGCGGACATGCCGAGCGTCTTGCCCGGCAGCCACTCCAGGTTGCCGTGCTTGCCGAGGTGCACCACGGCGTCCGCGCCGAACCCGTCCGCCAGCCAGCGGTACACCGCCAGGTAGTGGTGGCTGGGCGCGAGATCCGGGTCGTGGTAGATGGCGACCGGGTTCTCGCCGAACCCGCGCGGCGGCTGCACGATCAGCACCACATTGCCGAAGCGCAGTGCGGCGATGACGATCTCGCCCGCCGGATCGGCCGAGCGGTCCACGTAGAGCTCGCCCGGCGGCGGGCCCCACGCCTCGATCACCGCCGCGCGCAGCTCGTCCGGGAGCGTCTCGAACCAGGCGGTGTAGGCGGCGGCGCCGATCCGCACCGGGTTGCCCTCCAGCTGCTCGGCGGAGAGCCAGTCCGGGTCCTGCCCGCCGGCCGCGATGAGCGCGTGGATGAGCGCGTCGCCGTCCCGCTCCTCGAGCCCGGGCACCTCGCCGGGGGCGCCGAGGTCGTACCCGGCGGCGCGCAGCTCGGTGAGCAGCCGGATGGCGCTGGCGGGCGTGTCGAGGCCGACCGCGTTGCCGATCCTGGCGTGCTTGGTCGGGTAGGCGGAGAGCACGAGCGCCAGCTTCTTCTCGGCGGCCGGGATGTGCCGGAGCCGGGCGTGCCTGGTCGCGATCCCGGCGACCCGGGCGGCGCGCTCCGGGTCGGGCACGTAGGTGGAGAGCCCGTCGGCGTCGAACTCCTTGAAGGAGAACGGGACCGTGATGATCCGGCCGTCGAACTCCGGCACCGCCACCTGGGTCGCGACATCCAGCGGGGAGAGGCCGTCGTCGTTCGCCGCCCACTGCGCGCGGCCGGAGGTCAGGCAGAGCCCCTGCAGGATCGGGACGTCCAGCGCGGCGAGCGCGGCCACGTCCCACGCCTCGTCGTCACCGCCCGCGGCGGCGGTGGCCGGGGTGCTTCCGCCCGCCGCGAGCACGGTGACGATCAGGGCGTCGGCGGCGCGCAGGGTGTCGAGCAGCTCGGGTTCGGCGGTGCGCAGCGAGGCGCAGTACACCGGAAGCGGCCTGGCGCCCGCGGCCTCGAGGGCCTCGCAGAGCGCGGCGATGTAGCCGGTGTTCCCGGCCAGGTGCTGGGCGCGGTAGTAGACCACCGCGACGGTCGGGCCGTCGACCGGGGCGGCCGCACGCTCCAGCACGCCCCAGGCGGGCAGCTGCACCGGCGGGGCGAAGCCGTGGCCGGTGAGCAGCACGGTGTCGGAGAGGAAGTGGTGCAGTTCGCGCAGGTTGTCCGGGCCGCCGGCGGCGAGGTAGTTGTGCGCGTCGGCGGCGACGCCGCCCGGCACCGTGGAGAGCTCCATGAGCTCGGCGTCCGGGGCGTTCTCGCCGCCGAGCGCGACCAGCGGCACGCCCGCGGCGCCGAGCGCCGCCAGCCCCTCCTCCCAGGCCCGCTTGCCGCCGAGGATGCGGACGATCACCAGGTCGGCGCCGTCCAGCAGCCCGGGCAGGTCGTCGACGAGCAGCCGGGCGGGGTTGGCCCACCGGTAGCCCGCGCCGCTGGCGCGGGCGCTCAGCAGATCGGTGTCGGAGGTGGAGAGCAGCAGGATCACGAACGACCTTCCTCGGGAGACGCGCCCAGCGGGATGTGGCGCTCGCCGGAGAGGGTCTGGCTGTGAACAGTGGCGCGACCGCACCGGAGTTGCACCGGTTTCCTCTGCGCTTCCCGCGAGCACCGGGGATGCTACCGGGGGCGCCCGGTCCCGCCCGAACCGGCGTCGGCGCGCGGATTTCGTAGGCTGGGGTGGTCATGACGCGATCGAATGCTGATTCCTGTCCCGGGGTGCTGCGGCTGCACGAGGCCGCCGACGGCCCGTTGGCCCGGGTGCGGGTGCCGGGCGGGCAGCTCGGCGCCGCCGGGTTGCAGGCGCTGGCCGAGGCGGCGGCGGAGCTCGGCGACGGCGCGCTGGAGCTGACCTCGCGCGGCAATATCCAGCTGCGCGGCATCCGGGACGCCGCCGCGCTCACCGAGCGGCTCGGCGCCGCCGGGCTGCTGCCGAGCGCCACCCACGAGCGGGTGCGCAATATCGTCGCCTCGCCGCTCTCCGGGCTGGCCGGCGGGGTGGCCGATGTGCGCGAGCTGGTCCCGGCGCTCGACGCCGGGCTGCGGGGAGCCCTGGAGCTGGCCGCGCTGCCGGGGCGGGTGCTCTTCACGCTGGACGACGGGCGCGGCGATGTCAGCGGGCTCGGTGCCGATATCGGGCTGCACGCGGTGGAGCCCGGGGTCTTCGCCATGCTGCTGGCCGGGGCGGACAGCGGGATCCGGGTGGCGGCCGGCGACGCGGTCGGGCTGGTGCTCGCCGCCGCGCGCGCCTTCGCGGAGATCCGCGGCGGCGGGTGGCGGCTCGCCGAGGTGCCGGACGGGGCCGCGCGGGTGCGCGAGCTGCTCGGGTTCGCGGGCACCGCCGCGGGTCCGGTGGTGCCGGATCCTGCGGAGCAGCCGCCGATCGGCTGGCTGCCGCAGGACGACGGGCTGGTCGCGCTCGGCGCCGGGGTCCGGCTCGGGGTGCTGCCCGCGCGCACCGCGCTCTTCGTGGCGGCGGTGGAGCGGGACGTTCTCGTCACGCCGTGGCGTGGGCTCGTCCTCCCCGGCCTGGACGAATGGACCGCCGAGCAGGTGGTGCGGGTGCTCGCCCCGATGGGGCTGATCTTCGACGCGGAGTCGCCGTGGGTGCGGGTCAGCAGCTGCGCCGGGGCGCCCGGGTGCGCGAAGTCGCACACCGATGTGCGGGCGGATGCCACCGCCGCCGTGGAGTCGGGTCGCGTGCTCGACGCCGCGCGGCAGGGCGATCGCGGTGGAGCCGACACCGCCGACGAACGAGCTTCGGCGCCGCAGGGGCGTGCCGACGTCGCCGCTGCCGCTGCGACCGCCCCTGCCTCGACGACCGACACTCCCGCGGCGACCGGCCCGGTACCGGCCGAGGAGGTCGAGGCATCCGGGCGCCAGCACTGGTCCGGGTGCGAGCGCCGCTGCGGGCACCCGCGCGGCCCGGCCACCGATATCGTCGCGGGCCCGGACGGCTACCGGGTGACCGAGCCGTGACCGGCCACGTCCTACTGTTGACCCCATGTCCGTAACCCGTGCCGGCTACCTCACCGATGGCGCCGAGATCTACCGGCGATCCTTCGCCACCATCAGGGCGGAGGCGAACCTGGACCGCTTCCCCGCCGACGTCGCGCAGGTGGCGGTGCGGATGATCCACGGCACCGGCCAGGTCGATCTCGCCGACGACATCGCCTTCTCCCCCGGCGTCGTCACCGCGGCCCGCACCGCGCTCCGGGCGGGCGCCCCCATTCTCTGCGATGCCACCATGGTCGCCGCCGGCGTCACCCGCAAGCGCCTCCCCGCCGAGAACGAGGTGCTCTGCACCCTCGGCGACCCGCGCACCCCCGCGCTCGCCGCCGAGCTCGGCACCACCCGCTCCGCCGCCGCGCTCGAGCTCTGGCGGGACCGGCTGGCGGGCGCCGTCGTCGCCATCGGCAACGCCCCCACCGCGCTCTTCCACCTCTTCGACATGCTCGACGCCGGCGCCCCGCGCCCCGCCGCGATCCTCGGCATCCCGGTCGGCTTCATCGGCGCGGCGGAGTCCAAGGAGGCGCTGATCGGCTACGGCGGGGTCGAGTACCTGACCGTGCGCGGCAGGCGCGGCGGCAGCGCCGTCACCGCGTCCGCGCTCAATGCCATCGCGAGCGAGGCGGAGTGAGCGGCAAGCTGTGGGGCATCGGGCTCGGCCCCGGCGACCCGGAACTCGTCACCGTCAAGGCGGCGCGGATCATCGGCGCGGCCGAGGTGATCGCCTTCCACAGCGCCAGGCACGGGCGCAGCATCTCGCGCGCGATCGCCGCGCCGTACATGCGGGCGGGCCAGCTCGAGGAGCACCTGGTCTACCCGGTGACCACCGAGACCACCGACCACCCCGGCGGGTACCAGGGCGCCATCGACGAGTTCTACGAGCAGGCCGCCGAGCGGCTCGCCGCGCACCTGGCCGCCGGGCGCTCGGTCGCGCTGCTCGCCGCGGGCGACCCGCTCTTCTACAGCTCGTACATGCACATGCACCGGCGGCTGGCCGACCGCTTCGAGGCCGAGATCGTGCCCGGCGTCACCTCGGTGAGCGCCGCCTCCGCCGCGCTCGGCACCCCCCTGGTCGAGGGCGAGCAGGTGCTCACCGTGCTCCCGGGCACCCTGCCCGCCGCCGAGCTCGCCGAGCGGCTGCGCGGCACCGAGGCGGCGGCCGTCCTCAAGCTCGGCCGCACCTACCCCGCCGTCCGGCAGGCGCTCGCCGACGCCGGCCGGCTCGGCGACGCCTTCTACGTCGAGCGCGCCAGCACCGGGCGCCAGCGCGTCCTGCGCGCCGCCGACGTGGACGAGGGCTCCGTCCCGTACTTCGCCATCGCCGTCGTACCGGGGCCGAAGCCGGAGACGCCCGTTCCGCTCACCGCGGAGGGGGTTCGCGCGGAGCCACCGCGCCCGGCGTCGAACGGTGTGGGCGACACCCGATCCGGTCCGGCAGCTCGGGCACGCACCACGACCGGCGGCGCGCTTACAGCGGATGGGGCCGGTCCGCTCGGCGCACCGGCGCGGAGCAGCGCCGAGCATTCCGCGATGGGCGAGGTCGTCGTCGTCGGCCTCGGGCCCGGCGATCCGAACTGGACCACCCCGGAGGTCACCGCCGCCCTGGCGGAGGCCACCGACCTGGTCGGCTACACCACCTACATCGACCGGGTCCCGGCCCGGCCGGGCCAGCACCGCCACGCCAGCGACAACCGGGTGGAGTCGGAGCGCGCCGCCATGGCACTCGACCTGGCCCGGCGCGGCGCCCGCGTCGCCGTCGTCTCCTCGGGCGACCCCGGCGTCTTCGCCATGGCCGCCGCCGTCCTGGAGGAGGCCGCCGACCCGCGCTGGGCGGGCGTCCCGGTGCGGGTCCTCCCCGGCGTCACCGCCGCGCACGCCGTCGCGTCGCGGGCCGGCGCCCCGCTCGGCCACGACTACGCGACCATCTCGCTCTCCGACCGCCTCAAGCCCTGGGAGGTCGTCGCCGAGCGCCTCGCCGCGGTGGCCGCCGCCGACATGGCCATCGCCGTCTACAACCCCGCCTCCTCGCAGCGCGCCTGGCAGGTCGCCGCCATGCGCGACCTGCTGCTCGAGCACCGCGCCCCGGACACCCCGGTGATCCTCGGCCGCGATGTCGGCGGCCCCGCCGAATCGGTCCGCATCGTGCCGCTCGCCGACCTCGACCCCACCGAGGTCGACATGCGCACCCTGCTGATCATCGGAGCCTCCACGACCGCGGTGCACGGCCCCCGGGTCTTCACCTCGCGCCGCTACGCCACCCTGCCGCGCTAAAATTCCACAAAGGAAGGTGCGCCGCATGAGTGAACCCAAGCCCAAGCCGCTGAACGCGACCGCCGCCTCGCTGCTCGGCTTCCTGCACGAGGGCCCGCGCTCCGGCTGGGACCTGGTGACCGAGGCCCAGCACCGGATCGGCGACTTCTGGACCGTCACCCAGAGCCAGGTCTACCGCGAACTCGCCGCCATGGACACCGCGGGCCTGGTCGAGAAGGGCGAGGCAGGCGCCCGCGAGCGCACCCCGTACCGGATCACCGAGGCGGGCAAGGCCGCCTTCGGCGCGTGGATCGCCCGCGACCCCGGCGCCGAGACCATCCGCGTCCCGCTGCTCCTCACCCTGAACTTCGGCGAGCACCTCGACCGCGCGCACGTGGACCGCATCGCCGCCGCCAACCGCGCCGTCCACCAGCAGCGGCTGGACGGCTACCTCGCCCAGGAGTGCCCCCCGCAGGCCCGCTACCAGCGCGCCACCCTGGAGTTCGGCATCCGCTACGAGCGCGCCGTGCTCTCCTGGTTCGACGATCTCGCCGCGATCCTGGACGGCCGACTGGAGTAGCCTGAATCTCCGCACCCGCTGCGGAGATGTCCGCACGACATCACCGCCCCCGCAGCCACGCGAGCGCGTCGTCCACGGCCGCGACGACCGGCGCGCCACCGGCGGGCAGCGGCGGCCGGTCGACCACGATCACCGGCACCCCCAGCTCGCGGGCGGCGATCAGCTTACCCTCGGTGTCCGGCCCGCCGCTGTCCTTGGTGACGAGCACCTCGATCCGGTGCGCGCGCAGCAGCGCGATCTCGTCATCGACGGCGAAAGGCCCACGGGCGAGCAGAATCTCGCGCGAAGCGGGCAGCGGCGGGTCCGGCGGATCGATGGCCCGGATCAGGAACCAGGCGTCCGCGACGCCGGCGAAGGCGGAGACGCCCTGCCTGCCGATGGTCAGGAAGACGCGGCCGCGCAGCCCGGCGGCGGCGGCCGGCAGCGACGGCACGCGGGTCCACGAATCACCTTGCGCGGCAACCCAGCCCGGGCGCCGCAGGTGCAGCAGCGGAACCCCGGCGGCAGCGGCCGCCGCGGCGGCGTGCGAACTCATGACCGCGGCGAAGGGGTGCGTGGCATCGACGAGCACGTCGATCGCATTGTCCCGCAACCACTCCCGCAACCCCTCGACCCCGCCGAACCCCCCGACCCGCACCTCCCCCTCCGGCAGTACGGGCGCACGAACGCGGCCGGCGAGCGAGGACACGATATCGAGTCCGCGCTCGCCGGCCGCGAGACGGGCGAGGCTCCGCGCTTCGGCGGTGCCGCCCAGGATCAGAACCCGGGTCAGGGCTGGCCGCTGAAGTAGGCGGCGCCCGCGTTCAGCAGGGACGGGCCGCCGGCCACGAGCAGGCCGATGACGCCGCCGATCACGGCGCCCGGGATGATGGTGACGATGCCGACCAGGCCGAGCAGCGCGCCGATCACGGCGCCGACGGCGGCACCGAGCGAGGCGCGCTGCAGCTCGGCGAAGAACCAGTCCTGCGAGGAGATGTCCTTGATGCCGCCGACCGATCCCGCGACCGGGGTCAGGGTGAGGGCGGTGCCGTCCGCGCTGACGGCGGCGCCGATCGCGACATCCTTGTCCTGCGCCTTGCCGCTGAGCGGGATGGTGGTGACGACCTCGCCCGCCGCGTTGGTCAGGGTGACCGCGCCCTTGTCGGCGTCCAGGCTGAACGCGCCGCCGGTGACCGTGGTGACGATCGACTTGCCCGCGTCCGCGAGCGCGACGGCGTAGTCGACGCCCCTGTCCTGGCCCTGCACCGAGGGCGAGGTGGCCTGCTGCTGCTCGGCCGGCGCGGCGGGGACCGGGGCGGCGTAGCCGGTGCCGGAGGCGATGCCGGTGGCGGCGGCGGCCAGCAGCGCGGTAGCGGCGAACTTGCTGTACTTCATCTGTCTCCCCATCAGGAAAATCCGGTTTCCGGGTGACCGGAACTCGGGGCCGACCCTACCCCGTCGCGCTCCCCGATTTCAGGGTCCCGCTGGTGATTCGCGGGTTTTCCGCGCCGCCCAGTGCGTCACCGGCAACTGTGGCGACCACGTGGTGAACCCGCCCAGCGGCTTCCCGCGATACACCTGGTAGCGGCGCAGCGTGCCACCGTACCGGTGGGAGTTCTCCAGGAGCAGGGCCTCGGATTCCGCCGTCACCGCCGCCGCGACCAGGCGGCCGCCGGGCGGCAGCGCGGCCCAGCACGCCTCCAGCAATCCGGGTTGGGTGATTCCGCCGCCGATGAAAACGGCGTCGGGGGTCCCGTCCCACGGCTGGAAATCGGGGGCGGCGCCGCGCACGGCGATGCCGGGGACGCCGAGTGCGCGGGCATTGGCGGTGATCCGGGCGCGGCGGTCGGCGTGCTGCTCGAAGGTGACCGCGCGGCAGCTGGGGTGGGTGCGGCACCACTCGATGGCGATGGTGCCGGAGCCGCCGCCGACGTCCCAGAGCAGCTCGCCGGGGGCCGGGGCGAGCGCGGCCAGGGTGAGCGCGCGGAGCTCGGCCTTGGTGAACTGGCCGTCGCCGCCGAAGACGGCGTCCGGGAGGCCGGGGGTCCTGGTCAGGCGGGGCTGGTCGCCGTCGGCGACGGCCTCGATCGCGACGATATTGAGCGGGTCGCAGGCCGGGTGCGGCCAGGCGGCGGCGGTGCCGGTGCGCCGGTGCTCCGCGGGGCCGCCGAGCTGCTCGAGCACGGTCAGCGTGGAGCCGCCGAAGCCGTTGTCGCGCAGTAGGTTCGCGAGTGCGTCCGGCGTGCCGCCGTCGGCGCTGAGCACGAGGATCCGGCGGCGGTCGGTGAGCTCGGGCAGCACCGTCTGCACGGGCCGCCCGACCGCGCTCACCACCGGAACGTCCTGCGCGGGCCAGCCGAGCCGGGCACACGCGAGCGCCACCGACGAGGGCTGCGGCCGCACCCGCAGCGCCTCCGGGCCGAAGAGCCCCGCGAGCGTGCTCCCGATCCCGAAGAACATGGGGTCACCGCTCGCCAGCACCCCGATCCGCGCCCCGGCGTGCTCGGCGAGCAGCCCGGGCAGGGCGGGCAGCAGCGGCGAGGGCCAGGCGATCCGCCGCGCCCGCACCTCGTCGGCGGGCACCAGCTCGAGCTGCCGGGCCGAGCCGAACAGCACCGCGCACGCCGCGAGTTCGGCGCGCACGCCGGGCCCGATCCCGGCCCACCCGTCCGCCCCGATCCCGGCGACCAGGATGGGCGCGCCGCGCCAGGCCGGGGCGCTCATGCCGCGCCCGCCGCCGCTGCGCGGCTCACCGCGGCATCCGCCGCCACACCGCCTGCGGCAGCTGCCTCATGACGGCGATCATCGGCCGCAGCACCCACGGCACCCAGACCCGCCCCCTTCCCTTCCGCAGCGCGCGCACGACGGCCGCCGCGACCTGGTCGGGCGTGCTGGAGAACGGCGCGGGGCGCATCCCCTCGGTCATCCGGCCGATCACGAACCCGGGCCGCACCAGCAGCAGCCGCACGCCGGTGCCGTGCAGCGCGTCGGCGAGCCCGGAGGCGAAACCGTCCAGCCCGGCCTTGGCCGAGCCGTAGACGTAGTTCGCGCGCCGCACCCGCGCCCCGGCGATCGAGGAGAAGACCACGAGCTCCCCCGCCCCCTGCGCGCGCATGAGGTTCGCCAGCGTGGTGAGCACCGAGACCTGCGCGACGAAGTCGGTGTGCACGACGGCGACCGCGTGCGCCGCCTCCCGCTCGGCGCGGGGCTGATCGCCGAGGACGCCGAAGGCGAGCACCGCGGTGCCGATCGGCCCGTGCTCGGCGGCGGCCTTCTCCAGCAGCGGCTGGTGGCTCGCGATGTCGTCGGCGTCGAACTCGATCGGGTGCACGGCGGTCGCGCCCGCCGCGGTCACCCGCTCGGCCTCGGCGGCCAGCTCGGTGCTGCGCCGGGCGGCGAGCAGCACGGTGCGGCCGGGCGCGAGCCGCTCCGCGACCTCGAGCCCGATCTCGCTGCGTCCCCCGAGCACCAGCACGGTTCCTTCTCCCATGCGGCCCATCCTGTCAGGCACCGGGCGCGGCGCCGGAGCGCGCCCCGGCTACCGTCGTGCCATGACGACCGGCATCACGCAGCTCTCCCCCGCCGCCAGCGAATTCGTCACCGAGCGGCACCTGGCCACGCTCACCACGCTCCGCGCCGACGGCACCCCGCAGGTGACCGCGGTCGGCTTCACCTGGGATCCGGAGGCCGGGCTGGTGCGGGTGATCACCGACGGCGGCTCGGTGAAGGCGCGCAATGCGCGCCGCTCCGGCTACGCCGCGGTGAGCCAGGTCGAGGGCCCGCGCTGGCTCACCCTGGAGGGGCCCGCCGAGGTGCTGGACGATCCGGCGAGCGTCGCCGAGGCCGAGCGGCGCTACGCCGTCCGCTACCGGGTCCCCCGGGAGAACCCGACCCGCGTCGTCCTGGTCATCCGGGTAGCGCGAGTGCTGTCGAGCCGCACCCTGCGCGAGTAGACCGCTCAGAGCACGGTGAGCCCGTGCGGCTGCTGGTTCACCGCTTCGCACCCGTCCGCGGTCACCACGACGATGTCCTCGATCCGCGCACCCCACTCGCCGGGGAAGTAGATCCCCGGCTCCACACTGAACGCCATTCCGGCCCGCAGTTCCAGCTCGTTTCCGGCCACGATGTAGGGCTCCTCGTGCACCGAGAGCCCGATCCCGTGCCCGGTGCGGTGCACGAACGCCTCCCCGAAGCCGGCCTCGGTGAGCGGGTTCCGCGCGGCGGCGTCCACCGATTCGGCGGTCACCCCCGGCCGCACCGCGGCCACCGCCGCCGCCTGCGCGGCTTCCAGCGCGGCGATCCGCTCGGCGACCTCGGCCCGCGGCTCGCCGAGCACGTAGGTGCGGGTGCTGTCGGAGTAGTAGCCGGGCTCCACCGGGCCGCCGATATCGATCACCACCACGTCGCCGCGCTGGATCACCCGGTTCGAGACCTCGTGGTGCGGATCGGCCCCGTGCGGCCCGCTGCCCACGATGATGAAGGCCGCCTCGGTGTGCCCCTCCTCCTGGATGGCCCGGTCGATATCCGCGGCGACCTGCGCCTCGGTCCGCCCGGCCATGAGGAAGTCGCCCATTCGGGCGTGCACCCGGTCGATGGCGGCGCCGGCCCGGCGCAGCGCCTCGATCTCCGCCTCGTCCTTGATCATGCGCAGCTCGCGCAGCACCGGGGTGGCCGAGACCGGCAGCCCGGAGAACGACTCGGCGAGCGGGATCAGGTGCAGCGCGGGCATGGCGTCGGCCACCGCGACCCGCGATCCGGCGTGCAGCGCGGAGCGGACCAGCTTATAGGGGTCGGTGCCGTCCACCCAGTCGAGCACGCGCAGCCCGAGGTCGGACACCGCGGAGCCGTGCAGCGAGGCCAGCTCCAGCTTCGGCACCACGACCGAGGGGGTGGCGCCGTCGGCATTGATCACCAGGCAGGTGAGCCGCTCGAAGGACTGCGCCGCCGACCCGAGCAGGTAGCGCAGGTCCGGACCCGGGGTGACCAGCAGGGCGTCCAGGTGCGCGGCGCGCATGGCCGCGACCGCCCGCTCCAGCCGGTCACCGTAGACCTCCGCCGCGAACCGCGTGTCCTCGCTCATGGGACGACCGTACCCGGCCCGCGCCCGCCCCGCGTGCAACGCCCGGAACGCCCACCCGCGCCCGCGACGCGCGCACCGCCCGCCGCCGGACCGGGCGCGCGTCGCACACCGGGTGTCGGAGCCGCCCGGTACCCTTCGGCGCGTGAGCGATCCCGACCGGCCCCTGCTGCTGCTCGACGGCGCGAGCCTGTGGTTCCGCGCGTTCCACGCCATCCCGGACAAGCTGACCGCGCCGGACGGCCGCTCGGTGAACGCGGTGCGCGGCTTCACCGACATGGTGGCCTCGCTGATCACCAAGCACACCCCGCGCCGGCTGGTCGTCGCGCTGGATTTGGATTGGCGCCCGGCCTACCGGGTCGAGCTGGTGCCGAGTTACAAGGCGCACCGGCTGGATACCGCGGCCGCCCCCGGCACCGAGGCGGTGCCGGACCGGCTGACCCCGCAGGTGGCGATGATCCTCGAGGTACTCGCCGCGGCCGGCATCGCCACCGGCGGCGCCGAGGGCCTGGAGGCCGACGACGTGCTCGGCACGCTCGCCGACCGCGAGCGCACCGACCCGGTGGTGGTGGTGAGCGGCGACCGCGACCTGCTGCAGCTGGTGCGGGACGAGCCGGAGCCGCGGGTCCGGGTGCTCTACGCCGGGCGCGGGCTGGCCAAGGCGGAGCTCTTCGGGCCCGCCGAGGTGGCGGCGAGGTACGGGGTGCCGGTGCCGAACGCGGGCCCGGCCTACGCGGATATGGCGACGCTGCGCGGCGACGCCTCGGACGGGCTGCCCGGCGTCGCCGGGATCGGCGACAAGTCGGCGGCCACGCTCATCCAGCGCTTCGGCTCGCTGGAGGCGCTGCGCGCCGCCGTCGAGGATCCGGCGGCCGATCTGGCCGCCGGCGTCCGCGCGAAACTCCGCGCAGCCGCCGACTACCTCACCGCCGCGGCCCCGGTGGTGCGCGTCGTGCGCGACGCCGACGTCGCGCTCTCCAAGGACGACGCCCTCCCCGCCGAGCCGGCGGATCCGGAGCGGCTGCGCGAGCTCGCCGCCACGTACAACGCCGAGAGCCCGATCGACCGGCTGATCAAAGCACTCGCCGCCGCGCACGCCGGCTGAGCCGGGCGGGCGCCCGCGCCGCGGCGTCGCTGCGCCGAGGCCAGGGCCGGGCACGGTCGACGGCGCTCGAGCTGCTACCGGACGGCGCGCCCGCGCCACGACTCCGGACATCAGAAACCGGGCGACGCCCCTCGTCGGCGCCGCCCGGAACCACCCGGACACCCGGCGGAACCCGCCGGGACCGGTCTCAGCTGGGGCGACCGACCTCGTAGGTCCCGTCGTCCCTGGTGATCTTGACCTGGACCGTCTTCTGCTCACCGCTCACATCGACGGTGCAGGAGAAGGTGGCGTCCACCTCGACCTTCTGCCCGGAGGGGCAGGAGACCGAGCCGACGTCGGAGATCCCGTAGGAATCGCCGAGCACCTTCTTGACGCCGTCCTGCACGGCCGCCTGGTCCAGCTTGTCGGTCGCGGTGACGGCGAGCACCAGCGCGGCGATCAGCCCGACGACGACGAGCCCGCCGAGGATCAGCCCGATCAGCAGCCCCTTGCCCTTGCCGCCCTGCTGCGGCTGCTGGGGCTGCCCCCACTGCTGCTGCGGCTGGCCCCACTGCTGCTGGGGCTGCTGCGGCTGCGGTTGCTGCCCCCACTGCGGCTGCGACTGCTGGGGCTGCTGGCCCCACTGCGGCTGGGACTGCTGCGGCTGCTGCCCCCACTGCGGCTGCGACTGCCCCCACTGCTGCTGCGGTTGCTGCGACTGGTCACCCCCGCCCCACTGCTGGGTCGGCTGGGCCTGCGAGGGAGGCTGACCGGTCCACTGCTGCGTCGGCTGCGCGCCGCTCACCGGCTGCTGTCCACCCCACTGCTGGGTGGGATCGTTGCGTCCCTGGTCGGGGCCGCTCGGTCCGTACGGGCCGCTCATCGGTTTGCCTCCACTCGCATCGTTGTACACACGGTAGCCCCCCGTGCGCGACCCGTCGCGTGGCGACGGCTGCGTACACGGTCGGTACGCGAGGAAATCAAATCACACACGGTTCGGTCACGCGGCGTCCACGGCGACGACACCCCGCCGGATGGCCCGCACCGCCTTGGCCGCGGTCGCCGCCACCTCGACATCGTCGGCGGTGCTGTGGATCTGGTCCAGCAGATCGATGACCTGCCTGCACCAGCGCACGAAATCACCGGCCGAGAGCGGCGAGCTCTGCTCGCCACCGGCCAGCAACGCGTCGGCCAGCCCGTCGCCGCGCGCCCACAGGTAGACGGTGCCGACGAAGCCGGGGTCCGGCTCCCTGGTCGGGGTGAGCCGGTGCGCCGCCTCGTCGGCGCGCAGCTCGGACCAGACCGCGAGCGTGGCGTTCAGCGCCCGCCGGATGGGCTGCGTGGGGCCGCTCGCCCCGATCACCCCGACCTCCTGGCGCGATTCGTACACCAGCGCGGAGACCACCGCGGCCAGCTCGGCCGGGCCGAGCCCGCGCCAGCTGCCCTGCCGCAGGCACTCCGAGACCAGCAGATCGCTCTCGGTGTAGATCCGGGCCAGCCGCCTGCCGTCCGCGGTGACCTCGCCGTCGGCGACGTACCCGCGTTCGGCCAGCAAACCGACGATCCGGTCGAAGGTGCGGGCCAGCGAGTTGGTGGTGGCGGCGACCTTCTGCCGCATGGACTCGGTCTCCCGCTCCAGCCGGCTGTACCGCTCCCCCACCCGGCACAGCTGCTCGCGGTCCGGGCGGTGGTGGGCCGGGTGCGCGCGCAGCGTGCGGCGCAGGGTGGCGAGCTCGCGGTCGTCGGCGGCGTCGGCCCGGTTGCCGTTGCGCCTGCCCCGGCCGGGCGCGGCGATGCCGGTGCTGCGCAGCGCCGAGGCCAGGTCGCGGCGGGTCCGCGCGGTGCGGTGGTCGACCCGGCGCGGCAGCCGCATGTGGCCGAGCGCCTCGGCCGGAACCGGGAAGTCGGCGACCGAGACCCGGCCCGCCCACTTGTCCTCGGTGAGCACCAGCGGGCGCGGGTCGCCGGGGGTGGCGTCCGGCTCCAGGATCACCGCGAGCCCGGCCCTGCGCCCGGTGGGAATCGCCACCACGTCGCCCCGGCGCAGCGCGACCAGCGCCTCCGCGGCGGCGCCGCGGCGATCGGCCCTGCGCTGCTGGTTGAGCTGCCGCTCGCGCTGCGCGATCCGCTCGCGCAGCTCGATGTACTCCAGCATGCCGCCGCCCGCGCCGCCGAGCTGCTCGCGCAGCTTGGCGAGCTGCCCTCGATTGCGCTCGATGCCGCGGACCAGCCCGACCACCGAGCGGTCGGCCTGGAACTGCGCGAACGAGCGCTCCAGCAGCTCCCGCGATTCGGCCGCGCCCATCCGGTCGATGAGGTTGATCGACATGTTGTAGCCGGGGCGGAAGGAGCTGCGCAGCGGGTAGGTGCGGGTGGAGGCGAGCCCGGCCACCGCGCTGGCGTCGACCTGCGGCTGCCAGAGCACGACCGCGTGCCCCTCGACGTCGATGCCGCGCCGCCCGGCCCGGCCGGTGAGCTGGGTGTACTCGCCGGGGGTCAGCTCGGCGTGCGCCTCGCCGTTGAACTTGACCAGCCGCTCCAGCACCACGGTGCGGGCGGGCATGTTGATGCCGAGCGCCAGCGTCTCGGTGGCGAAGACCGCGCGGACCAGGCCGCGCACGAAGAGCTCCTCCACGGTGTGCCGGAAGGCGGGCAGCATGCCGGCGTGGTGCGCGGCGAGCCCGCGGTGCAGCGCCTCGCGCCACTCCCAGTAGCCGAGCACCTCCAGGTCGCCGCGGGGCAGGTCGCCGGTGTGCCGCTCGATGATCCGGTCGACCTCCTCGAGCTCGTCCGGGCGGCCGAGGTCGAGGCGGGAGCGCACGCACTGCGCCAGCGCGCCGTCGCAGCCGGCCCGGCTGAAGATGAAGGTGATCGCCGGGAGCAGCCCCTCCTCGTCCAGCTGGGCCAGCACCTCGGGGCGGGGCAGCGGGCGGAAGTCGCGGCGCGGCCCGCCGCCGCGGCCGCGCGGGGAGCCCCAGTTGTTCATCCGGTCCGCGCTCTCCCGCTGCCGGATGTAGCGCACCAGATCCTCGTCCACGATGATCTTCTGCTCGCTGGACGAGGTGTCGAAGAGGTCGAAGAGCCTGCGCCCGACCATGACGTGCTGCCAGAGCGGCACCGGCCGGTTCTCGTCGACGACCACGGCGGTGTCGCCGCGCACCGTCTCCATCCAGGCGCCGAACTCCTCGGCGTTGCTCACCGTCGCCGAGAGGCTGACCAGCCTGACCTCGGCGGGCAGGTGCAGGATGACCTCCTCCCACACCGCGCCGCGGAAGCGGTCGGCCAGGTAGTGCACTTCGTCCATGACGACGTAGGAGAGGCCGCGGAGCGCGTCCGAGGAGGCGTAGAGCATGTTCCGCAGCACCTCGGTGGTCATCACCACCACCGGGGCGCCCGGGTTCACCGACTGGTCGCCGGTGAGCAGCCCGACGCTCTCCCGCCCGTGCCGCTCGACCAGGTCGGCGAACTTCTGGTTGGAGAGCGCCTTGATCGGCGTGGTGTAGAAGCACTTGCCGCCGGAGGCGAGCGCGAGGTGGACGGCGAACTCGCCGACCACGGTCTTGCCCGCGCCGGTGGGCGCGCAGACCAGCACGCCGTGCCCCGCCTCCAGGGCGGCGCAGGCATCCCGCTGGAAGGGGTCGAGCGCGAAGGAGAGGTGAGCGGCGAAGCGTGCCAATTCGCCCGTCAGCGACCGGTCGTGTGTCACTCCTCAGAGCGTATCGGAGTAGTCCGACACCGAGCGCGGAGTTTTTGCCGGCTGCGCGATGGGGCCCGCCACGTCCACGCCGGACGGCCCGTCGATGGCCGAGGCCTCCTCGTCGTCGAGCCCGGCCAGCCCGGCGTCGGACTCGCGGCGGGCCCGGCGGCCGTCGTTGAAGCGGGAGAGCTGCACCGCGACCTCGAAGAGCACCGTCAGCGCGAGCGCCAGCGCGAGCATGGAGAACGGGTCCTGCGGGGTGACGATGGCGGCGAAGACGAAGAGCGCGAAGACGATGCCGCGGCGCCAGGCCTTGAGCTTGACGTAGCTGAGCACGCCGACCAGGTTCAGCCCGAGGATCAGCAGCGGGAACTCGAAGCTCACCCCGAAGATGACGAGCAGCTGGATGATGAAGCCGAAGTACTGCGAGCCGCTCAGCGCGGTGATCTGCACATTGTCGCCGATGGTGAGCAGGAAGCTCAGGGCGTGCGCGACGATCACGTAGGCCAGCACCGCGCCCGCGGCGAAGAGCACGCTGCCGGTCACTACGAAGCCGACCGCGTAGCGCCGCTCCTTGGCGTAGAGCCCGGGGGTGATGAAGGCCCAGATCTGGTAGAGCCAGAGCGGCGCGGAGAGCACGATGCCCGCGGTCATGCCGACCTTGAGCCGCAGCATGAACTGCTCGAACGGCCCGGTGGCGAGCAGCCGGCAGGCGCCGTCGGTGGTCAGCGCGGCGCGCGCCTCCGGCGGCAGCGAGCAGTAGGGGCCGCGCAGCAGCTCGCCCAGGCTCTCCAGCCCGAAGACGGAGTGCGAATACCACAGGAAGCCGATGACGGTGCCGAGCGCGATGGCCGCGATCGCCTTGAGCATGCGGCTGCGCAGTTCGTGGAGGTGCTCGACCAACGACATGGTGCCGTCGGGGTTCGTCCGGCGTCGGCTGCGCCGCGGATCGAACGGGATTCGCATGATCGGTGAGGCCCCTGGCTGACCGCGCGGCGCGGCACCTGCCGGCTGCGTCGTGGATGCGGAGTGGTGCGGCGGCGCGTGCCCCCGCTCAGAGCGACTTGGACTGCGTCTTCGGCTCGGCGCTCGGCGCGGGCTGCGGCGCCGCGGCGGGCAGCTGCTGGGCCGGCTCGGCGGCCTGCTGCGGCGCGGCCTGCTGGTTCCCGCTCTCGTTCTGCATCTGGCTGACCTCGCTCTTGAAGATGCGCAGCGAGCGGCCCAGGCCGCGCGCGGCATCGGGCAGCCGCTTCGCGCCGAAGAACATCACGAAGAGCGCGGCGATGATCAGCCAGTGCCAAATGCTCAGACTGCCCATTGTTCTACCTCCCGAAGCTGTGGTAGGTCCGATGCTACCGGACCCGGATAACGGTGACCGCGTGTTGCGGCCACCAAATGAAGGCGACCGCCCTCAGATGTCGGAGCCGGCCAGCCCGGCCTCGGCGTACGCGGCGAGCGCGGCGGTGGAGCGCTCGCGCACGGCGGCCACCAGCTGCGGCGGGCCGAGCGCGGTGACCCCGGCCCCGAAGCCGAGCAGCAGCCGCGCCATCCAGTCCAGGGTGGCGAAGCGCATGGTGGCCTCCAGCCCGCCGTCGGCGTTCGAGCGCACCCGGTGCATGGGGTACTGGTCGAGCACCCAGGCGTGGTCGGCGCGGATGAGCAGCCGGGCCAGCGGCACCGAGGGGTCGTCCTGGAAGAGGTCGAGCCCGGCGGCCCGGTCGGTGGCGTCGCGCGGCGGCGCCGCGGGTTCGTCCAGCTCGGTGGCGCCCTCGATGCGGTCGAAGCGGAACAGCCGCACCCCCTCGGCCTGCCTGCACCACGCCTGCAGGTAGCTGTTGTCGTCCACCAGCACGATCCGGATCGGGTCGACCACCCGCTCGGCGACCTCGTCCCGGCTCGCCGAGTAGTAAACGAGCCGCAGCGCGCGGCCGTCGGCGAGCGCCGCGCGCACGGTGGCGACCTCCGGCGGCTCCACCGGCGGCTCGGCGCCGGGCAGCACCGAGGGCGCGGGCGCGGCGCCGGTGATGGCCGCCTCCAGCTTGGCGATGGCGGCGTAGGCGGCGCTCGGGTCGACCATGCCCGGCATGTCCACGATCGAGCGCAGCGCCACCAGCAGCGCGGTGGCCTCGGTGGAGGTGAGCCGGAGCGGGCGGTCCATGCCCGCGGAGAAGGTGACCTCGATACTCTCCTCGGAGAAGGAGAGGTCGATCAGGTCGCCGGGGCCGTAGCCGGGCAGCCCGCACATCCAGAGCTGGTTCAGGTCGCTCATCAGCTGCTTGGTGGTGACGCCGAGGTCGGCGGCGGCCTCGGCCGCGCTGATCCCCGGGTTGGCGATCAGGTACGGCACCATGTTCAGCAGCCGGGCGAGCCGCACGGAGAGCCTGCTGGTCACAGCGGTACCTCGGTGCGGTCGAGGACCGAGCGGAGCCGGGCCACCACATCGGTGCGCAGCTCCTCCGGGTCGAGCACCAGCGCGTCCGCGCCGAGCCCGGTGATCAGCCTGGCCAGCCAGCCCAGCGAGCGCACCGGCAGCTCCACCACCTCGCCCGAACGGCCCGCGAGCACCTTGGTGCCGGTCACGGTGCCACGCCTGCGCAGCTCCCGGCCGCGGCCAGCGGCCACCCACACCGTCGCGGTGCCGACCACCGGGGCATCCTCGGTGACCCGGCCGACCACCTCGCGCAGGTCGACCCCGTCCGGTTTGCGCACGGTGTTCTCCGCGCCGTACGCGGTGATGTCGTCGCCGATCCGGGAGAGCCGGAAGGTGCGCACGGCGTCCCGGTCGCGGTCGTGCCCGACCAGGTACCAGCGGCCCCGGTGCGTGACGACGCCCCACGGCTCGACATCGCGCATGAGGTAGGGGGCGTTGATCTGCGTCCGGTGCTCGAACCGCACCGCGCGCCCCGCGTCCACCGCGGCGAGCAGCTTGTTCAGCACCGGCTCGGAGCCGCGGGTGCGGGCGGGGACGGCGGGCACCGAGGCGATGGCGGCGTCGGTCTCCACGTGCACGCCGGCCGCGCGCAGCTTGAGCAGCGCGCCCTCGGCCGCGGCGGCCAGCTCCGGCGACTCCCACATCTGCACGGCGACCGCGACGGCCGCCGCCTCCTCACTGGTGAGGTCGATCTCCGGGAGCTCGTAGGCGTCGCGGTTGATCCGGTACCCCTCCACCGAGGTGAACCGGCCGACCGGCCCGACCTCCAGCGGGATGCCGAGATCGCGCAGCTCGTTCTTGTCCCGCTCGAACATCCGGCTGAACGCTTCGTCGCTGGCCGAGTCCTCGTACCCGGCGACGCTGGTCCTGATCCGCTCGGCGGTGAGGAACTGCCTGGTCGACAGCAGCGCGATGACCAGATTCATCAGCCGTTCGACCTTGGATATCGCCACCCGATAGAGGGTAATGGACGCCCGTCACATGGATGCGATGAGCCGATCCACGCGCTCGTCCACCGAGCGGAACGGATCCTTGCACAGCACGGTGCGCTGGGCCTGGTCGTTCAGCTTGAGGTGCACCCAGTCGACGGTGAAGTCGCGCCCGGCCTCCTGGGCGGCGGTGATGAAATCGCCGCGCAGCTTGGCCCTGGTGGTCTGCGGCGGGGTGTCCACCGCGGCGTCCACCGCCTCGTCCTCGGTGACCCGCTTCGCCAGCCCCTTGCGCTGCAGCAGGTCGAAGACGCCGCGGCCGCGCTTGATGTCGTGGTAGGCGAGGTCGAGCTGGGCGATCTTGGGGTCGGAGAGCTCCATGCTGTAGCGGTCCTGGTAGCGCTGGAAGAGCTTGCGCTTGATCACCCAGTCGATCTCGGTGTCGACCTTGGCGAAATCCTGCGCCTCCACCGCGTCCAGGGTGCGGCCCCAGAGGTCGACGACCTGGTCGACCTGCGGATCGCGGTCGCGGTTGCGCAGGTGCTCGACGGCGCGGGCGTAGTACTCGCGCTGGATGTCGAGCGCGCTGGCCTGCCTGCCGCCCGCCAGCCGCACCGGGCGGCGGCCGGTCAGATCGTGGCTGACCTCCCGGATGGCGCGAATCGGATTGTCCAGGGCGAAGTCACGGAAGGAGACGCCGGCCTCGATCATCTCCAGCACCAGCGAGGCGGTGCCGACCTTGAGCATGGTGGTGGTCTCGGCCATGTTGGAGTCGCCCACGATGACATGCAGCCGGCGGTACTTCTCCGCGTCGGCGTGCGGCTCGTCGCGGGTGTTGATGATCGGGCGCGAGCGGGTGGTCGCCGAGGAGACGCCCTCCCAGATGTGCTCGGCGCGCTGCGACAGGCAGAAGGTGGCCGCCTTCGGCGTCTGCAGCACCTTGCCCGCGCCGCAGATCAGCTGGCGGGTGACCAGGAACGGCAGCAGCACGTCGGAGATCCGGGAGAACTCGCCGGCCCGCACCACGAGGAAGTTCTCGTGACAGCCGTAGGAGTTGCCTGCCGAGTCGGTGTTGTTCTTGAACAGGTAGATGTCACCGCCGATGCCCTCCTCGGCGAGGCGCTGCTCGGCGTCGATGAGCAGGTCCTCCAGAACGCGCTCACCGGCCCGGTCGTGCGTCACCAGCTGGGCGAGGCTGTCGCACTCGGCGGTCGCGTACTCCGGGTGCGACCCGACGTCGAGATACAGCCGGGCGCCGTTGCGGAGGAACACATTGGAACTCCGGCCCCAGGAAACCACCCGGCGGAACAGGTACCGGGCCACCTCGTCGGGGGACAGCCGACGGTGACCGTGGAAGGTGCACGTGACACCGAACTCGGTCTCGATCCCCATGATTCGTCGCTGCACCCCATCGACATTACAGCTCTTTGTGCCGGTGGCGGGGGTGTCGCGAGAAGCCCGTTGCCTACGTTCTCGCAACGATGCCCCGGCTGGGGCGGGGAAAGAACGCCCCGTAGCGCCGTCGACACGAAAAATTTCCGGTGCGGAAACGGTCGCGGAGCGGCCGCCCGGCGGCTCCCGCTACCGCGGCCCCGGCGGGCCCGCTCGGCTCGGCGCCGGCCGCGGAGGGCGTACACGGCCGCCCGCTCCGCGCTCGATTTAACGCGGCCCGGCCGACCACCCGGGCCGGACGAACCGGGCCGACCACCCCGGCCGATTCTCCGGGCCAGGCGAACCAAGCCTGCCACTCCGGCCGATTTTCCGGGCCAGGCCAACCAGGCCGACAATCCGAGCCGGACGAGCCGGCGTGGGGACGCACCCGGGGTGCGTCCCCGCGCGGTCAGGACGGCGAGCCGTTGCCCTCGGCGGGCTTCTCGTCGCCCCCGGGAGCGGATTCCGCGGTGGCGGAGAGCAGTTCCTGGAGCGCCGCGTCGGCGATCCGGCGGAAGGTGCGGCGCGGCCGCGCCTGCTCCAGGCTGGCGACCTCGAGCGAGCTGACGCCGAGCACCCGCTTCTCCTTGTCGGCGCCCTCCGGCTGCCCGGCCTGCAGCGCGTTCACCGCGATCCGGACCGCGGCGGCCAGGTCGAGCCCGGCCCGGTACGACTCCTTGAGCGCGCCGACGATCGGCTCGGTGGTGCCGCCCATGACGACGAACTCGCGCTCGTCGACGATCGACCCGTCGAAGGTGACCCGGTAGAGCACCGACTGCGGGTGCTGCTCCGGGTAGCCGACCTCGGCCACGCAGAGCTCGACCTCGTACGGCTTGAGCTGGTCGGTGAAGATGGTGCCGAGCGCCTGGGCGTAGGCGTTGGCCAGGGCCCGGCCGGTGACGTCGCGCCGGTCGTACTGGTATCCGCGGACGTCGGCCTGCAGGATGCCCGCGCGCCGCAGGTTCTCGAACTCGTTGTACCGCCCGACGGCCGCGAAGCCGATCCGGTCGTACAGCTCGCTGACCTTGTGCAGCGTGGCGGAGGGGTTCTCCGCGACGAAGAGCACGCCCTTGTCGTAGACCAGCACGATGACGCTGCGCCCGCGGGCGATGCCCTTGCGCGCCAGCTCGGTCTTGTCCCGGACGATCTGTTCGGCGGAGGCGTAGTACGGCAGGGTCATGCCCCGGAGCTCCCTTCCCCGGCACCGCGGCCGGCCCCGTCCTCGATCGCGGCCCGCCCGGCGACCGACTCGGCGGCCTCCCTGGCGGCGACGATCTCCCTGGTGATCTCGGCCAGCCGTTCCTCGGTCACCTCGACGGCGCCCTCGGCGTCGATCACGACCGCGGTCGGGAAGATCCCGCGGATGAGATCGGGGCCGCCGGTGGCGGTGTCGTCGTCGGCGGCGTCGAAGAGCGCCTCCACCGCGATGCGCAGCGCCCGCGCCTGGTCGATGCCCTTGGCGTACAGCTTCTTCAGCGACGACTTGGCGAAGGTGGAGCCGGAGCCGACGGCGGCGTAGCCGAAGCGCTCGTCGCTGCGCCCGCCGACCACGTCGTAGGAGACGATGCGGCCGGCCCGGTCGGCGTCGGTGGCGTACTCGTCGAAGCCGACCAGCATCGGCACCACCGCGAGCCCCTGCATGGCGGCGGGCAGATTCTCCCGCACCATCTTGGAGAGCTTGTTGGCCTTGCCGTCGAAGGTGAGCGAGACGCCCTCGAGCTTCTCGTAGTGCTCCAGCTCGACGGCGAAGATGCGCACCATCTCGACCGCGAGCCCCGCGGTGCCCGCGATGCCGGCCGCGGAGAACGAGTCGGTGATGTGCACCTTCTCGATATCCCGGCTGGCCAGCAGGTTGCCCATGGTGGCCCGGCGGTCGCCCGCGATGAGCACGCCGCCGCGGAAGCTGACCGCGACGATGGTGGTGCCGTGCGGGGCGAGCTCCGACGCGCCGGTGCCACCGGCATGGCCGGTGGCACCGGTGGACGCGGTGAAGCCGTTGCCGGGCAGCAGCTCCGGTGCGGTCGCGCGCAGATGGTCGGTGAACGACGAGGTCACGTATCCGAGCCGGAGCCGTGACGGATCACCTGCGGTCACTGGCCACCTTTCTGCACGTAGGCGCGGACGAAGTCCTCGGCGTTCTCCTCGAGCACGTCGTCGATCTCGTCCAGCAGGTCGTCGGTCTCCTCCGCGAGCTTCTCGCGACGCTCCTGGCCCGCGGCGTCGACGCCGTCCGGGCCCTCGTCCTCGCCGCCGCCCCCGGCGCGCTTGGTCTGCTCTTGTGCCATGGCAGCCGACCTCCCTCTTCCTCGTCACGGCCGAAGCCGCCTCCGCACTGTGCGTGCGCGTGTCTCAACACTACCCAGCCCCGCCGACAGCAGGGACCTTTTACCTACGTGGTGAGCTGTTCCACCAGGTCGGCGGCGGTCTCCACGCCGTCGAGCAGCTTCCCGACGTGCGCCTTCGTACCGCGCCGCGGCTCCAGCGTCGGGATCCGGACCAGCGAATCGCCGCCCAGGTCGAAGATCACCGAATCCCAGCTCGCGGCGGCGATATCGGCGCCGAAGCGGCGCAGGCACTCGCCGCGGAAGTAGGCGCGGGTGTCGGTCGGCGGCTCGGTCATCGCGGCCAGTACCTGCTGCTCGGTGACCAGGCGCTTCATCGAGCCGCGGGCGACGAGCCGGTTGTAGAGCCCCTTGTCCAGCCGCACGTCGGAGTACTGCAGGTCCATCAGGTGCAGCTTGGGCGCGGCCCAGCCGAGCCCCTCACGGCTGCGCATGCCCTCCAGCAGCCGCAGCTTGGCCGGCCAGTCCAGCAGGTTGGCGCATTCCATCGGGTCGCGCTCCAGCAGATCGAGCACCATGGCCCAGTTCTCCAGGATGTCGCGCACCCGCGGGTCGTCGTCGCCGGTGTGCTCGACGAAGGCCGAGACCCGGTCCAGGTAGATCCGCTGCAGCGCGAGGCCGGTGAGCTCGCGGCCGTCCTGCAGCGCGACGGTGGCGCGCAGCGTCGGGTCGTGGCTGATGGTGTGCACGGCGGTCACCGGGCGGGCCAGCTGCAGGTCGGAGAGGTCGGCGCCGCTCTCGATCAGGTCGAGGACCAGCGCGGTGGTACCCACCTTCAGATAGGTCGACATCTCGGCCAGGTTGGCGTCACCGATGATGACGTGCAGCCGGCGGTACTTGTCGGCGTCGGCGTGCGGCTCGTCGCGGGTGTTGATGATGCCGCGCTTGAGCGTGGTCTCCAGCCCGACCTCGACCTCGATGTAGTCGGCGCGCTGCGACAGCTGGAAGCCGGCGTGGTCGCCGGACTGGCCGATGCCGACCCGCCCCGAGCCGGAGATCACCTGGCGGGAGACGAAGAACGGGGTGAGCCCGACGATGATCTGGTTGAACGGGGTGGCCCGGTTCATCAGGTAGTTCTCGTGGGTGCCGTAGGAGGCCCCCTTGCCGTCCACGTTGTTCTTGTACAGCTGCAGCCGCGGCGCGCCGGGGACGCTGGAGGCATGCCTGGCGGCGGCCTCCATGACCCGCTCCCCCGCCTTGTCCCAGATCACCGCGTCCAGCGGGTCGGTGACCTCGGGGGCGGAGAACTCCGGGTGCGCGTGGTCGACGTAGAGCCGGGCGCCGTTGGTCAGGATCATATTGGCCGCGCCGACCTCGTCGGCGTCGATGACCGGCGCCGGGCCGCTCATCCGGCTCAGGTCGAAGCCGCGCGCGTCCCGCAGCGGCGACTCCACCTCGTAGTCCCAGCGCGTGCGCTTGGCGCGGGGCACACCCTCGGCCGCCGCGTAGGCCAGCACGGCCTGGGTGGAGGTGAGGATCGGGTTGGCCGACGGCTCGGTGGGGGTCGAAATGCCGTACTCGACCTCGATTCCGATGATGCGCTGCATCCTTCGAGCGTAGGCGAGGAAACGCCGATCTCCTCCCGAGGGTCGTCCTTCCGGCGGTCGCGGTGGCACCGCAGCCCGCGGGATCGTCGAACCATGACGGAGACGGTGTACCCGCGCCGCGGCGCGGCCGTGGACCCGGCGCGCCGCCTGGTGGCGCTGGACGTGCTGCGCGGTATCGCGATCCTGGGGACGCTCGGCACCAATATCTGGATCTTCACCGATCCGGACGGGCTGCTCGGCTACCTGCACGGGATCGGCGCCGCGGGCTGGGTGGAGCGGGTGCTGCAGCAGCTCGCGCAGGGCAAGTTCCTCGGGCTGCTGACCGTCATGTTCGGCATCGGGCTCGCCATTCAGCAGGGTTCGGCCCGGCGCTGGCCGGGCCGGTACCCGGTGCGGGCCGGGCTGCTCCTCCTGGACGGGCTGGTGAACTTCGTCTTCCTGGCCGAGTTCGACGTGCTCATGGGGTACGCGGTGACCGGGCTGGTCGTGGCGTATCTGCTCGCCACCGGCGAGCGGGCGCGGCGGCGGTGGCTGGCGGGGGCCGCGGCGGTGCACCTCGCGCTGCTCACGCTGATCGCCGTCGCGCTCGCCACCGCGGGGCCGGCGGCGCCCGGCCCGGTTCCGCCGAACCCCTACGCCGATGGTTCGTTCCTCGAGCTGGCGGCGTTCCGGGTGCAGAACGCGCTCGCCTACCGCACCGAGACGCTGTTCATCTTTCCGCTCTCGATCGCGCTGTTCCTGCTCGGTGCGCGGCTCCACCGGGCGGGGGTGTTCGAGCCGGAGGGTGCCCGGCTGCGCCGCCGGTTGCTGCTGCTCGGATTCGGGATCGCAGCGCCGATCGACCTGGTCGCCGGGGTCTGGATCGGCGGGGACGCGGTGCTCTGCACCCGCTACGGGACCGCGCCGCTGGTGGCGCTGGGAATCCTGGCGCTCGGCGCCGAGCTGTACCTGCGCCGCCCGGCGCCCGGCTTCGCGGGCAGGCGGCTGGCCGAGGTCGGGCGCACCGCGCTGAGCTGCTACCTGCTGCAGAACCTGCTGGCCTCGGCGCTCTGCTACGGCTGGGGGCTCGGGCTGGCGGCCCGGGTCGAGCCGGGGGCGCGGGTGCCGTTCACCGTCGGCCTCTACCTGGCGGTGGTGCTGGCGGTGCTCGCGGGCGCGCACCTCTGGCTGCGGTTTTTCGCGCGCGGGCCGGTGGAGTGGCTGTGGCACAGCGGGTACCGCGCGCTCACCGGTGCGCGCTGAGCGGCCGTACACTGTGCGCATGCGCTCCGACCACCGTGTGCTGCCCGCGTTGCTCGCGGCGCTCGCCACCGTGGCCGTGCTCGTCCTGCCCATCGGGCTGAGCTCCCCGGCCCCGCAGGTCGCGGCGCTGCTGGCCGCGGTGCTGGTGGTGGCGCTGCTGGTCACCCGCGGTGACCGCGCGCCGCTCCTGCCGATCCCGCGCACCGGTCCCCCGCCCGCCGCGCAGCAGCGCAGGCGCGGCGATTTCCTGCGCCAGAGCAACCCCGGCACCCCCGGCCGCCCGCGGCCACGGGCACCGGGAGCGGCGCGCGCCTGAGGTTCGGCGCCCCGCTCTCGGCGGCGCTCGCCGGTGCCGCGGCGCCGCTGACGATCGCACTGGTCGCCGTGCCGCTGGCGCTGATCGCGGCGATCGCGGCGCACGGCACCGCGCGGATGACGCTGCGCCGCGGCGCGGGTCAGCCCACGCTGCCGATGCTGCGCCCGCTCACCCTGTGGGTGCTGCCCGGCACCGCGTTGGCCGGTGCGGCGCTGCTGCCGGTCGTCGTGCTGGTCTACCTGACGACCAATGCGCTCTGCACGGTGGCGCTGCAGTTCCTCGCGTACCGCGGGCTACCCTCGATCGGTGGGTGAGGGAGCGGGAGCCGAGCGGATCGCGGTGTACGACGCACAGGGCCGGGTCACCGGCGCCGCCGACCGGGCCACCGTCTACCGGGAGGGGCTCTGGCACGCCAGCGCGGGCGTGCTGGTGCGCTCCGGCGACGGCAGGCGGGTCTACGTGCACCGCAGGACCGACAGCAAGCTGGTCTTCGCCGGTCTGCACGACTGCCTGGCCGGGGGCGTGGTCGGGCCGGGCGAGACCCCGGCCCGCACCGCCGAGCGGGAGCTGGCCGAGGAGCTCGGCATCGTGCTCGCTGGCGGCGTCGGGGCGCAGCCCGCGGCCCGGGTCTCCTGGGACGGGCGGTGGCGGGGCGCGCCGATGCGCTGCCACCTCTTCGCCTACGCGGTGCGCTGGGACGGCCCGATCCGGCACCAGCCGGAGGAGGTCGCCGACGGCTGGTGGTGGACCGATGCCGAGCTCCGCGCGCACCTGGCCGATCCGGCCTGGCCGTTCGTCCCAGACACCCGGCTGCTCGTCGACGACCTGCTCAGGACGCCGAGCTGACCGACCCGGCCCAGGCCGCGAAGGCGCCCGGGTTGCGGGTCTGCAGCAGCACCCGGCCGGGGCCGACGAAGTCGAAGACGAACCCCTCGCCGGACTTCAGCGACTGGATGGAGCGACCGGAGACCGCGCGCCGGATGGTGAAGTTCATCGCCAGGTCGTAGGCGACGACGTGCCCGGTGTCGATGGTCACCGGCTCGCCCGGCTGCAGGTCGATGATGTCGATGGCGCCGAAGACGCCGACCACCACCTCGCCGTCGCCGTGCGCGCGCAGCCCGAAGCCGCCCTCGCCGCCGAAGAGGTTGGCGAAGCCGCCCCACTTGCTCTCCACCTGCACCGCGTGCGAGTTCGCGATCCAGCCGCCGCGGGAGATGAAGTACGGCCGCTCCGGGGTGATCTGCAGGTTCAGCACGTCACCCGGGAGCGCGGGCGCCACGTCCACCCAGCCGCCCTGCTGCGGGGCGGTGAAGGTGGAGATGAAGAACGACTCGCCCGCCAGCACCGATCGCTTGAGCCCGGCCATGATGCCGCCCTCCGCCTTGGCCTGCAGCGCGACCCCCGCCGAGTGCGCGACCATGGCGCCGCTCTCCACCCGCATGGGCTCGCCGCCGGCCAGGAAGCACCGCGCGACGGCGGAGGCGGGGCTGTGGCGCAGTTGTACCTTCATGGTCGGCGACCCTACCGCCCGGCGGCGGAGCCGAGGCGGGCCAGCGCCTCCGGCGTCCTGGCGACGACCGCGCCGCCGTCCGCGGTGAGCACGATCGGGCGCTCGATCAGCACCGGGTGCTCGGCCAGCGCCGTGATCCAGCGCTCCCGCGCCTCGTCGGTGCGCGGCCAGTCCTTCAGCCCGAGCTCCTTCGCCACCGCCTCGCCGGTGCGGGTGATCTCCCACGGCTCCCGGCCCAACCGCGCCAGCACCGCGCGCAGCTCCGCCGCGGTGGGCGGGTCGTCCAGGTAGCGGCGCACGCGGTACTCGGCGCCGATGCCGTCCAGGTGTGTGGTGGCGGCGCGGCTCTTGGAGCAGCGCGGGTTGTGCCAGATCTCGGGTGTGGCGGCCATGTCCGCGAGCGTACCGCTGTCGGGTGCGGCCCGATCGCCGCGCTGCGCGCCCGCCGCTGCGGGCGGCTCAGCGCTCCGCGCCGCACGGCGAACTCGGCGAAGCGCGGCGCCACGCCGGGGCGGGGTGGCAAGATGCGGGCCGCATCGATCGACCCGCGACACCCCGAAAGTGAGCCCGCCCGGTGAGCTGCGTTCCGCCGCCCGTTTCCCCCGCGACCTCCCCCCGGCCCGCGCCGGGCCGACCCCGATTCCGCGCCGCCCTGCTGGCCGCGCCGCTGCTGGCCGCGCTGCTCGGCGCGGGCCCCGCGCAGGCCGCGCCCGCCCCCGCGGTGTGCGCAGCGCCCGGCCCCGCGACCCCGACCGGCCAGCAGTGGCAGGCCGAGCCGCCGCTCACCATCGAGGCGGCCACCTACACGGCGACGCTGAACACCACCTGCGGCCCGCTCACCCTGGAGCTGGACGGCGCCGCCGCGCCGCGCACGGTGAACTCGTTCGCCTTCCTGGCCGGGCAGAGGTACTTCGACCACACCGCCTGCCACCGGATCACCACCGACGGCATCTTCGTGCTGCAGTGCGGCGACCCGACCGCCTCCGGCACCGGTGGGCCCGGCTACCGGTTCCCGGACGAGAACCTGGCCGGCGCCGTCTACCCGGCCGGCACCGTGGCCATGGCGAATGCCGGGCCCGGCACCAACGGCAGCCAGTTCTTCCTGGTCTACCGCGACTCCCAGCTGCCGCCGAACTACACCCCGTTCGGCCGGGTCACCGCCGGGCTGGAGTTGCTGAACGGCATCGCCGCGGCGGGCGTGCTCGGCGGTGGTGGCGACGGCGCCCCGGCTGTTCCGGTCGTGCTCGACAACGTCGTGGTCGCCAAGGGCTGAGCGTCGGGCAGCGTTCCCGGCCTCCCGGCCCGCGGGCCGTCCGGGCCTCCCTGTCCTGACGACGAGGGCCGCGATCCGTTGGATCGCGGCCCTCGTCGTCGTACGACTCGGTTCGCAGGACCTACAGGTACTGCCCGGTATTCGACTCGGTGTCGATGGCCCGGCTGGCACTGGCGTTCTTGCCGGTGACGAGCGTGCGGATGTAGACGATCCGCTCCCCCTTCTTGCCGGAGATCCGCGCCCAGTCGTCCGGATTCGTGGTGTTGGGCAGGTCCTCGTTCTCGGAGAACTCGTCCACGATCGAATCGTAGAGGTGCTGGATGCGCAGGCCGGGGTTGCCGGTGTCGAGCACCGACTTGATGGCGTACTTCTTGGCCCGGTCCACGATGTTCTGGATCATGGCGCCGGAGTTGAAGTCCTTGAAGTACAGGACCTCCTTGTCACCGTTGGCGTAGGTGACCTCCAGGAAGCGGTTGTCCTCGCTCTCCGCGTACATCCGGTCCACGACCCGCTCGATGGTGGTGCGGATGCAGAGCGACTTGTCCCCGCCGAACTCGGCGACGTCGTCGGCGTGCAGCGGCAGCGTGTCGGTCAGGTACTTGGAGAAGATGTCCTGCGCGGACTCCGCGTCCGGCCGCTCGATCTTGATCTTCACGTCCAGCCGGCCGGGCCGCAGGATCGCGGGGTCGATCATGTCCTCGCGGTTGGAGGCGCCGATCACGATGACGTTCTCCAGCCCCTCCACGCCGTCGATCTCGCTGAGCAGCTGCGGGACGACGGTGGTCTCCACGTCCGAGGAGACGCCGGAGCCGCGGGTGCGGAAGATCGAGTCCATCTCGTCGAAGAACACGATCACCGGGGTGCCCTCGGAGGCCTTCTCGCGCGCCCGCTGGAAGATGATCCGGATGTGCCGCTCGGTCTCACCGACGAACTTGTTCAGCAGCTCCGGGCCCTTGATGTTGAGGAAGAAGGACTTGGCCTCCTTGGCGTCCTCACCGCGGGCCTCGGCGATCTTCTTGGCCAGCGAGTTCGCCACCGCCTTGGCGATCAGTGTCTTGCCGCAGCCGGGCGGGCCGTAGAGCAGCACGCCCTTGGGCGGGCGCAGCGCGTACTCGCGGAACAGGTCCTTGTGCAGGAAGGGCAGCTCGACCGCGTCCCGGATCTGCTCGATCTGCCTGCCGAGGCCGCCGATGTCGGTGTAGTCGACATCCGGCACCTCCTCCAGCACCAGATCCTCGACCTCGGCCTTGGGGATGCGCTCGAAGGCGAACCCGGCCTTGGTGTCGACCAGCAGCGAGTCGCCGGGGCGCAGCCTGCGGATCGGGGAGTCCGGGTCGTCCAGGTCGTCGGCCTCGGAGAGCTTGCTCAGCGGGCCGGAGAGCCACACCACCCGCTCCTCGTCGGCGTGCCCGACGACCAGCGCGCGGCGGCCGTCGTCCAGCACCTCGCGGAGCGTGCCGATCTCGCCGATGGCGTCGAAATTGCCCGCCTCGACCACGGTGAGCGCCTCGTTGAGCCGGACCGTCTGGCCGTACTCGAGTGTATCGGTGTCGATATTCGGCGAGCAGGTCAGCCGCATCTTCCGGCCGGAGGTGAAGACGTCGACCGTCTGGTCCTCGTAGGCGCCGATCAGGATGCCGTAGCCGCTGGGCGGCTGGCCGAGCCGGTCGACCTCCTCGCGGAGCGCGATCAGCTGCTGACGGGCCTCCTTGAGGGTGTCCATCAGCTTCGTATTGCGAATGGTGAGCGAATCGATGCGGGCCTCGAGTTCCCGCCCGCGATCAGGCGAGTCGGCGAGTTGCCTGCGGAGTGCAGCCGCCTCGGCGCGAACCGCCTCGAGCTCTCTCCAGGCCGCCGAATCCGAATTCTCGATGGGGCTCATGTGCTGCTCCTCCCAGTCCCGGTCTATCAACGCTACCGGGCGCGAACCGTTCTCGCTGTCCGACATGGTTTCGTCGTGATCACATCTCTGCTGTGACCGGCCGCCGAGTCACCATGTTAGCCTGCCCTAACAACCCCGGCGGGTCCTCTCGCCGATAAGCCGAAAGGTTGCCGAGATGCTCCTTCCTTCCCGTGCACTGCGTGTGTCCGTGGCTACCGTCGCGGCGGCCGCCGCCGTTACGCTCGGCCTCGCCGGCTGCGGTTCGGACGACTCGTCCGACTCCGCCGCCGCGAGCACCAGTGCCGTCGCGAGCAGCGCCGCCGCCACGTCCTCCAAGGCGGCCGCGTCCAGCTCGCAGGCGGGGGCGGACAGTGCCGCCCAGCCGACCCCGGCGCAGCTGCAGGCCACCCTGGACACACTGGCCGATCCGGCCACGCCGACCGCCCAGAAAACCGCGGTGGTGGTGGACGGCGAGAAGCGCGCCGCCGCCATCGAGCAGCTGACGCAGGCGCTCGCCGGGTACGGCAAGCTCACCTTCACCGTGTCCGACGTCACCGTCGCGGGCACGACCGCGACCGCGCCGACCGTGATCACCTCGCCCAACGGCGCCGCCCCCGCCATCCCGCTCACCTGGGAGAACGTCGGCGGCAGCTGGAAGCTGTCGGATGCGACCGCGTGCACGTTGCTCGGCTTCGCGCAGATCCCCTGCGCCTGATCGCCGCGCGGGTGCCGGGTACGAGCTCCGAGCACGTACCCGGCACCACCCGCACCGCGTTTCCACGCTGCCATTGTTCCCCGGCGGGCGGATTCCGACACCGGAATTTCACGGATGCGATTCAGCCCTTCGACGGGCGGCGCTGCGGTTTGGGCGCCACCGTGCCCTCGGCGAGCCTGCGCGCGCTGACCAGGAACGCCGTGTGCCCCTGCATCCGGTGCTCCGGCCGCACCGCGAGCCCGACCACGTGCCAGGGCCGCACCAGCGACTCCCAGGACCGCGGCTCGGTCCAGCACTGCTGCTCGCGCAGCGCCTCCACCACCTTGGAGAGCTGGGTGACGGTCGCCACATAGACGATGAGCACCCCGCCGGGCACCAGCGCGCCGGAGACCGCGGGCAGCGCGTCCCACGGCGCCAGCATGTCCAGCACCACCCGGTCCACCGGCGGGCCGTCGTAGGCCGCCACGTCGGCGATGGTCAGCGACCAGTTCGCCGGGCGTTCGCCGAAGAAGCGCTCGACATTGCGCACCGCGTGCTCGGCGTGGTCGTCGCGGATCTCGTAGGAGATCACCTCGCCCTCCGGCCCGACCGCGCGCAGCAGCGAGCAGGTCAGCGCGCCGGAGCCGGCCCCCGCCTCCAGCACCCGCGCGCCGGGGAAGACGTCGCCCTCGTGCACGATCTGCGCCGCGTCCTTGGGGTAGATGACGGCGGCGCCGCGCGGCATGGAGAGCACGTAGTCGACGAGCAGCGGGCGCAGGGCCAGGTAGGGCGTGCCGTTGGTGGAGTTCACCACGCTGCCCTCGGGCGCGTCGATCAGGTCGTCGTGCTTGATCGCGCCGCGGTGGGTGTGGAACTCCTTCCCCGGTTCCAGGATCACCGTGTGCAGCCTGCCCTTGGCGTCGGTCAGCTGCACCCGGTCCCCGATGGTGAATGGCCCGGTCCGTCTGGCCGTCATGGATCTCCGTTCGCTGGTCGTTGTCCGGCCCCCGCCGCGCGGTCTGCGGCCGCCGGGGTGTCGGTACCGCCGGATAGCCTGCCAGGTATGTCGCTGCCGGTGTCCACGCCCCCTGCCGGTCCGCCGCCGGAGCAACCCGGGGCGGGCCCGGCCGCGCCCGCCGGGCTCGCGCTCTCCCCGTCGCGCGCCGCGGATTTCAAGCAGTGCCCGCTCAAGTACCGCTTCCGCGCGGTGGATCGGCTGCCGGAGGCGCCGTCCCGGCAGGCGGTACGCGGCACGGTGGTGCACGCGGTGCTGGAGCGGCTCTTCGAACTGCCTGCCGCCGAACGCGTTCCGGAGACGGCCGAGGCGCTGCTGCCCGCGGCCTGGGAGCGGGTGCGCACCGAGCGGCCGGAGGCGGGCGAGCTGATCCCGGAGGCGGAGTTCCCGGCCTTCGCCGCCGAGGTGGCCGCGCTGCTGGCGAGCTACTACCGGCTGGAGGATCCGACGGCGTTCGACCCGGAATCCTGCGAGCTGCGGCTGGAGGCGGAGTCGGCGGACGGGGTGCCGCTGCGCGGCTTCGTCGACCGGATCGATGCCGGGCCCGGCGGCGCGCTGCGGGTGGTGGACTACAAGACCGGTAGGGCGCCGGGCGTCACCCAGGAGACCAGGGCGCTCTTCCAGCTGAAGTTCTACGCGCTCATGATGTTCCGCACCCGCGGCGTCGTCCCGGCCGAGCTGCGCTTGATCTATCTGGCCGACGAGCAGGTGCTCTCCTACACCCCCGACGCGGCCGAGCTGGAGCGCTTCGAACGCACCCTGGCGGCGCTCTGGCGCGCGGTGGCCGAGGCGGTGCGCACCGGCGATTTCCGGCCGAGCACCGGATGGCTCTGCGCCTACTGCGATTTCAAGCCGCTCTGCCCCGCGTACGGCGGCACCCCGCCGCCGTACCCGGGGCCTCCGGCGGCGTCAGACCTGGAAATCGCGGAACAGCAGGATTGACAAGCCGAGTCCGGCAGCGAGATTCACGATGACCGCGGAGCCGAAGACGAGGATGGGGCGGCGGCCGGCCTCGCGGAGCCCGCGCAGCGAGAACTCCAGGCCGATGGAGACGAAGGCCAGGATCAGGAAGTCGGTGCGCAGGTCGTTGACGAGCGTGATGTGCTCCTTGCCGGTCGCGGCCGAGACCTGCTGCAGGTAGAGCGTGCCGATCACCGACGCCGCGAGGAAGCCGAGCACGAACTTCGGGAAGCGCGCCCAGAACTCGCCGAGCTTCGGCCGGGCCGCGCCCGCGGTGCGCTCGACGCGCAGCGTGAAGTACGCGGTGAGCGCGATGGCGACCAGCCCGATCAGCGCGTTCTGCGTGGTCTTCACGATGGTCGCGATCTGCAGCGCCTCCTCGCCCGCCAGCGCGCCGGAGGCGGCGACCGCGGCGGTGGTGTCGATATTGCCGCCGATCCAGGCGCCCGCCACCGCGTCGGGCAGCCCGAACACATCGGCCAGCCAGGGCAGCAGGAAGATCGAGGGCAGCGCGAAGAGGATCACCAGCGAGGCGGCGTAGGCGATCTGCTCGCGCCTGGCCTGCACCGCGCCCGCCGCCGCGATGGCGGCGCTCACCCCGCAGATGGAGACCGCGGAGGCGAGCAGCGCGCGCAGCTTGTCGTCGATGCCGAGCCGCCCGGCGAACCACCAGGTGAAGCCGAAGACGATGGTGATCAGCAGCAGCGCCTGCAGGATCGCCGGGCCCGCCGCGGTGACCAGGAGCTTCAGGTTGATGGAGGCCCCGAGCAGCACCACGCCGGTCTTGATGAAGAACTCGGTGCGGAACCCGGCGGCGAGCCGGTCGCGCAGCCCGAGGCTGCTCAGCACCACATTGCCGATGAGCCCGAGCGCGATGGCGTACACCGGGAACTCGACCGCCTTGGCGACCCGGGAGAACGTGCCATCGGCCGCCCACTTCGGCACGTTGATCTCCAGGTACCGGGTGAGCGCACCGAGTACCAGCACCACGGCGAGGCCGAGCAGCACGTCCGTAGCCCGCACGGGCTGCTCGGCACCGGCGATGGCCTCGGTCTCGGTCGCCGCCTCCTGCTTCTCCAGGTCGCTCATCAGGGCACCAGCCATCCGGGGACGACGCCTGCCAGGATCAGGACCAGCAGGACCAGCCCCACGATGGTGGCGAGCCAGTCCTCGTTCAGCGGAAAACGGCGCTCGGGCCGCGGTATTGGTGACGACACGGCGGCACCGTAGCAACGCCGCGCCCGCCCGCACACGGATTGCCGTTTCGGAGAACGCAATCCTTGACGAGCCCGCTCAGAAGGCTCGGCAGGACCTGATGTCGGTGGCGAGGATGGCCTTCGCGCCCAGCTCGGCGAGCCGGTCCATGAGCTCGTTGCCCTGCTTGCGCGGCACCAGCGCGCGCACCGCCACCCAGTCCGGGTCGGCCAGCGGGGAGACCGTCGGCGACTCCAGGCCGGGGGTGATGAGCACCGCCTCGTCCAGCAGCTTCTTCGGGCAGTCGTAGTCCAGCATGAGGTACTGCTGGGCGAAGACCACGCCCTGGATCCGGGCGACCAGCTGGTTGCGGGCCCGGTCCTCGGTGCCGGAGTCGGCCTGCTCGACCAGCACGCCCTCGGAGTCGCAGAGCGAATCGCCGAAGGCCACCAGGTTGTGCTGGCGCAGCGTGCGGCCGGAGCCGACCACGTCGGCGATGGCGTCGGCGACGCCGAGCTGGATGGAGATCTCCACCGCGCCGTCCAGCCGGATGACCTCGGCGGTCAGCCCGCGCGCGGCCAGGTCGGCCCGGACCAGGTTGGGGTAGGAGGTGGCGATCCGCTTGCCCGCCAGTTGCTCGACCGACCACTGCGGGCCCTCCGGCGCTGCGTAGCGGAAGCTGGAGCGGCCGAAGCCGAGCGCCAGCCGCTCCTTCACCGGCGCGCCGGAATCCAGGGCCAGGTCGCGGCCGGTGATGCCGAGGTCGAGCTCGCCGGAGCCGACGTAGATGGCGATGTCCTTGGGGCGGAGGAAGAAGAACTCGACCTGGTTGGCCGGGTCGAGCACGGTCAGGTCGCGGGAATCGGTCCGGGTGCGGTATCCGGCCTCGGCGAGGATCGAGGAGGCGGATTCGGACAGCGAGCCCTTGTTGGGTACGGCGACGCGCAGCACGGTGGGGTCCTTTCGGGGTGGGGTGAGTGCTCTCGACGGTCGACGGGGTGCCGGCGGGGTGCCGTCACAGATGTCGGTAGACGTCGTCCAGCGTCAGCCCGCGGCCCACCATCAGCACCTGTACCCAGTACAGGAGCTGGGAGATCTCCTCGGCGAGGGCGTCGTCGCTCTCGTGCTCGGCGGCGATCCAGACCTCGCCGGCCTCCTCGAGCACCTTCTTGCCCTGGGTGTGCACCCCCGCGTCCAGCGCGGCCACGGTTCCGGACCCCTCGGGGCGGGTGGCGGCGCGGTCCTGCAGCTCGGCGAACAGGGCCTCGAAGTTCTTCACGCGGGTCATTCTTTCAGACCCGGCCGCTCCGGTGCCGCGACGGGTACGCCCGCCGCGGCACCGGCCGGGCTCAGCCGGCGTCGGTCGCCAGCAGTTCGCGCAGGTCCGCGACGGCGGTGCGGAGGTGCTCCGCGAAGGCGTGCATCTCCCCGGCCACCGGCTGCGGGGTGGCGAGGTAGAGCTTCCAGCGATCCGGCAGCAGCACGTAGGCGACGCCGATGCAGGTCGGGCTGGTGGAGCCGAACCCGAACTGGCGGATGTACACCGACGGCGCCGAGCTGGTGCTCAGGTAGTCGTCGCGCAGGATTCGCCAGCCCGGGCTGCTGTACAGCGGCAGCGGCTCGGTGACGCCGAGCTCGGCGCCCCGGCGGCGCTGGATCCACTCCAGCTCCCAGAGGTGCTGCTCGGGCGCGGCGCCGGCCTGGCACTGCTTGGCCCGCTCCACGTGCGCCGCCGCGGCGGCCCGCGCGGCAGCCAGCTTGGCCTCGGTGGAGGCGCCCGCGTCCTCGAAGGCGTCCACGAAGGCGATGATCTCCGGGGTGATCACCCGCATGGCCTCGGTGCGGCCGTTGCGCCACTGCCGCGTCGCGATGGACTCGTAGGTGGCGCCGGTGAAGCCCTTGCTGCGCCGGTGCGCGATCTGGTAGCTGAGCTGCGCGAAGGCATCCGGGCTGATCTTCAGCTTCTTGGCGGCCTCGGTGCCGAAGTCGTCGAACGAGACCACCTGGGTGGCGTTCGCCGCGGCGTAGGCGGCGAAATCGGCGGCGGCCGCCGCGATATCGGCGCGCTGCGCGGCGCTCAGGGTGAACTCGATCGGCTCCACCGGCGGCAGCCCCTGGCCGCGCGCGCCGGAGCGCTCCGCGTGCCCGGCCAAAGGGGTGCCGAGCAGGGTGTCGACGAAGGACAGGATGGTGGTGCCGTCCAGCCCGCAGTGCTCGACATTGATCCCGGCCTGCCCGTCGGCGAAGACCACGAAGGTCACCGCCTTGTCGAAGTACCGGTTGCCGCTGTCGCCGTGCAGCAGCTGGTCGCTGGCCTGCTGCTCGTCGCGCGGGGCGAAGTCCTCCAGCGCGACCACGAAGAGCGCGGACTCGATGGTCTCGATCGAAGCGGCGTTGCCCGGGTCGGCCAGCAGCTCGGCCCGGCTGGCCGCCCACTCCGCGCGGGCCTTGGTGGTCAGGTGCCCGACGGCGGTGTCGGTGGCCGCGGCCTTCGCACCCGCCTTGAGCACCGCGCGCAGCCCGTCGGCGAGGTCCTCGGCCGAATACGGCGCCCCGTCCGGGCCGACCACGTCCAGCCGGAAGGCATTGCCGCGGTGGAAGACCAGGATGTGCCGCGCGGTGGAGGGGCCGGGGTGCTCGTCGGAGTACGGCACCCGCACCGAGTCCTGCTCCGCGCCCGGGATGCGGGTCTCGGAGAACAGGTACTTGTTCTGCCACATGGAGAGCTGGTTACCGCGCTGGGTGACCGGCGGGATCTCCTCGGCGTCCAGCGCGAGCTTGTAGTCCACCGCGGCCAGCGTGATGGCGGCCGCGCGCTCGGCCTGGTCGGCCGAGGTGGAGGCGGCGAGCGGGGTGTCGTCGCGGAACAGGAAGAAGAAGTTCGCGTTCAGCGCGATGCGGTCGCGGCGGCCCAGGTAGCGGGAGGGCCAGAAGAGGTCCAGCCAGCTGCCGACGCCGGGGGTGGCGTCGTACTCGGCGAGCGCGGCGTGCAGGGTGCGGCCCGGCCCGTCCGGGCGGAGCAGGTCGGCCACGGCGGCCTCGGTGGCGGCGCGCTCGTCGTCGGTGAGGAGCGGGGCGCTCCACTCCAGGAACCGGGCGGCGCTGTCCTCCAGGGTGGGCAGCGGCACCCTTGGCAGCTGATCCTCGGCGGCGAAGGTGCGTGTCACGAGTGGTCCTCGGGGTCGGCGGAGTGTTCCGGTAGCGGTCGGGAGAGATGAAGGGTCGCATACAGCGACCCGTCGGCCTCGTACCCGGTGGTGTCGATGCCCTTGTCCGCCAACGTCTTCAACACCTGCGCCTGCTCGTCGGCGGAGGCGAAGCGCCGCTGTGCGTGGAGTCCGGGCACCTGCTCGGTGCGGTACCCGAGCGCCGCGAGCTCCGCGGCGACGGGACCGTAATCGAACATGCGCAGCACGAAGTGTGCCATCCACGGCCTGCGGCGCGGATGCGCGGTGGCCACCCGCACCAGCGTCTTCTCGGTGACATAGCCGATGCACCCGGTGGAGATCACCAGGTCGGCGCGGGCCAGCACCTCGCGCTGGTCCTCGTCCGGATCAGCCGCCTCCAGGTCGGCGTGCACCACCTCGTCCAGCAGCCCGGCCTCGGCCGCGTACTCCAGGGCGGGCCGCGACGCGTCGATCCCGAGGAAGCGGGCGTCCACGCCCGGCACCTCGGCCCTCCCCTTGTCGAGCGCGAGCGCGGAATCCCGGTCGGTGGTGCCGGCGTAGCTCTCGGCGAGCTCGGCGACGCTGGTGCCGAAGCGCAGCAGTGCCGCGTTCACCCCGTAGGAGCAGCCGATGTCGAGCACCGTCGGCACCGCGACCCGGGCCGAGGCCCGGTACTCGCGGAGCTGCTGCTGGAAGAAGGGTGCCGCCGAATCGGGAATCGAGTAGCCCAGCTCCGACATCCGCCGGTAGTACTCACGGGGATCGGGGCGGTCGTAGATGTGGTCGAAGGAGGCTTTCCCGGTCGTGTGCAAGGGTACCGGCACTGTGCGTTCCTCTCGGTCGAGCCAGGATCAATCGAGTAATCGGTCACCGCGGACGGCGGAGGCCGCCGCGGCGACGTGGTCCGGCAGCACCCGGCCGAAAAGCTGCCGGGTCCGTTCAACGGTGCCGATCACACCGGGCCGGTCGGTGTAGGCGAAGATCGCCGAATGCCGTTGCACCGCGCCGGAAACCGGGGAGACGCGGTGCAGGGAGAAGCGCCCCTGGAAGAGCTGCAGATCGCCGGGGCGCAGCTCGAGCCGCTGTACCGGGTAGTCGCCGGTGCCGGTGAGCACGGCGCGCACGTCGTCCAGGTTCTCCGCCTCGGCGCTGCGGATATTCGGGCAGAACTCGAAGACCCCGCCCGCCTCGGCGGGCTGGGTGAGCATGCTGACGGTGAACTCGTTGGTGTCGAAGTGCCAGGGGTGCGACATGCCGGGCGCCACCACGTTCAGGCAGAGCCCGGCCAGCGGGTCGGCGAACTCGTGCAGCCCGGGCAGCCCGAAGCAGTCGGCGACGAAGCGCTGGAAGACCTCGCTCACGTACAGCCGGTGGATGAGCGCGTCGGCGGGGATCAGATCCCGCGGCACGAAGGCATTGCCGCGCTCCAGCACGATGGCGCCCGGATGATCCTGCGGCAGTTCGGAATCGAGCGGGATGTTGTAGGCATTGACCCGCTCGACCTTGTAGTAGGCGTCCGGTGCGATGGCCTCGCCCTGCGCCCGCAGCGTCTCGACCAACTCCGGCCGGACGAACTCGCGCAGCACGTGGCAGCCGGTGGCGGCCAGCTCGGCCCTGGCGGCGCCGACCGCGGCGCGCCACCCCTCCCCCTCCGGATCGGCCAGCGGATACCGTGCGGTATCGACGATTTCGTCGAGGACCCCCATCACCGTCATGGCGATATTGTGACGGGGCGCGCCGGGAACACGCCCGGGATTCGCCGAGATCGCCGGTGACTACTGTCACACCCCCGACGTGCGGATATTCCTGTTGCCGCGCAGTAACTCTCGCTACCGGCGGGCGGCGGGCTCACGTTCCGCCGCGGTGAGCACCGCGGCCAGATCGGCCATCGAGAGCCCCGTCAGCGATTCCCGGAAGATCAGCCCGGGCGCGGCGGGAACGGCAATCTCGCAGGGCACGACCAGGACCGCGCAGCCCGCGGCGGCGGCCGCGGCGGAACCGGTCGGCGAGTCCTCGACGGCGACGCAGGCGCGCGGGTCGGCGCCGAGCAGCTCGGCGGCGCGCAGGTAGACATCCGGCTCCGGTTTGCCGTGCGGCACCTCGTCGCCGCAGACGGTGACCGCGAAATTCTCCCGGCCGAGCGTATTCAAGGCGAGTTCGGTCAGTGACCGCTTGGTGTTGGTGACCAGCGCTGCGGGCACCCCGGCGGCGTGGATCACCGCCAGCGCCTCCCGCGCGCCGGGACGCCACGGGATCGGGCCGGTCATGAGCTCGGTGACGCGGCGCTCCAGGAACTCCCCCGCCGCCGTGAGCGCCGCCCGGGTCGGCTCGATGCCGAGGCCGGTGAACATGATGCGCAGCGCGTTCGGGCCGGAGGCGCCGATGAGCGCGTGCCGCAGCTCGTCGGTCATCTCGTGGCCGTGCTCCCTGGCCAGCTCCCGCACCGCGACGTCCCACAGCTTCTCGGAGTCGAGCAGGGTGCCGTCCATGTCCCAGAGCACGCCCGCCGGTCGGGTCATCGTGGTCCGCCTCTCCCCGGCCGTCCGGCCGCCGCGGCCAAGCCTATCGGGCCGGGTCAGAGCCCGGAGCCCGAGATCACGAAGCGGCCACCCTCGCTGCTCACCCGGAACCAGCGGTTCTCCGAGCTGGTGCCGCCGCCGGCGAGGGTGTAGGTCAGGTTCGCCACCACGGTGTCCGGGCCGGAGGGGGTCACGGCGCCGACCCGCACCCCGCGGATCGTCGACCAGAACTGCGAGTACGCGCCGAAGCCGCCGGTCTGCGCCTGGTACCCCGGGGAGAGCTGGGCCCAGGCGCCGTTGATATCGCCCGGCAGCATGCCGTAGTAGCCCTGCACGAACTGGGCCTGCTGCTCCGGGGTCGGCGGGCCGTTCTGCGGGGCGGGGGCGTTCGAGGTGGGCGGCTGGGTCGTCGTCGGGGCTTCCGTGGTGGGGGCGGGGGCCGAGGTGCTCGGGGGCGGCGGGGGCGCGGCCTGCTGCTCGTCGCCGGTGCCGTTGGCGATCAGGGCGATGAGGACGCCCGCGAGGACGATCACCGCGACCGCGATGGCGCCGAGTGCGGTGAGCTGGAGCCGCTTGCCCGCGGCGGGGTCGCGGCGGGGCGGGGTGTATTCGAGGGGGGTGGGGGCCGGGCGGGCAGCTGCCGCGAAGGCGGCGTAGTCCGGGGTGTACGGGAGGGCCGTGGTGGGGTCGGGGGTCGGGGTGTCCGAGGGGGTGGGGCCCGAGGGCGTGGGGCTCGAGGGCCTGGAGCCCGAGTGTGCGGGACCTGCAGGAGCGGGGCCGCTCGAGGCGGCGGCGCTCGAGGCGGCGGCGCCGAGACTCGTAGCGGAGTCGCTCGGCGCGGCGGTGCCGGGGCTCGGAGCGGAGTCGCTCGACGTGGCGGTGCCGAGATTCGGGGCGGAGTCGCTCGACGTGGCGGTGCCGAGACCCGGAGCGGCGTCGCTCGACGCGGTGGTGCCGAGGTTCGCCGTGGTGGCGGGAGCCGGGGTCGCACCCGGGCCGCCGGAGCCCGCCGCGGGCGCGCCCGAAGCCGCAGAGCCGGCGTCGGCCGTACCCGCATCGGCGGAGGTGCTGCCCGCTGCGGGGCCGCCTGCCGCCGCCGAGCCCGCGATGGCGGCGCTGTCGTCCGCACCGCTTCCCGACGCCTCGGAGCCCGAAGCGGCAGCATCGGCTGCCTTGCCGCCGGTGCTTCCGGCGTCACCGAGCTTCGAGGCGGAGGCGGCGCCGACCGCCGCACCGGCGATCGCACCGTCCCGCTTGCTCAGCTCGACGGCCTCCCCGGAGCCCTTCGCCTGCGCGCCCGCGACCTCTTTCGAACCCGAGGCACCGCTCGCCGAAGACGAGCCGCCACCGGCGGCGGGCACCGAGTTCGCGCCGCCTCCGCGCTGCCCACCGTCCGGTGCCGGACCACTCAGCGGCCCCTGCGGCACCTGGGCGGGGCCGGATCCCGGAGCCCCCGGCTCGAAGCCCGGCGCACTACCCGGAGTCCCCGGCCCGTACCCCGGCGTCCCCGGCGAATGCCCCGAACCTCCCGGCCCGAAGCCCGGCGTCCCCGGCCCGTACCCCGGCGTCACCGGCCCGTACGCCCCCGGCGCCCCGGACCCCGGCCCATACGCGGGCCGGAAGGCATTGACCCGCGGCCCCGGCGGAACACTCCGCGGGTCGTTCGGCGGCGGCCCGCCGAACCGGTTCGGATCGGGCAGGACGGTGGTCCCGCCCGGCCCGGCGAGCACCGCGGTCCGCGGATATCCCCCGGGCGGCAGCACCGAGGCGGGCCGCCCGACGGCAACCCCTTCGAGCACCTCGGCGGCCTGCCGCATGGTGGGCCGCGCCTCGGGCGTCGGCGCCAGCAACTGCATGAGCACCGGCCCGAGCGCCCCCGCGTGCTGCGGCGGCTGCACCTGCCCGCGCGCGACCGCGTGCAGCACGGCCAGCGGATTGTCGCCCTCGCCGAACGGCGGACTCCCGGTCACCGCCGCGTACAGCGTCGAGCCGAGCGCGAACACGTCGGAGGCGGGCTCCCCGTCCTCCCCGCGCGCCACCTCGGGCGCCAGGTACGCGGGCGTCCCCGCGAGAAAACCGGTCGCGGTGACGGTCACGTCACCGACGGCCCGCGAGATCCCGAAGTCCGTGATCTTGACCGTGCCGTCGTCGGCGACGAGCAGATTCCCCGGCTTCACATCCCGGTGCAGAATCCCCGCCTTGTGCGCGGCGGCGAGCGCGGCGGCCGCCTGCGCCCCGATCCGCGCCACCTCCATGGGCGGCAGCGTCCGACCCCCGGAGATCCGCGCGGCGAGGCTCGGCGCGTCCATGAACTCCATGACGAGCCACGGCCGCCCGTCCTCCTCGGCGACGTCGAAGACGGTGATGGCGTTCGGGTGGTGCAGCCGGGCCGCGATCCGCCCTTCGCGCATGGCCCTGGCCCGCGCCTCCACGGCCTGTGAGGGCGTCAACCCGGGGTCCAGCCGCAGCTGCTTGACCGCGACGGTCCGCTGCAACCGGACGTCGGTCGCCTTCCACACGACGCCCATGGCGCCGGTGCCGATCGGATCGGAGAGCCGATACCGTCCCGCGATCAATCGGTCCGACGTCATCTGATCGTGCTCCTTTCCGCCGAGCAGCACCGCAACTCGGCGCACGAGCCCCGGAGCCCGGCGAAAATCCTACGCCCCGAGCCGCTTCGACTCCGGGCGGGCCGCACGCCACCGGGTGCGGCATACGACGAGCGCTCCGGTGCGCGAGGTCCGACAGTTGGCATACCCGAAACGGGCCGTTCCATCGGCGGACTCGAGCACGGTACGCCACGGCGGCGCGCGCTCCGCGTCGAGCGCGCGCCGGCCCTGTTCCCGGTGCCGCGGCGAATCCCTTCCCCGGCATCCGGTTTCGGGCACGGCACGCCCGCGCCATGATCCGGCACGAACCCCGCCGGTGTGCGCGATTTCGCCGTGAAACCGCTCACACCCGCGTTTCAGGCGTTGAAGTACTTGGCCTCCGGGTGCAGCAGCACGAACGCGTCGGTGGACTGCTCCGGGTGCAGCTGCAGCTCCTCGGAGAGCCGGACCCCGATGCGCTCGGCCTCCAGCAGGTCGACCAGCTTGGCCCGGTCCTCCAGCTCCGGGCAGGCGCCGTAGCCGAAGGAGTAGCGCGCGCCGCGGTACCCGAGCTTGAAGAACTCCTGCACGTCGTCCGGGTCGGACTCGGCGACCGTGTGGCCCTCCAGCACCAGCTCCTCGCGGACCCGGCGGTGCCAGTACTCGGCCAGCGCCTCGGTGAGCTGCACGCCGATGCCGTGCACCTCGAGGTAATCGCGGTAGTTGTCGCCGGCGAAGAGCTGGTTGGCGAAGTCGGCGATCGGCTGCCCCATGGTCACCAGCTGGAAGGGCAGCACGTCCACCTGCCCGGTGCGCTCCGCGTGCTCGCGCGAGCGGATGAAGTCGGCGATGCAGAGGAAGCGGTCGCGCTGCTGGCGCGGGAAGGTGAAGCGGTAGCGCTCGGGGGCGTCCGGGCGCGGCTCGGTGAGCACGACCACGTCGTCGCCCTCGGAGACCGCGGGGAAGTACCCGTACACCACCGCGGCGTGCTGCAGCACGTTCTCGGTGCTGAGCCGCTCCAGCCAGGCGCGCAGCCGCGGCCTGCCCTCCGACTCCACCAGCTCCTCGTAGCTGGGCCCGTCGCCGCCGCGCTGCCCGCGCAGCCCCCACTGCCCGAGGAAGAGCGCGCGCTCGTCCAGCAGCCCGGCGTACTCGTGCAGCGCCAGCCCCCTGACCACCCTGGTCCCCCAGAAGGGCGGCACCGGCACCGGCAGCTCGGCGGCGACGTCGGAGCGCGCGGGCACCTCGACCGGGGTCTCCTTGGCCTTGCGCTCCTCGGCGATCCGCTTGGAGCGCTCGTGCCGCGCCTTGCGCTCGGCCGCCTTCTCCCGCTCGGCGATCGCCTCCGGGCTGTCCGGGTCGGGGCCGCCGCCGCGCTTGCGGGTCATGATGGTGTCCATCAGCCGGAGCCCCTCGAAGGCGTCCCTGGCGTAGTGCACATCGCCCAGGTAGACCTCGGTGAGGTCGTTCTCCACGTAGGAGCGGGTGAGCGCGGCGCCGCCGAGCAGTACCGGGAACTGGTCGGCCACGCCCCTGGTGTTCAGCTCCTCCAGGTTCTCCTTCATGATCACGGTCGACTTCACCAGCAACCCGGACATCCCGATGACGTCGGCCTTCTTGTCGACGGCGGCGTCGAGGATGGTGGCGATCGGCTGCTTGATGCCGAGGTTGACCACCTCGTAGCCATTGTTCGAGAGGATGATGTCGACCAGGTTCTTGCCGATGTCGTGCACATCGCCCTTGACCGTGGCGAGCACGATCCGGCCCTTGCCGCTGTCGTCGGTGGCCTCCATGTGCGGCTCCAGGTAGGCGACCGCGGTCTTCATCACCTCGGCCGACTGCAGCACGAAGGGCAGCTGCATCTGCCCGGACCCGAAGAGCTCGCCGACGGTCTTCATCCCGGCCAGCAGCGTCTCGTTGACGATCTGCAGCGGCGGCACCTCGCGCATGGCCTCGTCCAGATCCGGCTCCAGGCCGTTCCGGTCGCCGTCCACGATGCGCCGCTCCAGCCGTTCGAAGAGCGGCAGCGCCGCCATCTCCTCGGCCCGCGAGGCCCGCGACGACGCGGTGGAGACGCCCTCGAACAGCTCCATCAGCTTCTGCAGCGGGTCGTACCCCGCGCGCCGCCGGTCGTAGACCAGGTCGAGCGCGGCCTCGCGCTGATCCTCCTGGATGCGCGCGATGGGCAGGATCTTGGAGGCGTGCACGATCGCCGAGTCCAGCCCGGCCTGCACGCACTCGTGCATGAAGACCGAGTTCAGCACCTGACGCGCGGCCGGGTTCAGGCCGAAGGAGATGTTCGACAGCCCGAGCGTGGTCTGCACCTCGGGGTGGCGGCGCTTGAGTTCGCGGATGGCCTCGATGGTCTCCAGGCCGTCCCGGCGCGACTCCTCCTGGCCGGTACCGAGGGTGAAGGTCAGGGTGTCGACGATGATGTCGGACTCGTGCAGCCCCCAGTTGGTGGTGATGTCGGTGATCAGCCGCTCGGCGATCTCCACCTTCTTGGCGGCGGTGCGGGCCTGCCCCTCCTCGTCGATGGTCAGCGCGACCACGGCGGCGCCGTGCTCGGCGACCAGCGCCATGGTCTGCTGGAACCGCGACTCCGGCCCGGCGCCGTCCTCGTAGTTCACCGAGTTCACGGCGCAGCGCCCGCCGAGGTGCTCCAGCCCCGCGCGCAGCACCGGCGTCTCGGTGGAGTCGAGCATGATCGGGAGCGTGGAGGCGGTGGCGAGCCGGCTCGCCAGCTCGCTCATGTCGGCGGTGCCGTCCCGGCCGACGTAGTCGACGCAGAGATCGAGCATGTGCGCGCCGTCGCGGGTCTGGTCCTTGGCGATCTCCAGGCAGCGCTGCCAGTCGCCGGCCAGCATGGCGTCGCGGAAGGCCTTGGAGCCGTTGGCGTTGGTGCGCTCGCCGATCATCAGGACGCTGGCGTCCTGCTCGAACGGGACCGCGGTGTACATGCTGGAGACGCTCGGCTCCGGCTCCGGGTGCCTGCGCTCCGGGATCGGCGGCAGCGCCCGCTCCACCTCGTGCACCGCCGCGCTGACCTGCCGGATGTGCTCCGGCGTCGTCCCGCAGCAGCCGCCGACCAGCGCCAGCCCGAACTCGCTGACGAAATCGCGCAGCGCGATCGCCAGCTCCTCCGGGGAGAGCGGGTACTCGGCGCCGTTCGCGCCGAGCACCGGGAGCCCGGCGTTCGGCATGACCGAGACCGGCAGCCGCGCGTGCCGGGAGAGGTGGCGCAGGTGCTCGCTCATCTCGGCCGGGCCGGTGGCGCAGTTCAGGCCGATCATGTCCACCCCGAGCGGCTCGATCGCCGTCAGCGCGGCGCCGATCTCGCTGCCGACCAGCATGGTGCCGGTGGTCTCGACGGTGACGTGGGTGATGATCGGGATCCGCCTGCCCGCGCTCGCCATGGCGTGCCTGCTGCCCACCACCGCGGCCTTGACCTGGAGCAGGTCCTGGCAGGTTTCGATGAGGATGGCGTCGGCGCCGCCGTCCAGCATGCCGAGCGCGGCCTCGGTGTAGGCGTCGCGCAGCGCGGCGTAGGGGGCGTGACCCAGGGTGGGGAGCTTGGTGCCCGGCCCCATCGAGCCGAGCACGTAGCGCGGCGTGCCGTCGGCGCCGGGCCCCATCTCGTCGGCGACCTCGCGGGCCAGCCTGGTGCCGCGCTCGGAGAGGTCGCGGATGCGGTCGGCGATGTCGTAGTCGGCGAGGTTGGGCAGGTTGCAGCCGAAGGTGTTGGTCTCGACCGCGTCGGCGCCCGCCTCGAAGTACGCCCGATGGATATGGCGCAACACGTCCGGCCTGGTCTCGTTGAGGATCTCGTTACAGCCCTCCAGACCGCGGAAGTCGTCGAGCGTGAGATCGGCGGCCTGCAGCATGGTGCCCATGGCGCCGTCGCCGATCACGACGCGGCGCGCGAGGGTATCCAGCAGGGTGGTGTCGAACCGGGGCGCAACCATGAGACCAGGGTAGTGGGCTGGTCCGACGCCATCCGCCGCGCGCCCGGACGCGCCCTCACCGGACGCCGCGTCCCGGCGCGCCACGCCGTAGGCTGACCGGGTGAACCGCAGTGAAACTCCCGATTCGGAACTGCCGACGTTGCGGGATCCGGTGCTCGTCGCGGCCTTCGAGGGCTGGAACGACGCGGGTGATGCCGCCAGCGGCGCGGTCGAGCACCTGGAACTGATCTGGGACGCCGAGCCGCTCGCCGAGCTGGACTCCGAGGACTACTACGACTACCAGGTGAACCGCCCGACGGTGCGCCAGGTGGACGGGGTGACCAGGGAGATCCAGTGGCCGTCGACCTCGCTGTCGGTGTGCTCGCCGCCCGGCAGCGACAAGGACATCGTGCTGCTGCGCGGCATCGAGCCGAACATGCGCTGGCGCAGCTTCTGCGGCGACCTGCTCGAGTTCATCGAGCAACTGGGGGTGCAGACCGTGGTGATCCTCGGCGCGCTGCTCGCCGACACCCCGCACACCAGGCCGGTGCCGGTCACCGGCTCGGCCTACAGCCCCGAGGCCGCCGAGCGCTTCGCCCTGGAGCAGACCCGCTACGAGGGCCCCACCGGCATCACCGGCGTGCTGCAGGACCAGTGCGTCCGGGCCGGCGTCCCCGCCGTCTCCTTCTGGGCCGCGGTGCCGCACTACATCTCGCAGCCGCCCAACCCCAAGGCCACCATCGCGCTGCTGCACCGGGTCGAGGAGGTGCTCGACATCGAGGTGCCGCTCGGCGAGCTGCCCAAGCAGGCCGAGGAGTGGGAGGAGACGGTCAACGAGATGACCGAGGGCGACGAGGAGATCAGCGAGTATGTGCGCTCGCTGGAGGAGCGCGGCGACGCCGCGGTGGATCTGAACGAGGCCATCTCGAAGATCGACGGCGATGCCATCGCGGCCGAGTTCGAGAAGTACCTGCGGCGGCGGGGGCCGGGGAACTTCGGGTTGTGAGGCGCGCCGGCCCCGCCGGGGATGGGGCGGGGCCGGGCGCCGGGCCGCTCACCCGTCCAGGGTGAGCACGAGCGCGGCGGCATCGCGCGCCAGCCGGGCGATCAGGATCTCGCGCGGGATGGTCTGGCCGCCCAGGTGGTCGAGCGAGGGCGTGAGCACGTGGTGCGCGTCGGCGCGCTGGAGCTCGTGGGTGAGCTCCGCCAGCGCCGTGCCGTCGCCGTCACAGGACTCGTGGAAGGTCGCGGCGAAACAGAGGCCGCGGGATCGGGCCAGATCACGCAGCGCGTGCTCCAGCTCCTCCCCCCGCCCGTCGGCCAGATCGTCCCGCACGTACCCGTAGGTCAACGCTTGCACCGAAACCTCCATTGGATCGGTAAACCTTCGCGTCTCGCGGTCCCCGGGAGCGCCTCCAGGGATCACCCGCCGGCTCCTACCCCTGCGCGTGCCTCCGCAGCAGCGGATGCACAACCATCTGCACTTACAGGAACCTTTGGGCAAACTTCCCGCTCCCCTACAGGATGCCGAACGACATAGTGCGAATGCAGATGTCAACCCGGTGACATCGGGTTGCCCTATCGAGGACGCCGAAGGTTAACTGGTGCGATACTGGCGGCGTGGCCATAGCCGACGATCGACCCGTCTGGGCAGTCCGCATGCGCTCCGAACGCGACGCGAGGGGGTGGTCCCAATCCGACGCGATCCGGGTGATGCGCGCCAAGTCCGCGCACAATCTGCCGACCGACAGCACGCTGCTGCGCAATTGGCGCAGGTGGGAGGCTGGTGAGTCGAAGCCGGACGACTTCTACGCCCCCATCATCGCGGCCGCCTTCGACTCCGCCGCGGCCTCCTTCTTCCCCAAGGCCAGGCCGAACCGGGACGACGAGCTGCTCTCCGCGACCGGCATGGACACCCTGGAATTCGTCGGCAGGCTGCGGATCTCGGATGTCTCCGGCTCCACGCTGGACGCGGTGCGGATCACCGCGGAGCGGCTTTGCTGCGAGTACGCCTACGCCGACCCGATCGAGCTGCACAGCGAAGGCACCGCCTGGCTGCGCCGGATAGCCGCCTTGCTCGACGGCAGGCTCACCCTCGCCCAGCACCGGGAGATCCTCTCGCTGGCGGGCTGGGTGGCGCTGCTGGTCGGCTGCGTGGAGTACGACCTCGGCAAGCGGGCCGCGGCGGAATCCACCCGGCAGGCGGCGCTCTCGCTCGGTACCGAGTCGGAGAACCCGGAGATCATGGGCTGGGCCGCCGAGATGGCGTCGTGGTTCGCGCTCACCCAGGGCAACTACCGCGGCGCCATCGAGGCCGCGGAGCCGCTCATCGACGCCTGCCGCGGCTACGGCGTCGGCGTACAGCTGGCCGCGCAGCAGGCCAAGGGCTGGGCCCGGCTCGGCGACCGGGCCAGGGTGGAGACCGCGCTCGAGCGCGGCCGCGCCATCCTCGACCAGCTCGAGCACCCCGCCGACCTGGACAACCACTTCGTGGTGGACCCGCAGAAGTTCGACTTCTACGCCATGGACTGCAGCCGGGTGGTCGGCGACGACCGGGCCGCGCGGGCCTACGCCAGGGAGGTCATCCGGGATTCGTTCCGGGTGGACGGCACCGTGCGCAACCCCATGCGCGCCGCCGAGGCGCACCTGACGCTGGCGGTGCTCGCCGCCCGCGAGCGCGACCTGGAGTGCGCGCTCGCCGAGGCGGAGGCGGCGTTCGGGCACGATCGCCGCTCGCTGCCCTCGCTCGGCTGGATCGCCGGGGAGCTGGCGCGCGAGATCAACGACCGGTTCCCCGGCGATCCGCGCGGACAGGACTACCTGGACCAGCTCCGGGCGCTCGCCCGGGTGTAGGTCAGTTCCTGGCGCTCGCGTCCGGGATGCGCGCCGGGCACGGCGTGCCCGGCGCGGTGGCGAGTTCGAAGTGCCACCACTCGTTGTCGAAGGTGCGGCAGAGGCCCCAGCGGAACCCGTTCGCCTCCAGCCACTGCGCCCCCTGCTGCGGCCCGACGTCGATGGCGTCGCCGCTGACGTGCGTGGACTCGTCGGGCGGGAGCACCCAGCGCCGCGCCTCGTCCGGGCTGCCGTAGGTGGCGAGCCCGTCGTCCCAGAGCGCCTGCTGCTCGGCCGGGTCGCGGTAGCCGGAGGTGATCGAGAGCGGCACGCCCTGCGCGTGCGCCTCGCCCTCGGCCAGCGTGTAGGCGAGGGCGAGCGCCGGGTTCAGCCCGTCGGTGCCGGCGGCCGAGCCGATTCCCTCGCGCTGATCGATCGCGGTCGCGGGCGGTGCGGGCGCGGCGTACGCGACCGGTGCGGTCAGCGCCAGCCCCGCGGCGAGCAGCAGCGCCGCCGAGCCCCGGCGCGCACCCGCCGGGAGCCCGCGGGCACCGCCGGGTCGTGCGCATACGGCGGGCGCACGCCGAACGTCCTGGATATCGGCACCGCGCTCCGCTTCGACCATGCCGCGATCGTAGGCGCGCTCAGACCCGCTCGGCGGACCGGGTCCGCACCCGCAGCGCGATCGGCTTCTGCGTCTCCGCGAAGAAGTCGTTCCCCTTGTCGTCGACCACGATGAAGGCCGGGAAGTCCTCGACCTCGATCTTCCACACCGCCTCCATGCCGAGCTCCTGGTACTCCAGCACCTCGACGGACTTGATGCAGTCCAGCGCCAGCCGTGCCGCGGGCCCGCCGATCGAGCCGAGGTAGAACCCGCCGTGCTCCTTGCACGCCCTGGTCACCTGGGCGGACCGGTTCCCCTTCGCCAGCATGACGTGCGACCCGCCCGCCGCCTGGAACTGGTCGACGTAGGAGTCCATCCGCCCCGCGGTGGTCGGCCCGAACGAGCCGGAGGCGTACCCGTCCGGCGTCTTGGCCGGGCCCGCGTAGTAGACGGCCATGTCGCGCAGGTACTGCGGCATCGGCTCGCCGGCGTCCAGCCGCTCCTTGATCTTGGCGTGCGCGATATCCCGCGCCACCACCAGCGGCCCGTTCAGCGAGAGCCGGGTCTTCACCGGGTACTTGGCGAGCTCCGCGCGAATGTCCGCCATCGGCCGGTTCAGATCGATCCGCACCACGTCGCCGCCGAGGATCTCGTCGGTCTGCTCCGGCAGGTACTGCGCCGGCTCCCGCTCCAGCTGCTCCAGGAACACGCCCTCCGCGGTGATCTTCGCGAGCGCCTGCCGATCCGCCGAGCAGGAGACCGCGAGCGCCACCGGGCAGCTGGCTCCGTGCCGCGGCAGCCGCACCACCCGCACGTCGTGGCAGAAGTACTTGCCGCCGAACTGCGCCCCGATCCCGAAGGACTGGGTGAGCTTGAAGACCTCCTCCTCCAGCTCCAGGTCGCGGAAGGCGTGCCCGGCCAGCGAGCCCTCGGTGGGCAGCGAGTCCAGGTAGTGCGCGGAGGCGTACTTCGCGGTCTTGAGCGCGAACTCCGCGCTGGTCCCGCCGATCACCACCGCCAGGTGGTAGGGCGGGCAGGCCGCGGTGCCGAGCGAGCGGATCTTCTCGTCCAGGAACTCCAGCATCCGCGTGGGGTTCAGGACGGCCTTGGTCTCCTGGTAGAGGAAGGACTTGTTGGCCGAGCCGCCGCCCTTCGCCATGAAGAGGAACTTGTAGGCCGGGTTCGCCGGGTCGCCGGGCGCCGAGTACAGCTCGACCTGCGCGGGCAGGTTGGACCCGGTGTTCTTCTCGTCCCACATGGTGATCGGCGCGAGCTGCGAGTATCGCAGGTTCAGCTTGGTGTAGGCGTCGAAGACGCCGCGGCTGATCCACTCGGCGTCGTCCGCGCCGGTCAGCACGCCCTCGGACTTCTTGCCCATGACGATGGCGGTGCCGGTGTCCTGGCACATGGGCAGGATGCCGCCCGCGGAGATGTTCACGTTCTTGAGCAGGTCCAGCGCCACGAACCGGTCATTGCCGCTGGCCTCCGGATCGTCGATGATCCGCCGCAGTTGCCGCAGGTGTGCCGGGCGCAGGTAGTGGCTGATGTCGTGCATCGCCTCCGCGGTCAGCAGCCGCAGCACCTCGGGCTCCACCTGGAGAAAAGTGCGACCGCCGAGCTCGACGGTCGAGACCCCCTCGGTGGTGAGCAACCGGTACGGCGTCTCGTCGGCGCCGATCGGCAGCAGGTCGGAATAGCGGAACTCGGGCGCGGTCACGGAACGCACTCCTTCGGGCGGGCTGTCTGCGAAGTCACCGGAGCGTAACGACCGCGATCCGGCCGACCGTTGCTTAGGCTCCCCTATGCGAACCGGGAAACCCGGAAGTTGTACCTTCAACTCGAGCGCGACGACAGCAGACCGGCGAGGATGGGAACACAGGCGGTGACCGACCCACAGTGGCTCGACGACCTGGAGATGCGGGCGTGGCTCGGGTACGTGCGCACCCGGGACCTGGTCGCCGCTGCGGTCGGGCGGGACTCCACCCGGGAGTCGAACCTGACCTTCGCCGAGTACTCGGTCATGGCCTACCTCTCGCTCAACGGCGAATCGCTGACCTTCGCGGAGCTGGCGGCGAAGTTGGAGTGGTCGCAGAGCCGGTTGTCGCACCAGATCACGCGGATGGAGCGGCGGGGGCTGGTCGCCCGCGAGCCGCTTCCCGACGACGCTCGGCGCACCGCCGCACGGCTCACGCCGGACGGGATCCTGGCCCTCGGTGAAGCGGCGCCCATGCACGTCGGGAGCGTGCGGCGGAACATGATCGACGTGCTGGACCGCGACCAGCTGGCCGCGCTGGCCGATATCTACGACACCCTCCTCGCCCACCACCGGCGCTCCGCCAACCCCTGATCCCCGTCTCAGCGCGGCTATTTCGGCGTACAGGCGTCCACTGAATAGTGAAAAGTCACAGCCGTGCATAGAGCGATGGCAATGGTGGTATACCTCACGCATATTGTCAGTGACGACGATCTGCCGAGCTGAATCGACCGCCGTCCGCTGATCCATGATCACCGCACCCTGAACAGAGTGGGTGTACGGTCGTGCACAGAAGTTAGGGGCTGCCGATGGAACTGCTGAAGTGGAGTAAACGGCCGGCCGCGGACGTCGACGCGACGAATCCGCCGGTCAATATCGTGCGCGGGCTGGTTGCCCGGGCTACGACACCGCTGCTCCCCGACGACTACCTGCGGCTGATCAACCCGCTCTGGACCGCCCGTGAGCTGCGCGGCAAGGTGGTCGACGTGGTCAAGGAGACCGCCGACTCGGCCACCGTCGTCATCCGGCCGGGCTGGGGCTTCCCGGCGACCTATCGGCCGGGGCAGTACATCGGCATCGGCCTGCAGATCGGGGGCCGCTGGCACTGGCGGTCGTACTCACTCACCTCGATCGGCGATACCGGAGACCGGACGCTGTCGATCACCGTCAAGGCCAATCCGGACGGGTTCCTCTCGACCCACCTGGTCGACGGCGTCGAGCCTGGCACCATCATCCGGCTGGCGGCGCCGAAGGGCGACTTCCACCTGCCGGAACCGGTGCCGGGCAAGCTGCTGTTCGTGACCGCGGGCAGCGGGATCACGCCGGTGATGGCGATGCTCCGGTCGCTCACGGCCAAGGGGCAGGTGCCCGACATCCGGCACATCCACTCCGCGCCGACCCGGCACGACGTGATCTTCCTCGACGAGCTGGAGAGCAAGGCGTCCGAGGCCCCCGGCTACGACCTGACGCTGCAGCTCACCCGCGAGATGGGCAATTTCGACGCCGCGCGGCTGGACGAGTGGGTGCCGGACTGGCGGGAGCGGGACTGCTGGGCCTGCGGGCCTGCCGGGCTGCTCGACGCCATGGAATCGCACTACGAGGCGGGCGGGCTGCGGCACCGGCTGCACACCGAGCGGTTCACCATCGCGCGCACCGATCACGGCGGGGAGGGCGGGACGGTGCAGTTCGCCGTCTCCGGCAAGGAGGCCGAGATCGACGGCGCGACAACGCTTCTCGAAGCCGGGGAGAATCTGGGCATCCAGCTGCCCTTCGGGTGCCGGATGGGCATCTGCCAGACCTGTGTCGTCCCGCTGACGGGGGGATACGCGCGCGATCTCCGCACCGGCGAGGAGCGGCGCGAAGGAGAACGAATCCAGACCTGCATCAGCACCGTGTCCGGAGAATGCACGCTCGACCTGTAGGAGGTCCGGTGGCCATCACCGATATCGACGTCTATGCCCATCTGACCGCCGAGGATGTCGAGGCGCTCGGCGCCGAACTCGACGCCATTCGCCGCGATATCGAGGAGTCCCGCGGCGAACGCGATGCCAAATACATCCACCGCACCATCGCCCTGCAGCGGGCGCTGGCCGCCGGGGGGCGCGCGACGCTCATGTTCAGCAATCGCAAGGTCGCGTGGGTGGCGGGGACCGCCATGCTCTCGGCCGCGAAGATCATCGAGAACATGGAGCTCGGGCACAATGTCATGCACGGGCAGTGGGACTGGATGAACGATCCGGAGATCCACTCCTCGTCGTGGGAGTGGGACACCACCTGCCCGAGCGTGCAGTGGAAGCACTCGCACAATTTCGTGCACCACAAGTACACGAATATCGTCGGGATGGACGACGACGTGGGCTACGGGATCCTGCGCATCACCCGCGACCAGAGGTGGCTGTGGTGGAACGCCGGTAACCCGCTCTACAACTTCCTGCTGGCGACCTTCTTCGAATGGGGGGTCGCGCTGCACCACCTCGAGGTGGAGAAGATCCGCAAGAAGGAGAAGAGCTGGCGGCAGGTCTTCCGTGATCTGCGCATCATCGGGACCAAGGTCGGCAAGCAGGCCGCCAAGGATTACCTGATCTTCCCCGCGCTGGCCGGGAAGAACTGGAAGACGACGCTCACCGCGGATGCCACCGCGAATATCGTCCGCAACTACTGGGCGTACATGGTCATCTTCTGCGGCCACTTCCCGGACGGTGCCGAGAAATTCACCAGGGAGGAGTTCGCCGAGGAGGATCAGCCGCGCTGGTACCTGCGGCAGATGCTCGGCTCCGCGAATTTCCACGCGGGCCCGCTCATGCGGTTCATGAGCGGGAACCTCAGCCACCAGATCGAGCACCACCTCTTCCCCGATCTGCCCAGCAATCGCTACGAGGAGATCGGGGTGCGGGTCCGCGCGCTCTGCGACAAGTACGACCTGCCGTACACGACCGGCTCCATCGGCCACCAGTACTGGCAGACCTTCCGGACCATCGCCAAGCTCTCGGTACCGAACGGCCTGCTCTCCGCCACCGCCGACGATGCGCCGGAGACCGCGTCCGAACTCCGGTTCGCCATCCGGGAGGGGCTGTCGGACCACTTCGGGGTCGACCCGGTCACCGGGCGGCGCCGGGGCCTGCGCACCGCTCTGCGCGAGCTGAACGAGGCCCCGGTCCGGGCGGGACGGTGATCAGGCCGAGGTAGCGGCGTCCAGGGTGCGGGTGGGCGCGACCGGGGAGCCGAGGTCGCGGACGAAGCCCTGGGGGATGACGATGTCGTCCCGGTCGAGGTCGTGGATGCTGGTCTTGCGCAGGCCGAGCAGGGCGGAGTCGATGCCGCCGCGCAGGATGTCGAGCACGTTCTCGACGCCGGCCTGGCCGTTGGCGGCGAGGCCCCAGAGGTAGGCGCGGCCGATGAGAACGGCGCGGGCGCCGAGCGCGACGGCCTTGACCACGTCGCTGCCGCGGCGGATGCCGCCGTCCAGGAGCACCTCGATCTGGTCGCCGACCGCGTCCGCGATCACGGGCAGGGCGCGGATGGCGGCGGGGGTGCCGTCGAGGTTGTTGCCGCCGTGGTTGGAGACGGAGATGCCCGCGACGCCGGCGTCCACCGCGCGCTGCGCGTCGTCGACCCGGATGACGCCCTTGAGCAGCACCGGGCCGTCCCAGTTGTCGACGACCCACCGCACGTCGGCCCAGTCCGGCGGCGGGGTGCCCATCCACTCGCCGTAGGCGGCGAAGAAGCCGGGGGCCTGCGCGTCGCCGGTGACCAGGTTGGGCACGGTGAGGTCGGGGAGCGTGCCGGACTTCAGGTAGGTGGTGAGCCAGCGCGGCTTGATCACGGTGGCGGGGGCGAACTTGAGCATGGTGCGGAAGTCGATGCTCTGCGGGATCTCCGGGCTGCCCCAGTCCCGCCCGTGCGAGAAGGACCAGTCCAGGGTGAGGATGAGCCCGACGGCGCCGGCCGCCTTGGCGCGGGCCATGCGGGCGAGGATGTCGTCCTTGGAGCCGCACCAGTAGAGCTGGAAGAAGGTCGAGGGGTTGGCCGCGATGACCTCCTCGACCGGCTTGCTCGCGAACGAGCTGAGCCCCATGGCGACGCCGCGCGCGGCCGCGGCGCGGGCGACCGCGACCTCGCCGTCGGGGTGCACGGCCTGGACGCCGGTGGGCGAGATCAGCACCGGCATGGAGACGCTCTGCCCGAGCACCGTGGTGGCCTGCGAGCGCTCGCCGATGGACCCGGCGACGTGCGGGGCGAAGCCGAGCTCGGTGAAGGCCTTCTGGTTGTCCTCGATGGTCTGCCCGCGCTCGGACCCGGCGATCAGCGCGCCGTACACCGGCTTGGGCAGCCGCTTCTTCGCTCGCCGCTGGGCCTCGGCCACGGTCTCGAACCAGGGATTCATCGTCGGATCCTTTCCGGGGAGGACACCGGCCACCAGCGGCCGGCGTGCTCGATCAGGTCTGTCACTATCCGGTCCAGCAGGGCCGTGCCCTCGGCGGCGGTCGCGCCGGCGGGGTCGCCGAGGACGCCGTTGGCGCTGACCGCGCGGACACCGCCGGACCGCAGGGCGGGAAGCAGCTCGCGCAGCGCCCGCGTCTCCCCCGGTTCGGCGCGGTCGAGCCGCACCCGCGCGGGGTCGAGCGCGAGCTGCAGCGCGGTCTCGCTGCGCCCGGCGTGCGCGTCGCCGGGGTACTGCGGCAGGAAGAACCGCACGTCGCGGCCCTCGCCGCGCAGCAGCGCGCAGGCCCGCCGCAGCGGCTCGGCATTGCCGCCGTGGCCGCTGACCAGCAGCACCCGATCGAGCGAGTCGGTAGCCGACCTGCACAGCTCGACCAGCACCAGCTCCAGCGCCGCCTGTCCGATGGAGAGCGTTCCGGGAAACCCCGCGTGCTCCCCGCTGGACCCGTACGGCAGCGCGGGCGCCACCAGCACATCCGGCCGGGTAGCGGCCAGCCCCGCGCACACCGCGACGGCGAGGTCGGTGTCGGTCGAGAGCGGCAGGTGCGGCCCGTGCTGCTCGGTCGCCCCCAAAGGGACAACCAGAACGGCCGAGCGGCCGAGCGCGCCCACCTCAGGCCAGGTGAGCGCGGCCACTGATGCGTCCGCGCGACCCGGTGATGTGAGTTCGGCCACGGCGAAAACATTATCGTCACCGACTGACATAATCAAGCCTGCGATAATCGCCTCGTGACCGAGCAGGCGAACACCCGCACCCGCGGCAGGCCGCGGGGGACGAGCCGGCGCCGGCTCGAGCTCATCGCGCTCGAGCTGTTCACCGAGCGCGGCTTCGAGGACACCACGGTGGAGCAGATCGCGGCCGCGGCCGGGATCAGCGAGCGCACCTTCTTCCGCTACTTCCCGAGCAAGGGCGAGCTGCTCTGGTACCAGTTCGACGACGAGGTGGCGGCGCTGCGCGGGCTCTTCGCCACCGTCGCCGACGACGTGCCGATGATGACGGCGGTGCGCCGGGTGGTGGTCGCGGCCAATGCCTATCGCGCCGAGGACGTCCCGGAGCTGCGCACCAGGATGCATCTGCTGGCAACGGTTCCCGGCCTGGCCGCGACGGCGGGTGCGCACTACGACGCCTGGGAGCGCGCGGTCAGCGAGTTCGCGGCGCGCAGGCTCGGCGGCGCCCCGGACGACCTGGTGCCGCTCGCGATCGGGCGGGCGACGCTGGCGACCGCGCGCGCCGCCTTCGACGCCTGGCTCGGCCGCGCCGACGACGACCTCACGGTCTACCTGGACCGGGCGCTCGCCGCGCTCGCCGCCGGCTTCGCGCCGCCCGGCCCGGTAGCCGCCGAGCTACCCGCAGGTTTGGGCGGCGGTGGAGATGGGGTATGAGTAGGCTCGGTGTCGTCGCGCGCCGACCTGTCCGACCGGCAGAACTACTCCGCCCAACCGATGAGAAAGGGCCTGGAAATCCATGTCCGAGGTGTCCATGAGCCTTTCGGCGGATCCGCTGGTAGCGGGGCCGGTCGACAACCTGTTGCCCCAGCTCGTGGAGCACCTGCGGCAGAATCGCACCGCGCTGCGCGAGGAGTGGGCGCGCCGCATCACCGACGCGCAGCTGCTCACCGCGATGACGCCGGAGGAGATCTTCTCCGAGATCACCTCGGTCTACGACAATTACGTGGCGGTGCTGGAGACCGGCAGCGTCGAGGCGCTGCAGGCCTACGCCCGCGATCTCTCCGAGCGCATCATCCCGCGCGGGGTCGAGACCGACGAGGTGCTCGGCATCGTGCTGCTGCTGCGAGATGTGCTGGCCCGCTCGCTCTTCGAGAAGTACCAGTCCGACTTCAACCTGCTCAACCACGTGCTCGACGCCTACGAGCCGGCCGCCAACCGGATCGCCAGCACGGTGGCCATCTCCTTCGTGCAGGAGCGCGAGCGCGTCATCCGGCAGCAGCAGGAGGCCATCCGCGAGCTCTCCACCCCGGTGCTGCAGGTCCGTGAGCAGCTGCTCATCCTGCCGATCATCGGCGTGCTGGACAGCCAGCGCGCGCGCCAGCTCACCGAGCAGCTGCTCCGCGCCATCCGGGCCAATCGCGCCAAGGTGGTCGTCATCGACATCACCGGTGTGCCCGATATCGACTCCACGGTGGCGAACCACCTGGTGCAGACGGTCGACGCCTCCGGGCTGATGGGCGCCAACGTCATCATCACCGGCCTCTCCTCGGATATCGCGCTCACCCTGGTCACCATCGGGCTCGACCTGTCCAAGATGAACGCGGTCGGCGACCTGCAGGGCGGCATCGAGGAGGCGGAGCGGCTGCTCGGCTACGAGGTCACCCGGGTCACGGACCGGCTCACCGAGCGCGACGGCCGCTGAACGGGCGGGCGGGCAGATGCCGGTTCCGATTCTCAAGCAGGGCACCTACCTGATCGCGTCGGTGCAGTCCGCGCTCACCGACGCCGACACCGAACGGCTGCAGGACGACCTGATGCGGCAGGTCAGCAAATACCGCGCCAACGGCATCATCGTCGACGTCACGGCGATCGACATCATGGATTCGTTCGCCGCACGCTCGCTGCGTACCATCGCGCACATGACGCAGCTGCGGGGGGCCGAGACGGTGATCGTCGGGCTGCAACCCGAGGTCGCGTTCGCCATGGTGCAGCTCGGGCTGACCTTCGAGGACATGCACACCGCGCTCGACCTCGAAGAGGGGCTCGCCTGGTTGAACGCGAAAACCTCCCGGCGCCAGCGAGACGGCCGTGACAGTGGCCGCTGAGAGCCACGTGATCCTGGTCAAGGTGTCGGGGGACATCGTGATCGCGCGTCAGGCCGGCCGTGAGCTCGCGGCCGAGCTCGGGTTCTCGCTCACCGACCGCACGATGATCTCCACCGCCATCTCCGAGATCGCCAGGAACATCACCAGTTACGCCGGCACCGGCGAGATCCGGCTGCTGGTGGACGAGCGCGAGGGCAGGCGCGCGCTCATCGTGCAGGCCGAGGACCAGGGGCCGGGCATCCGCGACATCACCCGCGCGCTGGAGGACGGCTACTCCACCGGCCGCGGGCTCGGGCTCGGGCTGCCCGGCGCGCGCCGGCTCATGGACCGGCTCACGGTCGACTCGAATCCCGGGCAGGGCACCCTCATCGAGATGTGGAAGTGGGTGCCGGAGAATGTTTGACCACGGTTTCGTCAACCGGGTCGAGTGGGCGGTCGCCGGGCGGGCCTACCCCGGCCACGATGCCTCCGGTGATCGCGGCGTCGTGCTGGACGCGGGCGGCGGCCGGGTGCTCTTCGGGGTGCTGGACGGGCTCGGGCACGGCAGCGGCGCCGCCGAGGCGGCGGATCGGGCGGCGCGGGTGCTCGCGGAGAACCGCTCCGAGCCGCTGGACGTGCTGCTGGTGCTGTGCCACCGGGCCATGGCCGACACCAGGGGCGCCGCGGTCTCGCTGGCCTCCTTCGGCGCCGACGAGACGGTGCACTGGCTCGGCGTCGGGAATGTGGAGTCGCGGGTGCTGACCGCGGGCCCGGCCGGGATCGCGGTGCGCGCCACCATGCTGCTCACCGCGGGGATCGTCGGCTACCGGCTGCCGCCGACGCTGCAGCCGCAGAGCATCCCGGTGCGCCCCGGCGACCTGCTGCTCATGTCCACCGACGGCATCCTCGCCGACTCCGACGGCGCCATCGACCTGGCCCGCTCCACCGCCGACATCACCGCCGCCATCCTGGACAGCTACGCCAAGGACACCGACGACGCCCTGGTGCTGGCGGCGCGGCACCGCGGCGCCACCGACCCGGTGGCATGACGATGGCGGACGGGGAGCACAGCGACGACGCCGGGGCGGTGCTCACCGCCTTCCTCGACGACTACGCGGCCGTGCTGCGGCGGCACCTCGCCGCGCCGGAGCAGGGCGGGCTCGGTGAGGGGTACGAGCTGGGCAGGCGGGCCCTGGTGGAGCGGATCAGCCTGCTCGACCTCACCGAGAACCACTACCGGGTGGCGCAGGCGGCGCAGCGCTCGCCGGACGCGCAGGACCAGCGGATCGCGGAGAACGCGCTGGAGTTCCTGCTGCAGACGCTGGCCGCGCTGGACATCGCCACCCGCGGCTACCTGGACGGCACCAAGCGCTACGAGCAGCAGCGCACCCGCGCCGACGACCTGGCCGGCCGCGACGCCTTCCGCACCGCGCTGGTGGAGTCGCTGCAGGACGGCTTCTTCGTGGCCGAGGCGGACGGCACCATCGTCGAGGTGAACTCGGCCTTCGGCGCGCTCACCGGCTACGGCCCCGGCGACGTGCCGTTCGCGCTGCCGCACCCGTGGTCGCCGCCGGACACCCCGCGCTACCCCGACCTCGGCACCGAATCGCTGCGCTGGGTGATGCCGGTGCAGCACCGGGACGGCCGCAAGGTCTGGCTCGCGGTGAGCACCAGTTCGCTGGTGAAGCCGGAGAACGACGAGCGCATCTTCGTCGGCACCATCCGCGATGTCACCGCCGAGCACGACGCGCAGGCCCGCGACCAGGCCGCCTCCCGGCTGGCGACCGCGGTGGGCGCGGCCACCAGCGTGGCCGAGGTGCTCGCCGTCGGGCTGGACGAGCTGCGCCGCACCGCGGGCGCGGCGGCCGCCGTGGTGGCCGTGTGGCCGACGCGGACCACGGAGCCGGAGATCTACACCTCCGGCCCGGACCGCCCGGACGAGGACGAGTTCGCCGAGGTCCCGGCGCGCGCGGTGCCGGACGGGCCGGACCGGGAGACCAGGGCGCTGCTGGAGCGGGCCAGGCGCCGCCCGCCGCGCTCGCTGCAGGTGCTGCCGGACGGCCTGGACAGCGCCGCGGGCATCGTGGCCCCGCTCGGCGAGACCGGGGACGCCGCGCTGCTGCTGCGCTTCGCCGCCCCGCGCGTGGTCGCCGCCGCCGACCGCACACTCTTCTCGCTGCTCATCGGGCATCTGAGCCTGGCGGTGCAGCGGGCCCGCAACTTCGACCAGGCTCGCGCCACCTCGCTCACGCTGCAGCGCGCCATGCTCGGCCCGATCGAGTTGCCGCCGCGCTTCTCGGTGCACTACGAGCCGGCGCTGCCGCCGCTGGAGATCGGCGGCGACTGGTACGACGTGGTGCCGCTGCGCGACGGCACCATCGGCGTCGTGGTCGGCGACTGCGTGGGCCGTGGCCTCTCCGCGGCCGTGGTCATGGGGCAGCTGCGCACCGCCGCGCGGGCGCTGCTGCTGCGCGGGGCCGGTCCGGCGCAGCTGCTGGCCGAGCTGGACACGGTGGCGGCGCGGATTCCGGGCGCCATGTGCACCACGGTCTGCGCGGCGGTGCTCGACCCGGTGCGCGGCGTGGTGCGGTACAGCAGCGCCGGGCACATGCCGCCGATCCTGGCCGATGTCGGTGAGGTCGGGCGGCTGCTGGAGGGCGGGCGCGCGGTGCCGCTGGCCACCTTCGACATGCCGCGCCGGCCGGAGGCGACCACCGCGCTGCCCCCCGGCGCGACGCTGGTGCTCTTCACCGACGGCCTGGTGGAGCGCAAGGGCGTCGATATCGACGACAGCTTCGCGCAGATCGCCGACGTGCTGGCCGGGACCCCGGGGCGGCTCCCGCGCGAGGTCGCGGACGCGGTGCTGAGCAGGCTGCGCCCGGCCGCCGGGTACGACGACGACGTCGCCATGGTGGTCTACCGGCAGCCGCCCGCTCCCCTGCTGCTCGACGTGCCCGCCGCCGCCGAGCAGCTCACCGTGCTGCGCCGCACGCTCAAGGCCTGGTTCGCCGCCGCCGCGGTGCCGCACGACCTCGCCGCCGACCTGGTCGCCGCCGCCAACGAGGCCTGCAGCAACAGCGTCGAGCACGCCTACCTGCACAAGCGCGCGGGCCGGGTGGTGCTGGCCGCCGAGTGCGACACCGAGACCGTGGTCATCGTGGTCCGCGACGACGGCGACTGGAAGCCGCGCGCCGCGGACCCCGGCTACCGCGGCCGCGGCATCGAGATGATGAAGGCGCTCACCGAGGACGTGGAGATCGAGCACACCGAGGCGGGTACCAGGGTGCGCATGTGGGTCACGCTGCCCGCCATCACCTTCCCCACCGCGAACCCGATCCGCAGCGCCGGTCAGCCCGCGTAGCGGGCGGCCAGCTTCGCGAGATCGTCCAGGACGCGCAGGGTCTCGTCCTCGGGCAGGGTTTCGAGTTTGAGCGTCGCGCGGACCGCGCCCGCCTCGGCGTAGGCGTCGAGCACCGCCGGGTCGGCCGGGGCCGGGGTGACCGCGATCGACAGCCCGCTCGCCCGGAAGGGCGCGAGCTGCTCGGCCACGGCCGCCGGGCTGCCGACGCCATTGGGAATCCAGCCGAACCCGAGCCGCCGCGCCCGCTGCGCCGCCGCCTCCGCACCGCCGATGAAGATCGGCGGGTGCGGCCGCTGCACCGGCTTCGGCCACGCCTGGAACGGCGCGAAGTCCAGGTGCTCGCCGTGGAACTCGACCGTCTCCTCGGTCCAGGTCCTCGTGATGACCGCGAGTTGCTCGTCGAGCAGCGCGCCCCTGGTGCGCGGATCGGTGCCGTGGTCGGCCATCTCCTCGCGGTTCCAGCCGACACCGACGCCGAAAACCACCCGGCCGCCGGAGATCCGGTCCAGCGTGGCGACCTCCTTGGCGGTGTGCAGCACATCGCGCTGGATCAGCAGCGTGACCCCGGTGCCGAGCACCAGCCGCTCGGTGACGGCCGCGATGGCGGCGAAGGCCACGAACGGGTCGAGCGTCCGGTAGTAGACCCGGGGCAGCTCACCCCCGGCCGGATAGGCCGTCTCCCGGCTGAGCGGGATGTGCGAATGCTCCGCGAGGAACAGCGATTCGAAGCCGCGCTCCTCGAGCGCCCGCCCCAGCTCCAGCGGGCCGATCCCCTCGTCGGTGAGGAAGGTGTTGATTCCGATCTTCATACCGATGCGGAACTGCGCTCCGCGCGGGGAAATTCCGTTTCGCGCGCGCTGCGCGAGACCCTTGCCCCGCTACCGGGTGCGGCCGTCCTCGCGGGCGACGGTGCGCTCACCGCTGCTGAACACCGGCAGCGGAACCGCGGTCTCGGGGGCCGTGCCGGTGGCGACTGCGGCCTCGGCGTGGCTGAAGAGCGGGGTCTGATCGATATTGCTCACGACGGACTCCTTCGGGCGGAACAGGGCGATCGGGCACAGCATTACCCAACCCGCCGACATTATTCTCCCCGAAAAGCCGACCCCGTGGTGACGAATTCGCCCGGCACGGGTGAACATCTCGCCCGCACCCGGGGTAGCGCGAGGGTAGCGGTCAGTAGTGCGATGCCCCGCCGTCGATCGAGAGCGGGATCGAGGTGATGTACTTCGATTCGTCGCTGACCAGGAAGAGCACCGCGTCGGCGATCTCCTCGGCGGTGGCCGCCCAGCGCGGCAGGAACGGGGTGCCCATATTGCCCAGCAGCGGGTTGGTCTCGCCCGCGGCGGCGATGGCGGCCTGCATATTGCCCGAGCCCATCGGCGTGTTCACCCCGCCCGGGTGCACCGAGTTGACCCGGATGTCGTGCTTGCCGAGCTCGGCGGCGAAGGCGCGGGCCATGCCGGTGACCGCGTGCTTGCTGGCGGTGTAGTGCACCATGAACGGCTGCATCTTGACCCCGGCGTAGGAGCTGATGAGCGCGATCGAGCCGCCCTGCCCGCCCGCGATGAGGTGCGGGGCGGTGACGGTGACGGTGTTCCACACGCCGATGACGTTGGTGTCGATGACGTCGCGGAACTCCTGCGGGCTGATGGCGTCCCAGGCGTTCGGGATGCAGATGCCGGCATTGGCGATCACGATGTCGAGCCTGCCCAGCTCGGCCACCCCGGCGTCGGTGGCGGCGCGCAGGGCGTCGATATCGCGGACGTCGGCGATGCTCGCGACGATCCGGCCGCCGGCCTTCTCCACCAGCCGCACGGTCTCGTCCAGGTCGTCGGGGGTGGGCGAGTCGTAGGGCACGCCGGGCAGCGGGCCGGCGAGGTCGACGGCGATGATGCCCGCGCCCTCCTCGGCGAGCCGCACCGCGTGCGCGCGGCCCTGTCCGCGGGCGGCGCCGGTGATCAGCGCGACCTTGCCTGCTATACGTCCGGTCATGGGGGTCCTCTCAGAGATGGATGAGCGTGGGGTCCGGGGCGAAGCCGCCGGGGGCGGTGACGGGGGCGGCGAGCATGCCCGCCGCGGCGTCGGTGAGGAAGCAGCCGAGCGCGGCCCAGTCCGGGGCGCGCTTCCCCGCCGCGACCTCGGCCTCGTAGGCGGCGCAGACCTCGAAGACCATGCGGGTGAGCACCCAGCCGCGGCCGTCGAGCACCTCCGGGTCGACGTGGCGCAGCTGTTCCCGCGTGGCGGCCATGATCGCGGCGGTGGCGGTGCGCCCGGCGACCGGGCGCTCCAGCAGCGCCGCGGTGGACGGGGTGGCGCGCACCTGGTTCACGAAGCGGGCACGCCAGCCCGGCGCGGGCCGGTCGGCGAGGCTGCGCACGGCGGGCAGGACCAGGCAGCGCAGCAGCTCCACCAGCGTCGGCTCCGGGCCGAGCGCGGCGAGCAGCTCGGCGCGCAGCGGCTCGGACTGCTCGGTGTAGCGGTCCAGCATGGCGGTGATCAGGCCGTCCCGGTCGCCGAAGTGGTAGGCGACCGCGGAGTGGTTGGCGTGGCCCGCGCGCTCGGCGATGCGCCGGTTGGAGACCTGGTCGATGCCGTCCCGGCCGTACAGCTCCTCGGCGGCGTCCATGAGCGCGCCCCGCGCCACCTCGCTGTGCCCGGCCATCTCGCTCCGATCCCTCGACCGCGAGATTAAGTCAGCTGGCGTAATTTGTCGACATCGCTCTGCGCGACCCGGCGGGATATTGTCATGGCGAGTGGCTATCAGCGACGGAAGGACCGACATGTACGGCTCACGCGACGCGGCGCTCTTCCTGGCCCGCCTGATCCTCGGCTTCATCTTCGTGATGCACGGCTGGCAGAAGCTGCACACGAACGGAATCTCGAACGTGGAGAAGGGCTTCGACGCCATGGGGATCCCCGCGCCCGGGATCGCCGCGCAGTACGCCACCTGGGTCGAGTTCCTCGGCGGCATCTTCCTGATCATCGGGCTGCTGCTGCCGATCGTCTCGCTGCTGCTCATCCTGGACATGCTCGGCGCCATCTACTACGCGCACTGGGACAGCGGCTTCTGGAACAGCGACGGCGGCTACGAGCTGCCGCTCGCCCTGATCGCCGGGCTGCTCGCGGTCGGGCTCTCGCACGCGGGCCGGGCCGCCGCCGACCACTACCTCACCCGGCGGCGCGGGGCGCGGGTCGACTGACCGGCGCGGTGGCCGCTCGCCGGGCGGCCACCGCCGGATCGCCCCACCAAGGGTGGGGATTCGCCACCCCTCGGAGGTGCGCACACACTCGCTGGGGTCATATCCGGATGGCCGCCGTGGGCGGAGTATTTGAGGTACCCCTCGTACGCTCGATCCGAAGGACCCCCTCATGCCTTCCTCCGCGCCCCGGCACCCCGCCGACAAGAACGCCGTCGTCGTCTCCGGCCCCGATACCGACCTGACCGCCGAAGAACTGCACCGCTGGTCCAACCGGCTGGCCCGGATGCTGCTCGGCATGGGCGCGACGGCGGGCGCGCCGATCGCCATCGCCATCGACTCCCCGGTCGAGGCCGCCGTGGCCGAGCGCGCGATCACCAAGGTGCGCGGGATCCCGCAGCCGATCGAGAACGGCGTGCTGCCCGCGGGCGCGGTGCTCGGGATCACGCATCGGGCGCGCCGGACCTCGCTCACCGACGAGGTGCGCTGGCTGATCCTGGACGAGCCCGCCACGCTGCGCCGCTACCTGGTCGGGTCGGATTCCACGATCACCGTGGCCGACCGCTCCGCCTGAACTCGATCGCCCGCCCGCGGTCGCGGGTAGAAGGACGTCTCCATGCAGCAGCTCACTCCCCCGGTGACCGGTGCCCCCGACGGCTCGTTCGAGCTCTCCGCGGCCCAGCTCGGGATCTGGTTCGCGCAGCACATCGCCGGCGCCACGCCCATCTCCATCGCGCAGTACGTCGAGCTGAGCGGCGCCGTCGACGTCGCCGAGCTGGAGCGCGCGGCGCAGCGGGCCGGCCGCGAGTTCGGCACCGGCTACCTGCGCATCGGGGAGGCCGACGGCAGGCCGTACCAGCTGGTCGACCCGACACTGGACGACAGCATGGAGCTGCTCGACCTGCGCGCCGAGCCGGACCCGGAGGCGGCGGCGCAGGCGTGGATGCGGGCCGAGTACCGGGCCCCGCTGGATCCCGCCGCCGACCGGCTGGTGCGGGTGGCGGTGCTGCGGATCGCGGAGGACCGCTGGTACTGGTACTCGCGCATCCACCACCTGGTGCTGGACGGCATGGGCGCGCTGGCCATGGTGCAGCGCACCGGCGAGCTCTACAACGCGGCGGTGGAGGGCGTCGAGCCGCCCGCCGCCAAGGCCGACGACCTGCGCAGCATCGTCGCGGCGGACCGCGCCTACCGGGAGTCCGGCCGCTTCGCCACCGACCGCGAGTACTGGCTGGAGCACCTGGCCGGGATGGCCGACCCGGTGAGCCTGGCCGGGCGGGTGGCCGCGGTGGACGGCCACCCCGCGCTGGTCTCCGGCGCGCTGCCGGAAAGCACCGCCGCGCTGCTGGATTCGGTGGCGGCGGCGGTGAACTCCGGGGTCGCCCCGACCGTGGTCGCCGCCTTCGGCGCCTACCTGGCCGCCATGACCGGCGCGCCGGAGGTGGTGCTCTCGCTGCCGGTCTCGGCGCGCACCACGGCGAGCCTGCGCCGCTCCGGCGGCATGATCGCCAATGTGGTGCCGCTGCGGCTCGCGGTGACGCCCGCGACCACGGTCGGCGATCTCGTCCGGGCCGCGCAGGGCGAGCTGACCGGTGCGCTGCGCCGCCAGCGCTACCGCCAGGAGGACATCTTCCGCGATCAGGGCCGCGCCATGGACGAGGCGGTCTCGTTCGGGCCGTCGGTGAACCTCATGATGGTGGACACCAGGATCCGGCTCGGCAGCGTCACCGGCAGGCTGCACGTGCTCACCTCCGGGCTCATCGACGACCTCTTCGTGAACCTCTACCCCGGCGTCGGCGGCGAGAGCACGCACATCGACTTCCAGGGCAATGCCAATCTCTACAGCGAGACCGAGCTGGCCGCGCAGCACCGCCGCTTCCTGCTCTTCCTGCACCGCTTCCTGGCCGCCGGGCCGGAGGCGCCGCTGGCCGTGCTCACCGTGCTCACCGACGCCGAGCGCGCCGAGCTGGCGCCGCGCCGCGGCGCCCCCGGCCCCGCCGTGCGGACCCTGCCCGAGATCATCGCCGCCGGAATCGATCTCGACCGGGACGCGGTCGCGCTCACCGGGGAGGGCACCACGCTCACCTACGCCGAGCTGGACGCGCGCACCGCGCGGCTGGCCCGCGAGCTCATCGCCCGCGGCGCCGGGCCGGAACGCGCGGTGGCGGTATCGATTCCGCGCTCCATCGAGTCCGTGCTCGCCACCCTGGCGGTGGCCCGTACCGGCGCCGCCTTCGTCCCGATCGACCCCACCTACCCGGCCGACCGGATCGAGCACATGCTCTCCGACAGCGGCGTGGTGACCGGCGTGACGATCGCCGCCGCGCTGCCGGGGCGGATCGAGTGGCTGGTGCTGGACGACCCGGCCACCGCGGCCCGGATCGCCGGGCACAGCGCCGAGCCGCCCGCCGTCCGGGTGCACCCGGACCAGGCCGCCTACGTCATCTACACCTCGGGCTCCACCGGGTTGCCGAAGGGCGTCGTTGTCACCCACCGCGGGCTGGCCGGGCTGGTCACCGGCTCCGGCGACGGCTTCGGCGTCACCGCGGACGCGGTCGTCGCGCACGCCGTCTCGCCGAGCTTCGACATCTCGGTGGAGGAGATCCTGGTGACGCTGGCGCGCGGCGCCACGCTCGCCGTCGTCCCGCCCGCGGCCTACGCGGGCGAGGAACTGGCCGCGGTGCTGCGCGGGAGCGGCGTGACGCACCTGAACGTCACCCCGACCGTGGCCGGCTCGCTCGACCCCGCCGCGCTGCCCGCGCTGCGCACCGTCGTGGTCGGCGGCGACGCCTGCCCGCCCGAGCTGGTGACCCGCTGGGCGGGCCGCACCCTGCTGAACGGCTACGGCCCCACCGAGACCACGGTCACCGCGACGCTCACCGGCCCGCTCGACCCGGATGCCCCGGTCACCATCGGCACCCCGCAGCCCGGGGTGGCCGCGGTGGTGCTCGACCCCTGGCTGCGCCCGGTGCCCGCGGGCACCACCGGCGAGCTGTACCTGGCCGGGCCGGGGCTGGCGCGCGGCTACCACCGGCGCACCGGGCTCACCGCGGCCCGCTTCGTGGCGAATCCGTACGCCGCGGGCGAGCGCATGTACCGCACCGGCGACCTGGTGCGCTGGACCGAGCGGCACGAGCTGGAGTACCTGGGCCGCGGCGACTTCCAGGTGAAGGTGCGCGGCTTCCGGATCGAGCTGGGCGAGATCGACGCCGCGCTGCACCGGCACCCGGAGGTCGAATTCGCGCTCACCGTCGGCGCCGAGACCCCCTCCGGCGCCACCGCGCTGGTCTCCTACGTGCTGCCGCGGCCGGGCACCGCGCCGCACCCGGAGGCGCTGAAGGTGGCCGCCGGGGAGACGCTGCCCGCGTACATGGTGCCGTCGGTGATGATGCTGCTGGAGAGCGTCCCGCTGACCCCGCTCGGCAAGGTGGACCGCAGGGCGCTGCCCGCCCCCGATTTCGGCGCCCGCGCGAGCACCGGCCGCGCGCCGTCCACGCCGCGCGAGGAGCTGCTGGCGCGGCTCTTCGCCGAGGTGCTCGGGCTGGAGTCGGTCGGGGTGGACGAGAGCTTCTTCGCGCTCGGCGGCGACAGCATCGTCTCCATCCAGCTGGTGTCGCGGGCCAAGGCGGCCGGGCTCGGCTTCGGCGCCCGCGACGTGTTCGAGCGCAAGACGGTGGCCGCGCTGGCCGCCGTCGCCACCGAGGTCGCCGCGGTCGCGGTGCGCGAACTGCCCGGCGGCGGCACCGGCCGGGTCGAGCCGACGCCGATCGTGCACGCCATGTTGGAGCAGGGCGAGCACTGGCGCCGCTTCGGCCAGGCCGTGCTCATCGGGCTGCCCGCGGGCACCGACCTGGCGCCCGCGCTGCAAACCCTGCTCGACCACCACGACCTGCTGCGCTCGGCGCTGCGGCGCGCCGACGATGGCTGGACCTGGGAGGTCGCCGCCCCCGGCAGCGTCGATGCCGCAGCGCTGATCGAGACCGTGCCCGCCGGGACCGATCCGGACGCCGCGCTGGACGCCGCCGCCGACCGGCTGGACCCGGAGCACGGCGTGGTCGTCCGGGTGGTGGTGATCGACGGGGACGAGCCGCTGGCCTGGCTGGTGCTGCACCACCTGGTCACCGACGGCGTCTCCTGGCGGATCCTGCTCCCCGACCTGGCCACCGCCGCGCTCGGCGGCGCGCTCGCCCCGGTCGGCACCTCGTTCCGGCGCTGGGCGCACGGCCAGCGCGAGCACGCCGCCACCCGGACCCCGGAGCTGCCGGTCTGGCAGCGCATCACCGGCACCGACGACCCGCCCATCGGCTCCGCGCCCTTCGACCCCGCGCTCGACGTGGTCGGCACCATGGCGCAGGAGCACACCGTGATCGCGCCGGAGCTGGCCGACGCCGCGCTCGGCGCCACCGCGGAGCGCTTCCACTGCGGCCCCGACGACGTGTTGCTCGCCGCGCTCGTGCTCGCCGTCGGGCGCTGGCGGGACCGCCGCACCGCCGTGTTCACCCTGGAGGGCCACGGCCGCGCCGAGTCGATCCTGCCCGGCGCCGACATCACCCGCACCGTCGGCTGGTTCACCACCGTGCACCCGGCCGCGCTCGACCTCACCGGCATCGACCCCGCCGACCCCGGCGCGGCGCTCAAGGCCGTCAAGGAGCAGCTGCGCGCGGTGCCGGAGAAGGGCATCGGCTACGGCATGCTGCGCTACCTGAACCCGGAGACCGCGCCCGCGCTCGCCGGGCACCCGGAGCCACAGATCAGCGTGAACTACCTGGGCCGGGCGGACACCGACGGCGGCGGCCCCTGGCTGCCGCGCCGCTTCGCCGCCACCCAGGACGACCGCGCGCCGCTGGCCGCCGTGCTCGACATCAACGCCGTGCGCACCGCGGCCGGGCTCGAGGTCACCTGGGCCTACGCCGCCCGGCTGCTCACCGCCGCCGAGGTCGCCGAGCTGGCGGGGCTGTGGGCCGAGGCGCTCGGCGCGCTCGCCGCGACCGGCTCCGGTGGCCGCACCCCGTCGGACTTCCCGCTGGTCACGACGGACCAGCCGCAGATCGAGGGCTGGGAGCGCGAGTACCGGGCGCTCACCGATGTCTGGCCGCTCTCGCCGCTGCAGTACGGGCTGCTGTTCCACGCCGTCTACGACACCGACACCGCCGACGGCTACACCGTGCAGTCGCTGCTCACCCTCGCCGGCACCGTCGACGCCGCCCGGCTGCGCACCGCGGCGCAGGCGCTCATCGACCGGCACGAGAACCTGCGGGTGGCCTTCGTGGAGACCGCCGACGGGCCGCGGCAGCTGGTGCTCGGCACCGCCGAGGTGGGCTGGCGCGAGCTCGACCTGCGGAGCGTCACCGACCCCGAGGCCAGGCAGCGCGAGCTGGACCGGATCGTCGCCGTCGACGCCCGCACCCGCTTCGAGCTGACCCGCCCGCCGCTGGTCCGCTTCACCCTGGTCCGGCTGCCGGGCGACACCTACCGGCTGATCCTCACCAACCACCACCTGGTGCTGGACGGCTGGTCCACCCCGCTGCTCGTCCGCGAGCTGCTCACGCTCTACGTCACCGCGGGCGACGCCGCCGCGCTTCCGCCCGCGCACTCCTACCGCGAGTTCCTGACCTGGCTGGCCGAGCGCGACGACGCCGCCTCGCTCGCCGCCTGGACCGAGTCGCTGGCCGGTATCGACACCCCCACCCGGGCGCTGCCCAGCCTCGCCGGCATCGAGTCCGCCGAGACCGGCGCCGTCACCCTGGCGCTGCCGCGGGCGACCGTGGCGCGCTGGGAGCGCGCGGCCCGCGGCTCCGGCGCCACGGTGAACACCCTGGTGCAGGCGGGCTGGGCGCTGCTGCTCGCCATGCTGACCGGCCGCACCGACGTGGTCTTCGGCGGCACCGTCTCCGGGCGGCCGCCGGAGCTGGCCGGGGTCGAGGAGATGATCGGGCTCTTCATCAACACGCTGCCGGTGCGGATCCGGCTGGACCCGGCGGAGAGCGCGGCCGCGCTGCTGACCCGGGTGCAGGCCGAGCAGGCGCGGCTGCTGGACCACCAGCACATCGGGCTGGCCGCGATCCATCAGGCCGTCGGGCTGGCGGAGCTCTTCGACACCCTCACGGTCTTCGAGTCCTACCCCATCGACCGGGCGGCGCTCTCCCAGGCGCTGGATATCGCCGGGATGCGGGTGCTCGACGTCGAGGGCACCGACGCCACCCCGTACCCGCTCAACCTCATGGTGATCCCGCAGCGCGGCGACGACGGCGACACCCTGGAGGTCACGCTCAAATACCTCACCGGGCACCTCGCCGCCGACGCCGCGCGGCCGTTGCTGGAGCGCTTCGTCCGGCTCACCGACCAGCTCGCCACCCGCCCGGAGGCCCCGCTCGCGCACCTGCGCACCTGCGACGACGCCGAGCTCGCCGCGCTGGCCCCGGTCCGCGGCCCCGATGCGGTGCCGGTGCGCACCCTGCCCGAGCTGCTCACCGCGGGCGCCGCGCTCGACCCGGACGCCGTCGCGGTGCGCGCGGGCGACCTGAGCATGACCTACCGCGAGCTCGACACCTGGTCCAACCGGTTCGCGCGGATGCTGCTGCGCCGCGGCATCGGCCGCGAGGTCTTCGTGATCCTGGCGCTGACCCGCTCGCTGGAGTCGGTGGTCGCGGTCTGGGCACTGGCCAAGACCGGCGCGGCCTTCGCCCCGCTGGACCCGAACCACCCGGTGGAGCGGATCGAGCACATGCTCGCCGATTCCAGGGCCCCGATCGGCGTCACCGTCACCGCGACCGGCGAGACGCTGCCCGGCACCATCGACTGGCTGCTGCTGGACGACCTGAACACCATCCGCCGGGTCATGACGGTCTCCGCCGCCCCGATCACCGACGCCGAGCGCGGCGGCCCGATCTTCCCGGACCAGACCGCCTACCTCATCTACACCTCCGGCTCCACCGGCAAGCCGAAGGCGGTGCTGCTCAGCCACCGCGGCATTGCGAACCTCATCGAGCACCAGCGGGACACCCTCGGGGTCGGCCCCGACGTCCGTGCGCTGCAGGTGGCCTCGCCCAGCTTCGACGCCTCGGTGTACGAGCTGCTCACCGCGCACGCCTCCGGCGGACGGCTGGTGGTCGCGCCGCCGGAGGTCTACGGCGGCGCCGCGCTGGCCGAGCTGCTCCGCACCGAGCGGGTGACGCACGCGGTGATCACCCCGTCCGCGCTGGCCACCATGGAGCCGGCCGGGCTGGACGAGCTGCGGCTGCTCGCGGTGGCCGGTGAGGCCGCGACCCCCGAGCTGCTGGAGCGCTGGGCGCCGGGCAGGCGCATGGTGAACGAGTACGGCCCCACCGAGTTCAGCATCTGGGCCACCGGCCCGGCCGAGCTGGTCGCGGGCGAGCGCATCACCATCGGCGGGCCGATCCGCGGCGCCGCGGCGGTAGTGCTGGACGGCTGGCTGCGCCCGGTGCCGGTCGGCGTGCCCGGCGAGCTGTACCTGGCCGGGCCCGCGCTGGCCCGCGGCTACTTCAACCGCTTCGGCATGACCGCGGCGCGGTTCGTGGCCGACCCGTACGGCACGCCCGGCAGCCGCATGTACCGCACCGGCGACATGGTGCGCTGGACCGCGCGGCACGAGCTGGAGTACCTGGGCCGCAGCGACTTCCAGGTGAAGATCCGCGGGCTGCGGATCGAGCTGGGCGAGATCGACGCGGTGCTCTCCCGCGACGAGCAGGTGGAGTACGCGGTCACCATCGGCCGCTCCGGCCCCGCGGGGGCGACCGTGCTGGTGTCGTACGTGCTGCCCGCCGCGGATACCGCGCTCGATGTCGAGCTGCTGCGCGAGCGGGTGGCTGCGGTGCTGCCGGGGTACATGGTGCCCGCACACGTGGTGGTGCTGGACTCGATCCCGCTCACCCCGGTCGGCAAGCTGGACCGGGCCGCGCTGCCCATCCCGGACTTCACCGGCGCCACCCGCCCGTACCTGGCCCCGCGCACCCCGGTCGAGGAGGCGGTCGCCGCCGTCTTCGCCGAGGTGCTGGCGGCCGAGCGGGTCAGCGCCGACCAGTCCTTCTTCGAGCTGGGCGGCAACTCGCTGAGCGCCACCAAGGTGGTGGCGCGGGTGAACGCGGCGCTCGGCGCCCGGATCGCGCTGCGCGACCTCTTCGACGCCCCGACCGTCGCGCAGCTCGCGGCGCGGGTGGTGCCCGCCGTCGAGCCGGGCGGCGGGGTCGCGCTCGCCGCCCGGGTGCGGCCGGACCGCATCCCGCTCTCCCCCGCGCAGCAGCGCATGTGGGTGCTGAACCGGATGGATCCGGGCTCGCCCGGCTACAACATCGCGGTGGCGCTGCGGCTCACCGGCGCGCTGGACGTCGCCGCGCTGCGCGCCGCCTTCGGCGCCCTGGTGGCCAGGCACGAGAGCCTGCGCACCGTCTACCCGGCGGATGCCGAGGGCGCCCGCCAGGTGGTGCTCGACGCCGCCGACGCGATCCCGGAGGTCGCGCTGCGCGACGTGGCGCCCGGCGCGCTGCGCGCCGAGCTCACCGCCGCGGCGGCCGTCGGCTTCGACCTGGCCGACCAGACCCCGCTGCGCGCCACCGTCTTCCGGCTCGATCCGGAGACACACGTGGTGCTGCTCGTCGTGCACCACATCAGCGCCGACGGCGCCTCCATGGCCCCGCTCGCCACCGACCTGGTCACCGCCTACGCCGGGGGCGCCGCGGCGCCGCTGCCGGTGCAGTACGCCGACTTCGCGCTCTGGCACCGCGAGCTGCTCGGCGCCGAGTCCGACCCGGAGTCGCTGGCGGCCGGGCAGCTCCGGTTCTGGACCGAAACGCTCACCGGCGCCCCCGATGTCCTCGAGCTGCCCGCCGACCGCCCGCGCCCCGCGGTGCAGTCGCTGCGCAGCGCCGACCTGGACTTCACCCTCGACCCGGCGCTGGCCACCGCGCTCCGCGAGCTGGCGACCGCGCACGGCGCGAGCCTGTTCATGGTCGCGCACGCCGCGCTCGCGGTGCTCACCGCGCGGCTGAGCGGCACCGGCGACATCGTGATCGGCACCCCGGTCGCGGGCCGCGGCGACCGCGCCCTGGACGACCTGGTCGGCATGTTCGTGAACACCCTCGCCCTGCGCACCCCCGTCGACCCGGCCGCCACCTTCGGCGAGTTCCTCGGCACCGTGCGCGGCGTCGACCTGGATGCCTTCGCGCACGCCGACGTGCCGTTCGAGCGGCTGGTGCAGGTGCTCGACCCGGCCCGCTCCACCGCGCACCACCCGCTCTTCCAGGTGACGCTGAGCCTGCAGAACTACGTGGCGCCGGTGCTGGAGCTGCCCGGGCTCCGCGTCGAGGTGGCGGATTTCGACCGCGGCTCCTCGCAGTTCGACCTCACCGTCGACCTGCGCGAACACGCGGACGGGCTGACCGGCGTGCTCACCTACGCCACCGACCTCTTCGACGAGCCGACGGCGCGTACCCTGATCCGCCGCTGGCAGCGCATCCTGACCGCGGTCACCGCCGCGCCTGATACTCGCATCGGCGATATCGACCTGCTCGACGCGGCCGAGCGCGCCGAACTGGCCGAGGTCAGCGGCCCCGAAACCGTCGGGACGACAACGCTGCCCGCCATCCTCACCGGCACCGCCGCCCGCTTCCCGGACCGCCCGGCGGTGATCGCCGACGGCGCCACGCTCACCTACCGCGAGCTGGCCGAGCGCGGCACCCGGCTGGCCCGGCAGCTGCGCGGCGCCGGCACCGGCTCGGTGGTGGCGCTCGGCCTCCCGCGCGGCGCCGCGCTGCTCACCGGGGTGTGGGCGGCCGCGCTGGCGGGCGCCGCCTTCCTGCCGGTGGATCCCAGGCACCCGGCCGAGCGGATCGCGCACATGCTCACCGACTCCGGCGCCCGCACCGGCATCACCCTGGCCGCGTACCGGGATCAGCTGCCCGACACCGTCGACTGGCTGGTCCTGGACGATCTCGGCGAGCGCCCCGAGGCCGCGCTGCCCGCCGTGCACCCCGACGACGCCGCCTGGCTCATCTACACCTCCGGCTCCACCGGCACCCCCAAGGGCGTCGCGGTCGGGCACCGCGGCCTCGCCGACCTGGTCGCGGCCCAGCGCGAGCTGCTCACCCTGGACGAGACCTCGCGGGTTCTGCAGGTGGCCTCGCCGAGCTTCGACGCCTCGATCTTCGAGGCGCTCATGGCCTTCGGCCACGGCGGCGCCGCGGTGGTGTCGCCGCCGGAGGTGTTCGGCGGCGCCGCGCTGGCCGAGCTGATCGCCGCCGAGGAGGTGAGCCATATGGTGATCACGCCGTCGGCCCTGGCCACGCTCGACCCGGCCGCCGTGCCGGGGGTGCGGGTGCTCGCCGTCGCCGGTGAGGCCGTCGGCCCGGAGCTGGTGGCGCGCTGGGCGACCGGGCGCGACCTGGTGAACCTGTACGGCCCGACCGAGAGCACCATCTGGGCGACGGCCTCCGCGCTGCTCGCCACGGGCGAGCCGGTGACCATCGGCGCCCCGATCCGCGGCGCCGCGGTGCTGGTGCTGGACGACCGGCTGCGGCCGGTGCCGGTCGGCGTCGCGGGCGAGCTGTACCTGGCGGGCCCGGCGCTGGCCCGCGGCTACCACGGCCGCCCCGGCCTCACCGCCGCCCGCTTCGTGGCGCACCCCTTCGCGCCGGGGCAGCGCGCGTACCGCACCGGCGACCTGGTGCGCTGGGCCGGGGCAGGCACCGAGCTGCGGCTGGAGTACCTCGGCCGCACCGACTTCCAGGTCAAGGTGCGCGGCCAGCGCATCGAGCTGGGCGAGATCGACGCCGTGCTGGGCCGCCTCGACGGGGTGCGCCAGGCGGTGACGCTCGGCGTGCCCGGCCCCGGCGGCACCGCGCTCGCCGCCTACCTGGTGCGCTCCCCCGGCGCCGAGCTCGACCCGGCACGGGTGCGCGCCGCCGCGGCGGAGACGCTGCCCGGCTACATGGTGCCCGCGGCCTTCGTCGTGCTGGACGAGCTGCCGCTCACCACCGTCGGCAAGCTGGACCGGAACGCGCTGCCCGCGCCGGAGTTCACCGTCGAGCGCGCCGGCTACCGGGAGCCGTCGACGCCGACCGAGAAGATCCTGGCCGAGGTCTTCACCGAGCTGCTCGGGCTGGACCGGGCCGGGGCCGACGACTCCTTCTTCGCGCTCGGCGGCGACAGCATCCTCGCCATCCAGCTGGTCTCCCTGGCCAAGCAGCACGGCGTCACCTGCACGCCGCTGCAGGTCTTCGAGCACCGCACGGTGGCCGCGCTGGCCGCCGCCGCGGACGCGAGCGGCCCGGCGGTGGTGCTCGAGGAGCTGCCCGGCGGCGGGGTCGGCGAGTTCCCGCTGCCGCCGATCGGCCACTACATGCTCGAACGCGGCGGCGACCACCGCCGCTTCGCGCAGACGGCCGTGCTGGACCTGCCCGCCGGCATCGACCGGGCCGGCATCGTGGCCACGCTCGCCGCGGCCATCGACCGGCACGACATGCTGCGCGCCCGGCTGGTCACGCACGGCGAGCCGCGGGTGCTGGTCGCCGAGCCCGGCTCGGTGCCGGTGGACGCCCTGCTGCACCGGGTGCGGTACGCCACCACCGACCCCGTCGAGCTGCGCGAGCACGCCGCGAGCGAGCTGGACGCGGCGCTGGACCGCCTCGACCCGGCCGGCGGCACCGTGCTGCAGTTCGTCTGGCTGGACCCGGAGTCCGGCCCCGGCCGGTTGCTGGTCGTCGCGCACCACCTGGTGATCGACGGCGTCTCCTGGCGCATCCTGATCCCGGACCTGATCGGCGCCTGGGCGCAGGTCTCGGCGGGCGCCACCCCGGTGCTCGCCGCGACCGGCACCTCGATGCGGCGCTGGGCCACCGCGCTCACCGAGGAGGCGCACAGCGCACACCGCACCGCCGAGCTGGCGCACTGGCAGGCGGTCACCGCCACCCCGGACCCGCCACTCGCCAGCCGCCCGCTCGACCCGGCCGTCGACACCACCCGCACCCTGCGGCTGCTCGACCGCGCGGCCTCCGCCGAGGTCACCGCCGCGCTGCTGACCACGCTGCCCGGCATCTTCGGCGGCGGCGTGGAGGACGCGCTGCTCGCCACCCTGGCGCTCGCCCTGCTGCGGCTGCGCGGCGGGGACGACCCGGTGCTGCTCCGGCTGGAGGGGCACGGCAGGCAGGAGGAGGTGATCCCCGGCGCCGACCTCTCCCGCACCATCGGCTGGTTCACCAGCCTCTACCCGGCCCGGCTCGACCTCGCCGGCATCGACCTCGCCGACGCGCTCGCCGGCGGCCCCGCCATGGGCGCCGCCATCCGCGCCACCGCGGAGCAGCTGCGCGAAATCCCGGACAAGGGAATCGGTTTCGGGCTGCTGCGCTACCTGAACCCCGACACCGCCGCCCAGCTCCCGGCCGGGCTGCCCGGCCAGGTCAGCGTGAACTACCTGGGCCGCTACGCCGCCGCCGACATCCCCGCCGGGCTGGACGGGCTCGGCTGGCTGCCCACCGACGCGCTCGGCGAGCTGCCCGCCGCCGAGCACCCCGACGTGCCGCTGCAGTCGGTGATCGACATCAATGCCCTGGTCGTGCGCGACCGGCTGCAGATCACCGTCGGCTACCCCGGCGAGCTGCTGGACGAGCCCTTCGTCGCCCGGCTGGCCGAGCTCTGGCTGGAGACCCTGGCCGCGGCCACCCGCTTCGCCGGCTCCGACGCCGCCCGCGCCTTCACCGCGACCGAGCCGGCCCCGGCCGCCGGTTCCGGGCTCGGCCTGGACGTGGTGCTCCCCATCCGGACCGACGGCGCGGAGCCCGCGCTCTTCTGCGTGCACCCCTCCTCCGGCATGGCCTGGAGCTACCTCGGCCTGGCCGACCTGCTGGCGCCGGGCCGCCCGATCTACGGGCTGCAGGCGCCGGACCTGAGCGGGCGCGAGCCGTCGGTGCGCTCGATCCCCGAGTTCGCCGAGCGCTACGCCCGCGAGATCCGCGCGCTGCAACCCGATGGGCCCTACCACCTGACCGGCTGGTCCTTCGGCGGGCTCATCGCGCACGCCACCGCGGTCGAGCTGCGGCGGCAGGGCGCCGAGGTGGGCGTGGTCGCGCTGCTCGACGCCGACACCGCCGATATCGACGGCGACGCCATCGAGCCGCTCACCGCGGGGTCGTTCGTGAACGCCTTCGGCGCGGTCTTCGGCATCGACGACGTCCCGGCCGACGCCACCGCGCAGCAGGCCGCCGACCGCATCCGGGACCGGCTCGGCGTCGCCCTGATCGATGCCGCGACCCTGGAGCGGATGGCGGGCTCCTACAACGCCTCCGCCCGCACCAGGACCGGTTACCGGCGCCCGGTCTACGACGGCGACATCGTCTACGTCGCCGCCACCGTGGACAGCTCGGAGATCTTCGGCGCCGAGAACTGGCGGCCCTACGTCACCGGCGCCATCACCAACCACGACGTCGCGGTCACCCACGACGAACTCACCGCACCGCACGCGCTGCCGCTCGTGGCGCGCGTGCTCGATCACCACCTGGGAGGCCAGCGATGACCCACGGCGTCGTCGTCACCGGAATCGAGAAGTCGTTCGGTTCCGTGCAAGCACTGCGCGGCATCGACTTCCATGCCGAGCCCGGCGAGGTGCTCGGCATCCTCGGGCCGAACGGCGCGGGCAAGACCACCACCGTGAACATCCTCTCCACGCTGGTCTCCCCTGACCGCGGCCGGGCGCTGGTCGCCGGGCACGACGTGGTCGCCGACCCGGCCGCGGTGCGCCGCTCGATCATGCTCACCGGCCAGTACGCCGCGCTCGACGACATGCTCAGCGGGCACCAGAACCTGGTCATGTTCGGGCGGCTCATGGGGCTGCGCAAGCGCGAGGCGCGGCTGCGCGCGGACGAGCTGATCGGCGAGTTCGGGCTGGAGCGCGCCGCCGGGCGACCGGTCGGCACCTACTCCGGCGGCATGCGCAGGCGCATCGACATCGCCTGCGGGCTGGTGGTGCGGCCGGAGGTGGTGTTCCTGGACGAGCCGACCACCGGGCTCGACCCGCGCAGCAGGCAGGGGGTGTGGGACCTGGTCTCCGGCTTCAAGAAGGCCGGGATCACCACCCTGCTCACCACCCAGTACCTGGAGGAGGCGGATGCGCTCAGCGACCGCATCATCGTCATCGACCAGGGCCGGGTGATCGCCGAGGGCACCGCCGACGAGCTCAAGTCGCGCACCGGCGGCAGCTACTGCGAGATCGTCCCGCTCAGCACCGCGCACCTGCCCGCGGTCGCCCGCGCGCTCGGCTCGCTGCTGCCCGAGGACCGGCACCCCGGGCCGGACGCCGACCGGATCGCCATCCCGGCCCCGGACGGCGCCAAGACGCTGGCCGAGGCGTTGCGCCGGCTGGACGGCGCCGGGGTCGAGCTGGTCGACATCGCGCTCCGCCGCCCCTCGCTCGACGATGTCTTCCTGCAGCTCACCGGCCACCTCGCCACCTCCATCGAGGTGACCGCGTGACCGCCTGGCTGGCCACCGCGGGCGCGGCGCCGCGGCGGGCGCAGCAGTGGTGGGTGCTGACCGCCCGGCTGGTCACCCCGGCGCTGCGCTCCGGCGAGGTGATCACCTCGGTGCTGGCCCCGGTCACCTTCACCGCCAGCTTCTACATCCCGCTGAAGACCATCATGACCTTCGCCGGCACCGGTTTCAGCAGCTACGCGCAGTACATGATGCCGCTGGTGATCCTGCAGGCGGCGGCGTTCACCGCGGTCTCGGCGGCCTTCCGGGCCGCCACCGACGCCGTCTCCGGGCTGAACCGGCGCTGGGGCTCGATGCCGGTCGGGCCGCTGGTGCCCGCCGCGGCGCGCATGTCCGGCAATGTGTTCCGGCTGGTGGTCGCGCTGCTCACCGCGCTGGTCTGCGGGCACGTGATCGGGTTCCGGTTCTACAACACCCCGGCCGACACCGCGGGCTTCCTGCTGTTCTCGCTGCTCATCGGGGTGGCGCTGTGCCTGGGCGCGGATGTCATCGGCACCGCGTCGCGCAGCCCGGAGGCGACCGCGCAGGCGCTGGTGCTGCCCCCGCTCATCTTCGGCATGCTCTCCACCGGGCTGGCCCCGGCCGAGCAGTTCCCCGGCTGGGTGCAGCCCTTCGTGCGCAACCAGCCGGTCTCGCAGTGGGCGGCCGGGCTGCGCGCGCTCGCCGGTGATTCGCTGCCGAACGCGGGCACCGTCTCCTGGTCGCTGCTGGCGCCGCCGCTGGCCTGGGCGCTCGGCATCGTCGCGCTCTGTATCCCCCTTTCCGTCCGGCTGAGCCGCAGGAGGGCCTGATGATGATCCCCGCCGCGACCCGCACCCCCGTCGCCGAGACCTCCCCGCGCGCCTTCGCCGCGCACACCCTGATCCAGACCCAGCGGCTGCTCGTGCGCTGGGTGCGCAACCCGGTGACGCTGCTGGAGACGCTGATCGTGCCGTGCCTGCTGCTGGTCATGCTGGACACCGTGATCGGCGGGCAGATCCGCCGCTTCACCGGCAGCGAGGCGCTCTTCGGCTCGGTGCCGCTGGTGGCCGTGGTCGGCGCGCTCTCCGGCGCGGTGGCAGGCGGCATCCTGCTCGGGCGGGAGCGCGACGCCGGGCTGCTCGCCCGGTTCTGGGTGCTCCCGGTGCACCGCGGCTCCGGGCTCGCCTCGCGCATCCTGGCCGAGGGCTGCCGTATCGTCGTCGGCACGCTGGCCATCGTGGCGGTCGGCTACCTGCTCGGCTTCCGGTTCCAGCAGGGGGTACTGCCGTCGCTGGCCTTCTTCGGCGTGCCGGTGCTGTTCGGGCTCGCCTTCGCCACCCTGGTGACCGCGGTCGCGGTCTTCACCGCGAAATCCACGCTGGTGGAGGGGATCACCATCGTCACCTCGCTGATGATGTTCTTCAGCACCGGCTTCGTCCCGCTCGCCGCCTACCCGCAGTGGATCCAGCCGGTGGTGCGCAACCAGCCGCTCTCCGCCGCGGTGGACACCATGCGCGCGCTCGCCGAGGGCGGTGCGCTGGCCCGCCCGCTCACCCTCACCGTCGCCTGGTCGCTCGGCGCCATCGTGGTCTTCTCGATTCCGGCGGCGATCGGCTATCGGCGGGCCAGCAGGCGCTGAGCCCGGGAAGCCCCACCCCGACCTGCTTTTTCTATGGAATTGCGGGAGCTCGATCCTTGACCCCACCCCGCCGGGCCCCTACCATCCCCCTGACGGCTCGTCCCGCTCCGCTCATGGCAATTCACCTCTCGCCCCTTGATTCGCAAGGTTTAGTGGACAGCGGCCACGGCTAGTTCGTATGGGGCTTCCTGGTTCACCCGATCGAAACCGCTCGACCTCTCGCTGCTGCACTCCTGATCGATGACGGCATCGCGCATGTCAGATCGTTCGCCGAAAGGACTGAGGGCCTGTGCACTACATGAATTCGAGCTCGGCCGCCTTGTCACCCGGGGGCAGGGGGTGACCGGCGCGATGGAAATCCTCGAACTGACCGACGACTTCTACCAGGATCCGCATGCGACCTACCGGGCACTGCGTGCGCGCGGTCCCCTGCACCGAATTCGATCGAACGGGGTACTCGGCTGGTTGGTCGTCGATCACGAGGTAGCCAAACAGGCTTTGACGGAGCCGACCATCAGTAAACGCGTCGGCTCGCCCGAGGGCCAGGCCGTGCTGGCGAAAAACGGTGCGGCCGAGCTGTTCAACACCGCCATCAGCGACAATATGCTGTTCGCCGATCCGCCCCAGCACACCCGGCTGCGCCGGCTCGTGGCCAAGGCCTTCTCCGGTCCCGCCATCCGCGATCTCCAGCCGAGAATCACCGCGATCGCCGACACCCTGCTCGACGACATCGGCGCGCGAACGACCGTCGACCTCATGGACAGCTACGCATTCCAGCTGCCGACCGCGGTGATCTGTGAAGTGCTCGGAGTCCCCGACTCCGACAAGGAGGAGTTCCGCGCCTGGACCGCCGTCGTCGTCAGCGACTCGGCCACGATCGAGGAGCGCACCGCCGCCGGGATCAGCTATTTGACCTACCTGTCGAAGTTGATCGCCGAACGCACCGCCGACCCCCGCGACGACATACTCTCCCAGCTGATCATCGCGAAAGACCACGACGACCGCCTGGACGAGCACGAACTCATCGCCATGCTGCTCCTGCTGTTGATAGCCGGGCACGAGACCACCGTCAATCTCATCGGCAATTCGGTACTGGAGCTACTGCGCGATCCGGCAACGGCCGAGCGGTTGCGCACCCACCCCGACGCGATACCCGCCTACCTCGAGGAGATCCTGCGCTGCCACGGGTCACTGCACGTGGCGACGGCTCGCTACACCACCGCCCCGATCACCCTGGGCGGTACGGATATCGACGCGGGCGAATTCATCCTGATCTCGCTCGCCGCCGCCAACCGCGACCCGGCGCGGTTCACCGACCCCGATCGGATCGACCTCGAAAGGCCCGAAAGCCGGCACATCGCCTTCGGACACGGCATCCATCACTGTCTCGGCGCCACCCTGGCCCGGGTGGAGGCCACCACCGCGATCTCGCGGTTGCTCGCCCGATTCCCGGAGATATCGCTCGACGGGGAATTCAGCGACCTGACGTGGCGGAAAAGCCTGCTGATCCATGGCTTGACCAGCCTGCCGGTCCGGCCGGGCGCACCCACCGAATCCCACCCCGCATCCAACGACGACGCGGACCGCCGCGCTTTGCTGGTCTGAGCGGCCGTCACGGCAGCCTGCACCCGGTGTGCGCGGTGATCGTCATCGATGTCGCGTCGGCGTACACCGAGATTCCCGGCCCGCTCTCCCGCGCGCAATCGAAGGTGACGCTGTAGTTCGGCGGTGTGCCGGTGCCGGGTCGCATGTCGTCGGCGCCGACGGCGGCGGCGAGGTCGCGGGCCTGCTGCTGGAAACCGAACCAGCGGTCGGCCGGGATCGTGCCCTCGGCGATGAAGTGCGCCAGCCCGATGTTCACGCCGCCGGTCGGGCCGTATACCCCGGTGCAGCCGCCCTCGACGCGCGGCCGCTCCGGATCGCGGCGCCACTCGAGCCCGCCCGCCGCGGCGGCGATCCGCTCGACGGCGTCGAGCAGCGCCCGCTCGGACTCGCCGGCCCGCGGTAGCGCCGCGACCTCGGCGGCTGCCGCCTCGTACTCGGCCGGGTCCGGCGGGTCCGGCGGGTAGCCGAGCAGGGTGGCGCAGCCGCTCACCGCGCAGGCCGCGGCGAGCAGGGCGACGAGACGAACCGACATGTTTCCTCCCCGGAACAGTTCACCCGGGTTTTCGCCGATCCGCGCGGCGGCGTTTCGCTCAGCCGACCGGGCCCGGCCGCGGCTCGATCCGGCCCGCCGCGCCGACCGCGAGCGAGATACCGTGCCGGACGCCGGAGTTCGGGTCGTCGACGTCGAGCAGGTAGAACCAGTCCATCTGCGCCTGCCCGGCGTCCACGTGCAGCACGCCGTAGCCGTGCGAGTCCAGCTCCAGGTAGCGCAGGTGGCGGTTCACCTCGCGCACCGCGCCGGCCGCGGCGGCGGTGGGCAGCCCGGCGATATCGCCGGGGCTCTGCGAGGTCACCGACGGCACAACGAACTCGGCGCCCGCCACCGGCCCGGCCGGGTAGGCGGCGGCGTCCAGCGGGAGGTCGGCGGCCCACGAGCTGTGGATGTCGCCGGTGAGGAAGAGCACCCCGCCCACCCCGGCGTCGTGCACCGCGCGGAAGAGCCGTGTCCGGTCGGCGGTGTAGCCGTCCCACTGGTCGGCATTGACCGGGATACCGCCCGCCGGGATGCCGACCACCCGGGCCAGCCCCGCGGTGACCGCGGGGTCGAGCGGCGGGAAGAGCACCGGCGCGATCATGACCGGGTTCCCGACCAGCTTCCACCGGACCGGCGCCGACTCCAGCCCGCCGATCAGCCAGTCCAGCTGCTCCCGGCCGGTGATGCTGCGCTCCGGCGCGTCGATATCGCGCCAGCCCACGCCGGGGCGCGCCTGCCGGTCGCGGTAGCTGCGCAGATCCAGCATGGACAACTCGGCGAGCGCGCCGAAGCGCAGCCGCCGATACAGCCTGCCGTCGGCGCTGTCGCGCACCGGCATCCACTCCCGGTACGCCTGCCGCGCCGCCGCGCGCCGGGCCGCCCAGTCGCCCTCGGTGCCGGGGTCGTGGTTCTCCGCGCCGCCGGACCAGGCGTCGTTGGCGGTCTCGTGGTCGTCCCAGGTGGCGATGAACGGCACCGCCCCGTGCAGCAGCGCCAGATCCGGGTCGGTCTTGTACTGCCCGTGCCGGATCCGGTAGTCGGCGAGTGTGACGATCTCGTGCTCCGGGGCGTGCGCGCGCACCGCGCCGCCGCGGCCGCCGAACTCGCCGCGCTCGTACTCGTACAGGTAGTCGCCGAGGTGCAGCACGGCGTCGAGGTCGCCGCGGGCCGCGAGGTGCCGGTAGGCACCGAAGTACCCGGCCTCCCAGTTCGAGCAGGAGACCACGCCGAAGCGGAGCCGCTCGGGGTTGTCGGTGTCGGCCGGTGCGGTCCTGGTGCGGCCGATCGCTGAGGTGACGCCCAGCGCGGTGAACCGATAGCGGTAGTCGGTGCCCGAGGCGAGCCCGCCCGCGTCGACCTTGACGGTGTGGTCGGAAGCCGCTGTGGCCGTCGCGGTTCCGGCAGCGACCACAGTGGCGAAGGAGTCGTCGCGCGCCACCTCCCAGCGCACGGCGACGTCCGGGCCGCGGGTCGAGCCGGGGGTCGCGTCCGGGGCGGGCGTCACCCGGGTCCAGAGGATCACCCCGGTCGGCAGCGGATCACCCGAGGCGACGCCGTGCCCGAATACCGGGCTCGCCGCACCGGCGCGCGCGGCCCCCGCGAAGACGGCCGCCGCCGCGACCGCACCACCCTTCATCACGGTCCGGCGGCCGACCGGCGGCCCCGCGCTCAGTGCTCCCACGGCTCGCCATCCTGGACGCTCCGGCGCGGAAAAGCCACCCGCGTCCGCCGGTGTTCACCGAGGCTTCGATCGAAGACCGCGGCCTGGCGGCGCAGCGCGGCATCGATCCGGGCCAGGTCGCCGGTGGCGAGCAGGTCGAGCAGCGCGCCGCGCAGCACCGCGAGCGCGAGCGTCACCTCGGGGGCGTCCCGGTCGCCGTCCGGCAGGCAGCCCGCCAGCAACTCCAGCCGGTCCTCGACGGTCCCGCGCGCCGGAACCACGAGGGGTTCGGTTCCACCCTGGTCGACGCCGCGCCGCACCGCAGCTGGGGGCGCGACCTCGTCGGCCAGAATTGGGCGCTCGACCTGGGGTAGCGCCGCCGGATCGCGGGGCGGCCGAGCCGCGGATCTGCTACCTTCCGAGGGTTCGCCGGGGCGGGTCGTCGCGCGCCGGCCCCTGTCCCGGGAGTCCGTCATGTCGTTCCTGAACAAGCTGCTGAACACCGGCCACACCGTGACCAGGCTGATGGACCTGGTGGACCGGGCGCCGCAGTGGCGGTCGCAGCTGCTGTCGAAGAAGAACGAGTTCACCAGCGGCGCCTTCCGGGACGCGGTGATGGGGATGTGCGCGCTGGTCGCCGCCGCCGACGGCACCATCACCCCCGAGGAGCGAGCGCAGGTCGCCGGGCTCATCACGGCCGACCCGGTGCTGGACAACTTCCCGGCCGAGCAGCTGCGCACCCTCTTCGACGGCAACTGCGACCGCCTGGTGCAGGACCCCGCCTTCGGCCGGGCGCACGTGCTGCAGCAGATCACCAAGGTGGCGGGCAAACCGGAGCAGGCGCGCGCCGTGGTGCAGATCGGCATCATGATCGCGAACGCGGACGGCACCCTCGCCCCCGCCGAGGTGCACGCCGTGCGCGACGCCTGCGCCGCGCTCGGCATCCCGCCCATGCTCGAGCTGCCGGGCTGAGGTCCATCCCGGACTCACCGCAAACCGCGGACACACCCACCGCGAATCTTCGGTATGGCACGCTCGAGCGGTCCGCGCTCGGACCCGTGCGTCCCGACGATCGACGGAGGAATCCATGAACGCTCGCCTTCGCGCCGCAGGCACCGCCGTGGCCGCCGCCCTCGCGCTCGGCCTCGCCGCGGCCCCCGCGCACGCCGCCCCCACCCCGACCGTGGTGCTGGTGCACGGCGCCTTCGCCGACTCCTCCGGCTGGTCCGACGTGGCCGACCGGCTCACCGCCGACGGCATCGAAGTCCGCACCTTCGACACCCCGCTGCGCGGCATCGCCAACGACTCCGCGCAGCTCACCGAGTTCCTGGCCGGAATCGACGGCCCGATCGTGCTGGTCGGCCACTCCTACGGCGGCGCCGTCATCACCAATACCCACGACCCGGACGTCACCGCCAATGTCTTCGTCGCCGCCTACGCGCCGCGGCGCGACCAGCTGCTGGCCGAGCTGGTGAACCCCATCGCGCACCCGGGCAGCCTGCTGCTGCCGCCCGCGCTGCTGGTGAAGCCGGTGGCCGACCCGGCGGGGCCGGCCGGGGTGAACCTGGACGCCTTCGTGACCCAGCCGTTCTTCCGCGAGGTCTTCTGCCAGGACGTCGCGCCGGCCGAGGCCGCCGAGATGTACGCCAACCAGCGCACCCTCGCCGCCACCGCGAACCTGGAGCGGACCGGCGACCCGTCCTGGGCGGGCACCCCGAGCTGGTACCTGGTCTCCACCGAGGACCGGGTGATCCCGCCCGCGCTGCAGCGGGAGACCGCGCAGGAGGTGGCGCCGGGCCGGACCAGGGAGGTCGCCGCCTCGCACGCCTCCTACGTGTCGCAGCCGGACGCCGTCGCGGACATCGTCCGCGAGGCCGCGCTCACCACCGGCTGACCGCCGGGAACCCGGTCGTGCCGCTGCGGCACGGCCGAGACCACCCCTTGTGATACCGCTCGGACTCACACCTCGGTGCACGCTGGTAGCGTGGACGGCCGCGCCGTCCGGCGCGACGAGAGGATGACGAGTTCGTGGATGCCGTTTCGGCACCGTGGTCCGAGCCGGGGCTGCCCCGGCGCCGGATCGAGGGGCTGCCGGTCCCGTGGATCACCCCGGTTTGGTGGGGCGCCGCCGACTGGAAGTGCGTCGACACCGACCGCCTGCGGCGCTGCCAGGCCGAGTGGCTCTGCCAGGTCTGCGGCGACCCGCTGCCGGAGCGGGCCTGGGTGATCGTGGAGGCGGGCGACTGGGTGCTCGGCGACGCCGCCATGCACGAGACCTGCCTGCGCATCGCCCGCCGCTGGTGCCCGCACCTGGACGGCCTCGGCTGCCCGCTCGCCGAGGTCGGCCGCGCGGACATCTTGGCCGGGGGCAGGCGGTTGAGCGAGATCGCCGAGTACGGCGCCGAGGAGCTCCGCTGGACCCTGGCGCCCTGAGCGTTCAGTCCACCGGCACCGGAACGAAGTGCTCGACCACCGGGAACGGGTCGTAGAAGTGGTGCAGCAGCGCCTTCCACTCGGCGTACTCCGGCGACCCGCGGAACCCCTCGGTGTGCTGCTCGATCGAATCCCACCGCACCAGCAGCAGATACGTATTCGGCGTCTCCGCCGAGCGGGACAGCGTGAGCCCGCGGAAGCCGGGGCTGCCCGCGATCAGCGGGCGGGCGCGGGCGAAGGCCGCCTCGAATTCGGCTTCGCGGCCGGGCCGGACGGGGAGCAGGGCGTGTTCGGTGATCACCGGCCCACCGTGCCACGGCTCCCGCTTCCCGGCATCGTCGTCGTTCCGCTCCTCGTCGGCGCCGGCCTGCTCGGCCACTTCGGGTTGCCGCGCGCGCGGACGGTGATCACGGGCTCGCACGTCGAGGTGTGAGTCAATCCTCGAAGAGGGTGGAGCCCCAGTATTCGTCGGCGCCGAGCCCGGGCGGGCAGGCGTAGACGGCCGAGCCGACGTGCTGGATGTACTCGTTCAGCGCGTCCCGGCGGGCCAGGTTCTCCTGCATGGGCACGAACTGGGTCAGCGGGTCGCGGCAGTAGGCCAGGAAGAACAGCCCCGCGTCGAGGTGGCCGAAGCCGTCCGAGCCGTCGGTGAAGTTGTAGCCGCGGCGCAGGATCTGGATGCCGCCCAGCTCCTCGGCCGAGGCCAGCCGCACGTGGGCGTCGCGGTCGATGAACGGGCCGTCCGGGCCCGCCGACTGCAGATCCAGCTCGTCGAACTCGTCCGAGTAGCCGAGCGGGGCACCCGCGCCCTTGGTGCGGCCGATCACCCGCTCCTGCTCGTGCAGGCTCGTGCGGTCCCACGGCTCGATGAGCATGCGGATCCGGCGGGCCACCAGGTAGGAACCACCGGCCAGCCACGGCTGATCGTCGTCCGGGCCGACCCAGACGAAACGGTCGACCGCCGCGGTGTCCTCGGCCTTGATATTGCGGGTCCCGTCCTTGAACCCGAGCAGGTTGCGCGGGGTGGCCTGGGCGGTGGAGGTGGTCGAGGTGCGGCCGAATCCCAGCTGCGACCAGCGCACGCTCACCGCACCGAACCCCGCCCTGGCCAGGTTGCGCACCGCGTGCACCGCCACCTGCGGGTCGTCCGAGCAGGCCTGAATGGCGATATCGCCGCCGCTGCGCGCGGGGTCGAGCGCGTCGCCGGTGAACTTCGGCAGCGGGGCCAGCGCCGCCGGTTTCCGCGCCGCCAGCCCGAAGCGGTCGAACAGTGCCGGGCCGAACCCGATCGTCAGGGTCAGCCGCGACGCCGGGAGATCCAGCGCCTCACCGGTATCGGTGGGCGGGGCGTACTCCCCCGCCCCGACAGCGCCGTCGGGGAATGCCTCCCGGCCCGCGGTCATCCGCTCCGCCATCGCGGTCCAGGTCCGCAGCAGCTCCACCAGCTCCGCGCGGGTCTCGGTGTGCACGTCGAACGCGGCGAAATGCAGCCGATCCTGCACCGGGGTGACGATCCCGGCCTGGTGCGCGCCGCGGAACGGCACGGTGTCCGGGGTGGCGTCGGTGGCCGCCGAGCCCCGCCCGACCAGCACCCCCGCCCCGGCCGCGGCCACGCCGATCCCGGCGCCGCCGATCAGACCGCGCCGGGAGATCCCGCGCCGCTCACTGCCCGGCGACAACGCCTTGCACCTGACTGACCTCGGCCGAGAGCGCGTCGATCCGCCGCGACAGCTCGTTCCGGGCCTGCTCGGACACGGCTTCGTAACTCACGAAACCGTCCCCGGCCCGGTACTTCGCCAGTTCGGCGTCCAGCTCCGCGAACCGGCGATCCAGCCGCGCACCCAGCTCGGCATCACGCTCGTCGAGCACCGGCCGCACACTCGCCACCGCCGCCTGCGAGCCGTCCACATTCGCCTGGAAATCCCAGAGGTCGGTGTGCGAGAAGATGTCCTCCTCGCCGGTGATCTTCGTCCGCGCCACCTCGTCGAGCAGCCCCTGTGCGCCACCGGCCACCTGGATCGCGTCCACCGTGAAATCGGCCGCCGTCACCCCGGCGACCAATTCCTCGATATCGGCCAGCAATTGATCGGCGATCTTGTTCGTATCGGGCTGCAACCCCTGCGCCCACAGATCCTTCTCCAACCGGTGGAACCCGGTCCAGGTATCGCCCGCCGCCAGATCGGCCTCGCGCAGATCGATCCGCGGGTCCAGATCGTCCGGGAAGCTCTCCGCCACCGGCTCGATCCGCTCGTAATAGGTGCGGGTCACCGGATACTGCTTCTTCGCCGCCTCGATATCGCCCGCCTTCACCGCGGCGACGAAGGTCTCGGTGGTCTCCTGCAGGGCGGTCGCCTGGCTGGTCAGGTACCGCTTGTACCCCGCGGCGGCCTCGGCGAGCCGCCCCGACCCGTCGCGCTGCTGCGCGTCCCCGGTCACGGTGAAGTCGTGCCGGATGCCGTCGCCGACCATGCCCGGCTTGCACGCCGTCTGATACGTGCCCGGATCCGGCACCGCCACGATCAACTGCCTGGTCAGCCCCGGGCCGATATTCTCGATCTCGCCGATCACCCGGTCGCCGGTGCCGTACACGTAGAACTCGGAGATCTTGCTGCCGTTGTTGGTGATCCGGAAGCTCACCGTGCCGGTGCCCGCCGAATCACGCGCGACATCGCAGGTCGAATCGTCGGCGGTCACGGCGATCTCGCCGTCCGCCGATTCCGACTTGCCGGTGCAGGCGGTGAGCAGCAGCGGCACCGCCGCCGCGGCGGCGACGGTGATCAGGGAGAGTCGCACGGGACGGGACCTTTCGCTCACGACGCGGGCGTCGTCTCTGTCGAGGATCGCGGGCGCGCCGATTCGACCGGCGCGAGCGGTTTCAGGAACAGCCACAGCACCGTGACCAGGTACGCCAGCCAGGCGATGACCTGCAGCCAGGTGGGGTCGGCGCGGAAATTGACGAGCCCGGCCGCGACGGTGCCATACCAGCTCGACATGTCGAACCAGGACGAGATGTCGAAGGCGCGGTGCGACAGCCCGGGCAACCAGCCCGCCGTCTGCAGCGCGCGCACGCCGTAGGCGAGGATTCCGGCGGCGACCACGATGAGCAGCACGCCGGTATAGCGGAAGAACCGGGCCAGGTCGATGCGGACCGCGCCGAGGTAGAGCACGACGGTGAGCGCGGCGGCGGCCAGGATGCCGAGCAGCAGCCCGAGCAGCGGCCACTGGCTGCCCGCGGAGTTCTCCGCGTACCCCACCATGAGCAGCGCCGTCTCCACCCCCTCGCGGCCGACCGCGAGGAATGCCAGGCTCACCACCGCCAGCGGGCCGACGGCGAGCGCGCGGGTCATCCCCGCGCGCAGCTCGCCGGAGAGCGAGCGCGCGGCGGTGCGCATCCACAGCACCATCCAGGTCACGATCACCACCGCGACCAGCGAGGCCAGCCCGGCGATGAGCTCGGCGGCGACCCCGGTGACGGTCGAGGTCCCGTAGTGGATACCGGCGAAGACCGCCGCCACCATGAGCACCGCGGTGCCGACCCCGAGCGCGACCCACTTGAGCGCCTCGCGCCGCTCCGACTTCACCAGGAACGCCACCAGGATCATGACCACGATCCCGGTCTCCAGCCCCTCGCGCAGCCCGATCAGCCCGCTGCCGAACAACTGGGCGGCCACGGACGGCGCACCGGCCGCCAGAACACCTTCCACCACCGCTCCCGAGATGAACTGAGCCTTACCAAAGTCGATAGGGCGCGCTCAGTGTTGCACATTCGCGGATGCGGAAGTGTTGCTACCTGAAATGTCCGAATTCAGGAAGGGCAATCTCCCGGCAAATTGGGGTTTATGCGGCTTTTGTCAGAGCCCGCCGAGCCGGGTCAGCACCTCGAAGGCGGCATCGTCGGCGCGCCAGAGTGCGTCGATCTCGGCGCGCGCGGCCGGGGCGGTGGCGGGGTCCTGCAGCGCGAGGCCGTTGCCGAAGATGAGGACGTTGGCGCCCGCGTCGGCGGCGCGCAGCAGCGCGCCGCTGCCGACGCCGGCGCCGAGCACCCGGTCCAGCCCCTCGCCGAGGAAGTAGAAGCGCCAGAGCGGCCCCAGGTCGCCGCCGTAGACCTCGCGGGTACCGTCCACGATGAGCGCGCCGTTGCGGGCGATGGCGTCCACGATCAGGAAGTGGTCACCGGCGTTCGCCGGGGTGGCCCCGGTGGCGGCGACGGCGTACGCGAGATCCACCGCGAGGTGCGCGTTGTACCCGGCCATGGCGACCCGGGCGGCAGAGAGCTCGCACTGCCTGCTGAGCGCGAAGTAGTGCGCCCACTGCGGGTCGGCGGGGGCGCCGGTGAACTCGGCGTGCAGGTTGTCCAGGAAGCGGGAGAGCAGGTCGAGGCTGATCCGGTGCGCCCAGTCCGGGTCGGCGAAGGCGGCCGGGTCGCGCTGCAGCGGCAGCACCGCCGCCTGCTCGACGGCGTCCAGGCCGAGGGCGAAGACGCCGCGCCGATCCCCGTGCCGCACCAGCACCTCGGTGATCCGATGGTGCCGCTCGATCGCCGTCTCCAGCCGCTCCAGCGGGGAGCCCGCCAGCGTCGCGGTATCCGACCAGGCCACCAGGTCGGCGTACTCGCTCGCGCCGGGCGCCGTGCCGCACACCGCCTCCGGCGCGGCGGTGGCCACCGGCGCGGCGACGAGCGGCACGCAGAGTGCGGACAGGACGAGCAGGAGAATCCGGCCGATCATGGCCCCGACGCTACCGCCTCACTTGATCTCCAGCCGCCCGAGTGCCGAGCCGGCGAAGGCCGCGCGGGCGCGATCCCACTCCGGATCGCCCGGGTGGAGGGCGCTGCGGAGGAAGGCGGTGGTGAGGGTCTGGATGGCCCGCACCCGGGCCGGGTGGGGGTCGGTGGTCTCGGCGGCGTCGTAGCCGGGGATGCCGCCGAGCGAGTGCTCGGCGCCGCGCAGGGTGAGGAGGGCGCTGGCGCCGGGGCTCAGGTGGTAGGGGTCGGTGAGCCAGCCGGGGCCGCGGGTGGTGAGCGGGCTGGCGTCGGCGTCGCCGGCGACGACGAAAGCCGGCTTGGTCAGGTGCGTGAAATCGGGGTTCAGCCACGGGAACTTCGCCGCCGCGGCGGGGTTCAGGTCGGCGCCGCCGCGGCCCGCGGTGGCGAGCAGGACACCGGCGCGGACCCGCTCGTCGGCGAGGTCGGCACCGGCGCCGGTGGCGGGGTCGAGGACGCGCAGCCCGAGCAGCACGCCCGCGGTCTGCCCGCCGAAGGAGTGGCCCGCGGCGGCGATGCGCGCCGGGTCGAGCCGGCCGGAGAGGCCGGGGACGGCGGCGGCGATGGAATCCAGCCCGTCGAGGATGCGCAGCATGTCCTCGACCCGGTAGCGCCAGAGCAGCGGGTCGTCCGGGATCGGGCCGAGGGTGCGGGAATCGCGGAACGTGGGTTGCAGCACCGCGAAACCCGCGGCCGCCCAGTGGTCGGCGAGCGGCCCGTAGGCCCGCCCGGACGACCCGAACCCGTGCGCGAACAGGATGATCGGCAGCGCCGCGCCGGCCACCGGCGCCGATACCCGGACCCGCAGCGCCGCGCCGCGCCCCGGCACGGCCAGCAGCACCGGATCCACCGACACCACCGGCGCCGCCTCCACACTCACCGTCATGACCTCTCCCGGTTCCGGCTACAATTCCTAGAACGACTGTACAAGGAATCGGAGCGGGAGGCAGCATGGCCGGGCGGCCGATCGACCACCGGCGGCGCGCGGAGCTGCTCGACGCGGCGGTGAACCACGCCGCCGCCAGCGGCTTCGCCGAGCTCTCGCTGCGCCCCATGGCGGCCGCGCTCGGCGTCTCCCCCACCACGCTGGTGCACCACTTCGGCAGCAGGGAGCGGCTGCTCGCCGCGGTCCTGGGGCGGCTGCGCGAGCGGGTCGCGCTCGACCCGGAGCCGTACCCGGATCTCGGCGCCGCGGCCCGCGCCATCTGGGCGCACAGCTCGAACCCGGAGCGGCACGGCATCTTCCGGCTCTTCTACGCCGTGTACGGCAGCGCGGTCCAGGCCCCGGACGCCTACGCGGAGTTCCTCGCGCAGGCGGGCACCGAGCTCACGGCGGCGCTCCGCGCGGCCCAGGGCTCGGAGATCGACCCCGACCTGGCGGCCCGGCGCGCGACGCTGGTCATCGCGACCCTGCGCGGCCTGCTCCTCGACCTGCTCGGCGGCGGCGACCCGGCCCGGATCCACGCCGCGGCCGCGGATTTCACCGCCGGGCTGTGAGCGCTACGATCCGCCGGTGGCGATAACCCGGGAAGACCTCGTCGGCTACATCGAGCGCGACCTCGATGCCGATCTCGCGCGCTGGTTCGGCGATCGGCCGCGCGCGACCATCGACGAGTCGGAGGTGCGGCCGGTCGAGCCGTTCCTGGCCAAGCTCGCACCGAGCGACGCGGCGGCGCTCGCCGCCTACGACCGCCGGGTGCGGGCGGGCACGCTGCCGGACATCCTGGATATCGCCGACTGGTCCTACGGCTTCGGCTTCGCGGCCAACGACTGCGGGCTGCTCGACAGCGACTACAGCACCGAGGTGGCCGACGAGGACGTCTACACCGTCGGCGCGGACGGCGGCGGCAACCTCTACACCGTGCTCACCAACGGCCAGGTGGCGGTGTGGTTCCACGAGGAGGAGGTGCTGGAGGGCGGCACCCGCTTCGACGACCTGGACACCTTCGTCTGGTCGCTGGTGCGCTACCACGCGGTGCGCGCGGGCGTACTCGACCCGGCCGCGGTGACCGCCGATTTCCACGCGCTCGGGCAGGACGGCGCGGTGGCGCCGCAGGTCGGGCTGCTGGCCTCGATGCGGCCGCGCGCGGGCGCCGGGTCGAGCTGACGGCCGCGCCCGTACGGACTACTGTCCAGCTTCGAGTCCAGCCGACGAGAAGGAGCGGGAATGACGGTCGAGAGCACGAAGCGGGGCCGGGTCACCGTCATCACGCTGCGCCGCGAGGCCAAGCGCAATGCCATCGACGCGAGCATCACCGCGGGAATCGACCGCGCGCTCAACGAGTTCGAGGACGACCCCGAGCAGTGGTGCGCCGTCCTCACCGGCGGCCCGCGCTTCTTCTCGGCAGGCGCCGACCTGGCCGCGGGCCCGGGTGAGCCGACCCCGCGCGGTGGCATCGCGGGCATCATCACCAGGGAGCGGAGCAAGCCGCTGATCGCGGCGGTGGAGGGCTTCGCGCTCGGCGGCGGGCTGGAGCTGGTGCTCTGCTGCGACCTGGTGGTGGCCGCCACCGACGCCAGGTTCGGGCTGCCGGAGCCGCGGCGCGGCCTCATGCCGGACTTCGGCGGCGCCTTCCGGATCACCAGGGCGCTGCCGCCCAATGTCGCCAGGGAGCTCCTGCTCACCGGCGACGATATCGACGCCGCCCGCGCCGAGCGGCTCGGCTTCGTCAACCGGCTCACCGAGCCGGGCGCGGCGCTGACCGGCGCCCTGGAGCTGGCCGAGCGGGTCTGCGTCAATGCGCCGCTCGCCGTGCGCGGCGCTCTCCGCATCGCCAATACCGCCGTCGCGGGCGACGAATCCGCGCTCTGGGAGCTCTCGCACGGCACGCACGCGGAGCTGCTGCGCTCGGCCGATCTGGGCGAGGGGCTCGCCGCCTTCTTCGAGAAGCGGGAACCGCGCTGGACCGGCCGCTGACCCCTACCGCCGCGGCCGGGTGAAGAAGCGGGCCGCGTCGGCGACGGTCTCCTCGATCGGCCGCGGCCGCCAGCCGAGTTCGCGCTCGGCCTTGCCGTGGTCGAGCGGGGTCATGGTGTGCATGAGCCGCATGCTGACCCTGGTCACCCGGACATCCTTCCGCGCCACCCGGGCGGTGAACTCGCCGAGCAGCCCGGCCACCGGCAGCACCGCGCGCGGGATGCCGTAGCGGGCGGGCGGGGCGCCGGTGGTGCGCGCGGCGAGGTCGTGCAGCTCGCGGGTGCCGCGCCAGCCCGCCGAGACGATGTAGCGCTCCCCCGGCCTGCCGTGCTCGGCCGCCAGGATCAGCGCCTCGGCGGCGTCCCGGATATCGACCACCTCGGCGCCGGCGCCGCGCACATACAGCGGCAGCTTCCCGCGCGCGGCCATGGCCACGAAGCTCCCGTGCGGGGTGGGCTGGTAGTCGCCGGGGCCGTAGGTGTTGGCGACGCACATCGCGACCGCGGGCAGCCCGCGCTCCCCGGCGTACTCGAGCACCAGTTCCTCGGCCAGTACCCGGGACCGCACGTAGTCCCCGCCGCGGCGCTGCCAGTTGTGCGGCCCGGCGTCCTCGGCGACCGGCGCGGCGCCGATGGGCAGCGTGGCGACCGACGAGGTGAAGACGAAGCGCCGCAGCCCCGCCCCGGCCGCGACCTCCAGCACGGTGCGCAGGGACTCGACATTGGTGCGATACAGCGGCGCGGGGTCGCGGAGCCAGGGTCGGGCGTCCACCACGCAGTAGTAGACGACGGCGCAGCCCGCCATGGCCGCGCGTAGCGACTCGGGATCGTCGATATCGCCGTGCACGATCTCGGCATCGACGCCCGCCAGCGCGCGCAGCGAACTGGTCGGGCGCACCAGCGCCCTGACCCGCTCGCCGCGCTCGGCCAGCGCCCTGGTGACCTGGGAGCCGAGGAATCCACTCGCGCCGACGACGAGGCTGCTACCGCTCATAACCCCGAAAGTAGACGACTGTCCAGACAGGCGTCAATGGTCAGCGGAAGAGCCGGGGCACCGCCGCTTCCAGCTGATCGGCTACCTCGGGGTAGGAGGCGCCGCCGATCCCGGCGCGCATGATGCCGCCGGTGTAGAGCAGCTCCAGCAGGAAGACGAGCTGGGCGTCGCCGTCGCTGCCCACCGCGGCGGCGATGAGCCGGTGGATGTGCCTGCCGATCTCGGTGCGCAGCAGCTCGACATCGGGGTCGGAGCTGTGCAGCGCGGCGGAGACGGCGTGCCCGAAGGCGGGTTCGTCGGCGGCGACCAGGGCCAGGTAACGCAGCACCCCGGCCACCCGGACCAGCACGTCCGGCGAGTCGGCGCCGCCGGGGGCGCCCGCGGTGAGCCGCCGCCAGTACACCTCGGCGATGAGGTGCTCGCGGGAGGAGAAGTAGGTGTAGGCGGTCGCCCGCGCCACCCCGGCCTCGGCGGCCACCATGGGCAGCGTGAGGTCGGGGTAGCGCACGGTGCGCAGCGTCTCGATGGCGGCGCTCGCCAGCCGCTGCACGGTCTCGACCCGCTTGCCGGAGAGGCGGCGGCGGGCCGATTCGGCAGGGGCGGGGTCGGACATGATCTCGAACGGTACTACAGCGCCCGGCCCCCGCCGCTCGGCATCACACCCCCACCCGGCGCAGGATCGCCGCCGCGGTCTCCGCGGGCGCCTCCTCGGGGAGCCAGTGGCCGCGGCCGTCCAGCACCACGAGGTCGAGCCCGCCGGGGACGTGGTCGCGGCACCGGTCGATGCCGGTGCGCGCGACGGCCATGTCCTCGGTGCCCCAGACCAGGGTGGCGGGCACGGTCACCGGCGGCACCGCCGCCCAGTCGGCGCCGATGGCGCGGTACCAGTGCAGCGCGGATTTCATCGCGTCGGGTTGCAGCAGCCGGGCGATGTGCCGGTCGGCGACCGATACCGGCACCGCCGTGCCGAAACCGAGCCGCAGCCCGGCGGCGCCGTCGGCGGCGAGCACCTCCTCGGAGCCGGGCGCGACGAGGTACTCCAGGTAGCTCGACTTCTCCCGCTGCACCGGGTCGTCCGCGATGGCCGCCGCGAAGGCCGCCGGGTGCGGCACCGAGAGCGCGGTGACCGAGGTGACCCGCTCCGGGTGGTACGCGGCGACCGCCCAGGCGACGACGGCGCCCCAGTCGTGCCCGGCCAGGTGCACGGCCGGAAGGTCAAGGGCATCGCAGAGCGCGACCACGTCGGCGACCAGTTCGCGCAGCCGGTACGCCTCGACACCCGCCGGGCGCGCGCCGGGCGAGTAGCCGCGCTGGTTCGGCGCCCAGCTGCGCACCCCGCGCTCGGCGAGCGCGTCCCCGACGGCATCCCAGGAGGCCGAGCTCTGCGGGAACCCGTGCAGCAGCAGCACCGCCCGATCGCCGCCGGCGGCGCGCGCGTCGACCTCGAACTCCAGCCCGCGCAGCCGCAGCCGCTCCGTCGTCACCATGCGCGCAGGATAGCCCCGAACATGGACATCAGTATGGACAACTGTCCACAAGATTGCGGAACTTGTTCTATTTTGAGGGGGTCGCCGAGATCGGGAGATGAGAGTGATGGCCGAACCAGTGCTGGTCGGAGCGGTGCGCACCGCGATCGGACGCGCCTATAAAGGCACCCTGACGGAGACGCCGCCGGAGGCGCTCGCGGGGGCGGTGCTGCCCGAGGTGGTGCGCCGCGCCGGGCTGGACCCGGCCGCGGTGGACGACGTCATCCTGGGCGAATCGCACTACGGCGGCGGCGATCTGGCCCGCTACGCCGCGGTCGCCGCCGGGCTCACGACCGCGCCCGGCCAGTCGGTGAACCGGCACTGCGCGGGCAGCCTCACCGCCATCGCCAATGGCGCCGCGCACATCGGCACCGGCATGGAGCGGGTGATCATCGCCGGCGGGGTGCAGTCGCTGTCGCTGAATCCGGCCATGCGGGTGCGGATTCCGGGCACGGCCGAGTTCCGGGAAGGCTGGCTGCCGCCCTCGCACCCGGAGACCCCGGACGCCCCCGCCCTCGACATGTCGATCACCGTCGGCTGGAACACCGCCCGCAGGGCGGGGATCTCCCGGGCCGAGATGGATGCCTGGGCGGCGCGCTCGCACCACCGGGCGGTCGCCGCCATCGACGACGGCCGGTTCGCCGAGGAGATCGTGGCGCTGAAGGTCGAGCGCCCGGACGGCTCGGTGGTCGATTTCGCGGTGGACGAGCACCCGCGCCGCGACACCACCGTGGAGAAACTCGCCCAGCTCAAGGTGCTGCACCCCGAGATCGAGGGCTTCTCCATCACCGCAGGCAACAGCAGCGGGATCAACGACGCCGCGGCGGCCGTCGCGCTCACCGCCCGCGAGTACGCCGAGGCGGAGAGCCTGACCGTGCTGGCCCGGGTCCGGGCCTGGGCGAACGCGGCGGTGCCCCCGGCCGATACCGGGTTCGGGGCGGTGGCGGTGATCGGCAAGGTGCTGGACCGGGCCGGGCTGAAGCCGTCGGATGTGGCGCTGTGGGAGATCAACGAGGCCTTCGCCTCGGTGCCGATCGCGGCGGTCCGCGAGCACGGGCTGGACGAGGAGCTGGTGAATTTCTCCGGCAGCGGGTGCAGCCTCGGCCACCCCATCGCGGCCTCCGGTGCCCGGATGATCACCACGCTGATCTACGAGCTGCGCCGCCGCGGCGGCGGGATCGGCGTGGCGGCCATGTGCGCGGGCGGCGGCCAGGGCGGCGCCGTCGTCATCGAGGTCTGAGCCGGTGCCGGATATCCCGATCATCGACGTCGTCCGCGCCATCGAGCGCGAGCTCACCGCTCCCGGGGCGCCCTTCGAGACCACCGAGGTCGAGGTCGCCGGGCACCCGGTGCGGACCTATCGGCACGGGGCGGGCGATCTCGCCGCGATTCTCGCCGATATCGAGCGCCGGTTCGCCGCGAACACCCTCACCGCCGGCGCCGAGACCCACACCTACGCCGACGTTTTCGACCGCGCCCGCCGCCTGGCCGGGGTGCTGCACCGGGCGCACGGGATCGGCGCGGGTGACCGGGTCGGGATCGCCATGGCCAACCAGCCCGCCTACCTGGTCGCGCTCTTCGCCGCGGCCCGGCTCGGGGCCGTCGCGGTGCTCTACAACGCCAGGGGCAGCACCGCCGAGCTGGCGGCGGCGCTCGCCGACGTGCCGAGCGCGGTGATCGTCGCCGACCGGCCGCGGCTCACGCTGCTGCGCGGTATCGCCCCGGACACCGCGCTGCTCGGCACCGACGACCTCGACGCGCTCCTTGACGCCGCCGACCCCGGGCCCGCGCACGAGGTACCGCCGGACGCGGAGTGCCTGATCCTCTTCACCTCGGGCACCTCCGGCCGGGCCAAGGGCGTGCGGCTCACGCACCGCAATATCGGCAATGTGGTGCTGAACATGCGCTTCGTCACCGAGTGCAACCTGCGCATAGCGGCGCACCGCTACGGGATTCCGCTCGACGACCTGCGCGGGCTGGTGCCGCCGGTCTCGGCGCTGCTGATCTTCCCCCTCTTCCACGTCTCCGGGCTGGCCGGGCTCTTCTCGGTGCTCAATACCGGCGGCCACGTCGCCACCATGACGCGCTGGGACGCCGAGACCGCGGCCGCGCTCATCGCGGAGCACCGCATCACCCTGATGTCCGGGCCACCCATGACCGTGGACGAGCTGCTCAAAGTGGCGGGCGCGCAGGAGAAGCTGGCCTCGCTGGTGAACCTCACCCCCGGCGGCCAGGCCACCCCGCCCAACCTCACCGCCCGCATCGCCGCCACCCTGCCGGTGGCCCAGCGCAGCGCGGGTTGGGGCATGACCGAGACCGCGGGCAGCGTCTGCACCGCGGGCGGCGCGCTGCTCGGCGAGTTCCCGGACACCGCGGGACCCATGAGCCCGACGATGGAGGTCAGGGTCACCGACGCGAACGGCGCCGAGGTGCCCGCGGGCACCGTCGGGGAGCTGGAGCTACGCGGCGGGCTGGTGATGGCCGGGTACGTCGGCGCCGCGCCGCAGCACGGCTGGCTGGCCACCGGCGACCTCGGCTACCTGGACGAGCACGGCCTGGTGTACCTGGTGGACCGGAGCAAGGACATCGTCATCTCGGCCGGGGAGAACATCGCCTGCACCGAGGTGGAGGCGGCGCTCATGGCGGGCGACGCCTTCACCGAGGTCGCCGCCTTCGGCATCCCGGACGAGCGGCGCGGCGAGCGGGTGGTCGTCGCGGTCACCCTGGAGCCGGGGTACGAGCTCGACGCCGAGCAGGTGCGCGAGCTGGCCCGGCGCACGCTGCCGGAGTACAAGGTCCCGTCCGAGGTGCTCTTCGACCAGAGCCCGCTGCCGCGCAACGCCACCGGGAAGCTGCTCAAGCGCGAACTCCGGCGCCGCTACGCGGCACGCTAGATCCCGGCCGCGGCCCTGGTCAGTACCGCTCCGGCGGCGACGAGTTCGGCGGTGGTCAGCGCGCGCAGCGGGTGCGCGCCAAGGACCAGCGCGACCTCGCCGTGCGCGCCGAACACCGGGGCGGTAAGGCTCACCACCGGCCGGGTCTCCCGCTCCGGATCGTCGTCGGAGAGAAGTCCGACGCTGCCGAATTCGGCGAGCAGCGCCTCCATGATCCGCCGCACCCGTGGTGGCAGCCCGCCCTCGTCCAGCTCGCCCACCAGGTGCGCGGCCTGGGCGAGCGCCGGGGTGGTCCAGTCGATGTCGAAGCCGCGGGCGCGGGTGCGGGCCAGCACCCGCTCCAGCCGCTCGGTCACCGCAGCGTCGGCGCCGCAGCGGTCGATCCAGGCGCGGCGCTCCGGCTCCGGCGCCCAGGCGGCGAAGGCGGCACCGAAGGGCGGCGCGTAGGGGATGCGGTCGCCCGGCTGCCCGGCCGGGTGGCCCGCGTCGCCGCCCGCGAAGGCGGTGATGACCAGCGCGTCGTCCACCCGCTCGACCACCGATCCCGGGTACCCCAGCTCCGCCGCGACCGCGGCCGCCGCCGTGCGTGCCGCCACCGCCAGCGGCCGCGCGGCCTGCGCGCGCGCCGCCACCACGGCCAGCGCGGGTCCGACGCCGAAGGTCTTGTCCACCGGATCCCTGGTCGCCCAGCCGCGGTCGCAGAGCGTCGTGAGGATGGCGTGCGCGGTGGCCTGGGTGAGCTCCAGTTCGCGCACCACGTCGGAGAAGCGCAGCCGCCGCTCCCCCGCGCGCACCAGCAGTTCCACGATGTCCAGCGCACGGGCCGTCGGCGCCGATCCCCGCATGTCTTGACCCCTCCTCGGCCACCGGCCTACGCTCGTATCGATAATTCGAAAGTCCTTCTCGAATATTCGAGAGTAGCAGCTAGCTGGAGGTGACGCCGATGCGGGCTGTGGTTCTGCGCGACGGCGCGTTGTCCGTCCGGGAGACGGCGGAGCCGGTGCCGGGGCGCGGCGAGCTGCTGCTCTCCGTGCTGAGCACAGCGATCTGCGCCTCCGACGTGCACTTCATGGACCATCCGGAGGCGGGCACCGACGATCGCACCGGCCGTTCGCGCTACGACGCGGAGGCCGATGTGGTGCTCGGGCACGAGTTCGTCGGCGCGGTGATCGGGCACGGGCCCGGCTGCTCCGGCGAGTTCCCGGTGGGCACGCGGGTCACCTCGATCCCGATCCGGGTGCAGGACGACGCGATCCGGATCATCGGGCAGCACCCGGAGGCGCCGGGCAGCTTCGCCGAGCGGGTGGTGGTGGCGGAGTCGATCGCGCGGGCGGTGCCGGACACCGTCGCGCCGGATGCCGCCGCGCTCACCGACGCCTTCGCGGTCGGCGAGTTCTACGTCCGCACCGCGAATCCCGGCCCCGGCGAGATTCCGATCGTGATCGGTGCGGGCGCCATCGGGCTCTCCGCGGTGGCCGCGCTCGCCGCGCGCGGGATCGCGCCGATCATCGTCTCGGACTTCGACCCCGCGCGGCGCGCGCTGGCCCGGGATGCCTTCGGCGCGCACATTCTGGTGGACCCGGCCGAGAACTCGCCGTTCGAGGTCTGGCGCTCGGTGCGCGCCGAGCACAATGCCTGGGGCGTGCCGGTGGTCTTCGAGTGCGCGGGGGCGCCGGGGCTGGTGCAGCGGCTGGTCGACGAGGCCGATATGGGCACCAGGATCGCCTGCGCGGGCGGCTGGTACACCGGCGACACCCTGGACATCACCGCCGCCACCCGCACCGGCGTCACCGTGCAGTTCGGCGGCGGCCCGATGCCGGGCGACTGGTACGGCACGCTGGACGCCATCGTCGCGGGCACCCTCGACCCGCTGCCCAGCGTCGGCGCGGTCATCGGCCTGGACGAGGTGCCCGCCGCGCTCGACCGGGTCCGCCGCTCCGAGGGCCCGGCCCGGATCATCGTGCACCCGAACGGAGACCCCCGATGAGCGACGACCGCCTCGACATCACCGACCTGCTGGTGCGCTACGCCTCCGGCATCGACCGCCGCGACTGGCCGCTCTTCCGCACCGTCTTCACCCCGGACTGCGAGCTGGACTACGGCGAGATCGGCCGCTGGCACGGCGTCGACGAGGTCACCGACTTCATGGAGCGCGCGCACGCCGCCGCCGGGCACACGCTGCACCGGTTGAGCAATATCGCAATCGCTGTCGACGGCGATCGCGCCACCGCCCGCACCTACGTGGACAGCCTGGTCCTGACGTCGGACGGCGCCTCGGGCGTGCAGGCCACCGGCTACTACGACGACGACCTGCTCCGCACCGAGGCCGGCTGGCGCGTGCACCGCCGCCGCTTCACCGCCGTCCGCATGGTGGCGCCCTGAGCGCCTGCGGCTTCAGAGCCGGAAGCGCCCGGCGAAGCTGCGCAGCGGCAGGTCGGCGCTGGTGATGATGCCGGGACGCGCCGCGACCACCGAGCGGATGGCGTTCAGCGCGGGCAACCCGGTGACCGTCATCCCGATCTTGGCGAAGGAGGCCGGGTCGGAGAGGTCGACGCCGGGCCTGGGGAAGATCATGTGCTTGCTGTAGATGCTCGGATCGCCGGTGACCTGCGTGATGTAGCAGCCCTTGATATCCCACGAGGGGTCGGTGTGCGGGGTCATCTGCCACTCCAGGTGCGATTCCACCCGCGGCACCCCGTCCACCAGCCCCTGGTATTTGATGTAGCTCCCGCCGAGCGACCCCTTGGGCAGCCGGTACCAGCCCAGGTCGACGTCCTTGGTACAGACGCCGAGTTCGTAGGAGAAGGTCACCTCGTCGAGTTCCAGGTCGAAGGCGTCGGCCATGAGGTACACCGAGTCGGCGAAGACGGCGGTGTACTTGTACAGCGAGTCCGGAATGGCCGGGTCGTCGGCGGGCAGGCCGTACCCCACCGCCTTCCAGGTGTCGACCGAGTGGTGGCAGGAGACGTCGACCGATTCGGTGACCGTCACGTTCTCGATCTCGGCGACGTCGGCGCTGTGCACGATCCCGAGAATCTGGCACAGCCCCGGATTCATCCCGGTGCCGTAGAACGTGGAATTACCGCGCTCGCAGGCAGCCTGAATGAGTTCGCTGACCTTCCGGCCGGACGGGTGCGGATGATTCTTGTCGCGGTGGAAACCGGTGATCCAGTCGGCCGTCGTCACCACGTCGATTCCGGCTTCGAGCACCCGGACGTAGAGCTCCTCGTCCGGGAAGACGCCGTGGAAGGTGAGCACATCGGGCTTCGCGGCGATGATCTCCTCGACCGTGCCGGTGGCGACCACGCCGATCGGGCCGATGCCGACGATCTCGCCCGCGTCCCGGCCCACCTTCTCCGGCGAATAGCAGTGCAGCCCGATCAATTCCAGGTCGGGGTGCTCGCGAATGCGCCCGATCAGCTCGGTGCCGAGATTGCCGGTGGCGACCTGGAATACCCGGACCTTGTCGGTGGTGCTCATGGCTGGCCTTTCGAAAGAGATTCGGCGGGGTAGAACTGCTGCGCCCACGCGCGCAGCGCGGTGAAGCCGGAGTACTCCTTGCGCGAGAGCGCGGGCGGGTCGGAGTAGCGCTGGTGCGCCCAGATGTGCACGTCGGCGGCGAACTGCTCGATCACGTAGTCGGCCATGGTCTTTCCGTAGCGGCCGAGCTCCGCGCGGTCGTCGCCGGGTTTGCGGCCGATCCACACGGTGAAGCGGACGTCGGAGGTGGCGTCGTCGACCGGGGTGACCGCGGGCATGGTGCGGTTGTCCACCATGCCCCAGCTCTTGGTGATCGAGCAGCCGAGCCCGGCATTGATGGACTCGACCCCGCTGTTCGCCTCGCCGACGCGCGCCTCCGGGTCGAAATCGATGGTGAAGTCGACGTAGGAGACCGGGCCGGAGAAATCGTGCCGGGTGAACTCCGGCACGAACGGCGTCTTGTGCACGAATTTGAAGTGCGCGAAATCGACGCCGTTCTCCATGATGTACTGCGGGTGCAGCTCCAGCCCCTGCCGGAACAGGGTGGCGCCGGGCACCGGCGGGTAGTAATCCGCGGCGCTCTTGCCGTCGCCGAACGCGGTGAAGATATCCGGGACGTCGAAGAACGGTGCGCGGCCGTCGCGGTCGAACCACATCCAGACCGCCTCGTTGCGCTCCACCGCCGGGTAGCTGCGAATGCGGCGCCCCCGGTTCGGGTGGCTCTCGTACGGGATGCAGACATTGCGCCCCTCGCGGCTCCACTCCCAGCCGTGGAACGGGCACACCAGGTTCTCCCCCTCGACGTGCCCGCCGTACCCCAGGTGCGCGCCGAGGTGCTCGCAGTAGGCGTCGAAGACCGCGATCCGCCCGGCGGCCGAGCGCCAGGCCACCAGCTCGCGGCCGAAGTACTTCATGGTGTGCACCGCGCCGGCCGCGAGCTCCGCGGACCAGGCGACCTGGAACCAGCCCGTCGGCTCCATCGACAGGGGTGGCTTCGCCATCTCGGTCCTCCACGTGCTCGGTGGCTGTCGGTGACCTGATCGTAGAACCCTCTTCGATATTATTCAAGAGGGTTCTACGAAACTAGATTCCGCAGGTCACAGCGGGTAATCTCGGATTCATGACGGAAGCGGCGACGGCGGGGCGGCGAGCCAACCGGCGCGGCTTGCGCTCCAGGGAGAGCATGCTGGAGGCGGCGATCAGGTCGCTGGCGACCGGCGATCCGGCCGCGGTCTCCGGCAATCGGATCGCCCGCGACATCGGCGCCACCTGGAGTGTGGTCAAGTACCAGTTCGGCGGGATCGACGGGCTCTGGGCCGCGGTGCTGCGGCACACCGCCGATCAGCGCGGCGACCTCCCGGCCGGGCTGGAACCCGGCGGCACGCTGCACGACCGGGTGGCCGCCATGGTCGACGCGCTCTACACCGGGCTGCGCCGCCCGGAATCGCTGGCCATCGAGACGCTGCGCGCCGCGCTCCCCCGCGACCACGCCGAGCTGGAGCGCGACTACCCGCTCACCGCCGCCGAGCTGGCCTCCTGGCGGCCGAACTGGGAGCGCGCCTGCCAGAACGCCTTCGCCGACCTCGGGCTCGACCCGGTCCGGGTGCGCCGGGTGGCCGCGCTCCTCCCGGCCGCCATGCGCGGCATCACCTCGGAGCGCACGCTCGGCACCTACGGCGACCTGGACGATGCCATGGCGGCGCTGATCGGCGGGATCGTGGCCTATCTGGAGCGCTGAGGCGGGGTCAGGCGGGCTCGGTCAGCAGCTGCCGGAAGCGGCTGCCGTGGAAGATGAGCGGCTCCGCGCCGTCCTCGGTGGCGATCCGCTCGATCCGCACCAGCGCCACCTCGTGGTCGCCGGCCGGGACGACGGTCTCCAGCGTGCCCTCGATCCAGGCCGCCGAACCCTCCACGAAGACCGCGCCGGCCTCGCCGCGGCGCACCGCGACGCCCTGGAAGCGGTCACCGGCGCGGGTGCCGAGGGTGCGGGCGGCCGCGCGCTGCCCGGTGCCGAGCAGGCTGAGCCCGAGCTTGCCGGAGCGCCGCAGCACCGGCCAGGTGGCCGAGCCGAGCTGCACGCAGAACGACACCAGCGGCGGGTCGAGCGAGACCGGGACGAAGCTGCTGACCGCCAATCCCACCGGCACGCCGTCGATCTCGGCGCAGACCGCGACCACACCGCTCGGAAAGGCCCCGAAGGCGCGGCGCAATCCGGCGGCGTCGGCCGGGGCACGGAACTGCTGCTGCATGGTCTCGAATCTAACATCTGATATATCAGAAGCCAACCCTGCTCTTGAAATGGACAGCTGTCTGACCTACCGTCCAAACAGGACCGAGGACCGCGCGGGGGCCGTACCGGACGCCCGGTCGGTCCCGTTTCGAGAGCGCGAGCGATAATCAGCGCGGAATTTTCTCGCGCAGGAAGGGCGGGCCGTGCCGGACAGCCTCCACGAAGCGGTGCCGCCGCGCACCCCGGTCATCGTCGGCGTCGGCCAGGCCTCGGAGCGGCTCGGCGCCGAGGGGTACCGCGCGCTCTCCGCCGCCGACCTGGCCGCCGCGGCGGTCCGCGCCGCGCTCGCCGACGCCACCGTGCCCGCGGCGAGCATCGACACCATCGCCGCGGTGCGCGCCTTCGACGTGGCCAGCCCGTACGCGGTGGCCGCGCTCGGCGCCCCGGACAATGTGCCGCGCGCCGTCGCCGCCCGGGTCGGCGCCGACCCGGCCCGCGCCATCCTCGGCCCGACCGGCGGGCAGAGCCCGCAGCAGCTGCTCACCGAGGTGTGCCGGGAGATCGCGGCGGGCCGCGGCGAGACCGCGCTGGTCTTCGGCGCGGAGACCATCTCCACCGTGCGGCACCTGGCCGGGCTCCCCCGCGATCAGCACCCCGACCACGCCGAGCGGCACCCGGGCAGCCTGGAGGACCGCGGCTACCGCATCACCGGGCTCACCCCGGCCTACGCCGCCCAGCACGGCCTGGTGGAGCCGACCGTCGCCTACTCGGCAATGGAGAATGCCAGGCGCACCCGGCTCGGCGCCTCCCGCGCCGAGTACGCCCGCGCCATCGGCGAGCTCTTCGCCCCTTTCACCGCGGTGGCCGCGGCCAATCCGCACGCCGCCGCCCCGACCGAGCGGGACGCCGCCGAGCTGGTCACGGTGGATGCCCGCAACCGCGCCATCACCGACGTCTACACCCGCTTCGTGGTGGCGCGCGACCAGGTGAACCAGGCCGCGGCGGTGCTGGTCACCACCGCGGAGCACGCGGACCGGCTCGGCATTCCGGCGGAGCGGCGGGTCTACCTGCACGGCTGGGCGGACCTCTCCGAGCGCGGCCTGCTGGAGCGCCCGGAGCTGGACCGCAGCCCGGCCGCGGCGGCGGCGGTGCGGCACGCGCTGGCCACCGCCGGGATCGGCCTGGACGACGTGGCCGTGCTCGACCTCTACAGCTGCTTCCCCATCGCGGTCTTCAACCTCTGCGACGGGCTCGGCCTGGCCCCGGACGACCCGCGCGGCCTCACCGTCACCGGCGGGCTGCCCTTCTTCGGCGGCGCGGGCAACAACTACAGCGCGCACGCCATCGCCGAGGTCGTCACCCGGCTGCGCCGCACGCCGGGCGGGTACGGCCTGGTCGCCGCGAACGGCGGCATCCTCAGCAAGCACTCGGTCGGCGTCTACTCCACCACCCCGGCCCCCTTCCCGGACGGGTCGGCGGCGGGGCTCCAGGCCGAGCTGGACGCCGCGCCCGCCGTGCCGGTCGCGTACCGCGCCGACGGCTGGGGCACCGTCGAATCCTGGACGGTGAGCTACGGCCGGGACGGCAGCCCGCGCGGTATCGTGCTCGGCCGCCTGGACGACGGCCGCCGCTTCCTCGCCAATACCGCCGACGCCGCCGCCACCGCGCTGCTGACCGATGCCGAGCACCCCGCCGGGCAGCGGGTCTTCGTGCGCGCCACCGATGCGGGCAACCGCGTCACCCTGACCCGCCCGGAGCCGAAACCGCCCGCGCCGCCGCGTGCTTCGCCGCACCTCACGGTCACCACCGCCGGGCGGGTGCTGGAGATCGCGCTGAACCGCCCCGACCTGGACGCCGAGGTGCTCCGCGACCTCGAGCACGCCCTCGACGGTTACCAGCGCGACCCCGGGCTGTGGGCCGCCATCGTGACCGGCGGCGCGAACTTCTCGCTCGGTGTCGACCCCGCCGCCGCGGGCTCGCCGCTGCTCCTGCTGCTGCAATCGCACCGGCTGTGGACCGGCCGCCCGGAGCGGCACGGCGCCAAACCGGTGATCGCCGCCGTCACCGGACGCGCCGACGGCGCCGGGCTCGCGCTGGCGCTCGGCTGCGACCTGGTGGTGGCCGACGAGGCGGCGAGCTTCGCCGTGCCCGACCCCGCGGTGGGGCTGCCGCCCGCGCTCGGGCTGCTGGAGGCGCTGCCGCGGCTGGCGGGGCCCGCGCTCGCCCGCGACCTGATCCTCACCGGCCGCCGCCTCACCGCCCCGGAGGCGATGGCCGCCGGGCTGATCGCGCGCACCGCCCCGCACGGCAAGGCGCTGGACGCCGCCCGCGAGGTGGCCGCCGATATCGTCGCCCGCTCCCCCGTCGCGCTGCGCGCCGCGCTCACCTACCTGCGCGACGCCGCCGCGGCGCCCGGCGAACCGGACCGGCACGCCGCCGCGCTCGCCGATGTGGTTCTCGCCGCGCACGACCCCTCCGAGGGCTTCGCGGCGTACCGCCAAGGGCGGCAGCCGAACTGGCGTCTCGAATGAGCCCGACACTCCGGCGTGACCGGAATCGGGCGGGAACACCGATCGACGGTCTACGGTTCGGATCGACTCCGGAATGAAAGGAACCAATCACGTGGCGGAGGTTTCCACCAGTCCGGCGGACCGGCTCGGGTTCGAAGCGGGCCAGGTCGTCCTGGAGATCGGGTACGACGACGACGTCGACGACGATCTGCGCCAGGCGATCGAGTCCCGGATCGGGCAGGAGCTGGTCGACGAGGACTACGAGGACGCCGCCGACGGCGTCGTGCTCTGGTACCGGGACGACGACGGTGACCTCACCGACATCCTGGTCGATGCCAACGGCTCCCTCGGCAGCGGCGGCACGCTGTGGCTGCTCACCCCCAAGACGGGGCGGGAGGGCTACGTCGAGCCCAGCGATATCGCCGACGCGGCGCGTACGGCCGGGCTGGCTCAGACCAGCTCCGCGACGGTCGCGCCGGACTGGTCGGGAGCCAAACTGGTCGCCCCGAAGCGCTAGGCCCGGTCTCGGAGTCCAGCCGGATTCCTCCGTGGCCCGGCTGGGACTCCGAGGCCCTAGCTCGCCTCGATCGGCTGCGGGTGCGGGTCCGAGCCGCCGAGGTGCTCCGCGAGGTGCGCGGTGAGCTCGGCGGCATCGGCCCCGGAGCCGTCGATGTAGGTGGAGCGCCTGCGCCGCAGCACCGGCAGCCCGGTGACGTAGAGCCCGGGCCAGTCCACCACGCCGCCGTGGTGCCGCAGCCGCCCGCGCGGGTCGAAGGCGGGCACCTCCAGCCAGGAGTGGTCCGGCTTGATGCCGGTCGCCCACACCACCGAGCGGATCTCGCCGCGGGTCAGGTCGAGCAGCAGCGGCGAGTCCGGCACCCGGGTCGGCTCGGGGCGCTCGCCGGTGCCGCCGGCGTGCGCGTCGATGCTGTCCAGCAGGCGGTTCAGCTTGAGGTCGGCCAGCGTCACCACATTGCGCAGCGAGCCGGAGAACTGCGCCTTCCCGTCCCGGATCCCGGCCAGCTTGCCGACCAGCCGGATGCCCTGCTCCTGCAGCGCGTTGAAGTCGACCGTGCGGCCGCCGCCGACCAGCTGGAAGGAGGCCAGGTTGCGGGCGCGCACGAGGTCGTCGATCCGGTCGAAGCGCTCGTCGAGCAGCCCGATCCGGTCCAGCCACCACAGGATGTCGCGGTCCCGGTAGCGCCGCGGCACCCGGACGTGCTCGCCGGTGGCGAGCGTCACCGGGCGGCCGGAGCGGTGGATCTCCTCGGCGATCTGCACGCCGCTGGCGGCGCCGCCGACTACGAGCACCCCGCCCTCGGGCAGCTGCGCCGGATTCCGGTAGTCCAGTGCGGCAAGCGATTCGATGCCGTCCGGCAGCGCGGCGGCGAGCGCGGGCAGCGGGGCGGTCGTGGCGCCGGCGGCGAGCACCACGCTGCGCGCCGACCAGTCACCCCGGTCGGTGGCGACGGTGAAGCCGGCGTCGGTGGCGCGCACCGCGGTCACCGTGGTCTCGGTGCGCACCGGGGCGGCCGAGGCCGCGGCGTAGCCGGTCACGAACTCCGCTACCTCGGTGGCGCTCAGGTAGCCGTCGGGGTCGTCGCCGTCGTAGGCGTGGCCGGGCAGCCGGGTCATCCAGTTGGGCGTAAGCAGACGCAGCGAATCCCAGCGCTGGGTGCGCCAGGAGTGCGCCACCCGGCCGCGCTCGAGGACCACGTGGTCGATCGAGCGGGCGGCCAGGTGGCGGCTGATCGCCAGGCCGTTGTGGCCTGCCCCGACCACCACGGTGGTCGTGGCGGGCATCAGGACGCGTTGACCTTGACCTCGACATTGGTCGGGTTGGTCAGCGCGTCGTAGACCGCGGAGCGCTTCTGCGACTGCGCGACCAGCGCCTCGATATCGGCCGGGGAGGCGTCGGCGTCGATGTTGTAGTCGACGGTGATGTTGGAGAAGCCATTGCGCACCTCGGGGTCGGCGCCGAGGATGCCGTGCAGGTCGAAGTCGGCGCGCACGGTGGCGACCACCGAGTTCAGCTTGATCTGGCGCTGCTGCGCGACCGAGGCGATGCCCGCGGTCAGGCAGGAGCCCAGCGCCACCAGCACGTACTCGGCCGGGGTGATGCCGTTGTCCTCGGCCGCGAACTGCGGCGGGTGGTCGGCGTCGAAGGTGAACTTCTTGGTGTGCGCCTGCTCGCCGCCGAGGCCGTAGAAGGTCTCCACCTCGGTCCGGCTGTGCGTGCCGCGCACCCAGCTCACCGTCGAGCGCCACTCGAACTCGGCGATCTCCGGGCTGTCGGCCAGCGCGGCGCGGGCGCCGAGCAGGTGCTCGACATTGACGCCGTTGTCGACGGCGGGGGCGGTTCCGGTCATGGGCGATACCTCCTGAATCGTGCGGACTAGCGGACGGTCTTGCGGGCGGTGATCTGGCCGGTGTCGAAGCCGAGCAGGTGCAGCCCGCCGTGGAAGCGGGCGTGCTCGATCTTCAGGCAGCGGTCCATCACGACGGTCAGGCCGCGGGCCTCCGCGTCCCTGGCGGCGTCCTCGTTCCAGATGCCGAGCTGCACCCAGAGCACCGGCGCCGGGGTCAGCGCGGCGACCTCGTCGACCACCGACGGGATATCGCTCGCCTTGCGGAAGACGCAGACCACATCCGGGGTCTCCGGCAGGTCGGCGAGCGAGCCGTGGATCTCGTGGCCGAGCACGCTGCGCCCGGCCGCGTTGGGGTTGATGAAGTACACCGTGTAGTCGGTGGACTGCACCAGGTAGGTGCCGACGAAGTAGCTGGCCCGCGCCGGATTCGTGGAGAAGCCGACCACCGCGATGGTCTTGGCCCGGCGCAGGATCTTCAGCCGCTCCTTGGCCGAGGGCCCCAGCCAGGTGCGCTCGCTGTGCAGCTGCTTCGCTCGGGGCGAATCCGCGGGCAGCGAGAGCGTCAGCCCGTTGACGGTGTGGGTTTCGACGACATCGCTCATGCCGCCACCTCCTTCGACGCGGCATGCAATGCCTGGTCCAGGTCGTGCAGGATGTCGTCCACATCCTCCAGCCCGACGCTGATCCGCACCAGCCCCGGCGCCACCCCGGCCTCGACCAGCTGCTGCTCGGTGAGCTGCGCGTGCGTGGTCGAGGCGGGGTGGATGACCAGCGTCTTGGTGTCGCCGATATTGGCCAGATGGCTTGCCAGGTCCAGCGATTCGATGAAGGTGCGGCCCGCCTCGCGGCCCCCCTTGACGCCGAAGCCGAAGACGCTGCCCGGCCCGAGCGGCAGGTACTTGGCGGCGCGCTCGTGGTGCGGGTGCGCGGGCAGCCCGGCCCAGTTCACGAAGTCGACGCGCGGATCGGCCGCCAGCCACTCGGCCACCGCGCGGGCATTGTCCACGTGGTTCTGCATGCGCAGCGGCAGCGTCTCCACGCCGAGCGCGAGCTGCCAGGCGGCCTGCGGGGCCAGCGACGGCCCGATATCGCGCAGCTGCTCGGCGCGCAGCCGGGTCAGGAAGGCGTACTCGCCGAAGTTGCCGTTCCAGGTGAGCCCGCCGTAGTGCGGCACCACCTCGTCGAAGAGCGGGAAGCGCGGGTTGTGCCAGTCGAACCGGCCGGACTCCACCACCACGCCGCCGAGCGTGGTGCCGTGCCCGCCGAGGAACTTGGTGGCCGAGTGGATCACGATATCGGCGCCCCACTCCAGCGGCCGGTTCAGGTACGGCGTCGCGATGGTCGAGTCGACGATGAGCGGCACCCCGGCGGCGTGCGCGACGTCGGCCAGCCCCTCGATATCGGCGATGCCGCCGGAGGGGTTCGCCACCGTCTCCACGAAGATCAGCTTGGTGCGCTCGGTGACGGCGGCGGCATAGGCCGCGGGGTCGTCCGAGGCGACGAAGGTGGTCTCGACGCCGAAGCGGCGCAGCGTGTTGTCCAGCTGGGTGAGCGTGCCGCCGTAGAGCTGCGCGCCCGCCACGATGTGGTCGCCCGCGCCCGCCAGCGCGGCGAAGGTGATGAACTCCGCGCCCAGCCCGCTCGCGGTGGCGACGGCGCCGAGCCCGCCCTCCAGGCTGGCGATCCGCTCCTCGAAGCTGGCGACCGTCGGGTTCGCCAGCCGGGAGTAGACATTGCCGTACTTCTGCAGGGCGAACCGGGCGGCCGCGTCGGCGGTGTCGTCGAAGACGAAGGCCGCCGACTGGTAGATCGGCAGCGCCCGCGAACCGCTCACCGCGTCCGGGATGTTCCCCGCGTGAATCGCCCTGGTCCGGAACCCGTATTCACGATCAGCCATGCGCCGCGACCCTACAGCAGCCGACGGCCCCGGCGGCGCTCTTCTCAGCCAAGCCGCACCTCCACCGGCACCGCGTTGCGCAGGGTGTGCCCGACCGGCGAGCTGGCCTGCACCTTGGCGTGCAGCTCGGCGATCTGCTCCGGGGTGGCGTCGGAATCGATGGTCACCGTCGCGGTGATCGACTCGAACCCCGCGTGCCCCTCGGCCAGGCCGAGGAAGACGTGCAGATCCAGATCGCCCCTGAGGTCGACCTTCAGGTCCTTGAGCTCGATCCCGGCCACCGTGGCATTGGCCGCGTACCCGACCGCCAGGCAGTTGCCGAGCGCCCCGAGCAGCTGCTCCACCGGGTTCGCCGCGGTGTCACCACCGCCGAGCGCGGCGGGCTCGTCCGACGGCGCGGGCGCGAACTGCCGCACCCTCGACTCCGAGGCGAACGCGCCCTTCCAGGCCACGTGCGCGGCCCACGTGGTCTGCGCCTTCTCCGGGTTCTCCTGGATCGCCCGCACGAGACCGCCCACGGCCTCGATATCGACATCGTTGAGGACGGTATTCGCGGTCATCATCCACTCCCTCGGTAGCCAGGCCGTTGCGGCACTTCGCAGTGTCCCGAGGTCGGGGCGGGGTTTGAACCCATTGACGCAGACTGAGCGAAACCTTGACCGGACCGGGTCGCGTGGTGCAGCCCGTGCGCGGGCGGGGTTCGGGGGATCAGAGCAAGCGGCGGGTCACGACGTCGGCCAGCACCGCGTCGGCCGGCGCCCGCACTCCATCGGGGTCCGGCGTCGTGCCCGCGGCGAGCAGGTGGCCGCCGCCGACCAGCGCGAGCGCCAGCGCCCTCGGATCGGCATCGACCGCGATCCGCCCCCTCTCGCACTGTCTTCGCGCCACCCGCGCCGATCGCGGAGGCCCTCGCCGCGGCGTTCCTGGCGGCGGTGCCGGACTCGCCGTTCGTCCCGCCCTCCGGCCCCTCGGCGCACGAGGTCTACCGGGCGGGGTTCGCGAAGGTCGCCGCGGACATCCGGGCCGCGGCCGGGTTCGCGGAGCCGGAGCAGTGGCGCTTCGACCGGGAGCGGAACTACACCCGCGCCCAGTGGCGATCGGCGACGAAGGCTTCACCCTGCGCACCAGCACGCTCGGCACCGCCGCGACGCGAAGCCGACCTACTCCCCCGACAGATCCGCCGACAGGTCCCGCACCTCGACCCCCTCCGGCACCTGGAACTCCTCGATCGGCTCCGGCCGGTCGTCGAACTCCAGCCGCAGCGCGCGGCAGATGGTGGCGTGCATGTCGTACATGGCGGTGATGTAGGTGAGTTGCAGGATCTCCGGGTCGCTCAGATGCTCCTTCAGCACCTCGAAGACGCCGTCCGGCACCCGCCCGCCGTCCAGCACCAGTCCGTCGGTGTAGGCCAGCACCGCGCGCTCCAGGTCGGAGAAGGCGGTGCTCACCTGCCAGTGCGGGATCGCGGCGATCTTCTCCTCCGGCATGCCGAGCGAGCGCATCTGCTTGCAGTGCTGGGAGAAGACGAACTGGCTGCCCCTGGCGAAGCCGGCCCGGCTCTGGCCCAGCTCGCGCAGCAGCGGGTCGAGCTGGGCGTTGCGGTAGAGCGCGAAGCCGCGCACGGCGTGCCGGAAGACATCCGGCGACTGGGCGAAGACGGTCCACCAGTCGCCGGGGGTGGCGTGGATGGTGCCGTGGTCGACGGCCGGATCCCGGTCCGGGCCGAACAGGCGGTCGTAGAAGAACAGGATCTTCTCGTCGGTGACTTCGGCGCGGGGCACCTCACGCAAGCGGGGCACGGCGATTCCTCTCGGGTGGAACGGGGGTCAGGACGGGGTCGGGGTGCGGCGGTCGGCGGCGGTGCGCGGCTCGTGCGCGACGTCGTCGGCGGTGAAGGTCCGGGTCCAGCAGGCGAATTCGAGCAGCACGCCGTCCGGGTCCTGGAAGTAGAAGGAGCGCACGAAGGTGCCGGGGTGCACGTCGCGGGAGACGCCGCGGGCGCTGTCGTCGTGGTTCAGGATCCGGCTGACCTTCACGCCCTCGTCGGCCAGGCGCCGGAAGTACGCGTCGAACTGCTCCGGCGGCACCGCGAAGGCCACGTGGTTCATCGAGCCGACCGCGCTGGCCAGCTCGCCCTCGTCCGGCAGCCCCTTCGGCGCGGCGAGGCCCGGTGCGGCGTCCGGTGAGTCGGCCAGCCAGAAGAAGGCGAGGGTATTGCCGCCCCCGCAGTCGAAGAAGAAGTGCTGCCCCAGGTCGCCGGGGAGCTCGATGGTCTTGATCAGCGGCATGCCGAGCACGCCGGAGTAGAAATCGATGGTGCGCCGCATATCCGCGCAGACCAGGGCGAGGTGGTTGATCCCCCGTAGCTCGTACTTGGCGTTCCCCATGGTGATCCTTCCCAGCTGACTTGACAGTCATGTCATCTATGGGGAAAGTGTGGGTGTGCCCAAGACGTCTGTCAATACCGCCGAGACGCTGACCCCCCGTGGCCGCCGGACCAGGGACGCGCTGCTCGCCGCTGCCCGCACCGTGTTCGAGACGGTCGGCTTCCCGGAGTGCCGGGTCGAGCTGATCGTGCAGGAGGCCGATGTCTCCTACGGCACGTTCTACCGCTATTTCGAGTCCAAGGAGCACGTTTTCAAGGAACTGAGCACCCAGCTCTTCGAGGACGTGCACCGCCGCGAGCCCGCCGATCCCGGCCTCTCCCCCGCCGAGCGGCTGGTCGCCTCGAACCGCTCCTACTACCAGGCGTATCGGCGCAACGCGAAGATGATGGCGATCGTCGAGCAGGTCGCCACCTTCAACGACGACTTCCGCGAACTGCGGCACGAGCACCGCAAGCAGCTCATCGACCGCACCGCGCGGGCCATCGCGCGCTGGCAGCAGGAGGGGCTGGCCGACCGGGGGCTCGATCCGGTGCTCGCGGCCCGCGCCATGGCCGCCATGGTCGACCACACCCTCTACCTCTGGCTCATCCAGGGCGACGCCGCCGACGAGGCCGCGCTGCTCGACACCCTCGACCGGATGTGCCTCGGCGCGCTCGGCCTCGCACCGGAGGCCGGGAAGTGACCGGCGCGCTGGACGGCATCCGGGTGCTGGAGCTCGGCACGCTCATCGCCGGGCCGTACTGCGGCAGGCTGCTCGGCGACATGGGCGCCGACGTGGTCAAGATCGAGGCGCCGGACCGCCCCGACCCGCTGCGCGACTGGGGCCAGGCCTCCGGCGGCCACCAGTACTTCTGGTCGGTGCACGCCCGCAACAAGCGCTGCGTGAGCCTCGATCTGCGCACCCCGGCCGGGCGCGAGGTCTTCCTGGAGCTCGTCGCGACCGCCGACGTGGTGGTGGAGAGCTTCCGCCCCGGCACCCTGGAGCGCTGGGGGCTGGGCTGGGACGTGCTGAGCGCGCTGACGCCGGGGCTGGTGCTGGCCCGGGTCTCCGGCTACGGCCAGACCGGGCCCTACGCCGCGCGGCCGGGGTACGCCTCGGTCGCCGAGGGCATCAGCGGGCTGCGCTACCTGAACGGCTTCCCGGGCCAGGCGCCGCCGCGGCTGGCGCTCTCGCTCGGCGACACGCTGGCCGGCATGTTCGCCTTCCAGGGCGTGCTCGCCGCGCTCTTCGCCCGCACCCGCAGCGGGCGCGGGCAGGTCGTGGACGCGGCGCTCACCGAGGCGGCGCTGGCCATCCAGGAGTCGACGGTGCCGGATTACCACAAGACCGGCCACGTGCGGCAGCCGTCGGGCACCCGGCTGGACCGGGTCGCGCCCTCGAACCTCTACCGCAGCGCGGACGGCCTCTGGGTGATCATCGCTGCCAACCAGGACACCCTCTTCGCCCGGCTGGCCGGCGCCATGGGCCGCCCCGAGCTCGCCACCGACCCGCGCTACGCCACGCACACCGCGCGCGGCGCCAACCAGGACGACCTCGACGAGCTGATCGGGGCCTGGGCCGGAACGTTCCCGGCCGCCGAGCTGATCGCGCTGCTCACCGAGCACCAGGTGGTCACCGGGCCGGTGAACACCGTCGCCGAGGTCATGGTGGACCCGCAGTTCACCGCGCGCGGGCTCTTCGTCGACCACGTGGACCCCTCGGTGCACCCGGGCGACCCCGGCTACGACCCGGAGCCGGTCAAGGGCGTCGGGGTGATCCCCAAGCTCAGCGCGACCGCGGGCGGGGTGCGCTGGGGCGGCGCCAGCAGGCCGGGCACGCACACCGACGAGGTGCTCACCGAGGTGCTCGGCTACGACCCGGCCCGGCTCGCCGCGCTGCGCGACCGGGGCACGATCGCGTGACCCCCGAGGTCGAGATCCGCGAGGTCGGCCCGCGCGACGGCCTGCAGATCGAACACCCCATCCCGACCGCCGCCAAGCTGGAGCTGCTGACCGCGCTCGCCGCGACCGGGGTGCGCCGGATCGAGGCCACCTCCTTCGTCTCGCCGCGCGCCGTCCCCGCGCTGGCCGATGCCGAGGCGGTCGCCGCCGAGCTGGTCCGCTGGCCGCACATCGCCTTCTCCGCGCTGGTCGCCGGGGTGGGCGGGGTGCGCCGCGCGCTGGCCGCCGGGGTCACCGAGCTGGAGTACGTGGTCTCCGCCTCCGACGGGCACAGCCGGGCCAATGTGGGCCGCAGCGTGCAGGATTCGATCGCGCTGATCGCGCCGATCGCCGAGCTGGTGCACGCGGCGGGAGGCCACCTGGAGGTGATCGTGGCGATCGCCTTCGACTGCCCGTTCGACGGCCGCACCCCGCCCGCGCGGGTCGCCGAGATCGCAGGGCGTGCCGCCGATTCCGGCGCGGACTCGCTCTCGATCGCGGATACCGTCGGCACCGCGACCCCGGTGCGCACCACCGACGTCCTCACCCGGGTCCGCGCCGCCGTTCCCGAGCTCGAACTCGGCATCCACCTGCACGACACCCGCGGCCAGGGGCTCGCCAATGCCTGGGCCGCCTACACACTCGGCATCCGCCGCTTCGACGCCTCGGTGGGCGGGCTCGGCGGCTGCCCCTTCGCCCCCGGCGCCAGCGGCAATATCGCCACCGAGGAGCTGGCCTACCTGTTCGAGGACGGCGGCATTGCCACCGGCATCGATATCGCCGCGGTGCTCGACGCCGCCCGGCTGGCCGGGCGGTTGCTCGGCAGGCCGCTCAGCAGCGCCCTGCTCGCGGCGGGCGGGCCGCTGGTGCCCGCCCCCGAACCACCCCGAGACGGAGTCACCCCATGAACGACCTGGCCGATCGCTTCTTCGCCGCGGTGCGCGCGGGCGATACCGCGGCACTCACCGCGCTGTACGACCCGGACGCCAGGATCTGGCACAACGACGACGGCCGCGAGCAGACCGTCGAGGAGAACCTGCGCGTCCTGCGCTGGCTCGCCCGCACCGTAAACGACCTGCGCTACGAGGAGATCCGGCGGCATCCGCTCGCCGACGGCTTCGCCCAGCAGCACGTGCTGCGGGCCACGCTGCCCGGGCACGGGCCGCTGGAGGTGCCCGCGAGCCTCTTCGTCCGGATCGCGGACGGCCGGATCACCCGCATCGACGAGTACGCCGACTCCGCCGCCACCGCGGTGCTGCGCGCGGCCGGGCCGCGATGAGCGCCGAGCTGCGTTCCCGCATGCGGGAATTCGTCGACGGCGCGGTGATCCCGGCCGAGCCGGTGCTGATCGCGGGCGGCGAGCGGGCCGCGGCCGCGCTGGCCGAGCTGCGCGCGGCGGCCAAGGCGCGCGGGCTGTGGGCGCTCGGGCACCCGGCCGAGGTGGGCGGCGGCGGGGTGCCGTTCCTGGACTTCGTCTACCTGAACGAGATCATCGGCCGCTCGGAGTTCGGGCAGCTCGCGGTGGGGTCGGTCTCCATGCAGGACACGCTCATGCTGCACCGGCACGGCACGGAGGAACAGCAGGCGCGCTGGATTCCGCCGATGGTCGCCGGGGAGGTGCTGCCCTCGGTGGCGCTCACCGAACCCGGGGTCGCCGGCTCCGACCCGACGCTCATCGAGACCCGCGCCGAGCTCGACGGCGACACCTGGGTCGTCAACGGCCACAAGTGGTTCACCACCGGCGCGGCCGAGGCCGGGTACTGCACGGTCTTCGCCCGCACCGAGCCGGAGGAGACCCCGCCGCACGGCCGGATCAGCGCCATCATCGTCCCCGCCGGGACCCCCGGCTTCGAGGTGCTGCGCGCCATCCCGACCATGGGCCACGACCCCAGCGACCACTACGAGGTACGGCTCACCGACGTCCGGGTGCCCGCCGCCAACCTGCTCGGCGCGCGCGGCCGCGGCTTCGCCGTCGCCCAGGACCGGCTCGGCCCGGGGCGGATCTTCCACTGCATGCGCTGGCTCGGCCAGGCGCAGCGCGCCTACGAGCTGCTCTGCGAGCGCGCCAACACCCGCTACGCGCACGGCTCGCTGCTGGCCGACAAGGGCGAGGTGCACCGGTACGTCGCCGAGTCGGCCGCGCAGATCCACGCGGCCCGGCTCATGACGCTGGACGCCGCGCGGGCCATGGACGCCGGCGAGGACGCCCGCGTGCGCATCGGGCTCGTCAAGTTCTGGGGCGCGCGCATGCTGCACGACGTGGTCGACCGGGCGATCCAGGTGCACGGCGCGCTCGGCCTCACCGCCGACACCCCGCTGGAGCGGATGTACCGGCAGGCCCGGTACGCCCGGGTCTACGACGGGCCGGACGAGGTGCATCGCATGTCCACCGCGCGGCGGCTGCTGCGCTCGCCGGAGGCGGCGCCGTGGCGGTGACGCTGCGCGCGGGGGTGTCCGCGCTGCTCGGGACGGAGGTGGGCGAGCCGCGGCAGCTCACCGGCGGCGCCAGCCGGGAGACCTGGGCGTTTCCCGGCGAGTACCCCGCGGTGCTGCGCCGCGACCCGCCCGGGCACGGTGACGCCGCACGGATGCGCGCCGAGGTGGCGTGTCTGCGCGCGGCCGCGGCGGCCGGGGTGCCGGTGCCCGCCGTGCTCGCCGCCGGGGACACCGCGCCCGGCATCGAGGCGCCCTTCATCCTCACCGAGCACGTCGCCGGTGAGGCACTGCCGCGGAAGGTGCTGCGGGACCCCGAGTTCGCCGCCGTGCGCACCGGTTTGGCCACCGAGCTGGGCCGGGTGCTCGGCGCCGTGCACGGCACGCCGGTCGACACGCTCGGCATGCTGGCCGACACCGATCCGCTCGACGCCATCGAAGCGGTCCACCGGGATCTCCGCGACCCGCGCCCCGCGGTGGAGGCCGGGCTGCGCTGGCTGCGCGAACACCGTCCGGCCGACCGGCCCCGCGCCCTGGTGCACGGCGACTTCCGCCTCGGCAACCTGCTCGTGGACGGCACCGGCGTGCGCGCCGTCCTGGACTGGGAGCTCGCGCACCTCGGCAACCCCATCGAGGACCTCGGCTGGCTCTGCGTGCGCGCCTGGCGCTTCGGCGCCGCGCCGCCGGTCGCCGGGGTCGGCACCCGCGAACAGCTGCTCGACGGCTACGCCGCGGTCACCGGGTACCGCCCCACCGCGCCGGAGCTGCACTGGTGGGAGGTGTACGGGACGCTGCGCTGGCTGGTGCTGAGCCGCTTCCAGGCCGAGCGGCACTTCAGCGGCGCCGAGCCGTCGCTGGAGCTGGCCGCCGTCGGGCGCCGGGTCTGCGAGTCGGAGTACGACCTGCTCGCGGTCATCGGCCTGCTCGCCGACGTCCCGGCTCCCGACCCGGTGCCGTACTCGGCGCCGATCCACGGCAGACCCACCCTCCCGGAACTCCTCGAGCTGGTAGCGGGCACGCTCGGTGACGACATCACGGCAGGCACCGACCGCGAGCGCTACCTCCTGCGCATCTGCGTCTCCCTGCTGCGCACCGCCGGCCGCGAACTCGCCACCGGCGACACCGTCCCGATTCCGGAAGCCGAACTCGCCGAACAGCTCCGCTCGGGTGCGGTCGACTACCGCGACGACGCGGTCCGCCGAGCCATGACGGCCGCCGTGCTCGCCCGGCTCCGCGTCTCGAACCCGCGCCACGCGCGCTAGCCGGGTTCGGCGACCGCACCCGCGCGCACTAGGCCGTGTTGCGAAGTGATCCCTGCAGGCCGCAGCGGGTGGCCTGGAAACGGTTGACCGGCTGGGTGTCCCGGTGAGGTGATGTGGCGAGGTCTCCGGTAGTGGTGTTGAGCGACCAAGCAAAACATGCACCGACCGGAGACCTCGTGGCCAGCGTAACGGCCGCGGGACGAGCGGATCTCTCCGATGCCCAATGGGCACGACTGGAACCGCTACTGCCCCGCGCGAAGAAGGCGGGCCGCCCGCCACAATGGAACAGACGCCAGCTCATCGACGGAATCCGCTGGCGGACCCGGGTCGGTTCACCCTGGCGCGACGTCCCTACCTGCTACGGGTCCTGGCAGGCGGTCTACGGGTTGTTCCGGCGCTGGCAACACAACGGAGCCTGGGTGCTGATCTGGAAGATGCTGCAGGTCTACGCCGACGCCGCCGGATCGATCGACTGGCAGGTCAGTGTGGATTCCACGATCGTGCGCGCCCACCAGCACGCCGCCGGCGCCCGCCCCGGCACGACCGGTGAGCCCGCCGATCACGGGCTGGGCCGCTCACGAGGCGGGTGGACCACGAAACTCCATTTGGCCTGCGAACAAGGACTCAAACCCTTGGCGATCCTGCTCACCGCGGGACAAGCCGGTGACAGCCCGCACCTGCCGCTCGTTCTCGACGCCATCTCGGTGCCACGCCGCGGGCCGGGCCGGGTGCGGCGGCGGCCGGATCGGGTGCTGGCCGACAAGGCCTACTCCTCCCGCGCGAACCGGACCTGGCTACGCCGTCACGGCATCGCGGCCACGATCCCGAGCCCGGCCGACCAGCTCCGACACCGCCGCAACCGCGGCCGCGCCGGTGGCCGGCCACCGGCATGCGACCCGGTCGTCTATCGCGACCGCAACGCTGTCGAACGCGGTATCAACCAGCTCAAACAACACCGAGCCGTCGCGACCCGCTACGACAAACTCGCAGTCCGCTACCTCGCCAGCATCCACATCGCTGCCATCAACCACTGGCTGCGCGACCAATGACAGCGACTTCGCAACACTGCCTAGATCCGAGCGGGCGAGAACCACTCGCGCAGATCGCGCTTCAGCACCTTCCCGGTGACATTCCGCGGCAGCTCCGCCACGAACTCCACCCGCCGCGGCACCTGGAACCCGCCCAGGTGCTCCCGGCACGCCGCCACGATCTCCGCGGCGGTGGCGACGGCCCCCGCGCGCAGCACGACGACGGCGCACACCAGCTCACCCCAGGTGTCGTCGGGCACGCCGATGACCGCCGCCTCGGCGACGGCGGGGTGCCGGTACAGCGCCTCCTCGACGCTCAGCGAGGCCACGTTCTCCCCGCCGCTGATGATCAGATCCTTCATCCGATCCACCACGTAGACGAACCCCTCCGCGTCCCGGCGCACCAGATCGCCGGTGTGGAACCACCCGTCGGTGAAGGCGGCGGCGGTGGCCTCGGGATCGCGCCAGTACCCGGCCATGACCTGGTCCCCGCGCACCACCAGCTCGCCGACCGCGCCGACCGGCACCTCCCGCAGCTCCGGGTCGACGATCCGGATATCGGCCAGCGGCATGGGCTTCCCCGCGGCCGCGAGCAGCCCGGGCTCGCCGTCGGCGGCGCGGCGGTGCTCGGCCTCGTCGAAGTGCAGCACATTGCCCGCCAGTTCGGTCATGCCCATGCCCTGGAAGAAGTCGCAGCCGAGGCGGTCGAGCCCGGCGCGCAGCACCGGCGCGGGGATGGCGGAGGAGCCGTAGCCGATGGCGCGCAGCGAGCTCAGGTCGTGCTCGGCCAGCGCGGGTTCCTGGAGCAGGAAGTTGATCATCGTGGGCGCGAGCCCGGTGTGGGTCACCTGCCAGTGCGGGACCAGCCGCAGGAAGGTCGCGGTGTCGTAGCCGCGCAGGAACCCGACGGTGCTGCCGACCAGGTGGTTGATCATGGTCACGTACCCGCCGACGTGGCACAGCGGGAAGCAGAACAGGAAGACGGTGTCCGCTCGCACCGGCCACCGCATCGCCGAGGAGGTGATGGCGGCGAGCAGGTTGCGATGCGTGAGCACGGCGCCCTTGGGCTTGCCGGTGGTGCCGCTGGTGTACACCAGCCAGGCGGGGTCGTCCGGCTCCGGCCGCACCGCGGGGGGTTCGGCCGGGGCGGGTGCGGTGAAGTCGTCCCAGCCGAGCACTCCCGGCTCGGACTCGCCGCCGATCACGAGCACCGTGCGCACGGCCGGAACGCGGTCCCGCACCGCGGGCAGCAGCTCCGCCGACACCACCAGCACGCTCGCCTCGGCGTGCTCGACGAGCTGGGCGACCTGATCGGGGTGCAGCCGGAAGTTGAGGACGGTCAGCGCCATTCCGGCCATCGGGACGCCGTAGTAGCAGTCGAGGTACTCCAGGCAGTTGCCGGCCAGGATCGCCACCCGGTCCCCCGGCGCGGCCACCCCGAGCAGCGCGTTCGCCAGCCGGCGGCAGCGATCCCGGAGCCCGGCGTAGCTCACCGTCTCGTCCTCGAAGCGCAGCGCGATCCGCTCGGGGTGCTTGCGCGCGCCGTACTCGACGATATCGCTCAGGATCATGCCGCGTTCTCCTCGATACACTCTGACGTGACAGTCATGTCAACTAACGGAGTGTGGCCCGGGGCTTCGCGCAAGTCAACACCGCGATGTCAGCTTCGGAGGTTGCGCTCCAGCACCGCGGCGAGCAGGTTCAGCGCCTCGATCACCCGTTCCCGGTCGGCGCCGAGCCCGGCGAGCAGCTCGGCCTCCACCGCGAGCTGGCACGGAAAGAGCGCGTCGACCGCGCTGCTGCCGGAGTCGGTGCAGGTCACGAGCGCGGCCCTGCGGTCGGCGGGGCTGGCGCGGCGCTCGATGAAGCGGCGCCGCTCCAGCTTGGCCAGCGTCTTGCTGATGGCGGCGGGCGAGCAGCTCATGCTCTCGGCCAGCCGGCGCGCGATCACCGGCTCCGCGGTGTGCCGCAGCTTGATCAGCACGTCCAGCTCGGGCGCGGTGAGCGGAGCGCCGTCGTAGAGCGGCTCGGTAGCGGCCGCGAGCAGCCGCTGGATGCGCTTGAGCGGCCCGACCACGGCCATGGGCGAGGTGTCCAGGTCGGGCCGGGCTTCGGCCCAGAGCGCCTGGACCCCGGCGGTGGTGTGCGGCAGCGTCATGCGACCCCTGATTGTTAACCGGTAAACGAATTGTTACCGTTTAGCCCATGGTAGTCACCGCGAAGACCACACCCGACGCCGGACGCGCCGGTACACGCCGCACCGCCGCGATCATCGTGCTGCTCGGCGCGCTCACCGCGGTGGGGCCGTTCGCCATCGACATGTACGTCCCCGGCTTCCCGGAGATGGGCCGCGCGCTCGGCGCGAGCGATTCGGCGGTGCAGCTCTCCATGACGGCGTTCCTGGCCGGGCTGGTGGTGGGGCAGCTGCTCATCGGCCCGCTCAGCGACAAGCTGGGCAGGCGCGGGCCGCTGCTGGCCGGGGTGGCGCTCTTCGCGGTGCTCTCGCTGCTCTGCGCGCTGGCGCCGGGCATCGCGGCGCTGAACGTCGCCCGCTTCCTGCAGGGCGTCGCGGGCGCGGCGGGGATGGTGCTGGCCCGCGCGGTGCTCACCGACCTATTCCACGGGCCCCGGCTGCCGCGGTACTTCTCACTGCTCGGCATGGTGCTCGGGGTGGCGCCGGTGGCGGCGCCGGTGCTCGGCACCGCGGTGCTCGCGGCGGGCAGCTGGCGCACGGTGTTCGTGGTGCTCGCGACCTTCGGCGCGGTGCTGCTGGTGGCGGTGCTGGCGCTGCTGCCGGAGTCGCTGCCCGCCGAGCGGCGGCACGCGGGCGGGGTCGGCGGCACCTTCGCGGCCATGGCCGGGCTGCTGCGGCACCGGGCCTTCCTCGGCTGCGCGCTGACGCTCGGCTTCGCGGCCGCCGCGCTCTTCGCCTACATCGCCGGGTCGAGCTTCGTCTTCCAGGACGTATACGGCAGCTCGGCCGCCTTCTACAGCCTGGTGTTCGCGGTGAACGCCGGCGGCATGCTGCTGGCCGGCGCGGTCTTCGGCGCGCTGGCGGGCCGGGTGCCGGTTCGAGCGCTGCTCGGCTGCTCGATCGCGCTCGGCGCGGCCGCGGCGCTGGCGCATGTGCTGCTGGTGGCGACGGTGGGCGGGAGCCCGGCGATCACCTGGGGGTGCCTGTTCTTCGTGGCCGCGGGGATCGGCGGCGTGTTCCCGGCGAGCATGAGCCTGGGGCAGGCGCTGGGCAGGCACGCCTCGGGAGCCGCCTCGGCGGTGCTCGGCGGCACCCAGTTCCTGTTCGGCGCCGTCGCCTCGCCGGTGGCGGGGGCGTTCGGCGGGCACAGCCCGCTGCCCATGGCGGTGGTCATGCTGGTGGTGCTGGTGTGCGCCGGGGTGGCGTACCTGACGCTGGTGCGGCCGGGCTCAGCCGAGTAGCCGGGTATTCAGCTCGGCGAGGTAGTCGCGGCCGTAGCGGCCGTTCTCCAGCGTCTCGACGAGCACCGGTGGCAGGTCGGGGGTGACCTGGGCCGAGCGGGCGGCGGCGGCCAGCGCGATGGTCGCCACGGTGTCGACATCGCCGGTGAAGGCGATGCAGTCGCGCAGCAGCTCGCTCAGGGAGTTGTTGCGCGCCAGCGCGGTGAGCGCGGCGGCGACGCTCGCCCGCCCCTTGCTGCCGACCTTGCCGCGGTACGGCCTGCCCCAGTCGCCGGGGACGTGGCCCGCGATCCAGGTGCCGACGCGCGGCAGCGGGCCGAGGTCGCGGTGGGTGTAGTGCACGGCGAGCGCGGCGGCCTGGGCGGCGGCGATGCCGTCGGGGGTGTCGTGCGTGACGGCGGCCTGCACGCGGGCGTGGTGCAGCACGTCGGCGACGGTCGGCAGCAGCCCGATGGGGGCGGCGCGCATGGCGGCGCCGCTCTTGTCGCTGTCCGGGCGGATGCGGTTCCGGAAGTCCGCGCCGTCTTCCACGGTCAGCAGGAAATCGTGGAACCGCCCGGCGTACCCCTCGCGTGGATCCCGCCGGAAGGCGGTGACGAACCGGTCGGCCAGGTTCGCGGGCGTCCACGGATCACCGGAGACCAGGAGCTCGGCGATGGCGAGCGTCATCTGGGTGTCGTCGGTGTAGGCACCGGGACGGATGCCGAGGTGCGTGGGGTGCCGCGCGTAGCCGCGCAGCGTGTTGTGCGCGGTGACGAACTCCGGCGGGGCGTACTCGAACCCCGCACCGTACGCATCCCCCACCGCCAGCTCGATCAGCACCGGATCATGGTGGCAGACAGGCGGTTATCCGTCGATCGGTTCCCCGGGGACGTGCAGGGCGAGCAGCGCGGTGTCGTCGGTGACGCCGGAGCCGAGCGTCTCCAGCAGCCCGACGAGATCGGCGACCAGCGCCGTGGCGCCGACCGGGGCGCGCGCCGCGGCGAACTCCAGCAGCGCCTCCTCGCCGAAGAGGCCGGTGCCGGTGCGGGCCTCGATCAGCCCGTCGGTGTAGAGCAGCAGGGTGTCGCCGGGGCGCAGCTCGGCCCGCGCGGTGCCGACCTCGGCGTCCGGGAGCAACCCGACGAGCTGGCCGCCGGGGGTGCGCAGGAACTCGGCGGTGCCGTCGGCCCGCAGCAGCAGCGCGGGCGGGTGGCCGCCCGCCGCCAGCGTGACCTCCGCGTGGCCGTCGCGGTGGGTGACGCTGCCGTAGAGCACCGTGCAGAACCGGGGATCGCCGGGCCGGTACGCGTCGAGCAGCACCCGGTTCAGCTTGGTCAGCACCGATCCGGGGTCCGGGTCGTAGACCGCCGCGGCGCGCAGCGCGTACCGGACCCGCGAGGTCATGGTGGCGGCCAGCGCGCCCTTGCCGCAGACATCGCCGAGGAAGAAGCCCCAGCGCCCCTCGGCGAGCGGGAAGAGATCGTAGAAATCGCCGCCGACCTCGTCGAGCGAGGCGATGTGGTAGTGCGCGGCCACGTCCAGCCCCGGCACCGGCTCCAGCGCCGACGGCAGCAGCGTGCGCTGCAGGATGGCGTTCAGCCGCTGCAGCCGCTCGCGCTCCTCCTCGGCGGCGCGCCGGGCGCGCAGCAGCTCGGCCTCGTACGCGCGCCGCGTGCTGGCGTCGAAGAGCGTGGTGCGGACGAGCAGCGGCGCGCCGTCCGCCCCGGACTTGAGCACCGAGGTCGCCAGGACCGGCAGCCGGGTGCCGTCCGCGGCGACCAGCTCCAGCGCGATCCCGTTGACCTCGCCCTGCATCCGGAGCAGTGGCGCGACGTGCGTCTCGTGGTAGAGCCGCCCGCCCACCGTGAGCAGGTCGCCGAACGCGCGCCTGCCGACCAGCTCGGCGCCGGTGTAACCGAGCCAGCTCAGCAGGGTGCGGTTGACCTTGGCGATCTGGCCGTCGAGCAGGGTGGAGAGGTAGCCGCAGGGCGCGTTCTCGTAGAGATCCTCGGCGCTGTCCTCCAGCAGCGCGGAGAATTCGCCCGCGCCGTCGTGCCCGTCCCGGCCGACCGCGTCGGCGGCGCGGGTCATCGGTGCTCGGTCACGGCTGCCATCCGCGCACCCGGTCAGGCCGGCGCCGGACACCGGTGGCGGATTCAGTCCCGCCGCTCTTCCGGATTGTCCGGGTCCTCGTTCGGCGGAACGGAGTAGCCGGTCACCTCGACCTCCGGGTTGTCCGGGGCTTGCTGCTCGGCGGGATCGGCGTCCAGGGGGGTGTTCTCCGGTGTGGTCACCGCGGCGTGCTACCCCCGATTCCGTTTCGTACTCCTCGGTACGGCACGCAGTGTCACATCACACAGCGCGCCCGCCCGGATCTCGGCGGTCAGGTAGGTGTGCTCGGGCTGCCGCCTGCGGTCGGTGGGCGAGCCGGGGTTGAGCAGCCGCAGGCCGGTGCCGGTGGTGCTGTCCCAGGGAATGTGGCTGTGCCCGAAGATCAGCACATCGGTGTCGGGGAAGGCGCGGGCGCACCGGTTCTCGCGGCCCGCGGCGGCGCCGGTCTCGTGCACCACGGCCAACCGGACGCCGTCGAGCTCGGCGCGCGCGACCTCCGGCAGCCGGGCGCGCAGCTCGGCGCCGTCGTTGTTGCCGTACACGGCGATCAGCCGGGCGCTGCGGGCGGCGAGTTCGTCCAGCAGCGCGGCCTCCACCCAGTCGCCCGCGTGCACCACCACATCGGCGGCCTCGACCGCGCGCCAGAGCACCGCGGGCAGGTCGCGGGCGCGCTTGGGGACGTGCGTGTCGGCCATGGCGAGCAGGCGCATCAGGACACCGTAGCGCCGGGGTCGCGCAACCCGTCGACGCCGAGCAGCAGATCGTCCAGGTGGCGGCGCAGCGGAACCCCGACCTGGAAGCCGGCGGTGGCGGCGGCGCAGAGCCTCCGCGCCAGCTCGGTGACCGGGAGCCCGGTCTCGGCGGCCCGCCACTCCAGGATCCCGGCCGCCCGGCCCGCGTCGATCCGGTAGATCAGCATGAGCATGCCCGCCGCCTGCTCCAGCACGCCGCGCCCGCGGGCGTACTCGGGCAGCGCCTCGTCGACGGCGGCGCGCTGCTCGGCGGCGAGGATCTCGGTGAGGTCGACGGTGTAGCCCTCGGCGCCGAGCAGGGCGCCCGCGGCGTCGCGGACGGCAGCGCCGACCACGACGACGGTGCGATCGCCCTCGGGCAACCGCAGCCGCAGGCAGAACCGGCCGCCGCCGCGCAGCGCGGCGGCCAGCGCGGGCCGGTCGTCGGGGTGCACGCTCTCGGGGCTCGGACAGCCGCCGGAGCGGTGGCCGAAGCGCAGGGCACGGGGGGCTTCGGGACGTGTCATGCGGCGGCTCGCCTGCGGCTCACCGCCGCCATCGGGGTGTTGGTCATCGTGTTTTCACTATCGGGCAGGGCACCGACATGTTGCGGTGTCGATGACCACAGCGCTCAGCGCGCGGAGCGGTAGAGCCGCCGCACCACATCCTCGATCTCCGGCTCCTCGATGGTCAGGTCGCGCACCTCGGCGCGCGCGGAGACCGCCGCGAGCAGCTGCGCGGCGGTGGTCAGCTCGGCGTCGAAGGCCAGCCGCTGGCGCATTCCGCCCGCCTCGCTGGCGACGAGCGTCGCACCGGGGATATCGGTGAGATCGGGAGTGGGCGCGGTGAGATCCACCACCAGGACCCGGCGCGCGCCGACGGTCGCGGCGAGCCCGGTGAGCGAGCCGTCGTAGGCCAGCCTGCCGTGGTCGACGACGAGCACCCGGTCGCAGAGCCGCTCGATATCGCCCATGTCGTGCGTGGTGAGCAGCAGCGTGGTGCCGCGCTCGGCCCGCTCGGCGCGCAGGAACTCGCGCAGCCGCTGCTTGGAGAGCACATCGAGCCCGATGGTCGGCTCGTCCAGGATGATCAGCTCCGGCGAGTGCAGCAGCGCGGCCGCCACCTCCGCCCGCATCCGCTCCCCCAGCGAGAGCTGGCGCACCGGCGTCGCCAGCGTCTCCGCCATCTCCAGCTGCTCGACCAGGGTGTGCGTGCGCTTGCGCGCGGCGTCCGGGTCCAGCCGGTGCACGGCGGCCAGGATCGCGAACGATTCGCGCAGCGGCAGATCCCACCAGAGCTGGGAGCGCTGCCCGAACACCACCCCGATCCGGCTCGCCAGCTGGCGCCTGCGCCGCACCGGCTCCAGCCCGCAGGTGCGCACCGTGCCCGAGGTCGGCACCAGGATGCCGGTGAGCATCTTGATGGTGGTGGACTTGCCCGCGCCATTGGCGCCGATGTAGCCCACCGCGGCGCCGCGCTCGACCCGGAAGCTCATGGCGTCCACCGCGGTCAGCGTCTCGCGCCCGCGCAGCTTCCCGCGCCGCAGGACGAACTGCCTGGTCAGCTCGGTGGCCTCGATGATCGCGCCGTCCATTCAGCCGCCGCCTCCCTGGTAGTGCCGAGTTCCGGTGCGCCACAGCGCGAGTCCGAGGAGCCAGGACCAGAGCGCGGCCACCGGCGTGAGCCAGGCCAGCCAGGACGGCAGCAGCGCCGGGCCGGGCAGCCCGAGCAGCGCGAGGGTGGGCAGGTAGGCGGTGAACGCCACCGGGATGGCGAAGCCGAACAGCAGTTTCAGCCCGGTCGGGAAGACCGAGGCGGGCAGCGTGGCGGCGTAGGAGCCGCCGTAGGTGAAGCTGTTGGTCAGCTCCGAGCCGTCGATCAGGAAGAACTGGCAGCCCGCCGCGGCGACGAAGAGCCCGGCGAAGAGCGCGGTCCCCGAGACCACGGTGAGCAGCAGCAGCGCGACCGCGCCCGCGGACCAGTCGATGTCGTTGCGCAGCAACCCGATCGTGAGCACGGTGAGCGCGACGCTCGCCCTGGCGAAGCGGCGCAGCGAGATGTCGCTGGTGATCAGCTGCAGCAGCAGCGGCTGCGGGCGCAGGTGGTAGATGTCGAGCCGGCCGAGCCGGATCAGCGCGGGCAGCGTGTCCAGGTGCCCGAAGAGCACCTGGGAGAGCGCGAAGGCGGTATTGCTCAGCCCGAAGAGCAGCAGCGCGGCGTCCAGGTCCAGCCCGCCGAGCACCCGGACGGTGTGGAAGACCACCCACACCTCGGCGAACTCGGCCAGCCCCACCACCAGCGAGCCGAACATCTCACTGGCGAAGGAGAGCCGGTAGGAGCGCTGCGCGCGCAGCCGCGAGCCGAGCACGGCCGCGTACGGCCTGCTCCAGTGCCCCACCGGGGCGAGCTCAGCCACCCTGCACCTCCAGCTTGCGCCTGCCCGCCGCCAGCAGCGCCTGCCCCAGCGCCACCATCACCAGCAGCCAGCACACCTGCACCCCCAGCACCGCGAGCGCGGCGGCTCCGGTGACCCGGCCGGAGAGCACGTCGACCGGCGCCTGCAGCACCGAGGGGAACGGGGTGGCGGCGGCGATCGCGCCCAGCCAGCCGGGGAAGAGGTGCACCGGGACGAAGAGCCCGGCGAGGAAGGAGCCGAGCACCTGGTGCAGCGTCCGGATGCCGCGCGTCTCCACCACCCAGAAGCCGACGAGGGCGGTGGCGAAGAGCGTCAGCGACGAGATGGCCGTGCCGAGCAGCACGCTCACCAGCCCGAGCAGGTAGGTGAGCGGGGTGCCGGGCAGCTCGAGCCCGCCGTAGACCAGCGCCCCGACCGCGAGGGTGGGCAGCCCGCGCGGCAGCAGGGTGCAGGTGGCCCGGCCCAGGTCACCGGCGAGGGTGGCCAGCTGGAGGTCGACCGGGCGCAGGAAGTCGACCGCGATATCGCCGCTGCGCACCCGCTCCCCCAGCTCCGCGCCGCTGTCGGTGAAGAGCACCGCGCCGAGCAGCGCCTGCGAGAGCCACACGTAGGCGCCGATGCCGGCCGCGTCGTAGCCGCCGAACGAGCCCGCCGAGCCGACCGCCGCCAGCATGACCGCGCCGCGCAGCAGCCCGAACACGCTGTTGGTGAACATTCCGGCGAAGAGCGCCAGCTTGTACTGCCACTGCCTGCGGAAACCCGCCACCGCGAGGCGCCGGTAGGCCGCCGTCGCACCGCGGCCGGGCAGCGCGAGCACCGGCATCGTCCCACCCCTCCCCGACCCGGACACGAAGCGAGAACATTACCCGCGCAACGGTTCCGGGCCAAGGGATTTGCGCGGCGACCGCTCGACGCCCGCGGCGCGCACCGCCCGTGACCGAACCGGTCAGAAAGGCCGCGGGGCGCCGCCCGGCCGGTAAGATGAGCGTCGCTCATTTTCAGGCCGGGCGCAGGCGGGAGACGTGATGCCGACGAGGACCACCGCACAGCGGCGACGGCCGACCCAGGACCGGGCCAAGGCCACCAGGGAGCACATCCTGGACACCGCCGCGCGGCTCTTCGGCGAGCGCGGCATCGCCGGCACCTCCACGAACCGCATCGCGGCCGAGGCCGGGGTCAGCATCGGCACCGTCTACCGCTACTTCGCCGACCGGTCGGTGCTGGTCGAGGAGTTGCTGGCGCGGCTGCTGGAGTCGGTGGAGAAGCGGTTCACCCAGCGCATGTTCGACCTCTCCGGCAAGGACGCCCCCGATGTCTGGGTGGACATCCTCACCGTCATCACCGACGAGCTGGTGGCCCACGCCGCGCTGGTCCGGGCCCTGGTGGCGGGGGTGCAGTTCTACAGCAGCGGCATCCCGGAGTTCGAGCCCCGGCTGCGGCTGCTGGTGAAGGTGCTGATCATCCAGCTGCTCGGCCCCGGCGACGACCACCGCTACGACGTCATGACCTTCGTGCTGATCAACACCGGTTTCGCCGCCGCGCTGCGGAGCTCGGCGCAGGAGGTGGACGGCACCGCACGGCGCGAGGCGATCGAGATGACCGGCCGGATGATCGGCGCCTTCCTGGACGCCGAGGGCGCCGCGGCCGCGCGCTGAGCGGCAAAAGTGAGCACTTCTGCATTTTTCGGTCGCAAATGTCACCACGCTCACCGTTGACCCCGTCATCGCAACAGGTCAGGCAGGTAGGGGGAGTCCCGCACAGTTATCTGTAAAGCGGAGTAGCAGGTGAGTCGGCGCGCGCCCTACCGTGTTCCACACCACACACGGCACGCGACGAGGAGGTCACCCGTGACGCTCGAGAGCATCGCTCGTCCCACCCTCGAGCGCGATCCGCAGGTGCTGGCCAGGCAGGTCACCGCGCGGCTGCTGGAGTCCGGCGCGCTCGGCGCGGCCACCGCGCAGAGCCGGGAGACCACCACCGTGGTGCGGCTGTGTCTCAAATGGGCGATCCAGCGGCTGGCGGGCAGCCAGGACCCGGAGCGCACCGAGCGGCTGGCGACCGCCGCGGCGGGCTGGGCCAGGGCCGGCGTCCCGATCGCGACCGTGCTGCACGCGGTGCACGTCGGCTTCGAGTGCGGGCTCGACCTGCTCTTCGGCGGGAAGGGGGCGGCCGAGCGCGCCGATATCGTCGCGGGCGCCTTCGTCAGCCTGGAGCTGCTGAACGTCATCACCGCGACGGTCAGCAAGGCCTACGTCCGGGAGTGCAGGGCCGTGGCGATGGAGGATCGCACGGCCGCGCACACCCTGACCTCCATGCTGCTCGGCGGCCACCCGACCTCGGCCATGGCGCGGGCCCGCGGCATCCGGCTGGCCGAGCGGTACGCGGTGCTCGCGCTCGTCATCCCGCCGCACCCGGACGAGGAGCGGCCGCAGCTGGACGGCCGGGTGGTCGCGCGGCGCAAGCTGCGCCGGCTGCAATCCGGGCTCGCCGACCTCTTCGGCACCGCCGCGCTCTCGCTGCTCTCGGTGGACGGCGGCACCGTGCTGCTCCCCGCCGACCACCCCGCCGCCGCCGAGCTGGACGAGGTGCTGCGCGCGCTGGCCGCGGCAGCGCGGGTGCCGCTCACCGCGACGGTGGTCGAATCCCGCCCGGACCGGGTCTCGGCCGCGGTGCACGACGCCCACGAGCTGCTCGACATCGTCGAGCAGTCCGGCCGCGGGCCCGGGCTGCACCGCTTCCCCGACCTCGCGCTGCAATACCAGCTGACCAGGCCGGGGCGCGGCCGGGAGCTGCTCGGCACCCGGCTGCGGCCGCTGCTCGAGCACCCCGACCTGCTGGCCACGCTGCGCATCCACATCGGCAACGACCTGAGCAGGCGGCGCACCGCGGAGCAGATGAACATCCACCCGAACACCCTCGACCACCGGCTGCGCCGGGTCGGCGAGATCACCGGGCTCGACCCCTCGGACCCGCGCCAGCTCTGGTACCTGCGCTCGGCGCTGGTGGTCTGCCCGGGCGATCACCGGTCCGCAGCCGCCCGCCAGCGCCCGATCGCGGCGCCGATCTCGGTGGCGGGCGGCTCGTCGTAGAGCCACTCCCGCGCGAGGGTGTGCCAGTTGGCGGTGACGTCGAGCTGGCCGAGCAGCGCGAAGGTGAAGAGGTCGGCGCGCCGGGAGAAGACGTGCTCCGGGGGCAGTAGCTGGTGCCGCATGCCGCGGAACTCGGCCGCGCGCGGGTCCATGGCGAGCACCACCGCGCCGGTGGCCACCTCCGGGGTGATGGTCATCGGCTCGTCCACCAGGTGCCAGCCCGCCGCGGCCCACACGTACTCCAGGCACTCCGCCTCGGTGACCCCGGCCGCCGGGTCGATGATGCCGCGCCCGACCCAGGCCGCGTAGAGGTCGGCGGCGCGCTGCTCCCCGGCCGCGCGCAGGCAGGAGCGCTCGAAATCCACGTGCACGGGGTCCATCCGGTCGTAGAGCCCGAAGTCGACGAAGGCCAGCCTGCCGTCGCTCGCCAGCAGCACGTTGCCGGGGTGCGGGTCGCCGCAGAACTCGAAGTCCTGGAAGAGCGTGCTGATGTAGAAGCGGTAGATCAGCTCGCCGTACCGGTTCCGCTCGGCCGCGGGCAGCGTGCGCAGGTGCTCGAAGGAGTGGCCGTCGACGAGCTCGGTGACCAGCACCCGGGCGGTGCAGTACTCGAGCAGCGCGTCCGGTACGAGGATGTACGGGTGGCCGCGGTAGCGGGTGGCCACCCGGTGCTGGGTGCGCGCCTCGCGCGGGTAGTCGAGCTCGTTGCCGATGCTGCGGGCCACCTCGGCCAGCACATCGCTGTCGGCGGCGCTGGGCAGCGCGGAGCGCCAGAGCGCGGAGAACACGTCGAGGTTGCGCAGATCGGCCCTGATCGCCTCCTCGACCCCCGGGTACTGCACCTTCACCGCGACCGCGCGGCCGTCGTGCAGCCGGGCCCGGTACACCTGGCCGATCGAGGCCGCCGCGATCGGCTCCGCGTCGAATTCGGCGAAGACCCGCTCGAGCGGCCCCAGCTCGTCCTCCAGCACCTGCCGCATGCTCGCGAAGGGCACCGCGGGCACCCGGTCGCGCAGCTCGGCCAGCTTGGCCCGGAAGAGCTCGCGGTGCGACTCCGGCACCAGCTCCAGGTCGAGCACCGAGAGCATCTGGCCCAGCTTCATGGCCGCGCCCTTCAGGCCGCCGAGCACCGTCACCAGCTGCTGCGCCGCGGCCAGCGCGGAGCGCTCGGCGAGCACCCGCCTGGCCTCCTCGGTGCGGCCGATCATGGCCAGCCGCACCCCGGCCCCGCGCACGGCCTGCCCGGCGGCCAGCCGGCCCAGCCTGCCGCCCCGGCCCAGCCGGGATCGCGGCACCCGATCGGCCACCGCGGTCACCTCCTCGTGTCCGCCGCCCGAACCCGGGCGTCCTGGCATTCTCGGGGGCCGGGGGCGCGCTTGTCGACCGGCCACCGACCGGAGCGGCCAGCCCGTTCCTATCCGCCGAGCGAAACATCGCGCACGGTGCGATCCCTGAAGCGAAAAGCGGGGTCCGGGGCCGGTTGACCGTCCGGCCCGGCGGTAGCCGCGGGTTGTCGCCTTTCTCTACCCGCGAGCCCGCCGGGTGGAGGCAACCGGGAAAGCGAGGATCTCGATGACACTCGTCGCAGCTCACGACACGACCACGGCGCGCCGCACGCAGCGGGGCACCGACAGCTACGACGGGATCGAGCCGCTGCTGGAGCAGCTCGCCGCGATGGCCGGCGACGACCCGGCCCGCCGCGCGCTGCGCGAGCAGATCCTGCGCCGCGCGCTCCCGCTCGCCGACCACATCGCGCGCCGCTTCACCGGCCGCGGCGAAACCTACGACGACCTGCACCAGAGCGCCTCGCTCGGGCTGGTCCTCGCGGTCGACCGCTACGACCCCACCCGCGGCGCCAACTTCCTCGCCTTCGCCGTGCCGACCATCATGGGCGAGGTGCGCAGGCACTTCCGCGACCACACCTGGGCCGTGCGGGTGCCGCGCCGGGTGAAGGAGACCCAGCTCGCCATCGGGCCGACCATCGAGCGGCTCTGCCAGAAGCACGGCCGGATGCCGACCGCCATCGAGATCGCGGTGGAGATGAACGTCGACCTGCTCGAGGTGACCCAGGCGCTGCTGGCCGGTAATGCCTACCGCACCAACTCGCTGGACGCCTCCGCCGACGACGACGAGAACTCGGTCGCCGCGCAGGTCACCGAGACGCTCGGTGATGTCGACCCCGCGTACGACATCACCGACGACGCCCTGGCCGTCGCCCCGCTGCTGCGCGACCTCTCCGAGCGCGACCGCCGCATCCTGCACCTGCGCTTCTTCGAGAACTACACGCAGTCGCAGATCGCCGCCGAGCTCGGCGTCTCGCAGATGCACATCTCCCGCATCCTCGCCCGCACCCTGGCCACGCTGCGCGATCGCGCGCTGCGGGACTGATCAGGCATCGGGGTGGCGGCCCGGCGCGGCCGGGAAGAACCGCTCCACCCCGGCGCGCTCGGTGTACATGGTCCAGTACTGCTCGGCGAGGGCGGCGGGGTCCACCGTGAACTCGGCGGGCGGCGCGGCGGCCGCGGCGATCTCGCTGCCCGCGGTGTACCCGGCCACGGCCAGCGTGCCCGCGTAGATCCCGGTGCCCGTCAGCTCGCCGTGCAGCGCGTACAGCCAGTTGCGGGCCGCCGCCATCACCGGCCCGGCCCCGCTCAGCCCCGGCAGCGGCTCGACGGCGGAGTAGCCGTGCGTGAGCAGGAAGGCACCGTCGCCGCGGGCCCGCCACTCCGGCAGCACCGCGCACACCACCTCGACCGGGGTGAGCAGCAGCGGCGGGAGCAGCGCGGCGAGCGCGGCGGCGTCGAGCTCGGCGGCGGGGGTGAAGGTCTGGTCGCCGCCGACCGGGCCGTACTCGATCACATCGATCCGGCCGAACCGCGCCCGGACGGCGGCGATCAGATCGGGCACCGCGGCCGGGTCGGCCAGGTCGGCCGGGAAGGGCTCGGCCTCGATCCCCGCCGCGGCCAGGTCCCGCGCCAACGCGGCCAGCCGCTCCGGCCGCCGCGCCACCAGCGCGACCCGGAACCCCGCCCGCCCGAACCGGTGCGCCACCGCGCGCCCGAGTCCGCTACCCGCCCCGAGGACGGCGATCACAGTCGACATGTCCGCCAGCATCGGCGACGATGACAGCCCGTACAAAAGGCACATTTCTGTGCGTGAGGGGGCGGGAGATGCGGGCGAACGCGGGAATCGGGCCGTGCGCGGGGATACCGGCCGAGCGGATGGCGGCCATCCGCGAGGTGCTCGGGCGGGTCGGCGACACCTGGAGCCTGCTGGTGATCGCGGTGCTGGCGGACGGGCCGCGCCGCTACTCGGAGCTGCACTTCGCGGTAACCGGGATCTCCCAGCGTATGCTGACCCGCACGCTGCGGCGGCTGCGCGAGGACGGGCTGCTCACCAGGACCTCGCACCCGGAGGTGCCGCCGCGGGTGGTCTACGAGCTGACCCCGCTCGGCCACGACCTGCTCGGGATCGTCGCGGCGCTGGTCGGCTGGGCGGCCGAGCACCACGCGGAGATCGACCGGAACCGGAGCGCGCTCAGTTGAGCTGGGCCTGCGCCCGGCGCAGGTAGGCGGTGTCGCGGCGCTGGTCCTCGGTGTCCGCGTCGCGCAAGGTGCGGCGGCGGTTCTCGCAGGCCACGGCGCGCAGCAGGCTGTCGAGCTGGCGGTGGGTGCGGCCGTGCGGGCAGTGACCGTCGAGGTCGTGCCAGCGGTGCCAGGGGTGCTGCCACTGCATCGGCGCGACCACGTACTTGATCGGCAGGTCGCCGATCGCGGGGCCGGGATGGGTGGGGTTCATCCCATCCACCGTAGCCCGTCCGGGCGACAGGTGATGCCCGACGGCCCGGAATTGAGGTTTGCCGCACTATTGCCCGCCAGCGAATGCGGTGCCGGACCATCCGTCTTATGGTCGTGTGCGGCAGGGTTCGGGGGTAACCCCGGGCTTGCCATCTCGGATACCGGTTCCGTCGCGAGCCTCGTCACGGCGGGGGTCGCGGCGGCATCCGCCGGTCAGTGGCCGCGCCGCTCCATCAGGACCGCGAGCCCGTCCAGGATCCGCCCGATCCCGAAGGCCAGCGCGCCCTCCCCGCCCGCGACCGCGCCCTCCTCGCCGAAGGCCGCCACGGCGGCCGGGTAGCGCTCGGCCGCGGTCGCCAGCACGGCGGTGAACTGCTCGGCGAGGTCGCGCTCGAATCGGTCCGGGTCCACCGCGACCGTCTGCTGTCCCAGGCTGCGCGCGTGCCCGGTGAGCAGCACGATGCTGTCGAGGCGCTCGGCGGTGCTGAGCCCGGTTCCGGCCAGCGCGGTCAGTGCGGCCTCCATCCAGGCCACCTCGTTCGGGCCGATCGGGCGCGACCCCACCGAGACCGCGAGCGCCCACGGGTGCGCCCGAAACCGCTCGTAGAGCGTTTCGCACCAGCGGCTCAGCCCGGCCCGCCAGTCGCCGGCGGGCAGCTCCGGCGGGGCCCCGATCGCGGCGTCCAGCATCAGCGCGACCAGCTCGGCCTTGCCGGGCACGTACCGGTACAGCGACATCTTGGTGAAGCCGAGCCGCTCCGCCAGCCGCTGCATGGAGAGCGTGGCCAGGCCGTCGGCGTCGGCGAGCGCGATCGCCTCGGCCGCGATCCGCTCCGGCGTGAGCGCGGGTTTGGGGCCGCGGGCCGGGCGGCGCTCGACACCCCAGAGCAGCTCGAGGGCGGTCGGTGCCGGCATGTGCGCTCCTTGTTGACGGATAACTGTGTCTACCATACGCTGTTCTGTGTCCGTCGGATACAGTATCCATCGGACGCAGAATGGGGAGCATCATGCGCAGCACCACCGTCCTCGTCTCCGGCGCCGGCATCGCCGGGCCCGCCCTCGCCTACTGGCTGCACCGCTTCGGCTTCGAGGTCACCGTCGTCGAGCGGGCGCCCGCGCTGCGCACCGGCGGCCAGGCCGTCGACTTCAAGGGCCGCACGCACCGCACCGTGCTGGAGCGGATGGGCGTGTGGGAGGAGATCACCCGGGCGCGGACCGGCACCACCGACACCGTCTTCGTCGACGCCGACGGCCGCGAGCTGGCGACCATGCCGGGCGAGTTCACCGGCGGCGACGTCGAGATCCTGCGCGGCGACCTCTCCCGGATCCTGTACCGGCGCACCGCCGAGCGCTGCGACTACCGCTTCGGCGACGCCGTCACCGCGCTCACCGAGACCGCCGACGGAGTGCGCGTGGAGTTCGAGCGCGCCCCCGCCGAGCGCTTCGACCTGGTGCTCGGCGCCGACGGCATCCACTCCCGGGTGCGCGCGCTCGCCTTCGGCCCGGAGAGCGCGTACGTCGAGCACCTCGGCTACTGCTACGCCGTCGCCGGGGCGAGCCCGTGGACCGAGCGCACCGGCAGCCCGGAGCGGATGCGCGCGTACGGGTACGGCGCGCCGGGCCGGCTCGCGGTGAGCGGCGGCCCCAAGGCCGAGCAGCTCTACCTCTTCGCCGGGCCCGCACCGGACCACAGGGCCGAGCCCGCCGCGCAGCGGCAACTGGTCGCCGACGCCTTCGCCGGACTCGGCGGGCAGGTGCCGCGCATGCTGGCCGAGCTGCCCGGCTTCGACGACTTCCACCTGGACGCCATCGCCAGGGTGCGGATGCCGGAGTACGGCCGCGGGCGGGTCGCGCTGGTCGGCGATGCCGGGTACGGCAATACCCTAGGCGGCTTCGGCACCGGGCTCGCCGTGGTCGGGGCCGCCGTGCTCGCCGGGGAGCTGGCCGTGGCCGGCGGCGACCACACGGTGGCCTTCCCGCGCTACGACGCGCTCATGAAGCGGTACGCGAAGATCGCGGGGAACAGCAATGCCGGGCGCTTCCTCGCCCCGCGCACCGCGACCGGGATCCGGCTGCGCAACGGGTTCCTCCGCTCGCCGCTGCTCGGGCTCATGACGAAGTACGCCGAGTCCTCCGCCGAGGACGTCGCGCTGCGCGACTACCCGGCCGCGCTCGCCGCCCGCTGATTCGCGTTCCGGCCGAGCAGCGCCCTGGGCTCCGGCGGCGACCGCGCCGGTTCCTCCTCGGCGACGGGGGCCGGGCGGGCGGCGTGGGCTCTCGCCCCGCGCACCCGGCGCACCGAACTCCGGCTGCACGCGGTCGAGCGGCTCGCCGGGGCGCGCATCGACCTCAGCGAAACCGCCTTCGCAGCAGCCGAACTCGATGCCCACGTCCTCGAACCCCCGTGGCGCGAGGAGGCCGGCGCCGCAGGAGGCTTGATCACCGCGGACCCGGTCGCCACCCACCTCGCCACGCTCGGGAGCGCTACTCCCAGGGATCGAGCACCGGCACGCCTGTAGCCCGGAACGCCGAATCCCGCGTCGCCACACTCATACCGGCCGCCTTCGCTGTCGCGGCGATGTAACCGTCGGAGCGGCCGATGGCAATCCCGTCGGCCCTGGCAGTGGCCATGAGCTCCGCGTACGCCCGGGAGGAGGCGAGATCGAAGGGAAGCACCCGGGCGGCGAACAACGGCAGGACCCGCGTCTCGAATCGCTCCCGCATCCGGTCGCGCCGCGCACCACCGGGCATGGCCGCCAACCCACAGCGCAGCTCCGCCACGGTGATCGCCGAAACGAACAGTGTGCGAAACGGATTCGCGTCCAGCCCCACGTGACCACGACGATGCCGAGCCGGTCGAGTTCGACCGGTGATCGTCCTGGACACCAACGTCATCTCGGAGACCATGCGCGAGGTGCCGGACGCACGGGTGGTCTCCTCGTAGCGCTTCGCGCTCAGCCCATGGTCTTCTGACCGTCCAGCGACTCCCGGATGATGTCCGCGTGCCCGGCGTGCTGCGCTGTCTCGGCGACGATGTGCATGAGCACCCGCCGCGCGGACCAGGCCGATTCCTGGAACCAGGGGGCGGAGGGGAGGGTGAGCGCGGCGTTCAGGTCGACGGTGCCGACGAGGGCGTCGGTGCGCTCGGCGACCTGCTGGTAGGTCGCGAGGGCGTCGGCGAGGGTCTCGCCGGGGAGCAGCCGGAAGTCGAGCTCGCGCTGGGCGAAGTCGGCCTCGGTCATGGTGTCCATGTCCCGCATGGAGGACGGGTCGACGAGGAAGTCGGCCCAGGCGCGCTCGGTGGCGGCGACGTGCTTGATCAGCCCGCCGAGGGTGAGCTCGCTGGCGGTCGGCCGCTCCCTTGCCTGCTCGTCCGTCAGGTTCTGCACCGTGAAGCGCAAGAAGAAGCGGGCCTTGGCGAGCATGGCGAGCAGGTCCTGACGCTCGGCGTCGAGCACGGCGGGGGCGGCGGTGGAGGTGGTCATCTTCGGGCCTTTCGGTCGAGTGGTTCCGGCTTCGAGAACTACGCTAGAGCCCATTGCGGCCACTTTCCGTCCGCAATAGCGCGCAGAATCGAGAACATGGCCAATACCAGCACCCGGACCCTGCGGCTGCTGTCGCTGCTGCAGACGCACCGCTACTGGCCGGGCGGCGAACTGGCCGACCGGCTCGGCGTCTCCCCGCGCACCCTGCGCCGCGATGTCGAGCGGCTGCGCGAACTCGGCTACCCGGTGCAGGCGAACCGCGGCGTCGACGGCGGCTACCAGCTCGCCCCCGGCGCGGCGCTGCCGCCGCTCATGATCGACGACGAGGAGGCCGTCGCCCTGGTCATCGGGTTGCAGACGGCCGTGCACGGCGGGGTGGCCGGGGTCGCCGAGCCCTCGATCCGGGCGCTGGCCAAGGTGATCCAGGTGCTCCCGCCGCGGCTGCGCAAGCGGGTCGACGCGCTGCGCGCCATGACCGTCCCCGCCACCTGGGACGCGACCGCCACCGGCCCGGACCCCGCGGTGCTCACCGCGCTCGCCGCCGCCTGCCGCGATACCGAGCGGCTCCGCTTCGGCTACACCGCCGCCGACGGCCGCGGCGCCGACCGGCACACCGAGCCGCACCGCCTGGTCTCGCTCGGCAGGCGCTGGTACCTGGTCGCCTACGACCTGCACCGGCACGACTGGCGCACCTTCCGGGTGGACCGCCTCTCCGAGCCGCGCGGCGACGGCACCCGCTTCCGCCCGCGCGAGCTGCCCGCCGCCGACGCCGCCGCCTTCGTCCGCACCGCCGTCGAGCAGGTACCGCGGCCGTACCGGATCGAGGCGATCGTGCAGACCTCCGCCGAGCAGGTCAGAGCCAGGATCGGCCGCTGGTGCAGCGCCGAGGAGATCGACGCGCACAGCTGCCTGGTGCGGATGACCGCCGACTCGCTGGAGTGGCCGATCATGGGGCTCGGTTCGCTGGAGGCCGACTTCACGGTGATCGAGCCGGCGGAGCTGCGCGACCGGCTGCGCGCCTGGGGCGAGCGCTTCGGCCGGGTCTGACCGCTACCCGACCAGCAGCGGCAGCGTCTCCCAGCCGCGCACCGTCGAGGTGGGCGAGAGCGTGAGCCCCTCCCACTCCACATCCCAGCGCGGGAAGCGCGCGAGCAGCTCCTCCATCGCCACCCGCGCCTCCAGCCTGGCCAGCGAGGCACCGAGGCAGAAGTGCGTGCCGAGCCCGAAGGTGCGCAGGTTGCTCACCTTCCGGTGGATGTCGAAGCGGTCCGGCTCGGTCCAGCGCTCGGCGTCCCGGTTGGCCGAGGCGACCAGGATCATGAGCACCGTGCCCGCGGGCACGACCTGCCCGCGGATCTCCACGTCGGTGGTCACGTACCGCGCGATGGCGTGCCCGGTGGGCTCGAAGCGCAGCGTCTCCTCGATGGCGTTCGGGATGAGCCGCGGATCGGCGGCGAGCTCGGCGCGCTGCTCCGGGTGCCGCGCCAGCAGCGAGCCGAGCCAGCCGATGAGCCGGGCCGTCGTCTCGTTGCCCGCGCCCGCCACCACCGAGACGTAGGTCAGGATCTCCTGCCTGGTCAGCGTGCGGGTGGTGCCCTCGGTGTCGACGAACTCGGCGTGCAGCAGCTCGGTCATGAGGTCGTCCGAGGGGTGCTCGGCGCGCCAGTCGATGTACTCGGCGAAGGTGTCGGCGCTCGGAATGGCCCGCTCGCCGACCTGCATCTGCTGCCCGGGCACGGTGCGCAGGTTGTCGTCGGTGCGGTCCCGGACGGCCTGCTGGTCCGCCTCCGGAATCCCGAGCAGCATGCCGATCACCCGCATCGGCACCTCGTTGGCATAGGCCGCCATCAGGTCGAACCGGTCCAGCCCGTCGAGCCGGTCCAGCGAGCGCACGCAGAGCTTCCTGATCTCCGGCTCCAGCGAGAGGATGCGGCGCGGGGTGAAGACCCGGGCCAGCAGCCCGCGGTGGATGTCGTGCGCGGGCGGGTCCTCCATGAGCAGGGTGCCCGGCGGGATCTCCACGCCGGCCTTGATGATCTCCAGGATCGGCCCGCGCGCCGAGGAGAAGGTGCGCCAGTCGAGCAGCGCGCGGTCCACGTCGTCGTAGCGGCTCACCGCCCAGAAGTCGTGGGTGGCGTTGTAGTACAGCGGCGCCTCGGCGCGCAGCCGCGCGTAGACCGGGTAGGGGTCGCGCGCGATATCGCGATCGAACGGGTCCCAGTAGACGGGTTCGGTGACCATGCGGGGCCGCCTTCGACTCGAGCGAACCTACGGAAGAACCAAATTACCATTCCGTACGTACGTCGATCTGAAGATCGAGAATCGAATTCTTGCGGGCGGCCACCCGCCGCGCCGGCTGCGGCGGGTGGCCGGTACCGCGATCAGATCCGGTCGAGCAACCAGCCGCAGAGCTCCTCGGTGATCTTCGTGTGCGGCTCGCTGGCGGTGGCGAGCACGAAGTCGTCGAACCCGCTCTCCTCCGGCACCAGCTCGTCGATCGGGGTGTAGAGCTCGGCGTGCGAATCCAGGTTCCGCACGTCGACGGCGCTCACCGCCGGGACGAAGCAGTGCTCGGGGATCGGGTTCTCCACGCCGAGGCCGAAGATCTTGTTCAGCCCCTCGGCGAGGATCCCGAAGCCCTCCAGGGTGCCGCCCGGCGCGCCGTCGATATCCGGCAGGTCGGGAGTGTGCACCTCGTTCTTCGGCACGGTGATCACCCGCAGCACCGCGGCGAGGTCGTCGCCACCGGTCGGCGTGGTGCGCAGGTCGGTGCCGAGGATGCCGATGCCACGGCCGCGCACCGCGGTCCGCCCGGCGCCGATGCCGTTGCCGCCGCCGTCGCCGGGGCCGTTGGCGAGCCCGAGCAGCCGCGGCCGGCGCGGCCACTCGCCGACCCGGCGCAGCTCCTCCAGGAACTGCACCCGCAGCTCGCTCACGACCGGCTTCTCCGACCAGTCCGCGATGTGCCGCCACAGCAGCTGCTGCGCCGCGGGGCTGTTCATCTGGTCGGAGAACCGGCTGTCCAGATCCCGGATGTAGTGCGCGAAGCTCTGCAGCGAGATCGGGATATTGGCGCCCCGGTGCGGGCTGTCGTAGGAGAAGTAGGTCGCGGTCTGGTGATCGATGCCCTGGGTCTCCAGCGCGGCGAGGGCGTGCCTGGTGACCAGCCCGCCCATGCTGAACCCGCCGACCACCAGCGGTTCGCTGCCGAGCCGCTGGGCGATGGCGCGCATGATCGCGGCCCGCGCGGCGTGGCTGTTGTCCAGGATGGAGGCGCTGCGCTCCTGGAAGCCGAGCAGGATCACGTCCCGGCCCCGCCCGCGCAGCTCGGAGATCAGCGGGAACTCGCCGTTCTCCAGCCCGGTGTAGGAGAACTTCAGCGTGCTCGGCCCGCTGTTGAAACCGTCGGCGAGGATCACCGGACGGGTCAGCCCGCCGTGGCCGTGATCGCCGTAGTAGACCCAGGCCATGCCGTAGGGCAGCTCCCAGGTCTCGTCCGGATCCGGCGGCTCGACGGCGGGGGCCACCACCGGCCCGGAGCCGAGGAGAATGGGAGGCGCTGCCCGCAGGGCCGCGGCGACATCACGTTCGTTCGGTTCGCTCACTTCAGCTCCCTCACGTCGCTCTTCGACCGCACCCGGCGGGGCGGCCGGGGTCGAGTCTGGAGCACCCGGGTGCGCGCCCGGCGGGATAACCGCAGATCGTCGGGGGTTCACCGGCATACCGTCGGCGTTAGGCGCTATCCGGAAAACGAAGGTTTCGATCGAGGGGCAATCCGCGCGACGACGCTGTCTTTCCGACCGGAAACAATGCGCGGGTCAGGGAATGACCGGGAAGTCGTTCTCCCGCACCGAGACCACCACCGCCAGGTCGGCGAAGGGCGCGGAGCCGCGGGTGACCCGATGCCCCCAGCGGGCCAGCGAGCCGCGCACGCCGTACTTGATCCGGATCCCCTCGCGCACGGTGTTCAGCACCGAGCCCTCGCCGAAGATGAGCGCCTCGCCCTGCTGCTCCCGCGAGCCGAGCGCCCGCGCCCCGCGCCAATCGCCGGCCTGCACGATCACCCGGGGATCCCGCACCAGCTGCTCGACCTCCGGCGACCAGGACGACACCCGGAACGCGAGCCTGCCGTCCCCGGCGGGCACCACCAGCCGCTTGCGCGTCTCCCGGCGGCCGGGCAGTACCTCGTGCGTGACCAGGACGGTGCCGGCGTCCCACCAGGGCGAGCCGGGCTGCCAGTCGGCCGGGCGGCCGAAGGCCCGCTCCGGCAGGTTCTCCGCTTCCACGCTATCGGCCTCGATCGTCGTCGTCATGGATCCCACCTACCCCTTGCGTCACACCGGTTTCAGCGAAAACTACCCGCGCTCCATCCTTCGAACCCGGCCACGTTTACCCGCGCGACCGGTGGCTAATTCCTCGTCGACACCAGACCCCCTGCCGGGGCGAGACCACCGCGGACCGGGCCGAGCGACTCGACACGACACACCGTTCCGTTCCACCCGCACCGGCAGGGGCCCGACGGCCGGGGCGCCACCCAGCGTACCCGCGGTGATCGCGCGGCCGACGTCGCTACCCGAGGCGCGTGAGCCCGGTCACCCCACCGGTGCCCCGGCCGCCCCGCCCCGCGGCGGACGCACCCGCGATCACCTGGCATTTCCCTGCCGTTCATGGCCCGATTACCGCCAGAGCGCCGTTCCCGGCGCGGCGTATTGACGTAACACGCCATCGAGGGCTCACGATTGAGAGCGTGACTGCATTGGTTGACACGTCTTCGTTAGGGGAGAATCTCGTGGATCCGTGGACTGTGACGAGTCCATCCGACGGTGTGCTTCGCTTCACCAACGCCACCCATTCGCGTGCCGCGATGATCGCCGTCGAGCCGGTCGGCGACGTCCAGCTCGGGCCGATCGACCCCGGCGACCCCTACACGAGCTTCGTGTCGGAGGGGCGTGCGCCGGGCGAGTACTTCGAGCGCCGGGTGAGCCGCCGCACCGGCTCCGGCCCGGCGGGAGTCCGGGTGCGCTGGATGATCGCCGGCATCGGTCCGCGCACCTGGGTGCACAGCCTCACCGACCTGTCGGCCGAGCCCGTGGGCTGACGCCGCTCAGCGCCCGGCCGCGGTGATCCCGGCCAGGAACTCGGCATTGGTGCCCGCCTGGCGCAGCCCGGTGAGCAGCAGCTCGAGCGGTTTGCCTGCGGCGGCCGCGGCGAGCGTGCGGCGCAGCAGCGCGTCGGCGGCGAGTTCGCCGGGGGTGAGCAGCAGCTCCTCCCTGCGGGTGCCGGAGCGCGGCAGGTCGACGGCGGGGAAGGTGCGGCGCTCGGCGGCGGCGCGGTCGAGCACGAGTTCGGCGTTGCCGGTGCTCTTGCACTCCTCGAAGATCACGGTGTCGGCCAGGGAGCCGGTGTCGACCAGGGTGGTGGCGACGATGGTGAGCGAGCCGCCGTTCTCGATATTGCGGGCGGCGCCGAGGAAGCGCTTGGGGGGAAGCAGCGCGGCGGAGTCGACGCCGCCGGAGAGGATTCGCCCCGAGGCGGGCGCGGCCAGGTTGTAGGCGCGGGCCAGCCGGGTGAGCGAGTCGAGCAGCACGACGACGTCGCGGCCGGCCTCGACCAGCCGCTTGGCCCGCTCGATGGCCAGCTCGGCCAGGCCGGCCTGCTCGGCGGGGGTGCGGTCGAAGGTGGCGGCGGCGATATCGCCGGGCACCGAGCGGGTGAAGTCGGTGACCTCCTCCGGCCGCTCGCCGACCAGGACCAGCATCAGTTCGCACTCGGGGTGGTTCTTGGCGATGCCGTGCGCGATGGCGCGCAGCACCGAGGTCTTGCCCGCTTTGGGCGGCGCGACGATCAGCGCCCGCTGCCCCTTCCCGATCGGCATGGCCAGGTCGGCGACGCGGCCGGTCAGTTCGTGCGGCTCGGTCTCCAGCCGGAGCCGCTCGTCGGGGTGCAGCGGGGTGAGGTCGGCGAAGGCGGGCCGCGTTCTCGCCCGCGCCGGGTCGAGGCCGTTGACGGCGGTGACGCGCAGCAGCGGGTCCCGCTTGCCGCGGTCGCCCCGGCCCGCCACGCCGGTGATGAAATCGCCTCGGCGCAGGCCGTTTTCGCGCACCAGGCGGGGCGCGAGGTAGAGGTCGCCATCGTCCGGGAGGTAGCCGCGCACCCGCAGGGTGGCGGTGCCGCCGGTGTTGTCGAGAATGCCGGTGACGGCACGTTCTTCGTTGTTCATGGGAATGTCCTTGCGAGAGTAAGGTTTTCGGGAGCGTCCGGGCATACGGTCACGGACGTGCGCAGAACACAGAAGCTGCGCGGGTGCGAGCGGGATTCTCGGAATTCCAACGCGGGAGCAGAGCTACATCCGCGGGGAGAAGACTCGGCCAGGATACGACCGGTTTCGCTGCCCGGTCAAGGGCAGGTCTCGCTGACCGGTGCAACGGTGCCGGTCAGCGCGGTATTCCCGGGGTCAGCGCGAGGGTCCGCCCGAGCGCGGGCCGACCGGGACCCCGGTCACCATGAAGACGGTGCGCCTGCCGACCTCGACGGCATTGTCGGCGAAGCGCTCATAGTAGCGGCCGATGAGCGTGAGGTCGACGGCGGCGGCGACGCCGTGGTCCCAGAGCGGGCCGAGCACCGTGGCGAGCAGCTCCTCGTGCAGGTCGTTCATGGTCCGGTCGCGGTCGGCGAGCCCGGCCGCGGCCTCGGCGTCGCCGGATTCCAGCACCTCGGCGGCGGCGGTCGCGATGGCCTCGGCCGTGGCCCCCATGCGGGCGACGAGCGGGCGCACCGGCTCCGGCACGACGTGCTCCGGGTGCCTGCGCCTGGCCGCCGCCGCGATGTGCGCGGCCAGCGCGGCCATCCGGCGCAGGTGGGTGCCGAGCTGGATGGCGGTGACCACCTGCCGCAGCTCTCCCGCGACCGGCGATTGCAGCGCGAGCAGCCGGGCCGCTTCGCGCTCGATCTCCGCGCGCAGCGCACCGGCCTCGGCGGCGAGGTCGATGGCGGTCTCGGCGCTGCTCAGCTCGGCCCGCACCAGCGCGGTGGTGGCCAGCGCGACGACCGCGCCCGCCCGCAGGCACAGGGCGTGCAGGAGCTCGGCCAGCCCGCGCAGGTCGTCGTGGTAGCCGACGCGGGCATGGTGCTCGGAGGGGCCGTCCGGCAGCACCGGCGGGCGCCAGGCGTCCTCGACCGGCCAGCGCACCGCGTTCAGCCGCTCCCGGACCCGGGCGAGGTCGCTCTCCCGCGGCAGCTCCCGGGTGAGCCGGGTGATGGCGACGCCCGCGTCGATCCGGTCGGCGGGCAGCGTGCCCCGCGCGACAAGCCCGGCCACCACCTGCTCCACCTCGTCGTCGCTCAACCGGCGGCCGAGCAGCGCGAGCAGCGGCACCCGATCCTGCTCGGGAATGCCCTCCGGGTACCCGGCCCGCAGCCAGTCGACGATCCGGCCGAGCAGCTGCGACCATTCGAAACTCACGCCATCACGCTCCCTGTGCTCGCCGCCGCGAATGCCCGTCCGGGCGGCACCGAAACCCTATCCGGAATCGGTACCGCGCGCCGGGCCGACCAGCCCCGCCACGATCCGCGCCGAGAGCAGCACGAGCGGCAGCCCGCCGCCCGGGTGCGCCGAGCCGCCGACCAGGTACAACCCCGGCACCGGCGCGGTATTGGCCGGGCGGAGGAAGGCCGCGCGCGGGCCGTTGGAGGAGGAGCCGTAGATGCAGCCGCCCGGGGTCGCGGTGCGCCGCTCCAGCTCGGCCGGGTGGATGATCGCCCGGTGCCGGATCCGCCCGCGCACGTCGACGCCGCGCTCGGCCATGAGGTCGAGCAGCCGGTCGGCGTAGCGGTCGGCGAGTCCCGGTGTGTCCCAGTCCATGTCGTGCTCCGGGGCGTGCCGGGGCGCGTTCGCCAGCACGAACCAGGCGCCGGTGCCGGGTCCGGGCACGACGGCCGGGTCGTCGGGGGCGCTGAGGTAGACGGTGGGGCGCCGGGCCGGGCGCAGCGGGCCGCGCCTGCCGAAGACCGAGTCGAACTCGTCGTCGTAGTCCTCGGCGAAGAGGACGCAGTGGTGCGGCAGCGGTGGCGGGTCGTCCAGCGCGAGGAGCAGGGCGAAGCCGGAGAGCGACGGGGTCGCGCGGCGCAGCCGGGCCCGCGCGCGCCGAGCCTGCCTGGTGCGCAGCAGCTTTCCGTACACCTGCCCGGCATCGGCATTCGCGACCACCAGGTCGGCCGCGCGGCGCGTGCCGTCCGCGAGCTGGACACCGGTGACCCGGCCGCTCCGGTCGGTGAGCACTTCGGCGACCTCGGCCTCGGTCTCCAGTGCGCCGCCGAGTTCGAGCAGGCGGTCCCGCAGCGCGGTGGCGATCCGGCCCAATCCCCCGCTGACATACCAGGATCCGAAGGCCTGCTCGCTCCACGGCACCGAGGCGAGCGCGGCGGGGGCGCGGCGCGGGTCGGAGCCGGTGTAGGTGGCGTAGCGGTCGAGGAGGAAGCGCAGCCGCGGGTCGTCGAGGTAGCGGCGGCCGAGGCCGCGCAGCGTCTGCCAGGGGGCGACGGTGCGCACCTGGTCCGGGGTGGCAATGCCACCGATCATGGTGCGCAGCCCCATCGGCGACTCCAGGAACGGCTCGTGGGTGACGTCCCAGATCTGCTCCGCGCGGCGCAGCAGCGCCGACCACTGGGCGCCGCGGCCGGGGCCGAGCGCCGCGTCCAGGGCGGCCGGGATCTCGGCGAGCGTGCCCGGCATGTCCAGCTCGGTGCCGTCCGGGAAGCGGTAGCGGGCCGCGATCGGCAGGCGGCGCAGCTCGAGCACGTCGTGCAGCGCGGTGCCGGCCGCGGCGAAGGTCTCCTCGAGGATGTGCGGCAGGGTCAGCAGCGAGGGCCCGGTGTCGAAGCGGAACCCGTCCAGCTCCAGCACCCCGAGCTTGCCGCCGATCTCCGCCGCCTGCTCCAGCACGGTGACCTCGTGCCCGAGCGCCCGCAGCCGCAGCGCCGCCGCCAGCCCGCCGACGCCGGCGCCGACGACCAGAACCCGGCTCATCCGCCCTCCTTTCCTCGTCGCACCCGACTCTACGGGCGGCCCGTTTCGTCGCGCCGCCGGTGGGAAAACCGGAATGTGCCCGCCAATCCGCTCCCGCCCCTCGCCCGCTGGCTCGGCCGGCAGCCCTGGGTCATGCGCACCGCCCCGCTCGTCCTGACCACCGAGCGCTTCCTGCGCGGGGTGAGCGGGAATCGGCTCGGCGTGCTCGACATCGCCGGGTTGCCGACGCTGCGGCTCACCGTGGCCGGGCGCAAGACCGGGGTGCCGCGGGAGACGTCGCTGCTGTATGTGCCGTACGGGGCGGACTTCCTGATCATCGGGTCGAATTGGGGGAATGCGAAGCATCCGGTGTGGTCGGCCAATCTGCGGGCGGCCTCCTCCGCCCGGGTGCGGTTGCACGACGAGGTGTTCACCGTGACGGTTTCCGAGTTGGAGGGGTCCGCGCGGGAGGCGGCCTGGGCGGCGGCGCTGGAGTTCTGGCCCGGGTATCGGGTGGAGGAGAAGATGGCGGCGGGGCGGCGGTTCCGGATCTTCGAGCTGCGGCGGGTCAGGTGAGGGCCCGGGTGAGGATCGCGATGTCCGCGGCGGCGAAGGCGGGCGCCGGGTCCCGCTGACCGTCCGGCGGTGCCGCTTCCCGACGGCTGCTCGCTGCCGCGGCCTCGGGTCCATTCGAGCCGAAGCGGGCGGCGGCCTCCAGTACCGCGGCCAGCCGAGCGGCCTCTGCCTCGGTGAGCGGCGGCGCTTCGTCCGAGTGCTGGAGCTGCCAGCAGGCGGCCAGCATCCGGTAGGTGACCCGCTGCGCGGCGGTGACCGCGGGCCACAGCCGCTCGGCGGCGCCCCGCGATGCCGAGCCACCCGCCACCGCGGAGTCGTACGCGAGCAGTACCGCGATCGCGCTGGTCTGCGCGTCGCGCCGGGCGGCCCGCGCCTCCCGTGTGGTCACGGTGCCCGCCGCGAGGTGCGGCACCAGCGCCGCGCAGGCGTCCAGCGCGTCGGCCAGCGCCCGGTCCACGCGCTGCGCGTCGTACCGCTGCCCGCCGAGCAGCAGCACCGCGAACGCCACCGCGCACCCGATCACCGTGTCCACCCCGCGGGTCAACAGCAGCTCCCCGAGGTCGTCGACCGGCCTGCCGCCGGAGCCGATGGTCAGCGCGGCCGGGGTGATCACCACGGCGGCCAGCGCGTAGTTGCGCACCACCAGCATCTCGATCAGGAACTGCAGCACCAGCAGCAGCACGATCAGCCACACCCCCTGCGGGTGCAGCCCGAGCACCACCCCGGCCAGCCCCAGCCCGGCAAGCGTTCCGAGCAACCGCTGCACCCCGCGCACCAGCGTCCGGGTGCGGTCGAAGCCGTTGTAGAGCACCAGCACCGCCGCCGCGATCGCCCAGTACCCGCGCTCCACCCCGAGCACCGTCGCGATCCCGCCCGCGATCAGCGCCGCGACCGCCACCTGCGCGGCCACATGCCTGGCGTGCGACCCGCGCACCGCGGCCAGCACCAGGCGCCACCCGCTCGGGCGGCCGAACGGGAGCGTGTCCGGCTCCGGTTCGGCCCCGGGGTCCGGGATCGGGCCGCCGCTCACCAGCGCCGCGAAGCGCACGTGCAGGCGGTGGTTCTCGATCCGCAGCCGGTGCAGTTCCGCGCCGGGTGTTCCGGCGGGTTGCAGGGTCATCAGCACCACCCAGGACTCGTGCAGTGCTCGCGCCGCCGCGTCCACGGCCCGCTCCCGCTCGACCTCCGCAGTCAGCGCACCGAGGGCATTCACCGCCCGCTCGGCAGCGGCAACCGCCGCCCGCTCCGGCCCGCGAAACCGCACCAGCGCCCCCGCCATGTGCACCGACCAGGAGAACGCTCCCCCGGCCAGCACGAGCACCCACAACCGCCACGGGCTCTCCCCCTCGGCCGAGATCCCCACCCCCGCCGCACAGGCCAGCGCGATCATGTAGGCCCCCGGCGGCCCGATCGCCAGCGCCTGGCAGATCAGCACCGCCACCGCCGCGATCCCGGTCGCCGTCACCACCCCCAGCCACGGAATCGCCGCGGCGGCATCCCCGAGCGCGACCGCGGTCGCCAGCGCCACCGCGATCACCCCCAGCTCCGCCGCCCGATACGCGTACGGCCGCCCACTCCCGTACAGCGCGGTGAACCCGCCGATCGTCGCCGCCAACCCCGCCGCGATATCCCCGAGCGCCAACCCGACCGCCGCGGGCACCGCCATGCAGAACGCCGCCCGCAGCGCGAACCGCCACCGGCTCGGCACCCGGTTCACGGCGACCACACCGCGCAGGATCGAGCTCACAGCGGAAGGAGCGACTCGGAACCCATCCCCCCATTCAAGCCGCTCAGCCCACCACCTGGGCACCCACCACCGCCAGCAGCCGCAGCTGCTCCAGCGTCGCCGACCCGGCAGGCGGCGTCAGCACCACCAGATGCTGCCCATCCGCCGCCGCCAGCACCTCGCAGTCGAGCGTGATCGCCCCGACCCTGGTCACGAAGGTCTTGCGCTGCATCCGCCGCGCCGCCACCTCGTGCCGCGCCCAGAGCGCCGCGAACTCCGGGCTGCACGCCAGCAACCCGTCGACCAGCTCCCGCATATCGGCGTCCGCGCGCCGCCGCGCCCAGGCGACCCGCAGATCCGCCACCCGGATCCGGCTGTGCTCGTCCCACTCCCCGGCCGGCACCAGCTCCCGCGAGCGCGGGTCGGTGAACCACCGCCAGATCGCGCTCGCGGACAACCCGGTCAGCCCGTCGATATCGCCCATGAGTAACCCCGCCAGGTGGTTGCGCGCCAGCACCACCTCGGTGTCGGTGCAGACGAACGCCGCCGCGTCCTGCAACCGGTCCAGGACGTACAGCAGCGCGGGCCGCACATGCGTGGCGAGTCCGCCGCGATCCGGCACGGCATGCCCCGCCAGCCGGTACAGATGATCCGTCTCGTCCTGGGTGAGCCGCAGCGCCCGCGCCAGCGCCCGCACCATCTGCGTCGACGGCTGCGGCCCCCGCGCCTGCTCCAGCCGCCCGTAGTAGTCGACCGACATCCCGGTCAACTGCGCGACCTCCTCGCGCCGCAACCCGCTGGTCCGGCGCCGCGCGCCGACCGGGAGCCCGACCTCCTCCGGCCGGATGGCATCCCGGCGACGCCGCAGGAACTCGGCCAGCGCATCACGGTCCATCACCCCAGTCTGGCGCAGCGCGGCCCGCGCAGGGAGGGACCGCGAGTCCCTGGTTGCCCGCGTCCTGCCACCGCCGCGAAATCCGGCGAAGACTCGGCCGCATGGACACCAAGAATCTCGGAAACCTGACCACCTCCGCCTTCGGCCTCGGCTGCATGGGCATGTCCGGCGCCTACGGCGAGGCCGATCGCGGCGAGAGCATCGCCACCGTGCACGCCGCGCTCGACGCCGGGATCACCCTGCTCGACACCGGTGATTTCTACGGCACCGGCCACAATGAACTGCTGCTCGCCGAGGCGCTGCGCGGGCTGCCGCGGGAGCGGTACCAGCTGAGCGTGAAGTTCGGCGCGCAGGTCGGCCCGGACGGCGCCTTCGTCGGCTTCGATGCCAGGCCGAACGCGGTCAAGGCGGCGGTCGCGCACTCGTTGCAGCGGCTCGGCACCGACGACATCGACGTGTACCGGCCGGCGCGGCTGGATCCGGCCGTGCCGATCGAGGAGACCATCGGCGCCATCGGGGAGCTGGTGGATGCCGGGTACGTGCGGCACATCGGGCTCTCCGAGGTGGGGTCGGCGACGATTCGGCGGGCGGCGGCGGTGCGGCCCATCGCGGATCTGCAGATCGAGTACTCGCTGGCGACCCGGGGCGTCGAGCGCGACATCCTGGCGACCTGCCGGGAGCTCGGGATCGGGATCACCGCGTACGGCGTGCTCGCCCGCGGGCTGATCGGCGGGCACTGGCGGCCGGGCGCCTCCGGGCCGGGCGATTACCGCGCGCACACCCCGCGCTTCGGCGCCGAGCACCTGAGCCACAACCTCGCCCTGGTGGAGGCGCTGCGGACAGTCGCCGACGGGCTCGGCGCCACCGTCGCGCAGACCGCCATCGCGTGGGTGGCATCCCGAGGCGGCGATATCGTGCCGCTGATCGGCGCCCGCAGCCGGGAGCGGCTCGCCGAGGCGCTCGGGGCGGCGGAGCTGGTGCTCAGCGCTGATCAGCTGGCCGCCGTGGAGGCGGCGATCCCGGCCGGGGAGGTCATCGGGGATCGGTATCCGGCCGAGCACATGGCGGCGCTGGATTCCGAGCGGGTCACGGCCGGGTGATGTCGAGGCGGTGCGCGGCGCCCGGCTCCACGAAACAGGCGCCGCCGGTGCCGTTCTCCGCGACGGCGCCGGCGGAGGTCGGGGCCGAAGGAGTCGGTGGTGCCGCCGGTGTGCCAGCCGATCGAGGCCGCCGACTCCCCCGTCAGCACCACTCCGGCGCGCCAGGCGGTCCGCGCAGCGGGAAGCTACTCAGCAACCCGATTGGAACGGGTAGCAGGTCGCGGTGCGCGGGGCGGGCGGGGGTGCGGGGATCGGGTCGGGGCGGTCCGCCACGGTTAGGACGGGGAGCGGGGTGCTCTCGACCGGGGCGGCGTCGTCCGCGGCGGCGCACCGGCTGAAGAGCCAGAGGGCGGTGCCGAAGGCGGTCAGGGCGAGGAGGGCGAGCAGGAGTGAGGTGAGGGGGCTGCGCTTGCGGGCCACGGAGTGGAGGGTGGGGCTTGTGCCCGTGGGCGGGGTTTCGCCCTGGGGAAGCGGAGCGGTTGCCGCTCCGGTAGGCGGAGATGACGCAGACGGAGTTGGGGCCGGCGCAATCGGGGCCGGCCCCGATTGTGGTTCGGGTGCCGAAACATCCCGCACGAGAGCGGCTTCGGCGGCCGGTGGCGGCACGGGTGCGGCCCCCGACGCGTCTGGTGCGCCCGTCCGTGCCTCGCTCGCTCCGACAGCCGGCTCCGCCGAACCGACGGCCACCCCCATAGCAGCTCCCGCAGTCGGCGCCGAAGAAACGGGCGAGGACGATCCCACCCCGGGGAACCCCACCGCGACGAGCTGCTCGTCGGTGAGCCCGTGCTGCTCCCCCACCAGCACATCCAACGCCCCCCGAACCCCTTCCGACGTCCAGCAAACAGCCCGCACCTGATCCACCGCCGCCAACCGCTCGTACAGCTGATGCGGATCCTCCGCGAGCAACACATCGGTCCCCGCGGGCAACCCCTCCCGATCCACATTCAACGTGAGCGGCACCCCCGCGAACGGCACCACCACCAGCAGCCCGAGCACCTCGGCGGCCGAATCCCCCTCACCGAGGGCAACTCTCACCGCTTCGACCGTCTCGGTGAGCCGATCCAGCGGATTGGTATCCCGCAACCGCACCGCGATCGGATCCCCGGCAATCCCCGCCATCCGCCACGGCTCCGCGGCGGGACACTGCATCTCCCCGGTCATCGGCTCGGCGGGCATCTCGATATCGATCACCACGCACGACCGCGGCGTGAAGACCACGAGATCCGCGTCGAGCCCCGTGCGGAGCACCTTCCGCAACCCGCCCGGCGCGGGCAACCGACACCCGGAGACGGCGATCCCGGCCGACTCCCCCGCCTGCAACCAGTCGATCACCAATTGCTCCGTGTCGGAGGCGACTCCGCGGCTTCCACGTACGACGAACACCGCAGATCACTCCTTCACGCACCCACCGGCTGCCCGGCTTGCGGGAGCGTTACCCCGGATTCGCCCCGCCAACCGGGCGGCGCGGGTGCCGGAAGATCGATCCGTGATCGAACGCGCGGACTTCACCGACCCGGCCCTCCTCGCCTTCCTGCGCGCCCACCTCACCGACCTCGCCCCCACCGCACCCCCGGAGAGCAGGCACGCCCTCCACCTCGACGCCCTGCGCGCCCCCGCGGTGCGGCTCTGGGTGCTGCGTCACGACGGCGCCATCGCCGCGACCGGCGCGCTGGCCACGCTCGAGCCCGGCCACGAGGAGCTGAAGAGCATGCGCACCGACCCCGCCCGGCGCGGCCGCGGTCTCGGCCGGGCCATGCTCACCCACCTGCTCCGCGATGCCGCGAGCCGCGGGATCACCCGGATCTCGCTGGAGACCGGTTCCATGCCGTTCTTCGCCCCGGCCCGCCGCCTCTACACCGCCGCCGGATTCACCCCGTGCCCGCCGTTCGGCGGCTACCGCCCCGACCCCAACAGTTCCTTCTTCACGCTGGTGCTGGGGGATCAAGGGGGGTGACCCGGTTCCCGCGCGGAAGCGCGTTTGCCCGAGACCAAGAGCGGGATTCCAGCCCGTATGACGAACCCCTTCGACGACCCCAACGAACCCGAACTCTTCGCGCCGCTCGACGCCGACGACTCCATCGAGGCGCTGACCGAGGCGATCGTGTTCGACGACGAGAACTGGATCCGCAACCTCGGCGTGGCCGGCTCCGACTGACCGCGCGGAAATGGATTGCGCCCGAGCGCGATCCCGTGTCACCCTTGTTCCCATGATCACGAATACCGGGAAGGCGGTCGCCGCCGCCCTCGGGTGAGCGCCCTGACCCCGTCATGCGCCGCCCGTGGGTGCGGCACCGGTTTTCCACTCCCCGCCGCTGAAGTTCCTTCGCTGTGCGCGTCCGGCGCGCCGATTCCGATTCGAGGTGATCCCCCATGGCTCGTAGTCTCTTCGCACTCGCCCGTCGCTCGCGCAAGCCGGTGACCGATCACCTCGGTCAGCCGTACCGCGAACGGTAGTCCCCCCGAACCTCCCCGATATCGGCGCGTGACCACCGCGGCCGCCCCTCCGACCTGCGTCCGGACCTCGGAACGCGGTGCGTGACCAGCGGCGCGAAGCGGACTGCGGGATGGCCCGCGCCCGGAACCCCCTTGCCCCGTCGCGCGGCGGCGGCGCATGATCGGACGGGTCAACCGTCCGCACCACCATCGAGGAACGATCATGCTCAGAACCGTCACCAGGGCATCCGCCGTCACCGCGATCGCACTGGCCGCCGGGGCACTGGCCGCACCGGCCGCGCTCGCGGACACCCCGGCCGCCGCGCCGGTCGCCGGCTCGGTCTCCGTCTGCATCAACATCCCGGTGCCGCCGCCGGTCAGCATCAATATCTGCCTGTAGACCTCAGAGGTCGAAGGTCCGCTCCCCGGCGGGTAGCGGGGCGAAGCGCGCGGAGATCTGCGCGACCAGCCGCCACGGACGGTCCGTGTCGGTCGTGGCCTTGCCATTGGTCAGGACCGCACCGGACAGTCCGCGGGCGGGGTCGCCCCAGCCGTACTGGGTGGTGAGCCCGCTGCGCCCGAAGTGCGCCTCGGTGTGCCGCCCGAACTTGGAGCGGCGCGCCCCCAGCTCGAAACCGGCCCGGCTCACCCGCCCGGCCGCGCCCGGCAGCCACGGCGCCGGCGCCACCGCCGCCCGGACGGTATCCGGCTCCATGATCCGCACGCCGTCCAATTCGCCACCGCGCGTGAGGATCTCGTAGAAGCGCGAGAGTTCCTCCGCGGTCGTCACCAGATTCCCGGATGGCAGTTCCGCGGTGAGAAATTCGCGCACCGCGTCCTTCGAAATCGCACCGCTCATTCCCCCGCCCAGCGCCTTGCGGGCCAGAAAGGCCGAGGCCTTCGAGGCGGGCGGGCCGGTCTTCACGCTCGGCACCACGGCGTCGACCTGCGCCTCCGGGACGCCGAAATTCGTCCAGCGGAAACCGAGCGGGGTCAGGATCTGTTCCGCCAGATGGTCCCGGATGCGCTTGCCGGTGGCGGCGCGCACCACCGCGCGATGGATCAAACCGCTGGTCAGCGCGTGGTAGACGCGGAAGCGGCGGCGCGGCCACGCCGGTTTCAGGTCGGCAAGGGCGCGCAGCGCCAGTTCCTCGTCCACGACCAGCTCGGAGCCGCGGTAGGGCGGGGTGATGAAGGGGATCCCGGCGGAGTGGGTCAGCACGTCGCCGATGGTGATCGCGCCCTTGCCGTTGGCGGCGAAGCCGGGCAGGTACTCGGCCACCGGGTCGTCGGCGGCGAAGGCGCCCCGCTCCATGAGCAGGGCGGTGACGGCGGCGGCGACCCCCTTGGCGGTGGAGAAGCCGCAGAACGGGGTGGCGGTGGTGAGCAGCACCCGCTCGGCGTCGGGGGCGTCCCTCGGGGCATTGCCCCAGCCGTGGCCGATGCCGCGGTTCAGCACGACGCGGCCGCGGCGGCGCAGGCAGAGCTGGATGGCGGGGGTGGTGCCGAGGCGGTACCAGTCGCGCACCGACTCCCACACGGCGTCGATATCGGCGCGGGTCAGCCCGGCGTCGGCCGGGTCGTCCTCGGGGCCGACGGTGGTCACCGAGTCGAGATCTCCGGGCACCCGGATCAGCGCGGCAGTCACCCGGCCCAGCTTAATCACCGTTTCGGCCGATCATCCGGGGGCGGATCGGGCGCGGGGCTGCGGCCGTGCCACGATCGGAGCCGTGCTGCCGCCCGCGTCAGGTCCCGCGCCATGGCTGTGATCGTCGCCGATTCGCCACCGGTCGCCGACCCTGTCGAGCGGGGGCGGCTGCGGCCGGTGCTGGTGGTGGCGCTGCTGCTGGTCGCGGTGCAGGTGGTGGTGCGGGCGGTGGTGGCCGGGCGCGGGTACTTCTACTGGGACGATCTGATCCTGATCGGGCGGTCGGGGACGTATCCGCTGTTCTCCGCGGAGTTCCTCGGGTACGACCACGACGGGCACCTCATGCCGGGGGCCTTCGCCGCCGCGCATGTGGTCACGGATCTCTTTCCGCTGCGGTGGTGGCCCGCGGCGTTGTCGCTGGTGATCGGGCAGGCGGTGGCGTCTCTGGCCGTGGTGCGGGTGCTGTGGGTGCTGCTGCCGCGGTGGGCGTTGCTCGGGCCGCTCGTCTTCTATCTCTTCACGCCGCTCACGCTGCCCGCCTTCGCCTGGTGGGCGGCGGGGTTGAACGCGCTGCCGATGCAGGCGGCGCTGGCCTGGGTGGCCGGGGATGCCGTGCGGCTGGTGCGGACCGGGGAGCGGCGGTACGCGGTCTCCGGGATCGCGGTGACCGCTGTCGCGCTGCTGTTCTTCGAGAAGGCGGTGCTGGTGCCGTTCGTGGCGCTGGCGGTGGTGCTGCTCGCCGAGGGACGGGGTGCGTGGCGGCGGGGGGCGCTGCTGTGGCGGGGGGCGGCGGCGGTGCTCGGCGTGTGGGCGGTCGCGTACGTGGCGCTGGTGCGTGATCGGTTCACGGTGCCGCGCGCGGACATGGTGGTGGAGCTGGCGAACCACGGGGTGTCGTGGGGTGTGCTGCCGACGCTGCTCGGCGGGCCGTGGCGGTGGGAGCGGTGGAATCCGAGCCCGCCGTGGGCCGATCCGCCGCTCGCGCCGGTGATCCTCGCGTGGCTGGTGGTGGCGGCCGCGCTGGTGTGGTCGGTGCGCACGCGGTATCGGACCGGGCGGGTGTGGGTGGCGGCGGCCGGGTACGTCGCGGTGTCGACGGCGGCCATGATCGTCACCCGCTCCGGGGACGAGACGGCCTATGAACTCGCCCGCACACTGCGGTACCACACGGATTCCGCGGTGGTGATCGCGCTCGCCGCCGCCCTCGTGCTGGCCGCGCCGCGCCGCGCTCGCGGGCGCGCGACACCACCGGTCCCCGCGCCGCTGGACTCCGGCGCGCCGGGCACCCCGGCCGGCGGGGCGAACCTCGCGGCCGAGCGCGCTCGCCCCGCGTCGCCCGGCCACGCCGATTCGAGCGCACCACGGCGTTGGGCCGAAACGCCGCCGCGACAGCGTGCGCTCGCCGCACTGGCCGCCGCGACCTTCCTCGCCGGATCCCTCTATTCCACCGCGACCTTCACCACGGCCTGGACCGACAACCCCACCCGCGCCTACCTCACCAATGCCGAAGCCGCCCTCACCGCCCGCCCGGCCGTCCCCCTGCTCGACCAGCCCGTCTCCGTCTGGGTCCTGCTCCCGGTAGCCCACCCCCACAACATGACCGGCCACATCTTCGCCGCCCTCCCCGGCCGCACCGACATCGGCTCCACCACAACCGAGCTGACCATCCTCGACGACACCGGCCACCTGATCCCCGCCGACCTGTTCGCCGTCCGCTACGCCCTCCCCGGCCCGGTCCCCGGCTGCGGCACCCTCGTCACCGGCGGCGCCACCACCCCGATCCCCGCCGACGGCCCGCTCATCCCCGCCGAATGGACCGTCCAGCTCAACTACGTCGCCTCCGCCCCCGGCGAACTCGACCTCCGCTTCCCCGGCGGCCCCTTCGTCCGGGTCCCGGTGCGGCAGGGTCCCGGCACGGTCTACGCCCGGGTGCCGGGCGGCGGCGACGGGCTGGAGGCCCGCTCCCGCACCCCCGGCACCACGGTCTGCGTCGGCGGCAGCCCGATCGGCGGCGTGGTCCCGCGTTAGGCGCCGGCGAGCAACTGCTGCTTGATCTCGGTCTTCAACACCTTCCCGATCTTGGACCGCGGCAGATCCGCCCACACCTCCACCTGCTTCGGCGCCTTCACACTCCCGAGCCGCGCCTTGACGAACGCGGTCAGCTCCGCGGCGTCGACCGTGCTGCCGGGCCGGATGGTGAGCACGGCGGTGACCCGCTCGCCCCACTTGTCGTCCGGCAGCCCGACCACCGCGCAGTCGGCGACGGCGGGGTGCGCCATGAGCGCCTGCTCCACCTCGGTGGAGTAGACATTGAAGCCGCCGGTGATGACCATGTCCTTGGCCCGGTCGACGATGTAGAGGAAATTGTCGGCGTCCAGGTAGCCGATATCGCCGGTGTGGTGCCAGCCGTGCGCCGACGCCTCGGCGGTGGCCTCCGGGTTCTTGTAGTAGCCGCGCATGACGAGCGAGCCGCGCACCACGATCTCGCCGCGCTCGCCGCGCGGCAGCAGCGCACCGCCCTCGCCCATGATGGCCACGGTGACCAGCGGGGACGGCCGACCGGCCGAGGCGAGCCGGGCGCGCGCGATGGAGCCGCTGCCGTCGAAGTGGTCGCGCGGGGCCATGGTGGAGACCATCATGGGCGCCTCGGTCTGGCCGAAGAGCTGCGCCATGACCGGGCCGATCCGGCGCAGCGCCTCCTCCAGCCGCGCCGTCGACATGGGGGCGGCGCCGTACCAGAAGCACTGGAGCGCGGAGAGGTCGCGGCTGACCAGGGACGGGTGGTCCAGGACCAGGTAGATGAGCGTCGGCGGCAGGAAGGTGTGCGTGATGCGGTGCCGCTCGAGGTGGTCGAGGAAGCCGGTGACATCCGGCGCGCGCATGACCACGATCGAGCCGCCGTGGCACAGCACCGGGAAGCAGAGCACCCCGGCGGCGTGCGTGAGCGGGGCCAGCGCCAGGTAGCGGGGGCGGGTGCCGTCCACCGGCCAGGGGTAGCTCATGAGCGTGACGGCGGTCATGGCCTCCAGGTTGGCGCCGGTGAGCAGCACGCCCTTCGGCTTGCCGGTGGTGCCGCCGGTGCCCGCGATCATGGCGATGTCGTCGGGGGCGTGCCGGTCGACGGGATCACCTGCGGCGCCGAGGAATTCGTCCCAGCCGAGCGCGCCGGGGACGGTGTCGTCGAGGCAGACCAGGGTGTGCAGGGCGGGCAGTGCGTCCCGGATCTCGGCGACCAGCGCGGCGAACGAGCCCTGGAAGATCAGCACCGAGCAGTCGGTGAGGTCGAGGAAGTCCCGGTTCTCCGCGGCGGCATTGCGCGGGTTGATCGGGCACCACACGGCACCGGCCCGGCTGATGCCGAAGACGCAGGTGAACGCGGTGGGGTCGTTGGCGGAGAGGATGGCGACCTTGTCGCCGGGCGCCACCCCGCGCGCCACCAGCGCCGCCGCTACCCGCCCGCTGAGGTCGAGCACCTCGGCGTAGCTCGCGGTGACGCCGTCGCAGACCAGGCAGGGGGCGCCCGGGTCGAGCGACGCCCCCTTGTCCAGGAAGTCGACGAGCCGCATCAGCTCGCCTGGAAGGTCAGCACCGGCTCGGCCACCAGGCCGAAGGCGCGCAGCTGGCCGAGCAGCTCGCGGTGCCCGAATGCCTGGCAGCCGGAGGCGAACCCGGTGCGCTTCGGCGGCTGCTGGAGCAGGTAGGAGGCGGCGAATGCCTGCAGCAGCCCGGTCTGCTTGTAGTTCTGGTTGCCGTGGATGACGCAGTGCGCGCGGCCGAGCGGCCCGGACGCGTACACCGAGTCCAGCGACTTGTTCAGCCGCGGATTCTCCCGCGGCGGCATCACATTCATCACCTGGGCCGCGGTCGCGGTGAGCGCCTCGTCCCTGGCCGCCGGGTCCATGTCCTTCGTCGCCTCCAGCGCCTGCGCGACGATCTGCGGCACGCCGTGCATCAGCGCCGCGTTGAAGACGCCGCCCTGCGCCTTGCAGTTCGCCACCCGCGGATCGCGTTTGTACCAGACCGGGTGCGAGGTGCCGCCCCACGGCAGCGACATGGCCAGCTCGTGCTGCCCCGGCACCACCAGCGGCACCAGCCCCTGGTTCGGGTCGAACTCCACATAGCTGTTCTGTTGCAGATAATGCGCCCGCGAGGTGGCGGCATTCACCAGAATGGTGCGGGTGGAGGCGATCGTCGGGGAGCCGCCCCAGAACACCGCGATATCGAGGGAGTCGAGACCGGGCTTCTCCAAACACAATTCGGCCGCGATCTCACCGGTGGTGTACATGTGCGCGAGCCCGGGCGCGAGCAGCAGCCCGGCGGCGGCGAAATCGGCGCCGTACTTCTCGTCGCAGGTGATGAGCCAGTCCTGCTCGCCGGTGGTGTCCAGGTAGTGGGCACCCGCGGCCAGGCAGGCCTCGACCACCTCGGGGCCGAACGAGCTGAACGGGCCGACGGTATTGCACACCACCGAGGCGCCGCGGAAGAGCTCGGTGAGCGCGGCGACGTCGTGGCCGACCTCGGCGATCTCGTAGTCGGCGGTCTCGATGCCCGCCACACTGGTGTCCATCGAACTCTTCAGCTTGCCGCTGTCCCGGCCCGCGGCGAGGAACGGAACCCCGTACTCGCGCAGGTACTCACAGACGAGGCGGCCGGTGTAGCCGGAGGCGCCGTAGACGACGACGGGCTTGGTGCTGGTCATGATGGTCTCTCTTCCAGGTCGGGGGGGTCACATACCCATGCCGCCGTCGACCGGCAGGCCGGCGCCGTTGACGAAGGCGGCGGAGTCGGAGGCGAGGAAGACCACCGCGTTCGCGATGTCCTCGGTGGCGGCCAGCCGCCCGGACGGGGTGAGCTCGACGACCGCGCCGACCGCCTCCTCCGGCGAGCCGAAGAGCCCGAGCCCCGCCACGTCGTTGGCCAGCCCGGCGCCCATCTCGTTCGGCACCAGCCCCGGGTACAGACAGTTCACCCGGACCCCGTAGCCGAGCTTGCCGCTCTCCATGGCCGCGACCCGGGTGAGCCGGTCCACCGCCGACTTGGTGGCGGAATAGACCGCGATGGCCGGGAAGGCGATGGTCGCCGCCACCGAGGCGATATTGATGACCGACCCACCCTTGCCCGCGGCGCCGCCCGGGCGCATGGTGCGGAAAGCGTGCTTGATGCCGAGCGCGGTGCCGAGCACATTGACGTCGAGCATCGTGCGCACGGCCGCCGGGTCCAGGTCGGCGAGCAGGCTGGTGATCTCCACCCCCGCGTTGTTGACCACGATGTCCAGCCCGCCCAGCTGCTGCACCGCCGCGGCCGCGGCCGCCTCCCAGGAGGCGTCGTCGGTGACGTCCAGGTGGACGAAACCGTGGCCCTCGCCGAGGGTTTCGGCGAGCTTGGCGCCGCGGTCGTCCTGGATGTCGGCGATCACGACGCGCGCTCCGGCCCGGGCCAGCGCGTGCGCCATCCCCTCGCCGAGTCCTTGCGCGCCGCCGGTGACGAGGGCGGAACGGCCGGTCAGGTCCATGTGGGTCATCTGCGCTCCTTGTTCGAGGTGATGCGGGTCACACAGTTCCACCTTTTTATGACAGTTGTCAAGACTTTCTCGGACAAGCGTCAAGATTCTGCTGGTCGATCGTCAAGAACGTCGGTTAAACTCGGCCCATGCCCCGCGCCAACCCGATCGACAAGCACGACCTGCGCCGCCGCGCGCTCGCGGACTCCGCGCTGCGCACGCTCGGCGAGCTCGGCTACGCCCGGTCGTCGCTGCGCGAGATCGCGAACAACTCGGAGTTCTCGCACGGCGTGGTGCACTACTACTTCCACGACAAGCTGCAGCTCATCGTCTACTGCGTCATGCAGTACAAGCAGACCTGCGTCACCCGCTACGACGGCGTGATCGCCGACGCCACCACGCCGGACGGGCTGGTCGCCGCCTTCGCCGACAAACTGGTGGAGACCATCGTGGACGAGGCGCCCATGCACCGGCTCTGGTACGACCTGCGCTCGCAGAGCATGTTCGAGGAGAGCCTGCGCGAGGCGGTCGGGCAGATCGACCGGCTGCTGGAGGAGATGATCTGGCACGTCGTCACCCGGTACGCGGCGCTCTCCGGGGTGGCGCCCGCCATGTCGCCGAATACCGCGTACGGCATGCTCGACGGGCTGTTCCAGCAGGCGCTGCTCGGCTATCTGAGCGGGCGGGCGGAGGCGCTGGATGCGTTGCGCGGGCAGGTGCGGCGGGTCATGCCGCTGGTGCTCGCGGGCTGAACGCGGCGAAGCCGGCCGGGCCAGGGGCCCGACCGGCTCGCCGAACGCCGGCCGCTACTTCGGCGCGACCGGGAACGGGGTGTTGATGGTGGTGAAGTACTGGACGGCGGCCAGCACCGCGACCGGGGCGGTGACCAGCAGCTGCCCCGCCAGGGTGCCGAGCGCCCCGATGGCCACGATCCCGCCGACGCAGCCCACCACCGCGGCCGGGGCGAAGGCGCCGAAGAGCCCGACGATGGCCGCCGAGGCCACGGTGGCGCCCGCGATCCCGCCGAGCACGCAGCCCACCGCCCCGCCGGTGAGCCCGCCGACCAGGGTGCCGATGGTGGCGCCTGCGCCGATGGTGCTGGTCAGCCGGTTCCAGGCGGCCAGCTCCCGGTCGTACTCGTTCTTCCACGGCGCCCGGTCCTCGTAGGGAAGGGCGACCGGGCGGTAGACGGCGTGCGCGGTGTCGAAGCGGGGGGTGAGCACGGCGCGGTGCGCGTCGAGCTCGGCGCTGATCGGGAAGACGAAGTCGTCGACCCGGAAGGACAGCTCGGCCCCGGCCAGCACCGTGCCGTCGGCGGCGGTGATGGTGAAGGTGCCGTCCTCGGCGCGCAGCGCCCCGCCGTCGGTCTCGACGACGACGTGCTCGGGGGTGGTGGTGGCGGTGTAGCCGACCGCGCCGGGGTCGGCGGGGGCGGCGTGCGCGAGCGCCGGGAGCGCGGTGAGGGCGGCGGCGAGCAGGGCGACGGTGCCGATGCGTGGTGTCATGCGGTGTTCTTCCTCATCGATGGATGTGCTGGCGGGACAGGTGGTCTCAGGCGAACTCCGGCGCGATCTTGTCGGCGACGGCGTCCAGGGTGCGGCGCGCGACCTCGATCGGCAGGTTGCCGGAGTGGATGGTGAGGCTGATGGTGACGTCGGTGCCGTACACCGCGCCGAGCCGGGTGAGCTGGGCCCGGACGTCGTCGACGGTGCCGGCCAGGATGTGGTCCTCGGCGAGCCGCTTGTCGAAGTGCAGCAGCGCGCCGACGTTCGCCAGGTTCTCGTACCCGGGGTAGTCGGCGCTCCGGTTGCGCGCCCAGGCGCCGGTGGCCTCGGCGATCTTGTCCGAGTAGAGCTGCTCGTCGCGGCTGCCGAGCGCGAGCGCCTCGTCCCGGTCGTCGGCGATGAAGGCGGCCAGGCTGATCTGCACCGGCTCGGTGCCGGGGGTGCGGCCGCCGTCGGCCCAGCCCTTCCGGTAGGCGGCCAGGATCTCGGTGAAGCCGTCGCGCCCGGCGATGGCGGGTACCGCCTGCAGCCCGCGGCCGAGCCGCCCGGCCTGCTCGGCCGAGGCCGGGCTGGTGGCGGTGGCGACGAAGATGTCCGGCCCCTCCGGCCGGACCGGCCTCGGCAGCAGGGTGACCGGGCCGAAGTGGTGGAACGGCCCGTCGGCCACCACCTCCTCCTCGGTCCAGAGCCGGTGCACCAATTCGACGCCGGCGTCGAAGCGGGCCCGGCTCTCGTCCAGGGGCACCCCGAAGGCGGCGAACTCGTCCGGCAGGAAGCCGCGGCCGAAGCCGACGTCGAGCCTGCCCCCGCTGAGGTTGTCCAGCACCGCGAGCTTGCCCGCCAGCTGGATCGGGTGCGAGAACGCGGGGATCACCGCGCCGGTGGCGATCCGGATGTTCCGGGTGCGGGCGGCGACCGCGGCGAGGAACGGCACCGGGTCCGGGCTGTACCCGCCGTACGGGAAGAAATAGTGCTCGACGGTCTTCACGTGGTGGAAGCCGCGCTCGTCGGCGCAGACCGCGAGGTCGAGCGCGTCCTGGAAGTAGCGGTGCGCGGGCAGGTCGCCGGGGCCGACGGCCGGGAAGAAGGTGATGCCGAATCGCATGGGTTTTCCTTCGGGACGAGGGTGCGCGCCGGTCAGCGGCGCAGGACGAGGGCGGAGTTGAAGCCGCCGAAGCCGCGGGCGAGCACCAGCGCGGTGCGCAGCGGCGCGGAGCGCGGGGCGCCGAGCACGAGGTCGAGCGCGTAGCCGGGTGCAGGGGCGCGGGTGCCGACGGTCGGCGGGATCACCTGGTCGCGCAGCGCGAGCAGCGCGGTGGCGACGTCCAGCGGCGGGCCACCCGCGATCAGCCGACCCACCGTCGACTTCGGCGCCGTCACCGGCACCCCGTGCGGGCCGAAGACCTCGGCGAGCGTCGCCGCTTCGGCGGCATCGGGGCCGGGCAGCCCGGCCGCGTCGGCGAAGACCACGTCGATCTCGCCCGGCTCCAGCTCGGCGTCGGCGAGCGCGGTGCGCACCGCGCGCCCCAGGGTCGGGCCGCGGCCGCTGTCCGGGTGCGGGTCGAACGAGGAGCCGTACCCGGCGATGCTGCCGTAGATCTGCGGGGCGCCGCGTTCGGCGGCGGCCTCGGCGTCCTCCAGGATGAGCAGCGCGCCGCCCTCCCCCGGCACGTACCCGGCGGCCTCGGCGTCGAAGGGCAGGTAGGCGCGCTCGGCGGAGCCGGCGCGGCTGAGCCCGCCGTGCGCGATCTGCGAGACGAAGGCGTACGGGTTCAGCGGCGCCTCCAGCCCGCCCGCCACCGAGACCCGCTGCCCGCGCCGGATCAGCCTGCGCGCGTGGCCGATCGCGTCCAGCCCGCCCGCCTGGTCGGCCACGATCGAGCCGCCCGCGCCGCGCAGGTCGTTGCGGATCGAGATCTGCCCGGTGTTCACCGCGTAGAACCAGGCGAAGCACTGGTAGGCGCTGACGTGGTCCGGGCCGAGCGTCCAGAGCTTCTGCACCTCGCGCTGGGTGAAGTCGAAGCCGCCGCTGGCATTCGAGGTGGTGACCCCGAGGGTGCCGCTGTCCAGCGCGGAGAGCTCGACCCCGGCATCCGCGATGGCCCAATCCGCCACCGCGATGGCGAGTTTGGTGACCGGGTCGGTCTGCGGGATCAATCGGCCGGGGACGTGCGCGGCGACGTCGAAGTCCAGGATCTCGCCGGCGAAGCGGCTCGGGTACCCGGAGACGTCGTAGCGACTCACCCGGTCGATGCCGAGCGTTCCGGCCAGCACCGCCTTCCAGTAGTTCGCCGCGCCGAGGCCGTTCGGCGCCGCCACCGCGAGCCCGGTGACCACCACCGCGCTCACGAGACCCCCTCCTTGGCCAGCACGACGGCGCTCTGGAAGCCACCGAAGCCGCTGCCCACCGAGAGCGCGACGTCCACCCGGGCCGGGCGCGCCTCCAGCGGCACGTAGTCCAGGTCCAGCTCGGGATCGGGATCGTGCAGGTTGGCGGTGGGCGGGACGACCGAGTTCGCCATCGCCAGCACGCAGGCCACCAGTTCGATGGCGCCGATCGCGCCGAGCGAGTGCCCGATCATGGATTTGATCGAGCTGACCGGGGTCGCGTAGGCGTGCTGCCCGAGGCTGCGCTTGAAGGCCGCGGTCTCGTGCCGGTCGTTCTGCTTGGTGCCGGAGCCGTGCGCGTTGACGTAGTCGACGGTGGACGGGTCGAGCCGCGATTCGGCCAGGGCCGCGTCGATGGCCAGGCTCATCTCGATGCCGTCCGGCCGCAGCCCGGTCATGTGGTAGGCGTTGCAGCGCGAGGCATGGCCGCGCACCTCGGCGTAGATGGTGGCGCCGCGCGCACTGGCGTGCTCGTACTCCTCCAGCACCAGGGTGGCCGCGCCCTCGGCCACCACGAAGCCGTTGCGGGTGGCGTCGAAGGGCCGGGAGGCGTGCTCCGGGTCGTCGTTCCGCGGCGAGGTGGCCTTGATGGCGTCGAAGCAGGCCACCGCCAGCGGCGAGATCGGGGCGTCGGCGCCGCCGGCGACCACCACGTCGGCGGCGCCGTCCAGGATCAGGTCGCGGCCGTAGCCGATGGCGTCCAGCCCGGAGGTGCAGCCCGACGACACCAGCGCGGCCGGCCCCTCGGCGCCCGCCGCCCAGGCCACCTCGGCCGCGATCGAGCTGGGCACCAGGTAGTTGTAGAGGTGCGGGGTGGCGTACTCGCTCTGCAGCTCCCACAGCCTGCCGGTATCGCTGAGCACCAGGTACTCGTCCTCCAGCGAGGTGGTGGCGCCGACCGCGCTGCCGACGCTCACCCCGATCCGGCCGGGGTCGACGGCGTCCGGCTCGAGCCCGGAGTCCCGCAGCGCCTCCCTGGTGGTCGCCACCGCGAGCTGCGCGGCCCGGTCCATCCGCCGCTCCGCGCGGGCGCTGATCCCGTGCGCCGCCGGGTCGAAGTCGCACTCGCCCGCCATCTGGGAGCGGAAGGGCGACGGGTCGAACCGGGTGATCCGGCGCGTCGCGGTGGCGCCCGCGGTGAGCAGTTTCCAGAACTGCGCGGTATCGTCCGCGCCGGGAACGACCGAGCCGAGGCCGGTGATCACCACTCGTCGTGTCATAGCTTCTGTCCTCGGGGTCGGGCCGCCGTCACGGCAGCTGGATCGACTGGGGGTGATGGAAGACGTCGCGCGGATCCCACGCGGCCTTGACCTGCTGTAAGCGGGGGTGGTTGTCCTTGTAGTAGAGGCGGGGCCACGGGATGCCGGTGTCGGGGTAGTGGATGTAGCAGCCGTCGGTGCGGTCGTCCGGGAGCGGCACGTTCCCGGTGCCCGCGTACACGGCGCGGAAGAGCCGGGTGGCCCAGGCGATGTGGGCGGCGTCCTCGGCGGGGTCGGTCCACAGCGACTGGTAAAGCACCTTGAAGATCGCGCCGCGCTGGGCCACCGCTGTGTCGCCGGGCGCCGCGAGCCCGACCTTGCCGCCCACCGGGTTGAGCACCACCATGGCGTGGCTGTTGGGGATCTCGGTGCTGGTCAGCGCGGCGTGGATGATCTCGGCCTGGGCGTCGGTGTGGCCGCGCAGGTGGTAGGCGGCGTGGTTGTCGCTGCGCACCGCGGGGTTGTTGCCGATCGCCGAGCCGGTGCTGAGCAGCAGGGTGGCGCGCAGCCAGGGGTAGACCTTCGGGGCGGGCGGCGGGGTGTCGGTGACGCCTGCCAGCAGGGCGCGCAGGTAGCGGTCGAGCAGCCCGGACCAGTCCGGGACGTCGGCGTCGATCTGGGTGAGCAGGGTGACGGCGCCGCTCGACTCGTGCGTGAGCGTCACCGAGCCGCTGAGCGCGCAGTACGGGCTGTCGGGGGCGCTGTTCGCCTCGTAGAACTGCCCGACATTGCGCAGCAGCCGGACGAAGCGGTCCCGGCTCAGCACCGGCCACGGGATCGGGACCGCGCTCACCGCCACCGTCTCCGGTATTGCCCCACCACAGGTCGTGGTCGGGGTCTTCCGGATCCCGGGTCGCGACAACCGCTTTCGCCCTCTTATCGGCATCCACGACGACGATCTCGACGGCGAGCAGGTGGTCGACGGTCAGCCCGTCGCGCCGGGAGAGCAACCCGAAGCCGCCGCCGCAGACGTGGCCGCCGATCCCGACCGAGTGGCAGAAGCCGCCCGGAATGGTGACGCCCCAGGACTTGTAGAGCTCGTCGTAGACATTGAGCAGCAGCGCGCCGGATTCCACCCGGAAGGCGCCGCGGCCGGCGTCGTAGCCGATGTCGTTCATGGCGGAGACGTCGATCACCGCCTCGACGCCGTCGTGGAAGACGTGGTCGGCCAGGCAGTGCCCGCCGCTGCGCACCGAGAGCGCGCGGTCCTCGTCCACCGCGCGCTGCACGGCGGCCACCACCTCGGCGGTGCTGCGCGGCACCGCCACATAGGCCGGGCGCGCGGTCCAGCGCTGGTTCACGCCGGTGACGAGCTCGCGGTAGCGGGGGTCGCCCGGCTCCACGTAGGCGGGCGCCGCCGGTGCGGTCGCCGCCTCGCCGGGGGCACCGCAGGCGGCGGCCGCCGCGGCCGCGCCGCCCAGTGACAGCACCCGCAGGAAGCCACCGCGGCTGATCGTGGTCGCCCCGGCACCCGCGGGACGCCGGCGCGGCGGAGACCCGGTCATCACAGCACCTCCGCCACGGCCGCGCTCCAGGAGAAACCCGCGCCGACCCCGGCGAAGAGCACCGCGTCGCCGGTGCGCAGCAGGTCGCGCTCGCGCAGGTGGGCCAGCCCGGCGATCTGATCGCCCGCGCCGAGGTGCCCCACCGTGCGCGCCAGCGACCAGGTGGTGCGCTCGATATCGATGTCGAAGGGGCGCAGGAAGGTGCTGCCGAGCCGGCGCAGCCCGAAGTGCGGAAGCACGAACCAGTCGATATCGCTGATCTTCACCCCGGCCTCGTCCAGGGCGCGGGTGACGACGAGCTCCTGCGCGCGCCGCACCTGCTCCACCGTGGCCAGCGTCGAGGTGCCCGCCAGGAAGTCCCGCTTCAGTGGCTCCAGGTCGACCCGGGGCCGCACCGCGAAGGGCGCGGCGCCGAACGGGTCGGTGCCGCGGTGCATCCCCTCCAGCGCGGGCTCCGAGACCTGCGCGAACGAGCGGAAGACCGCGAACCCGCCGGTGCGCGAGAGGACCAGCGCGGTGCCGCCGTCGCCGTAGACGGTGCCGGGGTCGCTGCGCCACCGGTCGAAGCCGGGCGCGGCGAACCGGTCGCCGGTGCTGATCAGCGCCAGCTCCAGGTCGCGCCGCGCCAGGTAGGCCCCGGCGAAATCGATCGCGGCCATGCCGCCGTTCGACATCTGTCTGATCTCCACCGAGATCGCGGCGCCCGCGCCGGCCGCGCGCTGCACGTAGGAGGAGGGCGACCACAGGTCGTGGCCCTGGTAGTAGACATCGGAGTGCGCGACCAGATCGAGCTCGGCGCCGGTGATCCCGGCATCGGCCAGCGCGACCGCCGCGGCCGCCGCGGCGAGCTCGGGGCCGGATTCGCCCGCGGAGACGGCGACGGTCGTCATCCCGGTGCCGGCCACGAGCTCGGACGGGTGGTCGCTCCCGGTCACCGGGGTACGGGGGCCGAGCGCGGTCCCCACGCCGCGCAGGAAGAGGGTGTCGTTCGCCACGATGGCAGGACCTCGCGATCGATTGAGCTGTGCTGGAACGTTTCCCGCTGCCGATCATGGGCGGGGCCGGTGGACCGGGACTGGAGAACCGGTCCAGGGCGGACGGCTCCAGGGCGCCTCTACCGCGCGCCCAGCGCGTCCCGGCACGGTCGGTCGGTGCCCGCACCGCGCGGGCCCGCGGAAGGACGGTCACCGTGAGCGAACGACGAGGCGTGGTGCTGGTGCTGCCCGGCCAGGGCACCCAGCGGGCCGGGATGGGCACCGGGCTGTACGCGGCGCTGCCCGCCTTCGCCGAGCGCGTCGACCACGTGCTCGGGCACTGGGGAGCGGCGGGCGCGGAGATCCGCGCGGACTGGCTGGCCGACTCCCCCGCGCTCGGCATCGACGACATCCGGCGCGCGCAGCCGCTGCTCTTCGCCATCGACTGGGCACTCGGCGACTACCTGCTCGCGCACGGCACCGCCCCGGTGGCGCTGGTCGGGCACAGCGTCGGCGAGCTGGCCGCGTCGGTGCTGGCCGGTGTCCTCGACCTGGCCGACGCGACCGCGCTCATGACCGACCGGCTGGTGCGGCTGGCCGACGCGCCGCCCGGCGCCATGCTCGCGGTGGCGGCCCGGCCGGAGGAGGTGGCGTTCTGCACCGGCGCCGGGGTGGACATCGGCGCGATCAATGCCCCGCGCCAGGTGGTGCTCGCCGGTTCGCTGCCGGATATCGAGCGCGCGGCGGCCCGGCTGGCCGCCGCCGGGATCAGCGCCAGGCCGGCCCGCTCACCGGTCGCCTTCCACAGCGCGCAGCTCGAGGCGCACGCGCTGCGCTCGGTGCCCGCGGTCCGCGCGATCGCGTTCCGCGAGCCCGCGCTGCCGCTCTGGTCGGCCTACACCGGCGCGCCGCTCACCGCGGAGCAGGTGCGCACACCGGAGTTCTGGGCGCGGCAGCCCGCCGCGCCGGTGCTCTTCTGGCCGACGCTCACCGCCGCGCTCGACCACGTCGGCCCCGCGCTGGTGGTGGAGGCCGGACCCGGCCGCAGCCTGAGCACGGCCGCGCGCAGGCACCCGGCGCTGGTCTCCGGCGCCTCGGCGGCGGTGGCGCTGCTGCCGCACGCGGCGGGCGACCCGGATCAGGATCTGCGCGCCTTCAAGGAGGCGCTGGCGCTGATCCGGGCCGGCAGCAGGGTGTGAGTCAGAAGTTGCCGAGCCCGCCGCAGACATTGATCGCCTGCGCGGTGATCGAGGCGGCGGGCTCCGAGGCCAGGTAGCCGACGAGCCCGGCCACCTCGTCCGGGGTGGAGTAGCGGCCGAGCGGAATGGTGGCGTTGAACTTGTCCAGCACCGCCTGCTCGGAGGTGTCCCAGATCTCGGCGTAGCCGGAGCGGACCCGCTCGGCCATCGGCGTCTCCACGTAGCCGGGGCAGACCGCGTTCACCGTGACGCCGGTCGGCGCGAGCTCCTTGCCGAGCGCCTTGCTGAAGCCGACCACGCCGTGCTTGGAGGCGCTGTACGGCGCCGCCAGCACCACGCCCTGCTTGCCTGCGGTGGAGGCGATATTGATGATCCGGCCCCAGCCGCTGCCCTCCAGCCCGGCCGCGAGCACGTGCCTGGTGAGCCGGAAGACGCTGTTCAGATTGGTCTCGATGATGTCGTCCCAGAGCTCGTCGGCGAGCTGCGAGGTGCGGCCGCCGCCATTGCGCCCGGCATTGTTCACCAGGATCTCGATCGGTCCGAACTCCGCGGTGGCCGCCGCGACCAGGGCCCGCAGCTGCTCGTCCGAGCGGACGTCGGCCACCGCCCCCGCCACCTGATATCCCTTGTCCCGCAGCCGCTGCACCGTCTCGCGCACCGTCTCCGCGGTGCGCGCCGCGATGAAGGTGCGGTGCCCGCGCTCCGCGAGCGTGGTCGCGACGGCGAGCCCGATGCCGCTCGTCGCTCCGGTGACCAGTGCCGTCCGTGCCGTCTCGGGCATCCCGCCTCCTGCTGTCGTTGCCGTGTTCCGACCTCGACTCTGACCCACCGCGATCCAGCGACGCTCCAGCCGGGGTCGCGGGTCAGCCGAAGCGGAAAGCGTTGGCGTAGGCCCACTCCCGGAAGGTGCGGGCGGGGCGGCCGAGCAGCTCGGCGACGGTTCCGTGCACGGCCGGGGTGGTGGCCAGGTAGCGGCGCTGCACCGGGATGTAGTCGCGGACGAACTCCGGCGGCTGGGTCCGGGCCAGCGCCGTCAGCGCCTCCTCCTCGGTGAGCCGGACCAGCTCGAGCGGCCTGCCGAGCACCGCGCTCAGGATCTCCACCTGGTCGGCGACGGTGACCACCTCGGGCCCGGTGAGGGTGTAGGTGGCGCCCCGGTGCGCGTCGACCCCGGCGTTCAGGATCAGCGCCGCCACCGCGGCCAGGTCATCCGGGTCGAGCAGCGGCGCCGCGAGTTCCGGGAAGAGCGCCTGCACCCGGCTGTGCTCCCGGATGCCTGGCGCCCAGCGCAGCGCGTTGGAGGCGAGCCCGCCGGGGCGCAGCGTGGCCAGCGGCACGCCCAGCTCGGCGAGCTGCTGCTCGGCCAGCAGGTGCTTGCGGTAGATCGGGTTGTCGAACCCCGCGAACTCGGTGTTCACCACCGCCTTCGAGGAGAGCAGCAGCACCCGCAGCTCCGGGTGCGCGGCCGCCGCCTTCGCGAAGGCGGCGGCGCCGTCCCCGACGGTGACCAGGAAGACCTGGTCGATGCCGTCCAGCGCGGCGGGCAGCGAGCCGGCGTCGGTGAGATCGCCCGCCACGGTCTCGATCCGCCGGTCGAGCTCGGTGCCGGGGGTGCGGTGCACCAGCACCCGCACCGAGTGCCCGGCGGCGAGCAGCTTGCCGGGCAGGTGCCTGGCGGCATTGCCGGTGGCGCCGGTGACGAGGATGCGGGACATGGCCTCACCGTCTTTCGTCGGTCTGGTAGGCGAGGTCGAGGGAGATGCCGCCCGCGACGGTCGCCGTGTCGTAGAGGTACTCCGCGCCGCCGAGGATGGCGTCGTGCAGGCGGCGGATCTTGGCCGATGCCTCCAGTCCGAGCTCCTCGCGCATCCGGCCGCGCAGGTCGCGGAAGCGGTCGAGCGCGTCGGCCTGCCTGCCCGAGCGGTACAGCGCGAGCATGAGCTGGGCGTGGATGTTCTCGTTCAGCGCGTACCGGGCGGAGAGGCTGGAGAGCTCGCCGATCAGCTGGTGGTGCCGGCCGAGCCGCAGCTCGGCCTCGATGCGCTGCTCGATGGCGCCGAGCCTGCGCTCCTCCAGCCCGCGCACATAGGTCTGCAGCGCGGCGCCGGTCTGGATGTCGACCACCGCGTCGCCGCGCCAGATGTCGGCGGCGGCGTTCAGCATCCGGACCGCCTTGAGGTCGTCGCCGGCGGCGGCGGCCTTCTCGCCGGTGCGGACCAGCCCGTCGAAGCGGAAGGCGTCCACCGTCTGCGGGTCGGCGCGCAGCATGTAGCCGTAGTCCTTGGTGATCAGGATGCTGCGCGCGGCCTCCAGCGAGCCGACGCCGGGCAGGTCGCTCAGCGACTTGCGGATCTGCAGCACGTAGGTCTGCAGCGTCGAGCCCGCGGTCGACGGCGGCTCGTCGCCCCACAGCTCCTCCACGCACAACCCGGTGGTGACCACGCTGTTGGCCTCGAAGACGAACAGGGCCAGCAACTGCTTGGGCTTGGGTGCGGTCGGCACCACGGAACGCCCGTGGAAGCCGACGAAGAGCGGACCTAGAACACTGAATTCGACAGACACGGCTGGCTCACCTTCATCTCGGCACAGCGGAGCCGCCGCACACCGCGATCCCCATGCGCGCTCGCGCGGGGTGATCAGCGGTGCCCGGCTCCGGCGGGGCGCGGTTCCACGGCACGAGCACGACGGCGACCCTGGCTACATCGCGCGCGTCCCCCGCCGACATCGGCCGCGGGCGTCGAGCCGGGAGCTACGATCGGCGGGACAGGCACGTTTCGCCATCGTCGCCCTCCCTTCCGATCGTGTACGCAGTTTATGTCTCCCGGCGGCCCCGCGCGACGCGAGCGCTCAGGCCGCCGACGCGGGCACCCGCCCGCCGTGCAGCGCGATCATGTCGCCGAACGAGCCGAGCACGTCGATCGGCGCCCCGAGCGGTCGCGCCGGGTCGAGCTCGAGCAGCGCGCGGTGCAGGTTCGACACCAGCCGCTCGGCCTCGCCGAGCCCGGCGAACTCGCCCGGCTCGGCCGCCGCGGCGATCTCCAGCGCGCTCGCCCCCGCCGCCGCGCCCTCGGCCGCCAGCCGCTGCACCCAGCGCAGGTAGCGGCGGTTCTCGGCGATCACCTCGGGGCCGGAGACCGGGCCGTGCCCCGGCACCACGATCAGCGGGTCGAGCGCGGCGGCGGCGTCCAGCGCGGCCAGGGTGCCCGCCACCGAGCCCATCAGGCAGTACGGCGCGACCCCCGCCATCACGATGTCACCGGCGAAGAGCACCCGCTGCTCGGGCAGCCAGGCCAGCAGGTCGCCGGTGGTGTGCGCCGGGCCGGGGTGGATCAGCTCGAGCGCGGTGCCGCCGAGGTGCAGCACCGCGCCTGCGTCGACGGTGAGGTCGGGCAGCCGCAGCTCGATCGCGCCCCAGTCGACATCGCGCCAGAGCGTGGTCATGCCGAGCCCGGCCCGTTCGGCCTCGGCCCTGGTCTCGGTGTGCGCGACGATCAGCGACCGGTCGAACACCGCGTTGCCGAACGAGTGGTCGCCGTGGAAGTGCGTGTTCACCAGCCACTCCGGGGCCGCGCCGTGCAGCAGCTCGGCCACCGTGGCCGCCAGCGCCCGGCTGCGCCGCTCGGTGGCGGTGGTGTCGACCAGTGCCGCGTGCCCGCCGGAGCGGATCAGCCCGGCATTGTTCACGCACCAGCCGCCGTCCGGCTGGATGTAGGCGAAGACGTCGGGCGCCACTTCCGCCAGCACCGGGGTGACGGCGTGCGCGGGGAGAGAACTCATGGCTCCAGCCTGACCGCCGCTGCTCCAGCCACGGTCCACGAACGGTCCAGCCGCTCAGCTCCAGCGCGAGGGGCTGGCCTCCGGCACCACCTGGTGTTCGCGCAGGAACGCGAAGTTGGTGCCGAAGTTGCGCCGGATCACCTCGAAGTTGGTGGTGGAGGCGAACTCCGGCACCGCGTGCAGCGACCTGGCGTAGGCCCACAGGTGCGGGAAGCCGCCGGGATACCGCGCGTTGGATTCGAAGATGCCCGGGTAGGCGACCTCGAAGCGGACCAGCGAGACGTACAGCCGGACATCGGATTCGGTGATGGTGTCACCGTTCAGGTAGCGGCGGCCGGCCAGCCGGGTGTCGAGGCCCGCCAGCGCGTCCATGGTGTCGGCGATCAGCGCCCGGTGGTTCTCCTCCCTGGCCTCGTGCCCGAGGATGTGGATCACGCTGTGAATATTGTCGTAGAGCCACTCGTTGATCTCGTCGATCTCGGCGCGCAGCGCGGCCGGGTAGAGATCGGCGTCCCCGGTGGCGAACTCGTCGAAGCGAATGGCCAGGTCGCGGCTGATGGCGTCGGCGTCGTTGCTCACGATCACCCGGTTGTGCGTGTCCCACAGCGTGGGGACGCCGGCCCGGTGCCCCGGCTCCATGGCCTCCCAGACGGCGCGCAGCGCGGCCGGGTCGTCGTCGGAGTAGGAGATCGCGACGGTGTTCTCCAGCCCCTTGAGCTTGCGGGTGATGGCGGCGCGGTTCGACCACGAACAGCCCCAGCTCACGAAGAGCCGGTAGCGCTCCGGCTCGGCCGGGAACGACGGGGTGCCGAGCCTGCCCTGGAACCGGGCCGGGGGCCGGACGATCGAGCCGTCCGGGCGGCGCATCACCCCGGCCGCGGAATCGGGCATGTCGCAGCTCGCGGCCGGAGCCTGGTCGGCGCGCCGGAACACGTCGGTGCTCATCGGTTCTCCTCGGGGTCGGGAACGGGCCGCGGGGTCGCGGCCACGAGATCGCGGGTGTACGGGTGGACCGGGTTGCCGAGAACCTCGGCGGTGCCGCCGGATTCGACCACCCGGCCCTCGGCCAGCACGATCAGCCGCTCGGTGACCGCGGCGGCGGCATTGAGGTCGTGCGTGATGAAGACGACGGCGAGGCCGAGGTCGGCGCGCAGGGTGCGCAGCAGCGCCAGGATCCGGGTGCTCGCGGTGTCGTCCAGGGCGGAGACGGCCTCGTCGCAGATGAGCACCCGCGGGCCGGTGGCGAGGGCGCGGGCGATGGCGACGCGCTGGCACTGGCCGCCGGAGAGGCGGTCCGGAGTGTGCGACAGCACGTTCGCCGGGAGCCCGACGCGCTCGGCCAGCTCGCGCACCCGGTTCTTCCGGTCGCCGAGTCCGAAGGCGCGCAGCGGCTCCTCGATGGCGCGGTGCGCGGAGTAGCGGGGGTCGATGGCGGAGAACGGTTGTTGCGCGACGAGCTGCACCGCGCGGCGGAACTCGCGGCGGCCGGCGCGGTCGAGGGCGCGCAGGTCGGTGCCGGCGAAGCGGACCGCGCCGGCGTCCGGCGGTTCCAGGCCGGTGAGCAGCCGGGCCAGCGTGGACTTGCCCGCGCCGGAGCCGCCGACCAGGGCGAGGGCGTCGCCGGGGGCGAGCGTCAGCGAGGCGTCGTGCACGCCGGTCGGGCCGTGCGCGCCGGGGTACAGGCGGCGGACCCCGTCCAGGGTCAGGAGCTCGGCGGGCGCGGTGTCCCCGGCGCGGGGCGGGGGCACGCGCACCCGCTCGTCCGGCCGCGGCGTCGTCCCCGGCCGCACGCGGGCGGCGCGGATCACCGAGGCGATATCGCCGTCGGCGGCGACGGTTCCGCCACCGAGCAGCACACCGCGGTGCGCGCGCTGCGCGGCCAGCGCGAGGTCGTGCGTCACCAGGAGGACGCCGATCCGCTCCCGCTCGGCGAGCGCGGCGATCCAATCCATGACCCTGGCCTGCGCCAGCGTGTCCAGCGCCGCCGACGGCTCGTCGGCGACGAGCAGCGCGGGCCCGGCGGCCAGCGCGACCGCGATGAGCACGCGCTGCGCCATCCCGCCGGAGAGCTCGTGCGGGTAGCGCCGCGCGACGGCCTCCGGGTCGTCGAAGCCGACCCGGCCGAGCAGCTCGGCGAGCCGCGCCCGCCGCTGCTCCCGGGAGAGCCGCCGCGCACCGGGCACCCCCTCCAGGATCTGCGGGCCGACGCGCAGCACGGGATCGAGCGCGACGGTGCAGTCCTGCGGCACCAGCCCGGCCAGCCGCCCGCGAATGGCGCGCAGCTGCCGCCGGTCCGCGGGGTCCACCGGCTGCCCGCCGAAGGCCAGCTCGGCGGTCTCCGCGCGCCCGCCCTCCGGCAGCAGCCCGAGCACCGCGTTGAGGATGCTCGACTTGCCGGAGCCGGATTGCCCGAGCAGCGCGACGATCTCCCCCGGCCGCACCTCGAGATCGACGTCCCGCACCGCGGGCTCCCGCCCGGCGTAGCGCACGGTGAGCCCGCGCACCCGCAGCGCGGGCACCGTCGCGGTCTGTACCGCGGTCATGTCCCGGCCTCCTCCGGTTGCAGGTACGCCGCGAGCGCGTTGACCGCGATCACCACGACCGCGATCACCGCCCCCGGCGCGATGCCGAGCCACCACTCGGTGGAGACCGAGCCGCGCCCGGCGGCGACCAGCGCACCCCACTCCGGCGAGGGCGGCGCCGCGCCGAAGCCGAGGAACGACAGCGCCGAGATCCCGAGCACCGCGGCCGCGAACTCCAGCGCGGCCAGCGCCGCCACCGGCCGGGTGGCGTTCGGCAGCACGTGCAGCAGCAGCACCGCGAGGTGCCCGCGGCCGGAGACCCGCGCGGCGGTGACGTACGGCCGGGCCGCGATGCGCAGCACCTCCGCCCGCGTGAGCCGGGCCACGCTGCCGATGCTCACCAGCCCGACCGCGAGCGCCACGTTCACCGTGCCGAACCCGAAGGTGGTGATCAGGCTCATGGCCAGCAGGAACGACGGCACCGAGAGCAGCACGTCGACCAGCCTGCCGACGAGGTCGCCGGTGAGCCCGCCGAAGTACCCGGCCACCAGCCCGAGCAGCCCACCGGCGAGCAGCGCCACCGCGACCGCGAGCAGCGCGGCCGGCACCGAGGCCGAGGTGCCGTGCACCACCCGGGCGAAGAGGTCGCGGCCGAGGCCGTCGGTGCCGAACCAGTGCTCGGCGCCGGGCGGGCGGTAGGTGGCCGCCGGGTCCACCGCGAGCGGGTCGTGGCGCGCGAAGACGCCGGGCGCGACCATCCAGCCGACGATCAGCGCGGGCACCGCGAGCGCGAGCAGCACCCCGGCGCGGTCACGCGAACGCACGGTCACCCCGGGCGCCGAGTTCGGGCGGCCTGCCGCCGCCGAGCCGGATCCGCGGGTCCAGCACCGGGTAGAGCAGGTCGATCACCAGGTTCACGGTGACGATAAGCGCCGAGCCGAGCACCGTCACCGCGAGCACCACCGGGGTGTCCCGGTCCACGATGGCGTCGGCGGTGAGCTTGCCCATGCCGTGCCGGGAGAAGACCGTCTCCACCACCACCGAGCCGGAGACCAGCCCGCCGATCAGCATGCCGGTCATGGTCAGCGCGGGCAGGCTCGCGTTCCGCAGCAGGTGCCCGAGGACGATCCTGGTCTCGCCGATCCCCTTGGCGCGCAGGGTCCGGACGAAGGGCTGGCGGGCGGTGGCGGCCAGGCTGCGGCCGAGGATCTGGCCGACCACCGCCGCCACCGGAACGGCGAGGGTGAGCGCGGGCAGCAGCACCGCGGCCGGGCCGCGCCCGCCGATGCCGGGCAGCAGCCGCCACTCGAAGGCGACGAAGTGCACGAGCAGCAGCCCGATCAGGAAGGTGGGCAGCGAGATCGCCAGTACCGGAACGGTGCTCAGCGCCCGGCTCAGCCCGCGCGGCCGGGCCAGCGCCGCGGCGACGGCGAGCAGGATCCCGGCGGGCAGCCCGATGGCGAGCGCCACCCCCGCCAGCTCCAGGGTGCCGGGCAGCGCGTCCCGCAGCACCGCCCCGACATTCTCGTTCGACCGGATGGAGTACCCCGGGTCGCCGCGCAGCAGCCCGGCTCCGTAGTCGAGGTACTGCCGCCACACCGGCCGGTCCAGCCCGAGCCGCTCGCGCAGCGCCGCGACCTGGGCCGCGGAGAGCTCGGCATTGTCCGCGCCGCTCTCGCTGAGCTGGATCCGCACCGGATCGCCCGGCAGCACCCGCAGGATCAGGAACGCGAGACCGTAGGCCACCCACACGGTGAGCGCGGCCTGCAGCACCCGCAGCACGACGAACCGGCGCATCAGGCGCCCCACGCGGTGTCGTGGAAGCTGCCGTCCACCGGGTACCCGGCGAGCCGGGAGTCGGTCGCCACCAGCGCGCCGGGTTCGTAGAGCGGAACCGCGAGCCCGCGCTCCAGGATGGCGCGCTGGATGGCGGCGACGGTGACCGCGCGCTGCGCCGGATCCGCCTGCGCCGCCTGCTGGTCGAGCGCGGCGTTGAGCGGGTCGTCGGCGCCGAGCCTGGCCCGGTTCTTGCCCGCGGCGGCGAAGACGGTGCGCAGCACATCCGGATCGCCGCGGCCCTGGTTGAAGACCAGCAGGTCGTAGTCGCCCGCGTCCTGGGCTGGGGAGAGCTCGGCGACCGGGAGGCCGCGCAGCCGCAGCTCGATCCCGCTGCGCGCCCACTGCTGCTGCAGCAGCTCCAGCAGCGGGCCGTTGATCTGATCCACCGACGGGTAGGTCAGCGCCAGGCTGAGCCGCTGCCCGTTCCGCACCCGCACGCCGTCCGGGCCCGGCCGCCAGCCCGCCGCGTCGAGCAGCCGCGCGGCCTTCGCCCCGTCGAAGCCGAGCTGGTCGGCGAGCGCCAGGTAGCCGGGGGTGTTGGCGGTGAGGATGCCGGTCGCGGCGGGGGCGGCGCCGCCGAGCGCCACTCCGACCAGCTGGCCGCGGTCGGTGGCGGGCAGCAGCGCGCGGCGTACCGCCTCGTCGGCGAGCGGGCCGCGGGTGACATTCGGCGTCGCGGTGTAGACGATGCCGGGCGCGGCGATGCGCACCGTGCTGAACCGGTCGGCGGGCAGCCCGTCCAGCTGCCGCTTCGGAATGCCGGTCGCCACGTCGACGGTGCCGGAGTTCAGCGCGTCGAACTGCACGCCCGGCTCCTTCACCAGCTGGAAGTCGAGGCGCTGCAGCGTCGCCGGGCCCGGCCGCCACGGCTCGGCGCCCCAGGCGTAGTCGGGGCGGCGCAGCAGCGAGACCCGCTCCTTGCCCTGGATGCCCTCCAGGGTGAACGGCCCGGTGCCCGCGTACCGGCCGGCGCAGCGCTCCTGCGGTGTCCGGGTCCAGGCGGCGGGCGAGATCGGGGCGAGCGCGGTGGTCGAGGCGGCCTGCGGGAACGAGCTCTTCGGCGCGGTGAAGCGCACGGTGAGCGTGTCCGGCGCCGCCGCGACGGCCTCGACGTACCCGCTGAGCAAGCTGTTGGCGGTGGCCGCCTGGGCGCCGAGCGCGACGACGCCGTCCCAGGTGGTCTTGACCGCGGCGGCGTCGAGCGGGGCGCCGTCGCTGAAGGTGACGCCGGCGCGCAGCACGAAGGTCCACTCGGTACCGGTGGCATTGCCGCTCCAGGACCGCGCCAGCCACGGGTGCAGCGAGCCGTCGGCCGGGTCCTGGTAGACCAGCGAGTCCACCAGCGGCCGGACGAACGGGCTGCTGTTGGCGGTGAGGTTCTGCGCCGGGTCGACGCAGTCCGCGGTATTGGCGGTCGCGATGGTCAGCGCATCCTTTCCGCTCGCGGAGTCCGCGGTGCCGCAGCCCGCGGCGGCGAGCGTGCCGAGCAGGGCCGCGGCCAGCGCCGTGGCGCGGATTCTCATGGCCGCGCCGCCGGGGCCAGGTCGTCGCGGATCACCAGCCGGTCGGCGACCGCGAGGGTGCCGTCCTCGGCGCGGTGCAGTTCGTCGCGCACCAGCACGCTCGGCAGGAACCGCACGGCCCCCTCCCGGTCGGTGAGCGAGGTCAGCGCGTAGTAGCTGACCAGCAGGATCTCGGCGGACGGGCCGGGGTCGATGACGAACTGGTCGAACCAGTGCCGGTGCGTCGCCGCGGCGTGCGCGGCGGCGGTGGCCCTGGTGGCCGCGGCGATGGCCGGGCGGCCGCGCAGCGCGTCGTCCCTGGAGGCGTGGCGCAGCACGCCGTCCGGGGTGAAGGTGGCGGCGAAGCCGTCGGCGTCCACGTCGTCCAGCAGCCGCGCCTGGCGGGCCAGGAAGTCGCGGACGCGGACGGAGGTCTCGACATCGTGCCGGAGGGTCCCGGAATCGTCGGTGATGGTCACGGAATTCTCCCGTTTCTCTGTGCTCAGGCCACCGAGCGCTTCGCCTCGGCGAAGTCCCGCGCTGCCTCGAGCGTGCGAATGCTGTTGCCGCCGAGCGCGGCCCGGACCCGCCGCTCCACATCGGCGCGGTCGGCGGCGCCGAGCCGGGCGCGCAGCGCCTCGACGTCGACCCGGGCGGTGTGGTGCGAGGTGGCCACGGTGCTCCCGCCGGACTCGGCGAGCGTCCAGCGGCCGTGGTGGCCGAGGAACCCGGCGGGCAGCACGTCCTGCTTGTAGGCGAGCTCGAACGGCCCGCTGCGGACCCGGTGCGAGCGGGTGGTGTGCGCCTCCCCGGTGCCGGTGACGGTGTCCATCTCCAGCACCTGGGTCTCGTCCAGGTAGCTCAGCGCCACCCGGGACACGTGCGGCAGCCGCTGCGGCCACAGGTCGGCCCGGTACAGGAAGTCGAAGATCGGCTGCGCGGGCGCGGCGATCTCGATGCTGTCGGCGAAGGTGAAGGTGGCGACCGAGCCGTCCGCGGCGGCGCGCGCCGCCGCGGCGACCGCGGCCAGCTCCTGCTCGCTGTAGGCGTCGATCGCCCGCTCGATCCAGGCCACGTGCTCGGGGTCGTCGTCCTGCGCGGTGTAGGTGTGGTCCAGGATCACCGTGGCGGTGCCGTCCGGGTGCGTCTCCACCCGCCAGATCCCGGACATCGAGGCGACCGGGGGCGCGGAGACCAGCTGCCGGAAGTGCACGGTGCGCCGCTCGGGGTCGAGCTCGCGCCGCGACCGCCAGGACTTGACGGTGCCCGGCGCGTGCGCCCACAGGTCGAGGAATTCGTCGTCGCCGCCCGCGGCCGCGCGCCGCACGTGCACGGTGGGCGGGAAGACCACCGGCCAGCGCTCGGCGTCGGCGATCACCGCGTAGAGCGCGGCCGCGGGCGCGGCCACGTTGACGGTGTGCCTGGTGGTGTACTCGGTATCGGGTGCGGGCATGTCGAGCTCCTGGATCATGCGGTGGGGATTCGGGTTTCAGCGCAGGTGCACGCCGCCGTCGACCAGCAGCACGGTGCCGGTCGCGTAGGTCGCGCGGGCCAGGCCGAGCACCGCCTCGGCGACGTCGCCCGGCGCGCCGAGGCGGCGCAGCGGCGCGATCTCCCGCACCTGGGCGCGCGGGCCGGTGAGCGCGGTGGTGAAGGCGGTGTCGATGAGCCCGGGCGCCACCGCGTTCACCCGGATCTCCGGGCCGAGGGTGGCGGCGAGCAGCCGGGTCAGGTGCTCGACGGCGGCCTTGCTCACCGCGTACGGGATCGAGCTGCCCGCGGGCCTGCTGCCCGCGATGGAGGAGATATTGACGATCTGCCCGTGCGGGGAGCGCCGCAGGTGCTCGGCCGCGGCGACGGTGAGCCGCCAGGTGCCGAACACATTGACCTCGAAGATCTCCCGCCACACCTCGACCGAGGCCGCCGCGAGGTCGGCGTGCGGGATCTGCCTGGTCACCCCGGCGTTGTTCACCAGCACGTCCAGCCCGCCGAACTCGGCCACCACCCGGTTCACCAGGTCGGCGGCCTCGGTGTCGTCGGTGATGTCGGCGCGGAAGTAGCGCGCGCCCGGGATGTCCGAGGCCACCTTCTCCCCCGCCTCGACCGAGTTCGCGGAGTTCACCGCGACCCGGTACCCGGCCGCGCCGAACCGGGCGGCGATCTCCGCGCCGATCCCCGAGGACGACCCGGTGACGAGCACCACCGGCTCGCGCGTTTCGCTGTCGCTCATACCTGCTGCTCCTTCCGCCCGGCCGCGAAGGCGATCGCGGACACCGGGCACGTATCGCGGACCTCGGCCAGCCGCGCGGTCAGCGCCACCTCGGCCGCGGCGAGGCCGGGCCGCAGCACGACGGTGCCGAGCTCGTCGTCCTGGTCGAAGAACTCCGGCGCCAGCCGGGCGCAGTGGCCGGAGCCGATGCAGCGCCCGGCGTCGGTGCGGATGCGGACGGCCACGGTGTCACCACGCGACCCGCAGCTCGTGCAGCCCGTAGACCGACTTCTCCGGCCCGAAGGTGCTGTCGCCGGTGAGCCGCAGCGTCGGCACCCGCTCGAAGAGCCGGGTCAGCGCGATCTCCAGCTCCCTGCGGGCCAGCGGCTGGCCGAGGCACTGGTGGATGCCGAAGCCGAAGGCCAGGTGCCGGTTCGGCTCCCGGTCGATGTCGAAGCGGGTGGCCTCGGCGAAGACCGATTCATCGCGGTTCGCGGCGGGCACCGAGGCGATCACGCCCTCGCCCCTCCGGATCAGCGTGCCACCGATCTCGACGTCCTCGAGCGCCACCCGCGGGACCCCCGTGTGCACGATGGAGAGGAAGCGCAGCAGCTCCTCTACCACCCGGGTGATCAGCGCGGGGTCGGCGCGCAGCCGGGCGTGCTGCTCCGGGTGGCCGAGCAGCGTGTAGACGCCGAGCCCGATCATATTGGCGGTGGTCTCGTGCCCGGCGACCAGCAGCAGCAGCGCCGAGCTCTTCAGGTCCTCGGGGTCGAGCTCGCCGGTCACCACCCGCTCGTGCACCAGCCGGGAGAGCACGTCGTCGCCCGGCTCGGCGCGCTTGCGTTCCGCCAGTTCGCCCAGGTACTCCCGTAATTCGACGACGGCCCGCGCGCTCTGCTCCAGGGTGAACTCGGAGCTGAGCATGCGCCTGCCCCGCTCCTGGAAGTACTCGTGGTCGGCGTACGGGACCCCGAGCAGCTCGGCGATCACCGCGGACGGGATCGGCAGCGCGAAGTTCGCCACCAGGTCGGCGGGGTGCCCGGCGCCGAGCAGCTGGTCGATGAAGCGGTCCACGATGGCCTCGATCGCCGGGCGCAGCGCGTCGATCCGCTTGACGATGAACTCCCGGCTCAGCATCCGGCGCAGCCGGTCGTGCTCCGGCGGGTCGAGCCGCAGGAACGGGATGTGCTTCTGCCCCACGCTCGCCCGCAGCGCGGCGGAGACGAAGGGGAAGCCGGCGTTGCGGGCGTCGGCGCTGAACCGGTGGTCGCCGAGGACCGCCTTGACGTCCTCGTAGCGGGTCAGCAGCCAGGCCTCGGTGCCGCTGTAGAGGGTGATCCGCGCGGTCGGGGTGCTGCCGCGCAGCAGCGCGTACTCGCGCGGCGGGTGCAGCTCGTCGGTGCGCTCGAACGGGAACGGGGGCGCCTGGGTCGGCGTGTGCACGGACAAGGCCGGAACCTTCCTTCGATGGGCTGACGGTCAGGAGGTGCCGAGCCGGTCCCAGGACAACGCGGGATCGTGCGAGAGCAGCCGGTTCTCGGCATGGGATTTGGCCGCCTCCAGCGTGTCGAGGCTGTGTTTGCCGAGCGCGGCGCGGACCCGCCCGGTGGCGGCCTCGACGGTGGCGTCCGGGCCGAGCACCTTCTCGATGCCGACCGGATCCAGCGCGACGGTGTGCCTGCCGGTGATCGTCACCGACCCGGCGTGCTGCTCCACCGACCACTGCCCCAGGTGCGCCCTGGCGATCGGCGGCACCGAGCTCGGCTTGTACACCACCCGGGAGCTGCCGAGCAGCACCCGCAGCGACGGAATGCGGTGGCGCGCGCCGTCGTCGGCGAGCACCGTGGTCCAAACCCGCTGCACGCCGTCACCGTCCTCGTCCCAGACGACGTCCTCGATGTGCGCGAGGGCGGCGGGCCAGAGCGTGAGGTCGCGCAGGAAGGCGTAGGCGTGCGCGGCGGCGCCGTGCGTGCGCACCACGTCCTCGAAGGTGTAGACCCAGGCGCCGTGGCCGCCGGGCAGCGCGGCCGATTCGGTGAGCTCGGCCAGCACCCCGCGCACCGCGGGCAGCAGCGGCGCGCCCGGCTCCGCCGCCACCCGCACCGCCTCCGGTGCGGCGCCGCGCTGCCGCCGCACCGTCACCGGCGCCCCGGTGTCCGCGCCGAAGACCAGCACCGTGCCGTCCTCGCCGGCGCGGCGCTCCAGCACCACCGGGCGAACCGCGCGCTCCTCGGCCAGCCACAGCTCGAAGATCTCGGCGTCGTCGCTGGCGGTGAGTGCCCTGGTGTGGATGGCGGGCCCGGCGAAGAGCGGCCAGGCGTGCACGTCGGCCAGCAGCCGATCGACGGGCGAGGGCAGTGCGGTCATCATCGACTCTCTTCTGCTCGGGAACTGGTTCCGGTGCGCGGCTTTCCGGGGCGGCCGGGCAGCAGGGCCGCGCTGAGCGCCGCGAGCACGAGGATCACCGCGGCGACGGCGAAGGCGGTGGTGTAGCCGTCGGTGATCGCCGTCGCGTCCGGCGCGTCGTCGCCGCGGGTGCGCGCTGCGGCCACGATGGTGAGGACGGCGAGCCCGACCGAGCCGCCCAGCTGCCTGGTGGCATTGGCCAGCCCGGAGACCACGCCGGCGTCCTGCGGCGCGGCGCCGCCGATCGCGGTCGCCGCGGTGGGCGCCAGCGCCAGCCCGATGCCGAGGAAGACCACCAGCCCGGGCAGCACCACCGACCAGCCGATGGACGAATCGGCGTTCAGCAGGGTGAGCGCCGCGAAGGCGAGCGCGGCGAGCAGGGTACCCGCGGCGATCACCAGCCGGGGGGCGGTGCCGCGCTTCAGCAGCCGTGCCGCCGACTGCGCCCCGATCACCGTGGTCACCGCGAAGGGGACGAACACCAGCCCGGCAGCGAGCGCCGAGAGCCCGCGCACCCCCTGCAGATACAGCGAGACGAAGTACAGCACCGAGAAGAACCCCGCGCCGAGCAGGAACATGGTCAGGTTCGCCACCGCGACCGCGCGCTGCCGGACGATCCGCAGCGGCAGCAGCGGGTGCGCGGCCACCCGCGCCTCGATCAGCACGAAGAGCGCGAGCAGCGCGATCCCGGCCAGCACCGCGGCGGTCGCGATCGGGTCGAGGCTCGCCTCCTTGCCGAACCGCACCAGGCCGTAGACCAGCACGATGAAACCGGCGGTGACGGTCAGGCTGCCGAGCACGTCGAGCCTGCCGGGCGCGCGCTCGGTATCCCGGTTCAGGTGCACCAGCGCGAGCACCGCGAGCACCAGCCCGACCGGCACATTGACCAGCAGAACCCAGCGCCAGGAGAGGAATTCGGTGAGGATCCCGCCGAGCACGGCGCCGATCGCGCCGCCGACGGCGCCCATCATGGTCCAGGTGGCGATGGCCTGGGTGCGGCGCGGCCCCTCCTCGAAGGCGGCGGTGAGGATGGCCAGCGTGGCCGGGGCCAGCACCGCGCCGCCGATGCCCTGCACGGTGCGCGCCACCACCAGCCAGACCGCGTTCGGCGCGAGCCCGCCCGCCAGGCTGGCCAGCGTGAACAGCGCCAGGCTGAGCACGAAGACCCGGCGGCGGCCGAACAGGTCGGAGGCCCGGCCGCCGATCAGCATGAAGCCGGCGAAGGTCAGCGTGTAGGCGGTGACCACCCACTGCAGATCCGCCTCGGCGAAGCCGAGCGAGGCGCGGATGCCGGGCAGCGCCACATTGACGATGGAGACGTCGAGCACGACGATCAACTGCCCGGTGCAGGCCAGCGCCACCAGGATCCAGTCCCCGGCGCGGCGCGCGGTGTCCGGGCCCGGCGCCGCCTGCGCGGGCGCCCCGTCGATTCTGTTCGTCATATCCGCTTTCCCGATCGTGTCGTGGCGCCGCCCGTGGTCAGGCTCCGGCGCCCGCTCGCAGCCCGATCTCGAGCTGGGTGAGCAATTGGCGTGGGGTCGTGATGTTCTCGAGTTCGTCGTCGGACAACTTCACGCCGTAGCGGCGCGCGATGATCGCGGCGGCCTCGAGCAGTGCCAGCGAGTCGTAGCCGAGTTCGGCGAAGTCGGTGTCGAGCACATCGCCCTCGAGATCGACCGATTCGTCCTCCCCGGCGGCTTCCCGCAGGATGTCCTTCAGCTCCGCGGCGCCGAATTGCACGCTCATGGTTCGCTCCTCAGCTCGTCTCCTCGATCGGACCAGCCGAGCCTGACAGCACCCGCTGGACGATCCCTGGAATCGCGCTGTAGCCGCCGAAGGCCATCCGTGACCATCATCGCCACCGGAACGGTAGATTGGTAAGAAGCCACTTTCAGGTTTGCTGCTCACCGACGGAAAGCTTGCAGATGACCACGCTTTTGCCCGTGATTCCAGAGAACCGCGCGCTGCTGCGCCGGGATTGCCCCGGCCGGGCGCTGCTCGACCACATCACCGGGAAGTGGGGGGTGCTCGTGCTCACCTCGCTGTCCGAGGGGCCGCTGCGCTTCCATCAGCTGCGCTCGCGGATCGACGGCGTCAGCGACAAGATGCTCACCCAGACGCTGCGCACCTTCGCCGGTGACGGCCTGGTGGAGCGCACGGTGCTGCCCACCGCCCCGCCCTCGGTGAGCTACGCGCTCACCGACCTCGGCGCCGAGGCGGCGCGCGAACTCGAGCCCTTCCTGCGCTGGGTCCGCACGACGGCGTCGCGACAGTAGGGGTTCCGGGGGGGGGCGGCGGCGGTCAGCGCACCAGGCGCAGGCAGGCCCTGGTCCCGCCGGCCAGGCTGTCCAGCCACTGCTGCGCGCCGTCCCAGCCGTCGGCGCGGGCGCACTGCAGCAGCAGCCGCAGCGCGGTGAGGGTGAACTGGCGTTCCCGCGGACCGAGCGACAGCAACCCGCTCGCACGCTGCTGCCAGTGCGGCGCGCCGTGGTCGGGGTAGGCGATCTGCTCGGCCGCCATCTGGGCCACGACGGCCTCGTGCAGCCCGGTCCGGCGCGGGTCCTCGTCCAGCCAGCGCAGCGCGCCGACGGCCCGTCCCCAGGAGGTGAGCCGGTGCTCGAAGCAGAGCGGGACGCTCCGCGAGTCCGGCCGGAGCGGCTCGAAATCGGTGAGCAGTTCCCGCATTCCGGTCGTGGTGAGGCCGTCCCACCAGCGCACCGTCATGGTGTCGACGGCACCGCCCCCGTTGCCGGGGCCGGTGCGGACGAGGTGCACCCGGCAGCCGGCCAGCTCGGCGAGCCGCGCGGAGGCCCGCACCAGCTCACCGTCGACGACGTCGGCACATTCCGATCCCACCCTTGCCTCCCATCCGCGGATACGGCAAATATGCCGCAACGATACGGTCCCGCTGCCGCGCGCGGCCGATTACCGCGGAAATGGGGCCGCCCCCGCCCGGAGAATCCGGACGGGGGCGGCTGGTACGCGGTCGAGCGCTCAGGAGGAACCGGCCACTCCGAAGAGCAGGTCACCGAGTCCGCCGATCACACCGAGCAGCAAGTCCACAAGACCCATGTCGTTCTCCCCATTCTCTCTCGAACGCGACCGGGGTCTCTCCCCGACGCACTGGCGACGTTAATGGGGCTGATCACCCGAATCGAGGAAAGTTACAGGTCAGAGGGCTTACCGCCGGGAGCCCGTACCGCACCGTGAGGGGCGGAAGGGGTTTACTCCCCGGATTCCTGGCCACGGCCGGTCAGCGCGCCGCCCGCCGCCCGCCACTGGATCAGCCCGCCGCTCATATTGACCGCGTCGAAGCCGTTCTCCACCAGCAGGTTGGCCGCGCCCGCCGAGCGCAGCCCGCCGGTGCAGAAGGTGATCAGCAGCCGCTCCTCCGGCAGTTCGGGGCAGCGGTCGAGCAACACCTCGAGCGGCAGGTGCACCGCGCCGGGGATGTGCGTGCGGCTCCACTCGAACTCGCGCCGGACGTCGACGATCAGCGCGCCATCGGCCACGAGCCGCAGCGCCTCCGCGGCGCTCACCGCCGGTGGTCTGCGCAGGTAGTGCCGCAGCTTGGTACTCATTCCTTCAGTCTAGCTGAAGGTCGTGCGTCGCAGTTCGGCGCGCAGCCCCTCGGTCAGCTCCGGATGCCGGGCGGCGAACTCGGCGTCCAGCTCGGCCACGATCTGCGCCGCCCGCCCGAGCAGCCGCTCCCCCGCCGCCGTCACCCGCAGCGTCGACGCCGCCCCCGGCTGCGCCGTCCCGTCGTCCACCAGCCCCGCCGCCACGAACCCGCGCACCGCCGCGTGCGCGCTCTGCACGGTGATGCGCGAGCGCCGCGCCAGCTCGCTGAACGAGATCCCCGGCGTGCCGCGCACATGCCCGAGCAACCCGTACTTGCGGGTGGTGAGCCCGAGCGGTTTCAGCGCCTCGGCGTAGGTGGCGTCCCACACCCTGGCCATCGTCAGCAGGGCGATGGTGGGGCTGAAGGGTGGGGGGTTGGGCATGCGGGCAGGGTACCGGCCTCGCCACCGCGAGGTCGCCGCCTCGCACGCCGCCTACGTCGCGCAGCCGGGCGCGGTCGCCGATATCGTGCGGGCCGCGGCGGGCCGACCCTCCAGGGAAGCAGCCGGAAAATGCGGCGCGCAAGCGGTTTCGCGGGGTCTAGCGTCCCGGGGATGACCGAGATCCACGGTTCCTGGGACGCCCGCTTCGCCGGGGTCGCCGCGGCGCTCGGCGCCGCGCTCGACGCGGACGGGGCGGGCGCGTCGGCGGCCGTCTTCGTCGACGGGGAGCCGGTGGTCGACGCCTGGGGCGGCTACCGGGACGCGGCGCGCACGCTGCCGTGGGAGCGCGACACCATCGTGAACGTCTGGTCCACCACCAAGACCATGGTGGCGCTCTGTGCGCTGCTCCTCGCCGACCGCGGCGAGCTGGAGCTGGACGCCCCGGTCGCCCGGTACTGGCCGGAGTTCGCCGCGGCGGGCAAGGGCGAGGTCCGGGTGCGGCACCTGCTCGGCCACACCGCGGGGCTGCCGGACTGGGGCAGGCCGGTCACCGCCGCCGAGCTCTGCGACGGCCCCGCGGTCACCGCGGCGCTGGCCGCGCGGGCGCCCGACTGGGAGCCGGGGACGGCGGCGGGGTACCACGCCGTCACCTTCGGCTTCCTGCTCGGCGAGGTGATCGCGCGGGTCAGTGGCCGCGGCGTGGGGCGGTTCTTCGCCGAGGAGGTCGCCGCGCCGCTCGGCGCCGACTTCCACATCGGGCTGGCGGCCGAGCACGACCACCGGGTCGCCGAGCTCCTCCCCGACCCGGAGGGCGACAGCCCGGCGGGCTTCCCGGCCGGCGTCGCCGACGCCAACACCGCTGCCTGGCGGCGCGCGGAGATCCCGGCGCTCAACGGCCACGGCAATGCCCGCTCGGTCGCGCTGGTGCAGTCGGCGCTGGCCTGCGGCGGCAGCGTGGGCGGGTACCGGCTGCTCTCCGAGGCCGGCGCGGAGCGGGTCTTCGACGAGCAGTTCGCCGGGACCGACCTGGTGCTCGGGCAGCCCATCCGCTGGGGTCTCGGCTACCGGCTGGAGAACCGCACCTGCTCGTGGGGCGGCTGGGGCGGCTCGGTGGTGCTGGCCGACGCCGAGCAGCGGATGACGGTGGCCTACACCATGAACCAGGTGCTCTGGCAGGACGGCTACAGCCGCGGGCTGGAGGTCGTATTCGCCGCCTACGGCGGCCTTCATGCCTGATGGGAGCGGCGCCCCCGCAGTGCCGGGGCGCCGCCCGGGCGCGCTACGCCGCGCTGAGGGTGCTCAGCACGATATTGAGCAACCCGAGGATGAGATTCAACACTGTCCCGCTTCTCCTTCGTCCGTTCGGCGCACCGTCTTCGGTAGCCACCGAGAAGCTAACAGAACCGAGTTTGAAATAGGAGCGTTTCAGGAGTCCAGCCGGACCCGCGCGACCAGCGCGCGGTGATCGGCCCCGGGCAGCGGCACCGTCTCCACCCCGTGCGCGCGACCCCCGGCGAGCAGGATGTGGTCGATGCCGACCAGCGGCGGATACCACGTGTCGGCCGGGTAGGTGCGCAGGAGCCCGGCGCCGGACTGCTCGGCGGCGTCCCGGAGGCGGCCGGTGAGCCAGCGCCGGAACTGCGCATGGTCGTGGGTGGCATTGAAATCGCCGCCCACGACAACGGGCCGGTCGTCGGGCGCGCGCCCGACGAGGGCGCGCAGCCGCTCCAGCTCGTCGGCCCAGACATCGATGCCGTAGACCGGCGGCACCGGGTGCAGGGCGAACACCGTCACCGGGCCCGCGCCGGGGATCTCGGCGGTGGCGCCGAGCTGGTTCAGCACGAAGCCGTCGAACTCGACGGTGCCGGTCAGCGGGAAGCGGCTCCAGATGCCGGTGCCCGATGCCGTGCGCCCCGGCGCGACGTAGCGGTGCGGGAGCAGCGCGTCCAGCCCGGCCGCGGTGAGGCCGTCGAGCGCGGCGGGGGTGAGCTCGTTCACGGTGAGCAGGTCGACCGCGCGCTCGCGCACCAGGCCGACGAAGGCGGCGGGGTCGGCGCCGTCGAAGAGCAGGTTGGCTTGCGCCACGGTGAGTTCCGGGCCGGAGCCGGTGGCCGGTTCGCCGTGGAAGAGCGGCGCCTGGGTCCAGGCCGCCACCCCGGCCACCAGCACCGCGACCACCACCCCCGCCCAGCTCCGCAGCCCGGCGAAGAGCAGCACCGCGACCACCGCGCCGAGCATGAGGTAGGGCGCCAGCGCGGCCGCCAGCACCGGCAGCCGCGCGGCGACCGGGCTGACGTGCAACGCGACCCCGGTGGCCGCGGCCAGCACGGCCGCCCAGCCGGCCACCTCGGCGCCGACGCGCAGAACGGTCACGGCGACGGCACCTCGGCCGCCCAGCGCGCCCGGCGCTCGGCCTCGGACTGCTCCCACCACGGCGTGCCGCGCTCGCCGAGCGCCACCTTCGCCGCCTGCACGCCGTCGCGGGCCGCGCGGGCGCCCTCGGTGCGGCGCACCTCGCGCCGCCACGCCATGAGGATCGACTGCAGCTCGGCGCGGCGCTCCGCCGGGATGAGCGGGTCGGTGGCGCGCCAGCGACGGCCGTCGACCACGATGTAGCGGCCGTCGGGGGTGTGCTCGACCTCCCGGCTCACGGGAAGGCGCCCGGGGTGAGGATGGCGTCCGGGCCGAGCGGGCGGCGCAGCCGCCAGCGCTCGGTGAGCGTGCTCGCCGACATCAGCCAGGCGCCCTCCTCCAGCAGGTACTCGTCGCGGTACTCGCCGGTCATCAGCGTCTCGGTGCGGTCGAGCAGGTTCACCTGGCGGAACTGCAGCGTCCACGCCCCGGTGGCGGTGGTGGCCGAGGTCAGGGTGATCCGCGGGTGCACGGCGTGGTGCATGTCGAAGATCACGAACTCGTCGTCCACCCGGTGCCGGGCCACCCGGCCGAAGAGCGCCGCCATCGGCTCGGCGTCGTCGTACCTCCCGAGCGGGCCGTAGTCGATGCGCGCGCCGGAGCGCACGAAGCACGCGCGGAAGGCGGTGGCGTCCTTGGCGTCGCAGGCCCGCAGGTACCGGTATTTGAGCTGCTCGATCGCCGCGATCCGGTCGAGATCGTCGAGGCGGCGGGCCAGCTCGTCGGAGGACGTCATCCCTGCACGGTAGGCGGCCGCCCGGCCGCCGCGAAACCGGTTCGTACGTTAGGGTCCGTGGCGAACCGGACGCGCGGCACCACGGCCGCGAATCCCCTGCGCCTCCCGGAGATCGGCTTGTCGACGACGCCAACGGAATTCGACCGCACCGACGAGCGGCGGCTGCCGCTGTGGGCCGAGCCGGAGCCCGACTTCGCGGCGCTGCGCCGGGAGTTCGGCGCGCTGGTCCCGGTGGAGCTGGCGCCCGGCGTCCCGGCCACGCTGGTGATCGGCTACCGGGTGGCGCTCTCCATCCTGAACGACCCCGACCGCTTCCCCGCCGACCCGCGCGCCTGGGAGCCGACGGTGCCGCCGGAGTGCCCGGTGCTGCCGCAGCTGCGCTACCAGCCCAATGCCTTCCGCAGCGCCGGGTTCGAGCACGCCAGGCTGCGCGAGGTGCTGGTGGCCGCGCTGGACGAAATCGACCTGCACGCGGTGCACACCGTCGTCGAGCGCACCGCGGTGCCGCTGATCAACGGCTTCTGCGCCGACGGCGCCGCCGACCTGGTCACCCGGTACGCGGGGCCGCTGGTCTTCGCGGTGGTGAACGCGCTGCTCGGCTGCCCGCCGGAGATCAGCGCGCGAGCCGCGGCCGGGCTGGCCGACCTGCTCGGCGGCACCGAGGCCGAGCGCGGCAGGCGCGCCTTCCGCGCCGCACTGGACGACCTGGTGCAGGCCAAGCGCGGGCACCCCGGCGCCGACGTCACCTCCGGGCTGCTCCGGCACGGCACCGCGCTGAACGACGAGGAGCTGCTGCAGCAGATCTACCTGCTCTACGGCATCGGCACCGAGCCGGTGCAGGCGCTCATCGTGAACGCGCTGCGGCTGGTGCTCACCGACGCCCGCTTCGACGCCACGCTCGGCGGCTCGCTCTCCACCAGGGACGCCCTGGACCAGGTGCTCTTCGACGACCCGCCGCCGCCGAACAAGATCTTCAGCTACCCGCGACAGCCGGTGCTGATCGGCAATACCTGGCTCGCCGCCAACCGGCCGGTGGTGATCAGCCTGGCCGGCTGCAACCGGGACCCGGAGATCGCCGGCGACCACACCGGCAACCGCGCGCACCTGGCCTGGAGCGCGGGCCCGCACGCCTGCCCGGCCCGCTCGCTCGGCTACCTGATCGCGGAGACCGCCGTCGACCAGCTGCTCGACGCTCTGCCCGAGCTGGAGCTGGCCGTCCCCGACGCCGAGCTGCGCAGGCACACCAGCCCGCTGCACCGGACCCTCGCCGAGCTCCCGGTCACCTTCCCGCCCGCGCCCCCGCTGCCGCCGCGCTGAGCCGCGGGGAACATCCGGCGCGCCCGGCCGGTTGCGCACTCTCGGGACAGCACGATCGAGAGGAACTCGCATGAAGATCGGCATCATCGGGGCCGGCGCCATCGGCGGCACGCTCACCCGCAGGCTCACCGCGCTCGGCCACGAGGTCGCGGTGGCGAACTCGCGCGATCCGGAGACGCTGGCCGAGCTGGCCGCCGAGACCGGGGCGACCGCGGTCTGGGCCGGGGACGCCGCGGCCGACGCCGAGCTGGTGATCGTCTCCATCCCGCAGAAGGCCGTGCCGGACCTGGCGCCCGGCATCGTCGCGGCGCGCCGGAGCGGAGCCCCGGTCATCGAGACCAACAACTACTACCCGCAGCAGCGCGACGGCCTGATCGAGCAGATCGAGCGGGGCACGACGGAGAGCGAGTGGGTGGCCGAGCAGCTGGGCGCGCCGGTGGTGAAGGTCTTCAACACCATCTGGTGGAAGCGGCTGCTGGAGAACGGCGTCCCCGCGGGCACCCCCGGGCGGATCGCGCTGCCGATCGCCGGGGACGACGCGGCCGCCAAGCAGCTCGTCAGCGCGCTCGTCGACGACCTCGGCTTCGACCCGGTCGACGCGGGCACGCTCGCCGAATCCTGGCGCCAGCACCCCGGAACCCCGGTGTACGGCAAGGATTTCGACGCCGCGCAGACGAAGGCCGCGCTCGCCGAGGCGAGCCGGGAGCGGACCGCGGAGTGGCGCGCCTGAGCGCGCCCGGCTCGCCTAGTGGCCGATGTAGACCGACTTGATATTGAAGTAGGACTCCAGCCCCTTCTTGCCGCGCTCCCCGCCCCAGCCGGACTGCTTGTGCCCGCAGATCGGCATGGACGGATCCGAGGCAAGCGCGGAGTTCACCCAGACCTGGCCCGCGCGCAGCTCGTTCACCACGCGGTGCGCGCGGCCCAGGTTCTCGGTCCAGATCGAGCCGGCGAGGCCGTAGTGGGTGTCGTTGGCGGCGGCGATCACCTCGTCCTCGTCGTCGAAGGGGATGACCGAGCCGACCGGGCCGAAGATCTCCTCGCGGATGAGCCGCATGTCCGGGGTGGTGCCGGTGACGATGGTGGCCTCGTAGAAGTAGCCGCGGCGATCCAGCGGCTTGCCGCCGGTGATCACCTCGGCGCCCTTGGCCACCCCCTCCTGAACGATGCCCTCGACCCGTTCCCGCTGCTTCTGGCTGATCAGCGGGCCGAGCACGGAGTTCGGGTCGTCGCTGCCGCCCATCGGGAGCATCTGGGCGAAGCCGGCCAGCCCCTCGACCACCTGCTCGTAGATGCCGCGCTGCACGTAGATCCGCGAGGTGCACGAGCAGTTCTGGCCGGAGCCGGCCAGCAGCCCCATGCCCGCGCCCATGATCGCCTTGCTCAGGTCGGCGTCGTCGAACATGATCAGCGGTGACTTGCCGCCGAGTTCCAGCGTGAGCCGCTTGAGGTTGCCCGCGGCCGCCTTGACGATCAGCTTCCCGACCTCGGTCGAGCCGGTGAAGGCGATCTTGTCCACATCCGGGTGCGCGGTGAGCGCGGCGCCGGTGGTCTCGCCGTAGCCGGTGATCACGTTCAGCACGCCGTCCGGCAGCCCGGCCTCGCGGAAGATCTCCTCCAGCTTCAGCGCGCTGAGGGGGGTCTCCTCGGCGGGCTTGAGCACGGCGCTGCACCCGGCGGCCAGCGCGGGCGCCACCTTCAGCATGGCGATGAAGAACGGGCCGTTCCACGGGATGATCAGCCCGACCACGCCGACCGGCTCCAGCTGGGTGAAGGTGTGGTAGTTCTCGAAGGTGCCGAGCAGGCCGTCGGAGACCAGGTTGGCGGACTCGCCGTGGATCTTGCCGACCCAGCCCGCGTAGTACACCAGCATCTCCTGCGAGACCTTGATGATGTGCCGCGCCGCGGTGGCGTTCATGCCGTTGTCCTGCGCCTCCAGCTCGGCGAGCTCGTCGGTGCGGGCCTTGATGATCTCGGCGGCGCGGAACAGCACCTCGGCGCGGTGCGCGGCCGGCAGCTTGCGCCAGACGCCGGACTCGAAGGTCTCCCTGGCCCGCGCCACCGCCGCGTCGACGGCCTTCTGGTCCGAGTCGGCGACCTCGCCGATCTGCTCCTCGGTGGACGGGTTGTAGACCGGGATGATCCCCGAGCTCGGGCTCTCGACCACAGGTTCGACGACGGTGCTGCTCACAGTTGCTCATCCTCCGCATTGATCGTTCTGCGCGACTCTCGAGGAGAATATCACTCTCACTTGAGGGAAACGAGACTTTCGTCCCGCGCTACGGTGCGCGCGTGCCCGCCGACGGCCGGTCGAAGGGTGATACCGGGCGTGTCGGCGGGATCCCCCCGCCGCGGATCGCGAACGCACCCTCGGGCGTCGCGCGCCGCGCCGGCCTGCACAGGAACCATCGCCACCCCCCGACGCACCGCTGCACGCCGTTCATCGCCCCGCCTCCGCCGCCTCCCGCGGCTCCGCCACCCGCAGCGGGGCATCGGCGGGCACCTCGGTGTGGTGCTCCCGGGTGTAGAACCGCACCTCGTGACCGTCCGGGTCGTGGAGCAGCGGCAGGGTCCAGCCGACGGTGGCGCGGTGCACCCCGGCGTGCTCCTCGCCGAGCGCGGTCAGGTGCGCGGCGAGCTCGTGCAGTGCGCCCCGATCCGGGACTCCGAGCGCGAAGTAGTCGAAACCGGCGGCGGCAGCGGCTTTCTCGGGGTCGCGCCGGAGCGCGAGCGCCGGGCCGCCCGCCGGGTGGGTCATGGCGACGCCGGCGAGCGCGCCGCCCTCGACGAACTCCACCGCGACCCGGTAGCCGAGCCGGGATCGGTACCAGGCGATGGAGCGCTGCAGATCGCGGACCGGGAGCTTCAGGTGGTGCACGTCGGCGAGGCGAGGTGTCATCGGAACCACTCCTTACAGTGGTGATGTAATCATGCAGTGAGACTGCACTCGATACAGTTAGACTGCACCTCGTGAGCGAAACAGTCAAGCGGTCGTCACCGCTGCGCGAAGCGCGCAAGGCCGAAACCGAGCAGCGCATCATCGAGGCGGCCACCACCCGCTTCCTGGCCGACGGGTACGCGGGCACCACGCTCGCCGCCGTGGCGGCCGCGGCCGGCGTCGGGGAGCGCACCGTCTACGTACGCTTCGGCAACAAGGCCGAGCTGCTGAAGCGGGTGGTCGACGTGGCCGTCGTCGGCGACACCGCCGACCGCCCGCTGGCCGCGCGGGGCTGGTACCGCCGGGTCAGGGAGGCCCCGACGCTGGCCGAGCGGGTCGCCGCCTACGCCGACGGCGCCGCGGCCATGATGCGCAGGCTCGGCCCCGCGGTCGCGGTGGCCCAGCAGGCCGAACACATCGAACCGCTGATCGCCGACGCCGCCGCCGCGGGGCGCGCGGGCAGCCGCGCCGAAGTCGCCGAGATCTGGACCGCGATGCACGCCGACGGCCTGCTGCACCCGGATGCCGACCTGGACTGGATCATCACCACGGTCACCACCCTGACCGCCGCCGACACCTACGTACTCATGACCAAGATGCTCGGCATCACCCCGGAGAGCTACCGGGACTGGGTGTACGACACCTGGATGCACTTCGCGACCAATCCGCGGCCCGCCGCGGGGCCGGGGCAGCCGCGCTAGTGTTCTGCGCCTGAAATCCGTTGGAGACGGATTTCAGGCGCAGAACACTAGGGGCGGTGCTTCGCCGCCGCTTCCGCCGCCCGGCGCTCGTCGTCGTCGAGCTTGCGGGTGTCGCGCGGCTCGGCGAACGGCCGCACCTCCTCCGGCAACCCGCCCGCGATGGCCTTGCCGTGGTCGAGCTCGGCGTTGATCTCCGCGCCGAGCAGCAGCGCGATATTGGTGAGCCAGAGCCAGACCAGGAAGATCACCACCCCGGCCAGCGAGCCGTAGGTCTTGTCGTAGGAGGAGAAGTTGGCGATGTAGAGCGCGAAGGCGGCCGAGATGGCGAGCCAGATGAGCACCGCGATCACGCCGCCGGGGCTGACCCAGCGGATGCCGCCCTGGCGCGCGTTCGGGCTGGCCCAGAACAGAATCGCCAGCAGCACCGAGACCAGCACGAAGAGCACCGGCCACTTGGCGATCCCCCAGATCGTCACCGCGGTCTCGCCGAGCTTCAGGAACTCCCCGATCTGCGCCGCGACCGGCCCGCTGGCGACCACGATGGCCGTGCACACCACCAGCAGGATCACCGCGATCACGGTGACGCCGATCCGGATCGGGACGGTCTTCCAGATCGGGCGTCCCTCGCCGATCCCGTAGACCACGTTCGAGGCGCGCATGAAGGCCGCGACGTACCCCGACGCCGACCACAGCGCCACCGCGAGGCCGAGGATCGCGCCGAGCCCGGCGCCCTGCTTGTTGCTCTGCGCCTGCTCGATCAGGGTGCGCACGAAGTCGGCGCTGGAGCCGGGGGCGAGCTGCTGGGCCTGGTTCACCAGCTCGTCGGCGGCGGCCGGGCCGAGCAGTCCGAGCAGCGAGACCAGCACGATCAGCCCGGGCACGATGGAGAGCACCGCGTAGTAGGTGAGCGCGGCGGCCAGATCGGACAGATTGTCCCGCTGGAATTCCTTGGCCGCGCGCTTCACCACCGCCAGCAGCGAGGGTTTCGAGAGCGCGGCCGGGCTGCTCGGTTCGTCCGGGTCCAGGTCCGGCCGCGCGCCGGTCTCGGTCGCCTGTCCTGCTTCGTTCCGCCGCCGCTCCGGCTCGCCGTGCTCCGCACTCATACCGATTCGGTGCCCCGGGGACGCGCCGGTAAACCCGGCGGGGCCGGATATCGGCTCGCGCGGCGCGCCCGGCTCTGCGAGCATGGCATCGCCGCCGCGGCCGCGGCGTCGGTAGAGTTGCCCCGTCCGCGCGCTCCGCTCGTGCGAAACGCGCTCCCGCTCAGGTACTTCCGTTTCCGAAAGGGGTTCGAGGCCCATGTTCGCACGGTTGGGTGCGATAGTCGTCCATAATCCGCTCAAGGTGATCGGGCTGTGGCTGGTGCTGGCGGTGGCGGTGGTGACCGCGGCCCCCGCGCTGGAATCGACCACCGATCAATCCGCCTTCCTGCCCGCGCATTACGAGTCCATCCAGGCGATGGAGATCCAGCAGGAGGCGTTTCCGCAGAGCTCGGCGCCCGCGGCGATCATCGTCTTCGCCAGGGTGGACGGGGCGCCGCTCACCGACCCGGACGCGGCCGCGGTGCAGCGCATCGGCACCGAACTGGGGGAGGCGAAGGTCCCGGACGTCATCGGCCTCACGCCGGTGCCGCCCTCGCAGAACCGGCTGATCCAGATCATCGCGGTGCAGATGACCAAGGTGACCGACCCGAGCGACCCGGCGCAGACCGACGCGGTGGCGGCGCTGCGCGAGCAGCTGAAGGAGCGGGTGAGCGGCACCGAGCTGCGCGCCGGCATCACCGGCCAGGCCGCGCAGATCCTCGACCAGCAGGAGTCCAGCGAGAAGGGGCTGGCCATCGTCGGCATCGCCACCATCGTGCTGATCCTGGTGCTGCTGCTGGTGATCTTCCGCAGCCCGGTGATCGCACTGCTCCCGGTCGTCGTGATCGGCGCCGTCTCCAGCATGGTGAACGGGCTGATCGGCGCGGTGGCGAAGGCCTTCGACCTGCAGATCGACGCCTCGATCAGCGCGATTCTGCTGGTCGTGCTGTTCGGCGTCGGCACCGACTACATCCTGTTCCTCATGTTCCGCTACCGCGAGCAGCTGCGCGCCGGCGACGACCCGAAGACCGCCATGGTCAATGCCGTGGCCCGGGTCGGCGAGGCGATCACCTCCGCGGCGGGCGCGGTGATCATCGCCTTCCTCGCGCTGCTGCTCTCCACGCTCGGCATGTTCCGGGCGATGGGGCCCGCGCTGGCGATCGCGGTCGCGGTGGCGCTGGCCGCCGGGCTGACGCTGGTGCCCGCGGTGGTGTCGCTGCTCGGGACCAGGGTGTTCTGGCCGTCCAAGAGCTGGCGGCACGAGCCGACCGGCACCCGGTTCCGCGCGGCCGGTTCCGCGCTCGGCGCCAGGCCCGCGCTCTTCGCCGCGGTCTCCGGCGGGGTGCTGCTTGTGCTCGGCGTCTTCGCGCTCGGCTTCCACCCGACCTTCGACCTCAGCTCCGGCTCCACCTCGGCGGAGTCCGAATCCGTGGTCTACAGCCGGGAACTGGTGAAGGGGATGCCCGCGGGCACCACCCAGCCCTCGGACGTGCTGCTGCGCTCCGGCGGGGGTGAGCTCACCGCCGAGCAGCTCGGCGCCTACCGCACCGCGCTGGCCGGGGTGCCCGGGGTCGGGCAGGTGGCGGAGCCGAAGCTCTCCGCCGATCGGTCGATCGCCGACTTCTCCGTCACGCTCTCCGACGCGCCGGAGTCCGATGCCGCGCTGGCCACCGTCGAGGGGCCGCTGCGGGAGACCGCGCACACCGCCGCACCGGACGGCGCCACCGCCGCGGTCGGGGGGCTGACCTCCGTCTTCGTCGACTTCCAGGAGGCCATGGCGCGGGACTACTCGATCGTCTTCCCGGTGGCGGCGGTGCTCATCATGATCGTGCTCGGGCTGCTGCTGCGCAGCCTGGTCGCGCCGTGGTACCTGATGCTCTCGGTGTTCCTCGGGTTCGCGGCGACGCTCGGCGCCACGGTGCTGGTCTTCCAGCACATTCGCGGGGAGTCCGGGCTGATCTTCACGCTGCCGGTGATCATGTACCTGTTCGTCGTCGCGCTCGGCACCGACTACAACATCCTCATGGTGGCGCGGCTGCGCGAGGAGGCGCGGGCGGGGGTCGAGCCGAAACAGGCGGCGGCGCTGGCGGTGCGGCACACCGGGCCGACCATCGCGGCGGCCGGGGTGATCCTGGCTGGCACCTTCGCCTCCATGATGCTGGCGGGCAATACCGTGCTCTCCCAGATGGGGTTCGCCATCTCGGTCGGGATCGGCATCGCCGCCTTCGTCATGGCGATGTTCTTCACGCCGGCGCTCACCGCGCTCATCGGGCACGCGGCGTGGTGGCCGGGGCACGCGGATCGCGCGCCGGAAGAAAAGGGCGCGATCGCGCCGAAGGTCGGGGAGTCGGGCGCAGCCGAGCGGGGGTCAGCAGGGCAGGGCGCAGCCGGATCCGACACTGCCGAGCCGGATACTGCCGAGCCGGGCGCAGTCGAGGCGGGCGCAGTCGCGCAGGACGCGGCCGAGACGGGAGCGCCGGGGCCTGCGACGCGCGCCGCGGACTGATTCGGACGGGCCGGTATCGCACAGGCGGTACCGGCCACCGGGCTCGCCGGACGACAGCCGGTCGTGTCCCCTGTCCGGCCGACATACCCGCGCGGCGCGGCGGATTCCGGATCGCCCGGAGTGCGCCGGGATTACGATTCGCCCCTAGCCGGGCGGGGGCTCGGGAGCGAAGGGGAGGTCTGTGATGAGTACGCCGGTGACGGTCGAGGTGCCGCGGGGGACGCGCGAGGTGGTCACCCCCGAGGCGCTGGCGCCCGATGACAGGGCCGCGTTCGAGCAGGGGAAATCGGTTCGCTCGCTGGTGATCATCCGGTTCGTGGCCGGGCTGGTCGGCGTGCTCCTGCCGCTGGCGCTGATCGGGGTCGACTTCGTCTTCCTCGGCCAGAGCTGCGTGCGCGTGCGTGGATCGCTGAGCGCCTACTACCACTCGGGCGCGCGCGACATCTTCGTGCTCGGGCTGGGAATCGTCGGATTCCTGCTGGCCGCCTACAAGATCACCAGGGCGACGGTGGGGAACGTGTTCAGCCTGACCGCCGGGCTCGCCGTCATCGGGGTGGCGATGCTGCCCACCGGCCGGCCCGGCCCGGTCCCGATCGGCGAGTGCGGCAGCGGGGTCGCCGAGGCGGCGCTCACCCCGCTGCAGCAGCGCTTCGGCGAGGACGTGGTGGCGCACTGGCACTCCGCCTGCGCCGTCGTCGCCTTCCTCGCGTTCACGGCCATCTGCCTCTACACCGCCTACCGGGACCGGCGCTACCCCATGCTGCGCCCCGCGCAGGTGCGGGCGCGCCCGCAGTGGCGGAAGCTGGAGGCGGTCTTCGTGGCGATCAGCAACCGCATCGACTGGCGCTTCCACCTGATCTGCGGCCTGCTCATCATCGCCACCATCGGCTTCTTCGCGATCACCGCGGTCGCCGGGATCGACGAGCTTCCCGGCGGGTTCGGCCCGACCTGGGTGGTCGAGGTCGCCGGGGTCATGCTCTTCTCCGCCTCCTGGTTCGCCAAGGGGCTCGACGACTACTTCTGGCGCCGGGAACCGCTCTCCCCCTGCGTCGCCCGCACGGTCGAGGAGGCCGTCGTCGCGGTCGCCGCCGAGCCGCCGCGGGGCTGACGCGCGGGGACCGGCCGCACCACCCACCAGGCCACCCCGAGCCACACCGTGGCCAGCAGCACCGAGCCGAGGATATCGGCCGGGTGGTGCGCGCCGGCGTAGAGCCGCTGCGCGGCGACGAGCACCGGGATCAGCAGCAGCGCGCCCGCGGGCAGGCGGTACCTGCGCTCCCGGGTGGAGGCCCACACCAGCAGCGCGATGCCGCCGTAGAGCGTGAGCGCGGCGGCGACGTGCCCGGAGGGGAAGCTCGCGGTGGGCGGCAGGTCGGGGTTCAGGTGCTCGACCTCCGGCCGCGGCCGGTCCACCACCGCCGCGGTGGTGAGGAAGAGCGTGATCTCGCCGAGCAGCGCGACGGTGAGGAAGAGCGCGGGCCGCCAGGTGCGGAAGACCGCGACCGCGAGCACCGCAGCGACCAGCGCCACCGCGATGATGGCGAGGGTATTGCCGACCTCGCCGAAGACGTCGAGTACGGCGGTGACCGCCGGGGTGCGGTGCTCGGCGAGCAGCGCGACGACGCCGTGCTCGCCGGTGGCGTCCGCGCCGAGCGCGCGCACCAGCAGCCCGAGCCCGATCAGCGGGGCCAGCAGCAGCACCCAGGCCACCGCCAGCTCGCCGAGCCCGCGGTACGGGTGCGGCAGCGTGGGTGCGTGCCGGGCGGGGACCGGGCGCAGGTCGTCGGCGTCGCCGGGCGGGACATCGCCGGGCAGCGGCCCGGCATCCGGCGCGCCGGACTCCACCCGCCAGCGGTGGAAGGCGAGCGAAGCGGCGGTCAGCCAGAGCACACCGAGCAGCCAGCCCGCGAGCACATCGGTCAGGTAGTGCACGCCGAGCCCGATCCGGGTGAGCCCGACCGCGACCACCACGGTCAGCACCAGCGCGATCAGCGCGCGGCGCGCGAGCGGGGCCAGGACCGGCGCGAAGACCAGCAGCAGCACGCCGTAGCAGACCGTCGAGCTCATGGCGTGGCCGCTCGGGAAGCTCCAGCCGTCGGTGCGGTAGACCGGCGTCTCCACCACCGGCCGCACCCGGCCGACCAGCGCCTTCACCACCGGATTCAGGATCAGCCCGCCGACGCCGGTGAGCACGACGAAGGCGGCGAGCCGCGGCTGTTTGCGCAGCAGCAGCCAGAGCACGCCGACGGCGAGCAGGATGACCAGCGTGATCGTGGCGCCCAGATCGGTGCCGGCGCTGAGCACGTCGTAGAGCACCCGGTGCTCGGCCACCCGCGCCACCGCGGCATCGCTCACGCCCTGATCGAGATCGAGCAGCGGCTGCCAGCGCGCGCCGATCAGCGTGGTGAGCACCGCGAATCCGGCGCCCGCCGCCGCGACGGCGGGCAGCGCGACGGCGCTGCGCACCGCGTAGCGACCGGTCGCCGCCCGTGTGGTCTCCTCGTCGAGGTGGTCGACGGTCACCGCGGTACCTCCTCCGTGCGCGCTGTGCCGTGATCGACTTCCCGGAATTCACCCCGGCAATCGCCGGCCGGCACCGGAACTTCCCGCGCCCGTTCCCGGCGTCGGGTAGGCGACTGTCCAGCGCCGCCTCCCCGGCATCGGCCCGCGCCGGGGGCATGATGACCGTATGACGGAGCTGTTGGTGCTGGTGAACGGCCTTCCCGGGTCGGGGAAGTCGACGGTGGGCCGCGCGCTGGCGGCGGTGCTCGGCGCGCAGTTCCTCGCCAAGGACGTCGTGAAGGAGGCGCTGGCCGACTGCGTCGACGACGCCGCCGTGGCAGCCGCGCTCGGCGGGGTCGCGATGGACGCGGTCTGGGCGCTGGCCAGGGCCGTCCCCGGCACCGTCGTCGTGGACTCCTGGTGGTTCCGCCCGCGCGACCTGCACTTCGCCCGCGCCGGGCTGGACCGCTGCGCCGCCGCCCGCGCGGTCGAGGTCTGGTGCGACGTCCCCGCCGAGACCGCCCGCCGCCGCTACGCCGACCGCCGCCGCCCCGCCTTCTACCAGGACCGGCAGCAGCTGGCCGAGCACTGGGACACCTGGGCCGCGCACGCCGAGCCGCTCGGGCTCACCCCGGCCGTCCGGGTCGACACCGCCGGGCCGGTGGACAGCCTGCTCCTCGCCGAGCGGGTGCTCGCCGCCGCCGACCGCACCCCCGCCGGAGCCTTCCCGCCGCGCTGAGCCCCGGCCGGCGCTCCCCCGCCGACCACTCTCCGGCCGAAGCCTTCCGCCGCGGCGGAATCGGCTGCGAAACAGCGAGATCCGCTGCCGAAAGCCCATCGGTTCCCGAGCTGCGCGGGTGCGCGCGACCCCCGTCTGTGCTACAACTTGTGCGCTTCATGAAAATGATTGTCATTTGCCAAAGGCTTGCGGGAGGACGCTCGGCATGGGACATCTGCTGGTGATCGAGAGCTGGGTGGGGGCGATGAGCACCCTGCTGCCCCGGGCGATCCGGGAATCGGGGCACCGCTTCAGCTTCCTGACCCGCGATCTGGGCCACTACCTGCGCAAGCCGCCACCGGGGCACGCCGTGCACCCGCTGCTGGCGGCGGAGAACCTGCTCACCGCCGAGACCAACGACGGCGCCGCGCTGCCCGCCCGGGTCGCCGCGCTGCACGGGGTGCTCGGCTTCGACGGCGTCGTCTCCGCCTGCGACTACTACCTGCCCGCGGTGGCCGCGGTCGCCGAGCACCTGGGGCTGCCGGGAGCGGGGGCCGAGGCCACCGCGCGGGCCTGCCGCAAGGATCACGCGCGGATCGCGCTCGCCGCGGCGGGCGTGCCCGGCCCGCGCTTCGCCGTCGCCACCGGGTGGCCGGAGACGGCGGCGGCCGCGGCGGAGCTCGGCTACCCGCTGGTCGTCAAGCCGGTCGACCTGTGCGCCGGGATGTTCGTGCGGCGCGTGGAGACCGAGGCCGAGCTGCGCGCCGCGCACGGCGCCGTCACCGCATCGGCCACCAATGCCAGGCAGCAGCCCCGGGTGCCCGCGGTGCTGCTGGAGGAGCTGCTGACCGGGCCGGAGGTGAGCGTGGAGACGGTGACCACCGGCGCGGGCACGGTGGTGGCCGGGGTGACCGACAAGAGCCTCACCGGCGCGCCGTTCTTCGTGGAGTCCGGGCACATGTTCCCGGCCGCGCTGCCGGAGCCGGAGCGGGCCGCCGCCGCGGAGCTCGCGGTCGCGGCGGTGACGGCGCTCGGGCTGCGGCTCGGAGTGGCGCACACCGAGGTCAGGCTGACGCCGGCCGGGCCGCGGCTGGTGGAGGTGAACCCGCGGCCCGCCGGGAACCGGATCACCGAGCTGGTGCGCCGGGTCACCGGGATCGATCTGCCCATGGCGCACGCCCGGCTCGCGCTCGGCGAGCAACCGGAGCTCGAGCCGGTGCGGACCGGCGCCGCGAGCGCCGCCATCGGGCTCGTCGTGCCGCCGCGGGCGGGGCGGCTCGCCGCGGTCGGGCTGCGCGGCGGTGGCGCGGCGGCGGAGCTGGCCGCGCTTCCCGACGTGGTGGAGGCGGTACTGCCCGAGCCGGGCACCGTCGCGGCCGAGCCGACCAGCAACAACACCTACCTCGGGCACCTCATGGTGGTGGACAGGGCGGGCGCGGGCGCCCGGCGCCGGGCCGAGGAGCTGCTGGACCGGCTGGAGCTGCGGTACGCGGAGCTCGCCGGGGCGGTGGCGCCGTGATCCCGGAGAGCCTCTGTCGCGTCACCGATCTCACCGAGCTCGCCGCCCGGGTGCGCGCCGCCGCGCCCGCGATCGCCGCCGAACCGGTGACCGTCGCCTTCAGCACGCACCAGGGCGCTGAGCACGCGGGACGGCGCACCGGCTACCGGAACCACGTACTCAGCCTGCGGGTGGGGGCGGCGGTCGGCTCCGCGGCGGTGGCGCCGGGCAGCGTGGCCGACGATGCCGTGCACGGCTGCGTCGGCAGCCCGGCGGAGGCGCTCTTCACGCATCCGCTGCTGCCGGTGCGGGTGGCCGCGCTCGATGCCGTGCTGGCGGCGGCGTGGCCGCACGCCGGGGAGGCGGTGCCGGTGCCGGGCGGGGATTCCCGGGCCAAGTCCGAGGCGCGGGCGGCGGCGGTGGTCGAGCTGCTCGGCACCGGGGTGCGCACGGTTCTCGTTGTCGGCGTCGTCAATTCGCTGCTGCGCGCGCTGCGGGAGCGGGGCATCGGGTATCGGGCCTGCGACCACACCGGCGGGCACACCGAGTGGGGCGAGCCCATCGGCACCGACGCCGCCGCGGCGCTGCCCGGCTGCGACGCCCTGCTGGTCTCCGGGATGACGCTGGCCAACGGCACCCTCGAGCCGCTGCGCCGGCACGCCGCGGCGCACGGGCTGCCGCTGGTGGTCTTCGCGCAGACCGGGGCCGCGGTGCTGCGCTGCTTCGTCGGGGCCGGGGTGACCGCGCTCTCGGCGGAGCCGTACCCGTTCTTCTGGCTCGACGGCGGGCCGAGCGTGCTGCACCGCTACCGGCAGGGGGCGGCGTGAACCGCCCGGTGCCGAATCCCGCGCTGCGGGCGCTGCTCGGCGCGACGCCGCTGGCCAGGATCACCACCCCGCTGCCGTACGAGCACCGCGGCTTCTGGGCCAAGCTCGAGTACCTGCGGCCCGGCGGGATGAAGGCGCGCGCAGCCGTCTCCATGCTCACCGCCGCCAGGGAGCGCGGCGACCTGCGCCCGGGCGCACCGGTCGTCGAATCGACCAGCGGAACCATGGGGTTGGGGCTGCTGTACGCCGGGCAACTGCTCGGGCACCCGATCGTGCTCGTCGTCGACGACGAGCTGGAACCGCCCATGCGGGCGCTGCTCACCGCGCACGGCGCGCGGCTGGAGATCGTCAGCGAGCCGCACCCCGCGGGTGGCTGGCAGCGGGCCCGGCTGGAGCGGGTGCACAGCGTCCTGGCGGCGCTGCCGGGCGCCTGGTACCCGGCCCAGTACGACAACCCGGACAACCCGGCCGGGTACGCGGCGCTGGCCGGGGAGCTGCTCGCCGAGCTGGACGAGATCGATGTGCTGGTGTGCAGCGTCGGCACCGGCGGGCACAGCGCCGGGGTGGTGCGCGAGCTGCGCAGGCACCGGCCGGGGGTGCGGCTGGTCGGGGTGGACTCGGTGGGCTCCACGCTCTTCGGGCGGCCGGACCGGCCGCGGCTCATGCGCGGGCTCGGCAGCAGCATCCACCCGCGCAATGTCGCCTACGACGCCTTCGACGAGGTGCACTGGCTCGGCCCGGCCGAGGCGGTGGACGCCTGCCGCCGGCTGGCCGGGCACAGCTTCGTCACCGGCGGCTGGAGTACCGGCGCGGTCGCCGCGGTGGCGGCCTGGCTGGCCCGGGTGGAGGACCCGGTGTCGGTGGTCGCGGTCTTCCCGGACGGGCCGCACCGGTACCTGGGGACCATCTTCGACGACGAGTTCTGCGCCCGCGCCGGGCTTTTCGCGCCGCGCAGGCCGTACCCGGTGGAGGTGGCGGATCCGGGCTGCGTCGCCGTCTCCGGCTGGACCCGGTGCCGGAGCGTCGTCGATCCGCTGGCCGCGAAGCGGGTGCCGGCGTGAGGGTGTCGTGGCGGGTGACCACGCTCGCGCTCGCCACGCCGCTGCGGATCGCGCGCGGGAGCATGGCGGCGCGGGAGGCGGTCGAGGTCGTGCTCACCGATGCCGATGGGGTGCAGGGGCACGGCGAGGTGGTGACCAGCGTGCGGCTGGGGCTGGATGTCGCCGGGATCGTGCGGGCGCTGGCGGACTCGCGGCCCGCGCTGGCCGCGGCCCGGGACGGGGAGCAGGTGCTGGCCGTGCTGGCCGCCGCTCCCCCGCCCGCCGGGGTCAGGGCCGCGCTCGACGCCGCCGCGCACGATCTGCTCGGGGTGCGCGCGGGGTGTCCGGTGTACGCCCTGTTCGGGAACGGCGCGGCCGGTGGTACAAGCCGCTCGGGGGTCCCGGTCCCGGGAGGGGGGGCCGTGGCCGAACACGCGGGTGGCGCTGCGCTGAGCGAGGCCGGGGCGCTGGACGGCGCTGCGCCGGGCGGGGCCGAGACGCCGGGCGGCGGTTGGCAAAGCGGGGCCGTGGCGCCGGGCGGCGCGGCGGCGCGGCGGCCGGGGGGCGGCCGCCCGACCGGCACCTTCGCGCCCGTCCCGACCGCGCGCACGATCGGGATCGGCGCCCCCCTCGAGGCCGCCGGGCAAGCGAAACGACTGTGGGAGAGCGGTTTCCGGGTGCTGAAGGTCAAGGCCGGGGACCCGGCCGACGTCGAGCGGCTCGCGGCGGTGCGCACCGCCGCGCCGGACGCCACCGTCATCGCCGACGCCAATGGCGGCTGGACCGCCGAGCGCGCGGTCCGCACCCTGAACCACCTCCCGTGGCTCGCCGCCGCGGAGCAGCCGGTCCCGCCGGGCACCCCGGAGACCCTCGCCTGGGTGAGCGAGCGCAGCCCGGTCCCGGTGATCGCCGACGAGGACGCCGCCACCGTCGCCGACATTCAAGCCCTCGCCGGTGCCGTGGCCGGGGTGAACGTGAAGCTCGCCGAGTGCGGCGGCCTCGAGCCCGCCCGCGCCATGATCGCCGCGGCCGAGCGCTCCGGGCTGGAGATCATGCTCGGCTGCCTGGTGGCGAGCTCGCTCGGCATCGCCCCCGCCGTCCACCTGACCCCGCGCGCCCGCTGGGCCGACCTGGACGGCCACCTCCTGCTGGCCGCCGACCCGTGAACCGGGCTCGGCGGCCACGACGGCATCCTGCGCCTGGAGAACACCCCCGGCCTCGGCGTTCGGCGGGCCTCATGACCTCGTTCCGCACCTTCCCGCTCGCGGTCCGGTTGCTGCTGATCAACCAGTTCGGCGTGAACCTCGGCTTTTACCTGCTGATCCCGTACCTGGCGACCTACCTGACCGATGACATCGGGCTCTCGCTCGCCGTGGTCGGCGTGGTACTCGGCGTGCGCAACCTGGCCCAGCAGGGGCTCTTCCTGCTGGGCGGCACCGCGGCCGACCGGCTCGGCGCGCGCGGCGTGATCATCGCCGGGTGCGGGCTGCGGACCGTCGGGTTCGGGCTCTTCGCGCTGGGCGAGTCGGTGCCGGTGCTGCTGGCGGCGGCGGTGCTGAGCGGGCTGGCCGGTGCGCTGTTCAACCCGGCGGTGCGCGCCTACATCGCGGTCGCCACCGACCGGAGGGCCGAGGCGTTCGCCCTGTTCAATGTGTTCGCGCAGGCGGGGGCGCTGGCCGGGCCCGCGCTCGGGGCGCTGCTGGTCCTCGTCGATTTCCGGGTGTCGGCGCTGGTCGCGGCGGGCATCTTCGCGCTGCTCACGCTGGCGCAGGCGGCGGTGCTGCCGGGCCGCGCGGTGCCGCCGCAGCAGCGCTCGGTGCCCGCGCAGTGGTGGGCATGCCTGCGCGACCGCCGCTTCCTCGCCTTCACGCTGGCGCTGAGCGGGATGTTCGCGCTGCAGAACCAGCTGTACCTGGTGCTGGCGGTGGCGGCGCAGCGCGCGACCGGGTGGGCGAGCGCGGTGGCGGCGCTCTTCGCGGTCTCCACCGCGGTGACCTTCGCCGGGCAGGTGCCGATCACCCGGCGGCTCGGCGCCCGCGCCGAGCGGGGCCCGGCGCTGGCGCTCGGCATGGCGGTCATGGGGGCCGGGTTCGCGCTGCTCGGCGCTGCGCCGCTGCTCGGGCCGGCGCCGCCGCTGGCGCTGCTCCCGGTGCTGGTGACGACGGTGTTCCTGGCGGTGGGGATCATGATCGCGCAGCCGTTCGTGTACGAGCTCATTCCGGCCTTCACCACCGAGAGCGACACCGGCACCTACTTCGGCATGTTCTACCTGGTGTCCGGGGTGGTGGCGGCGGTGAGCACCGCGGCCGTCGGGGCGCTGGGCGAGCTCGGGGGCAGGCCGACGGGGTGGGTCGCGGCGCTGGTCTGCGCCGGGATCGGCTTCGGTTGCGCCGCCGCCGTGCTGCTGCTGCACCGGCTCGGGGCACTGCCGCGCGCGGAGGTTCCGGCATGAGCGGGCCCGGTGCGCGGAACTTCCTCACCGACAACCCGGCGCTGTACGAGGCCCGCTTCCCGGATCCCGGGCACGTAGCCGCGCGCTTCGTCGACGAGACGGTGCGGCGCTTCGGCGGCGGGCGCAGGCTGCTCGATCTCGGCTGCGGGACCGGCCGGGACGCCGGGTACCTGGCCGGGATCGGCTACGCGGTGACCGGGCTCGACTCGTCGGAGGCCATGCTCACCTACGCCCGGAGCACCTACCCGGCAGCGGCTTTCGTCCCCGGCGACCTGCGCGATTTCCACCTCGGCGCCCCATTCGACGTCCTCACCTGCCTGGACAGCGCCCTGCTCTACTGCCACACCAATACCGAGCTCGCCGGATTCCTTACGCACTGCGCCCGGCACCTGGAGCCCGGCGGCCTGCTCATCGCCGAGATGCGCAACGGCGCCTTCTTCCTCGGCCGCACCGAACCGCCCGCCGCCACCCGCGCCCTCACCTGGGACGGCGCCACCTACCACTCGCACACCGCCCTGCGCCTCGACCACGCCGCGCAACTCCTGCGCCGCACCCGCACCTGGAGCCTCCCGGACGGCACCACCCTGCACCAGGAATCGGCCTGGCGCCTCCTCTTCCCGCACGAGCTGCGGTACTTCCTCGACGTCGCCGGATTCGACGTCCTCGCCCTCTTCGACGGCCCCGGCCCCCGCACCGACCCGGTGTGGGAACCCGGCGCGGCGCCGTCCGCCGACGCCACCGGCGATCGGCTGCACCTGGTCGCCCGGCTCCGGGCGGCCGCCCCCGAAGGAGAAGCCTGATGCAGCACCCCACCCTCGACCGGCGCCGATTCCTCGGCCTCGCCGCGGGAGCGGGCGCCCTCGCGCTCACCGCCGCCTGCGGCACCGGCCCGGACAGCACCGCCACGCCGCGCGCGGGCGGACGGCTCCGCGCGGTGTTCGCCGGTGGCGGGGCCCGCGAGGTGCTCGACCCGCACAAGGCCAACCTCTTCGTGGAGGCCGCCCGCGCCAAGGCGCTCTACGACAAGCTCGCCGACCTCGGCACCGACGTCGCCCCGCGGCCCCGGCTCGCCGAGCGCTGGGAGCCGGACGCCTCGCTCACCCGCTGGCGGATCACGTTGCGGCAGGCGGTCTTCCACGACGGCCGCCCGCTGCGCGCCGCCGACGTGCTGGCCAGCTACGCCCGCATCCTCGACCCCGCGCAGGCGCTGCGCGCCCGCTCCAGCCTCGCCGTGATCGACCTGGCCGCGAGCCGCGCGGTGGACGACCGCACGGTGGAGTTCGCGCTGCGCCGCCCGTTCGTCGAGTTCCCGAACGTGCTCGCCGCCTTCGGCGCCTACATCGTGCCCGAGGGACACACCGACTTCGACCGCCCGAACGGCACCGGCCCCTTCGCCTTCCGCTCCTTCGAGCCCGGCCGCAGCACCCTGCTCGCCCGCTTCGACGACCACTGGGACGGCGCCCCGCACCTGGACGAGCTGGAGTTCCTGCTGGCGAACGAGGAGTCGGCGCGGATCAACGCGCTGCTCGGCGGCCAGGTCGAGTACGCGCACGACCTCTCCGCCACCACCGCGCGCAGCCACGAGGCCGGAGGCCGGGTCGCCGTGGTGCGCTCGCCGAACAGCCTGGCGCACGGCTTCGCCATGAAGCTGGACCGGCCGCCGTTCGACCGCCGCGAGCTGCGCGAGGCGCTCTTCCTGCTCGCCGACCGGCGGCAGCTGGTGGACAGCGTGCTCTCCGGCGCCGGGCAGGTCGGCAACGACCTGTTCGGCCGCGGCTACCAGTACTACGACGACGCGATCCCGCAGCGCACCCCCGATATCGACCGGGCGCGGGCGCTGGTGCGGGCCGCCGGGGCCGAGGGGGCGCGGATCGACCTGCTCACCTCCACCGCGTCGGCGGGCATGGTGGAGGCGGCCACCGTGCTCGCCGACCAGGCGCGGGCGGCCGGGCTCACGCTGAACGTGGTGCAGGGCAACAGGGACACCTACTGGGCCGACACCCTGAACAGCGGGGTGCTCACCAGTTTCCGCTCCGGCACCATGCCGATCGAGACGCACATCGCGCAGCGGCTGCTCACCGGCGCGAGCAACAATGTGACCAAGTGGAACCGGCCGGAGTTCGACGCGCTGTACGACACCGCCGTCGCCACCGCCGACCCGGTCGCCCGCACCGAGGTCTACGCCCGCATGCAGCGGCTGCTGCACAGCGACGGCGGCTACCTGTGGTGGGGCTTCGGGGAGAGCATCGTCGGCACCGCGCGCTCGGTCGCCGGGGTGGCCTCGGCGCCGGCCAATACGCTGGACTGGGCGCGCTTCGACAAGGTCTGGATGGCGTGAGCTTCGGGCGGTACGTGGCGCGGCGGCTCGCGCTCGGGGCGGCGCAGGTGCTCGCCGTCGTCACCCTGGTGTTCCTGCTGGTGGAGGCGCTGCCGGGGGATGCGGCGGTGACGCTCGCCGGGGACAACCCGGAGCCGGAGCGGATCGCGCGCATCCGGGCCGCCATGGGGCTGGAGCGGCCCGCGCCGGAACGCTACCTGGACTGGCTGGCCGGGCTCCCCCGCGGCGACCTCGGGACCTCGCTCGCCGCCGACCGGCCGGTGCGCGCGTTCCTCGCCGCCGCGGTGCCGCCGACGCTGCTGCTGGCCGGGCTGACCCTGGTGCTGCTGGTTCCGCTGGCGGTGTGGCTCGGGGTGCTCGCCGGGAGCCGGGAGGGCGGGGTCGTCGACCGGGTCGTGAGCTCGGTGAGCGTCGGCCTGCACGCCGTGCCCGAGTTCGCGCTGGCGCTGCTGCTGGTCGCGGTGTTCGGGGCCGGGCTCGGGTGGTTGCCGCCGACCGCCGTCGGGATCGACCCCTTCGCCGAGCCCGCCGTGCTGGTGCTACCGCTGCTGGTGCTGGCCGCGCGCCCCCTCTGCTCGATCGCGCGGCTGGTGCGCGCCGGGATGATCGAGGCGCTGGCGTCGGGGTACGTGCGCCACCTCGTCCGGATCGGCCTGCCCACCTGGCGAATCCGCTACCTGCACGCCCTCCCGAACGCGGTCGCTCCCGCCGTGCAGCAGCTCGCCCGCACCGTGGACTGGCTGCTCGGCGGCGTGATCGTGGTCGAGGCGGTCTTCGTCATCCCCGGCCTCGGTACCGCCCTGGTCGACGCGGTCGCCGCCCGCGATCTCCCGGTGGTCCAGGGGCTCGCCGTCCTCTTCGCCACCATGACGGTCCTGGTCAACCTCGCCGCCGACGTCATCGCCTTCCGCCTGGCTCCCCGCACTGCGGGACTCCGATGAAGCCGATGCGAGACAGGGGCGCACCGAACGTGCGCCGCGCCCGGTCGGCGGGCACCGTCACCTCGGTCGCGCGGTACGGGATCGGCATTGTCCTGCTCGGAATTCCGCTACTCCTGGCCCTCGCCGGACCCTGGTTCGTCCCGGACGAACTCACCCGCGGCATCCCCTTCGCCGGTGGCGCCGAGAACCCCCTCGGCACCGATTTCGTCGGCCGCGACGTGTGGCACCAGGTTCTGCTCGGCGGCCGCAGCGTGGTCCTCATCGCCCTCGCCGCGACCGCACTCTCCTACCTGGTCGGAATCCCCCTGGCGCTGGCAGCCGCCACCACCCGCCGCCGCCTGGTGGACGAGGCACTCATGCGCCCGCTGGATCTGCTGCTGGCCATCCCGTCACTCCTCCTGCTCATCCTGGTGGCCGGAATCGCCCGCGCCGGAACGGCGATCGTCATCCTGGCGGTCGCGCTGGTGAACCTCCCCGACGTGGTGCGGGTCGTGCGCGCCGCCGCACTCGAGGTCGCGGGCAGGCCGGCCGTCGAGGCGCTCCGCCTGCAGGGCGAGACCCGCGGCTACATCGCCATCCGCTACGTCGGCAGGTCACTGATCCGCACCCTCGCCGCCGACCTCGGCATCCGCCTCACCGCGGCGCTCTACCTCGTCGCCTCGGCCTCGTTCCTCGGCATCGGCGTCGCGCCGGACGCCGCCGACTGGGCCGTCATGGTCGACCGCAACCGCGCCGGCCTGTTCCTGCAACCCTGGGGAGTCGTCGTGCCCGCCCTGCTCATCGTCGCGCTCACGGTCGGGCTCAACCTGATCTTCGACCACGCCACGGATCGGCGGCGGCGGTGAACCCGGTCGCCGAGATCGACGCGCTGTCGGTCACGGTCGCCGGCCGGACCCTGCTGGCCGGGGTCGACCTGCGAATAGCCGCGGGCGAGATCGTCGCGCTGGTCGGCGGCTCGGGCAGCGGCAAGACCACGACCGCGCTCGCGCTCTTCGGCGAGTTCCCGCCGGGCGCCGAGGTGCGCGGGTCGGCGCGGGTGCGGGGCCGGGCCGCCTTCGTCCCGCAGCATCCGGCGGCGGCGCTGGACCCGGTGCGCCGGATCGGCTCCGCGCTGCGCGAACTCGCCGGGCACCACGGCAACGCCGATCCCGCGACCGCGCTGCGCCGGGCACACCTCCCCGGCGACCGCGCCTTCCTGCGCCGCTTCCCGCACCAGCTCTCCGGCGGCCAGCAGCAGCGGCTGCTCATCGCCGGGGCGCTGCTCGGCGACCCGGTGCTCGTGGTCGCCGACGAGCCGACCACCGGGCAGGATCCGGTGACGAGGGCGGGCATCGTGGCGGAGTTGCGCGGGTTGCGCGCGGCCGGGATCGCGGTCCTGGTGCTCTGCCACGACCTGGATGTGGTGCGCGGCAGCGCCGATCGGGTGCTCGTGCTGGATCGGGGCCGGGTGGTGGAGGAGGGCCGGGTGGCCGAGGTCTTCGCCGCCCCGGCGGCGGAGTACACCCGCGCGCTGGTGGCCGCCGCGGCACCCGGCGCGCCCTCCCCCCGAGGGCAGACGCCCGCGGGTGTCGGGGCGGCCCGGCTGGAGATCACCGGCCTCGCGGCCAGGCACCACGACGCCCCGGTGCTGCACGACATCACCCTCACCGTCGAGCCCGGCACCTGCCTCGGCATCGTCGGCCGCTCCGGCAGCGGCAAGACCACCCTGGCCCGCTGCCTGGCCGGGCTGCACGCCCCCGCCGCTGGCGCCATCCGCCTGGACGGCACCCCGCTCCCCCGCACCCTCGAAGCCCGCGGCCGCGGCGGAATCGCGGCCGTGCAGTACGTCTTCCAGGACGCCGCGGGCTCCTTCGACCACCACCGCCCGATCCTGGAACAGGTCGCCCGAACCGCGATCCGCCTCCGCGGCCTGCGCGCGCGAGCGGCCCGCGCGGCCGCCGCCGAGCTCCTCGAGCGCCTCGGCCTCCCCGCGGCCACCACCGCCCGCCGCCCCGCCCACCTCTCCGGCGGCGAACTGCAGCGCGCCGCGCTGGCCCGCGCCCTGCTGGCCCGGCCCCGCCTGCTCGTCGCGGACGAGATCACCACCGCCCTCGACACCGTCACCAGGGCCGCGATCCTGGACGTATTGGCGACCCTCGGCATCACCCGCGTGGTGATCGCCCACGACCTCGCCGTGATCACCCGGATCGCCGACACCGTCGCGGTGCTGCACGAGGGCCGGGTGCTCGACCACGGCCCCGCGACAGCGGTTCTCGCCGGGCGGTGACCGGCCCCCTCGAGGGCCGGCCCCGGCCCGCTACTTCGCGGGGAACGGCGCGTTGATCGTGCTGAAGTACTGGATCGCCGCCCCGATCGCGGCGGGCGCGGTGACCAGGAGCTGCCCCGCGACCGTCCCGAGCGCCCCGATCGCGATCACCCCGCCGACGCACCCCACCGCCGCCGCGGGCACGAACGGCCCGAAGAGCCCGACGATGGTCGCCGAGGCGACGGTGGCACCGGCGATCCCGCCGAGCACACACCCCGCCGCGGCCCCGGTGAGCCCGCCGACCAGGGTGCCGATGGTGGCGCCCATGCCGATGGTGCTTGTCATCCGCGACCACGCCGCCTGCTCCCGGTCGTACTCGCTCTTCCAGGGCGCCCTGTCCTCGTACGGCAGCGCGACCGGCCGGTACACCGCCCGCTCCGGCACGAGCTGCGGCGTGAGCACCGCCGTCCGGCCGGAGATCTCGGCGGCGATCGGGAATTCGAAGTCGTCCAGCCGGAAGGTGAGCGGCGCACCGGCGACCGCCACCCCCTCCGGCGAGACGATCCGCAGGACCCCGTCCGCCACCTCCAGCGTGCCCGAGCCGATCTCGACGATCGACGCCGTCTCGGTGGCACGGGCCTCGAACGTGACGGCCGCGGGCGCGGGCTCGGCGAGCGCGGTGCCGGGCAGGGTGCCGAGCACGGCGAGCGCCAGCGCGGGAGCGAAGGTCCTTCGGAACATGGTTCATCCTCATCGATCGAGCGGGCAGAGCCCGCTCAGCTTAACGAGAATGATTTTCACTAGCAATGAGGTCCAGCGCGATATCGGTGATCAGGTCCTCCTGTCCGCCGACCAGGCGCCGCTCCCCGACGGCGAGCAGGATCTTGCGGGTGTCGAGGCCGTACTGCTTGGCGGCGGCCTCGGCGTGCCGCAGGAAGCTGGAGTAGACCCCGGCGTAGCCGAGCGTGAGCGTCTCCCGGTCCACCTGGACCGGGCGGTCCTGCAGCGGGCGCACGATGTCGTCGGCGGCGTCCTGCAGCGCGAAGAGGTCGCAGCCGTGCTTCCAGCCGGAGTGGTCGGCGACGGCGACGAAGGGCTCGATCGGGCAGTTGCCCGCGCCCGCGCCGTGCCCGGCCAGCGAGGCGTCCACCCGGATCACGCCCTCCTCCACCGCGACCACCGAGTTGGCCACCGAGAGCGAGAGGTTCTGGTGCGCGTGGATGCCGATCTGGGTGCCGGGATCGAGGATGTCGCGGTAGGCGCGCACCCGGTCGCGGACCCCGTTCATGGTGAGCCTGCCGCCGGAGTCGGTGACGTAGACGCAGTGCGCGCCGTAGGACTCCATGAGCTTGGCCTGCTTCGCCAGCGCCTCCGGCTCGGCCAGGTGCGACATCATGAGGAAGCCGCTGACGTCCATGCCCAGCTCGCGGGCGGTGCCGATGTGCTGGGCGGCGACATCGGCCTCGGTGCAGTGCGTGGCCACCCGCACCGAGGTGACGCCCATCTCGAAGGCGCGCTTCAGCTCCACCACGGTGCCGACGCCGGGCAGCAGCAGGGTGGTCAGCTTGGCCCGGTGCACCACCGCGGCGGCGGCCTCGATCCACTCCCAATCGGTATTGCTGCCGGGGCCGTAGGTGAGGCTGTGCCCGGCCAGGCCGTCGCCGTGCGTGACCTCGATGGCGTCGACACCGGCGGCGTCCAGCGCGGCGGCGACCCTGGCGACGTTCTCCGGGCTGATCCGGTGCCGCATGGCGTGCATGCCGTCGCGCAGCGTGACGTCCTGGATGTAGAGCGCGGCGCCGTCGGTGGCGCTGGGGCGGGTGGACTCGGTCATCGAACTGCCTCCGGAAGCAGGGTCTCGGCGATCTGCTCCGCGACCCGGAGGGCGGCGGAGGTCATGATGTCCAGGTTGCCCGCGTAGGCGGGCAGGTAGTGCGCGGCGCCCTCGACCTCGAGGAAGACCGCGACCTTCCACAGCCCGGGGCCCTTGTCCACGCCACCGGTGAGGGTGGTGACCGGCTCGGCGTCGTCCAGCTTGGTGAACTGCACCTCCTGCTTGAGCCGGTACCCGGGCACGTACTTGGCGACGGCGGCGACGGTGTTCCGCACGGATTCCCGGATCGCCTCCTGGTCCGGGTCGTTCACCAGGGTGAGCACGGTGTCGCGCATGATCAGCGGCGGCTCGGCGGGGTTGAGCACGATGATGGCCTTGCCGTGCGCGGCGCCGCCCACCTTCACGATGGCCTCGGAGGTGGTCTCGGTGAACTCGTCGATATTGGCGCGGGTGCCCGGCCCGGCCGACTTCGAGGCGATGGAGGCCACGATCTCGGCGTAGTGCACCTCGGTCACCGCGGCCACCGCCGCCACGATCGGGATGGTGGCCTGCCCGCCGCAGGTCACCATGTTCACGATCGGCTCGCCGATGTGCTCGTCCAGGTTCACTGTCGGCACCACGAACGGGCCGACCGCGGCCGGGGTCAGGTCGATGATCCGCTTGTCATACGGGCGCAGCGCCTCGACATTGGCCAGGTGCGCCTTGGCCGAGGTGGAGTCGAAGACGATCTGGATATCGGCGAAATCCGGGTGCTCGATCAGCCCCTGCACGCCGCTGTCCACGGTGGCGACGCCGAGCCTGCGGGCCCTGGCCAGGCCATCGGACTCCGGGTCGATGCCGACCAGCACGGCGATCTCGACGTGCTCGGCGACGCGGAGGAGTTTGATCATCAGGTCGGTGCCGATATTGCCCGACCCGATGACCGCGGCTTTGATCCGGCTCATGCTGTCCTGCTTTCCCGAGAGGTGAAAATGGCGGTGACGCTGCCGATTCCGGTGAGCTCGGCGGTGTAGGTGCCGCCCGGCTGGACCGGGGCGAGCGGGCCGAGCGCGCCGGAGAGCACGATCTCGCCCGCGCGCAGCGGGGAGCCGAACTCGCGGGCGGTGTTCGCCAGCCAGGCCAGCGCCGCCCAGGGGCTGCCGAGGCAGTCGGTGCCGCGCCCGGCGGAGATCTGCTCGCCGCCCGCGGTGAGCACCATGGTGACCTGCTCCAGGTCGGGGGCGTCGGCGATGGGGAGCGAGTCGCCGAGCACGTAGAGCCCGGAGGAGGCGTTGTCGGCGACGGTGTCGGCGAACTCGATGTCCCAGTTCGCGACCCGGCTGTCCACGATCTCCAGCGCGGCGTGCACCGTGCGCACGTAGCCGGGGGCATCGGCGGCGGTGATCGGGCCGGTGATGTCGGCGGCCAGGGTGAAGCCGATCTCGGCCTCGATCCGCGGCTGCAGCAGCCGGTCGATGTCGACGGCGGGATCGCCGGTGCAGTCGAAGTCGTCGAGCAGCACGCCGAAGTCGGGCTGCTCGACGCCGAGCTGGCGCTGCACCGCGGGCGAGGTCAGCCCGATCTTGCGGCCGATCACGGTGCGGCCGCCGGCCAGCAGCGCGGCGAGGTTGCGCTGCTGGATGGCGTAGGCCGAGGCCAGATCGTCGGGGGCGATGAGATCGCGGATCGGGGCGCAGGGAATGCCGGTCGCGGCGGCCGTGGCGAGCCGCGCGGCGGCCGCCTCGATCGTCTGGGGTTCCACCGTTGTCATGGTCCGAACGGTAGGCCCGCCGACCGGCGGTGAATAGGATCTGTCCCATGAAACGGGACACCCTGTCGCTGCTGCAGCGCTCGGCGCTCGTGCTCGACGCCTTCCCCGGCGGCACCGCGCTCTCCCTCGCCGAGGTCGCGGCGCGCACCGGGCTGCCCCGCTCGACCACGCACCGGGTGCTGACCGGGCTGGTCGAGCTGGGCTGGGTGGCCCGCACCGGCGGCGGCTTCGAGCTCGGGCTCGGGCTCTTCGAGCTCGGTGAGCGGGTGGGGCTCAAGTACCGGCTGCGCTCGGCGGCGCTGCCCTTCATGCAGGATCTCTACGCGGTGACCGGGCAGACCGTGCACCTGGCCATCCGGGACGGGCTGGACGCGGTGTACGTGGAGAAGATCCACGGCCACGCGGCGCTGCCGCTGCCCTCGCAGATCGGCGGCCGGCTGCCGCTCACCTGCACCGCGGTCGGGAAGGCGCTGCTGGCGCCGGAGCAGCCGGAGGTGCGGGCCGCCGCGCTGGCCGCGCCGCTGCGCAGCTACACCGGCAACTCGATCACCGATCCGAAGCGGCTGGCCAGGGAGCTGGAGGCGGTGCGGCGCACCGGGGTCGCGGTCGAGCGCGAGGAGTCCGCGCTCGGCTGCTGCTGCCTGGCGGCGCCGGTGCTGCAGGGCGGGAGCCCGGTCGCGGCGCTCTCGGTCTCGGTGCCGACCGCGAGCTTCGCGCCGGAGCTGCTCGCGCCCGCGGTCCGCACCACCGCGCTCGCGCTCGGCCGGGTGCTCGCCAAGGGGGCGACGACCGAGCTCTGATGCGTTTGCCTCCGACCGGGCCGATCGGGCAGAGTAGCCACCGGTGTGCCGGGAAGTCTGGTCGGCACCCGGCCCCGAGCCGCGGGCCGGGTTCTTCGTCGAAGGGACCCGCCGTGCCGAGCCTGCTCCGCCCCGGCTCCTGGGCCGAGGCCACGCGCCTCGCCACCATCCTGCGCACCGAGACCGCGGGCGGGCTGCTGCTCATCGCCGCCGCCGCGGTCGGCCTGATCTGGGCGAACAGCCCGTGGTGGCACGGGTACGAAGCGCTGCGCGAGTTCGAGCTCCTCGGCCTGAGCCTGCACGCCTGGGCCGCCGACGGCCTGCTGGCGATCTTCTTCTTCGTGGTCGGGCTGGAGCTGAAGCGCGAGTTCGTCACCGGCGACCTGCGCGATCCGCGCCGGGCGGCGCTGCCGGTCTGCGCCGCGGTGGGCGGGATGATCGCGCCCGCGCTGATCTTCGTGGCGGTGAACGCCCGCACCGGCGACGGCGCGCTCGCCGGCTGGGCGGTGCCGACCGCGACCGATATCGCCTTCGCGCTCGCGGTGCTCGCGCTGCTCGGCGCGCACCTGCCCACCGCGCTGCGCACCTTCCTGCTGACCCTCGCCGTGGTCGACGACCTGCTCGCCGTCACCGTCATCGCCGTCTTCTACACCGACGACCTGCGGCTCGGCTACCTGGCCGCCGCCGCGGTCCCGCTGGCGGTCTTCCTGCTCGCGGCGCGGCGGCGCCGGCTCCCGAGCTGGCTGCTGCTGGTGCCCGCCGCGCTCACCTGGTGGCTGGTGCTCCAGTCGGGCGTGCACGCCACGGTGGCCGGGGTGCTGCTCGGGCTGGCGGTGCCGGTGATCGCCAAGCATCCCGACGATCCCGGTCCGGCGGAGCGGCTCGAGCACCGTGTCCGCCCGCTCTCGGCCGGCTTCGCCGTCCCGGTCTTCGCCTTCTTCGCCGCGGGCGTGCACCTCGGCGGCGCGAGCGCCCTGAGCGCGGCGCTGCGCGATCCGATCACCATCGGCGTGGTCGCGGGGCTGGTACTCGGCAAGGTCGTCGGCATCGTGCTGACCACCTACCTGCTCGCGCGGTTCACCCGCTCCCGCCTCGACGACGACCTGGCCTGGGTGGACGTCGTCGGCCTCGGGCTGCTGGCCGGGATCGGCTTCACCGTCTCGCTGCTCATGGCCGACCTCGCCTACGACGACCCGCTCGCCACCGACCACGCCAGCATCGGGGTCTTCCTCGGCACCGTCACCGCCGCCGCCCTGGCCGCCGTCGTGCTCACCGCCCGCAACCGCACCTACCGCCGGATCGCCGAGCGCGAGCGGCGCGACGACGACCACGACGGCATCCCGGACATCTACCAGCAGTGATTCAGCGCAGGCGGCGCACGAGCCGGGCCAGCCGCCAGCGCCCGCCGCCCTCGTGCGGCCCCAGGTAGAGCACCAGGACCCCGGCCACCACGATGCCGACGAGGTTCACCGCCAGCTGCCCGATCGACATGAGCGCCACGTGCCACTCGCCGATCGTGCTCGCGACCACCGCGAAACCGGCGGCGGGCACCGTCGTCACCGAGATGAACACCCCGACCAGCGCCGCCGATTTCGCGGTGCAGAGCGCCAGCATCCCGGCCGCGCCCGCCAGCACCGCGACCACCAGGGAGAACGGCCCCACCCGGTAGATGAAGTCGACATTGTGCACCGCCTCGAAGCCGGTGAGCGTGATCCAGCCGAACTGCTCCCAGCACAGCGTCGCCGCCAGGGTGATCGCCATGGCCGCGGGGAAGCCGGCCAGCAGCGCCAGCGCCGAGCGCCGCACCAGCGCCCGGTCCCGGCGCACCACGCCCACCGCGAAGGCGGCGAGCGGGCCGAACTCCGGGCCGACCACCATGGCGCCGACGATGGTGACCGCCGAGTCGGTGGCCACGCCGACCGCCGCCAGCAGGCAGGCAATCGTCAGGAAAGCCACGAACGAGGCACTGAGCGTGGACTCCTCGTGCGTCCGGGCGAGCAGCTCCTCCCACACCACCGCGTCGGTCGGCTCACCGGGCGCCTCGGCCGCCGCGCGCTCGGCGGCCGCGGAGAGCACCGTCTCGATCGGCTCCAGGGTGATGGCGCCGGACTCGGCCAGCCCGAGCCGCTCGAGTTCGGCGAGCACGGTATTGGCCGCCTCGCGGGCGACGTCGGCCTGCACCAGATCACCCTCCGGCGCCAGCGCGGCGCCGGGCAGCAGCGACAGGTGGGTGACGCCGGGATCGGCCCGCAGCGCCGCCAGCACGTCGGGGGTGCGGCCGGGCGGGCTGATGATGCGCAGGTGCAGCACGACGGGCTTCCTTCCGGTTCCGCCCGGGCCGGGCCGGGCAAACCTACCGCCGGTCCGGCCCGCCGCGCACCCGGGTCAGGACCGCTGCCTGGCCAGCGCCTCGGGGGTGACCGGGGTGAAGAGGTTCACCAGGGTGCCGTCCGGGTCGCGGAAGAGCAGGGAGCGGTTGCCCCACGGCATGAGCGTCGGTTCCTGCACCGGCTCGCCGATGAGCGGGCGCAGCCGGGCGTACTCGGCGTCCACGTCCGCGACCCGGAGGTCGACGACGACCGAGCGATTGGCGGCCGGGGTGGTCCAGCCGGGCGCCGTCGCGGTCGCCGCGATGGCGAGCGTGCCGGTATCGGTGGTGATCTCGGCGAAGACCGGGGCGAGCCGGCGGGCGGCGATGCCGGCGACCCGCTCGTAGAAGGCGACCAGCCGGTCGACGTCGTCGGTGATGATGCGCAGGGCTGCGAGGTTCATGCGCCGGACGCTACGCCCGATACCGGACAGGATCCGCCCGGTATTCTTCCGCCATGACGCGGCCGACCGCCCGGGTGCTCGCCCTGCTGGAGATCCTGCAGGGCGGCGGCACGCACAGCACCGCGCACCTGACTACCCGGCTCGGCGTGGACGAGCGCACCGTGCGCCGCTACATCGGTCACCTGCTCGACCTGGAGGTGCCGGTGGAATCGGTGCGCGGCCGGTTCGGCGGCTACCGCCTGGCCCCCGGCTTCCGCATGCCGCCGCTCATGCTCACCGACGACGAGGCGCTCGCGGTGCTGCTCGGGCTCACCGCGGGCCGGGTCACCCCGGCCTCGCCCGCCGCCGCGGCGAAGGTGCGCCGGGTCCTGCCCGCCGCCCTCGCCGACCGGCTCGACGCGCTCTTCGACGGCGCCGACCTCGACACCGGGTCGGCGCGCCGGACCCCGGAGGCCGCCGTCCTGCTGCGCCTGGCCGAGGCGGCGCGGGCCGGGCGCCCGGTGCTGATCGAGTACACCGACCGCGGCGACCGGCGCAGCGAGCGCACCCTGCACCCGTACGGCATCGCGGCCCGCTTCGGCCACTGGTACGTGACCGGGCTCGACTCCGCCTCCGGCGAGCTCCGCACCTTCCGGCTGGACCGCATCGCCACCGCCCGCACCACGGTCGGCTCGTTCACCGTCCCAGCCGATTTCGACCCGGCCGCCGCGGTGCTCGACGGCATGGCCGCCGCGCCGTGGCGGTACCGGGTGGTCGTCGCGGTGCGCGGCCCGGCCGCGGCGGTGCGCGCCCGGCTCCCGGCCGGGCCCGCCGAGCTCGAACCGGCCGGGGACGGCTGGGTGACGCTGCGCTTCCGCGCCGAGAGCCTGGACCGGCTGCCCGGCATTCTGGCCGCGCTGGAGCTGCCCTTCGTGGTGCGCGAACCGGAGGAGCTGCGCGCGGTCGTCCGGCGCTGGGCCGAGCGCATCGCCGGGTACGCGGCCCCGCCGTAACGCGCCGCACCTCGCCGCCGACATGTTTGCCGACAGTGTGCTGCATCGGGTCGGCGAGAGCGGAGGCATGGTGGACGGCGACGGCGCCGAGCGGACGGACGACAGCCACCCCGCACGCTGGGCCGAGCGGCTCGCCGAGTTCGCCTGCTGCCCGGTGCTGACCCGGCGGGACGGGCCGCACGACGGCAGCGGCGCGGTCCCGGTCACCACGCTAGTGTGGTCCGACGGCCCGACCGTCACCCAGATGCGCGCGCTGGTAGCCGAATTCGGCGCGCTGGAGCCACGGCCCGCCGGCACCCGGTTCGGCTTCGAGCACCGGCACACCGCCCGCGGCCGCGCCGTCGCCGTGCTGGCCTGGCTGGACCGCGACCCGGCCCGGGTGCGGCTGCCGGAGGCGATCGTGGCCCAGCTGGCCGCCGAGCAGATCGGCTACCCGGAGACCGCGGCCGCGCACTGGCAAGCCCGTGCCACGCGTTTGCTCGGCCTCGGCCCGCAGGGCGGCGAGTTCACCCTGCCCGCGCTGCGGCTGCTCCAGCAGAGCGCCCGCGCCGACGGCTGGCCCGCCGCGCTGCGCTGGCTGGACGGGCCGGCCGGCGAACCGCGCACCCGGCTCACCGTGGTGCGCTGACCGACCAGTACTGCCGGACCTCGCGCAGCGCTGCCGGAGACGCGAGGACATGCCGAACCGCGAGCGGCACCCGCGATCGGAGGCGGTAACTCCACTTTCGCTAGCGAAAACTCCTGTGGCAGAACAGAAGAATTTGCATTCCAAATCCATGGATGCCGGTTAGGCTGCCGTCCGTGAGAATACCGAGACTCGGTGTCCGCGCCCGAGTCCTCGCCGTCGCCCTCGTCCCGAGCCTCGCGGTGCTGCTCGTCGGCAGCGGCACCGTGACCTCCCTGGTCTCGGAGGCCGATTTCGCCGCCGAGTGGGCGACCCAGATGCAGGAGACGCTGCCGCAGACCGTGCAGGTGATCGGCGCGATCCAGGGCGAGCGCCTGGTCACCATGGCGCACCTGGCCGGCGACCGGGCGGCCACCGGCAGGCTGGCCGCGGCGCGGGCCGCGATGGATGTCGCCATTCGCAAGGCCTTCGAGGTGCAGCGGGCGATCAACACCATCGATCCGAATGCCCAGCTGCAGAACGACGCGTTCAACCAGCTCACCGAGATCCTGGTGACGATCAGGGCCGGCGCCGACGCCGGCGCGCTGCCGCTGGCGGACGCCTACCGCTTCTACTGCGGCATCCTGGACACCATCCTCGACGGCACCGCCGCGTCCAAGAACGCCACCCCGGACGCCGAGGTCGCGGTGCAGATCGCGGACGGCGTGCGGCTGCTGCAGGCCGCCGAGAGCATGTCCCGCAGCAATGCGCTCGGCTACGCGCTGGACACCGCGGGCACCGCGACCGCCGCCGACGCGGGCGAGCTCACCAGGCAGGCCGGGTACTACCGCACCGAGCTCACCGCCTTCACCCACGATCTGGACGAGCGCGACCGCACCAGGACCACCGAGCTCATGGCGACCCCCGCCTGGCAGGTGCTGGAGAGCACCGAGCGAGCCGTGCTGGCCCGCGCCGCGCTGCGCGCCACCGACCGCGACGACGAGCTGCCCCCGCTGCCGGTGACCCCGCAGGAGTGGCAGGCCGCCGCCGTCGACGTGAGCGAGCGCATCCTCGGGCTCTGGGTGTCGCAGAGCCACGACACGCAGGCCGTCGCCACCGCGAACGCCGAAGCGACGGAGCGCAACTCGCGGCTCACCGCGGCCGCCATGCTCACCGTCTCGCTGCTCGCGCTCGGCGTCTCGCTGCTGCTGGCCAACCGGATCCTGCGGCGGCTGCGGCGGCTGCGCGCGGAGACCCTGGAGCTGGCCGACCACCGGCTCCCCGAGGCCATGCAGCAGCTCGGCGCCGACCGCTCCGTCGACCCGGCCACCGTCGCCCCGCGGCTGGACTTCGGCGCGGACGAGATCGGCCAGGTCGCCTCGGCCTTCGAGCGCGCCGCGGCCTCGGCCATGGAGGCGGCGGTGGCCGAGCGCCGCACCCGCGAGGGGGTGCGCACGGTCTTCCTGAACATGGCCAGGCGCAGCCAGGTGGTGGTGCACCGGCAGCTGGAGCTGCTCGACGACGCCGAACGCGCGCAGGAGGACCCGGAGCTGCTCGGCACCCTGTTCAAGCTGGACCACCTGGCCACCAGGGAGCGCCGCAACGCGGAGAACCTGATCGTGCTCGGCGGCGGCCAGGTCGGGCGGCGCTGGCGGCACGCGGTGGCGCTGATCGACCTGGTGCGCTCGGCGGTCGGCGAGACGCTGGACTACTCCCGGGTCCGGGTGGCGCGCCTGCCCGAGCTGCACATCATCGGCGGCGCCGTGGCCGACCTGGTGCACCTGCTCGCCGAGCTGGCCGACAATGCCGTGACCTTCTCGCCGCCGCAGTCCCGGGTGGAGATCAGCGGCAGCGCCGATATGCGCGGCGTGCTGCTGGTGATCGAGGACCAGGGCACCGGCATGCTGCCCGCCGATATCGCGCGGGTGAACGCCACCCTGGCCGACCCGCCGGATTTCGGCACCGCGGGCGACTCCCGGCTCGGGCTCTTCGTGGTCGCCCGGCTCGCCGCCAGGCACGAGATCGAGATCGAGCTCGGCGAATCGGTCTACGGCGGCATCCGGGCCACCGTGCTCATCCCGGCGCGGCTGGCCGTCTCCGAGCCGGTCCCCGCCCGCACCTGACCGGATTCAGCTAACATCCAGCGACCTGCGGCGATAAGGTATGCGCACCCGGTTATACGACCTGCTCACCGCTCGGAGGATGCCATGACAGCCGCCACCCATCAGGAGCACACCGATCACGGGCACGCGCACGGCGAGGGCTGCGGCCACGTCGCCGTCCCGCACGGCGACCACGTCGACTTCGTGCACGACGGCCACCTGCACCGCGCCCACGACGGGCACTTCGACGAGTGCGAGCCGTCGGGCCACCACACCCACGAGGGCCACGCGCACGAGCACGGCACCGGCTGCGGCCATGTCGCGGTGCCGCACGGCGATCACGTGGACTACGTGCACGACGGGTGCAGGCACGCGGCCCACGACGGGCACTACGACGAGCACTGAGCCCGGTCAGACCACCTTGGCGGCGATCAGCAGCTCCCAGATCACGCCCTGATCGACCACCTCGACCCCGAGCTTCTCGGCCTTGGCCAGCTTGCTGTCCCCGACCCCGGCGCCGGTGACGAGCATGTCGGTGCTCGCCGAGACCGAGGAGGCCGCGGTGGCCCCGGCCCGCTCGCAGAGCCGCTGAAAGGTCGGGCGGGCCACCTTCTCCCCCGAGCGGGGGTCGGCGATGGCGCCGGTGATGACGATGGTCTTGCCCGCGAGCGGGGCGCCCGCGGCGACCACCGGGGGCAGATCCTCCGGCCGCACATCGAGATTCACGCCGCGCTCGCGGAGGCGTTCGAGTTCGGGGCGCAGCCGGGTCAGGTGCTCGACCAGCGAGGCGGCGACCTTGGGGCCGATGTCCTCCACCGCGACCAGGCGCTCCTCGCCCGCGTCGGCGACCTCCTCCAGTGAGCCGAATCCCGAGCGCGCCAGCCGGGCGGCGGTTCCGTCCGAGGCCATCGGAATCGCGAGCCCGATGAGCGCGCGGCGCAGCCCGACCTGGCGGCTGCGGTCGATGGACTCGATCATCCGGGTCGCGGAGACCTCACCGACGCGGTCGAATTCGAGCAGCCGCTCCTTGGTGAGGGTGTAGAAGTCCGAGGGGTTCTCCAGGATCCCCGCCTCGGCGAGCCGCTCGATCCACTTCTGCCCGATGGCATCGATATCGGCCGACGCGCGCGAGGCCCAGTGGATCAGCCGGCGCACGGTCTGCGCCGGGCACGCGGCATTGGTACAGAAGAGTTCCCGGCTGTTGCCCTGCTCGATCACCGGCTGCGCACACGAGGGGCACGTGGCCGGGACCTCGATGTCGGTCTCCTCGCCGGTGCGCTTGGAGGCGTCCAGGACCCCGGCCACGAACGGAATCACGTCGCCCGCGCGGCGCACGAGCACGGTGTCGCCGACCTTGATGTCGCGGGCCCGGATGACCTCCTGGTTGGCCAGCGTCGCCCTGGTGACCGTGGTCCCGCCGACGAAGACCGGTTCCAGCCAGGCCACCGGGACGATCTTGCCGGTCCTGCCGACGTCCCAGATGACCGCGTTGAGCAGCGTCGTCTTCTCCTCGGCGGCGAACTTGAAGGCCAGGGCGCCGCGCGGGGAGTTCGACCGGGTGCCCGCCGCGGCGTAGGCGCTGCGGTCGGCCAGCCGGAGGACCGCGCCGTCCAGGTCGTAGTCGAGGTCGTTGCGGCCCTGCTCGATCGCGGTGATCGCCTCCTGCGCCTCCGCGGCGTCGGCGCAGACCTGCATGGCCGCGCCCGCGACGCCGATCGCGGCCAGCCCCTCACCGAGATCGGAGGCGGCGCCGCCCTCGGAGGTGTCGAGGTCGAACCCGAAGAACTGCAACCGGCGCTCGGCGACCGTGGCCGGGTCCTTGGCACGCAAGGTGCCCGCCGCGGCATTGCGGGGATTGATCAGGGGTTTGTCCGGGTGCGCGGTGTTGTAGGCCAGGAACGTCGTCCGGAGCATGACCGCCTCGCCGCGCACCTCCACCCGGCCCGGCACCTCGATCCGCTCCGGCACCCCGTCCACCAGCGCCTTGACCAGCGGCGTCACATCGTCGCCGGTGGTGCCGTCCCCCCGGGTGACCGCGCGCAGCAGCACCCCGTCCTCGTATACCAGCGCCAGCGAGAGCCCGTCCAGCTTGGGCATCACCGCCACCGATTGGCCGGGGAACCGGTCGAAGAACGCCGCGACCTGCTCCGGCTTGGTCGCCTTCTCCAGCGAGAGCATGGGCCGCGAGTGCCGCACCGGCGCGTGCAGCACCGCGGGCGCCCCGACCTGCTCCAGCGGGTTCGGCTCCGGCGCCAGCTCCGGGTGCTCGGCGATGAGCGCGCGCAGCTCGTCCTCGACGACGTCGTACTCGGCATCGGCGACCAGCGGCGAGCCCCGGTAGTAGGCATCGCGCAGTGCCACGATGCGATCAGCGAGCTCTTGGATACGTTCCCCGGCTTCCACGCCCCAGAACCTACCCAGCGATACCGACAAAAGATGCCCCGACCACGCCGGGCAGAATCCGGGGACGATGCGACCCACACCGATCACCCCCGACCTCGTGCGCGGCGCCGCCGAACTGGAGACGACCGCGCGCGGGCTCCGCCCGCACCGGCTGCCCGGCTGGGCCCGCCGCCAGTTCCCCGACCCCTACCTGGGGCTCATGGAGTCCCAGGCCGCCGGGGTGCGGCTGACCTTCCGCACCCCGGCCACCGCGCTCACCCTCACCACGCACCCGTCCCGGCTCTCCTACACCGGGCTGCCCCGCCCGCGCGGCCGGATCGATGTGGCCGTGGACGGCGAGGTGGTGCTGCGCGATGTGCTCACCGGCGGCGACCACACCGAGCTGGATATGGCGACCGGCGTGGCCACCCCGCATCAGGGGCCGCCGCACACCACCGAGGTCTCCGGGCTGCCCGGCCGCGAGGTCACCGTGGAGATCTGGCTTCCGCACAACGAGGCGGTCGAGCTCGTCGCGCTGCACGCCGACGCGCCGGTCGCCGCGGTGCCGGAGCCGGGCAGGCGCTGGGTGCACTACGGCAGCTCGATCAGCCAGGGCTCGAACGCCGCCGGGCCGACGGAGGTGTGGACAGCGGTGGCGGCGCGGGCCGCCGGGGTGCAGCTGCGCAATCTGGGGTTCGGCGGGAACGCGATGGTCGACCCGTTCGTGGCGCGGACCATCCGGGACGCCCCGGCCGAGCTGCTCAGCGTCAAGCTCGGCATCAATGTGGTGAACGGGGACACCATGCGGCTGCGCGCCTTCGTGCCCGCCGTGCACGGCTTCCTCGACACCGTCCGCGACGGGCACCCGGACACCCCGCTGCTGCTGATCTCCCCGCTCCACTGCGGAATCCACGAGAACACGCCCGGACCAGGCGCCTTCGACCCGGCGAGCCTCGCCACCGGGACGCCGCGCTTCATCGCCACCGGCGACCCGGACGACGTCCCGCGCGGCAAGCTCACGCTGACCGTGGTGCGGACCGCCCTGGCCGAGATCGCCGCGCAGCGCGCCGACCCGAACCTGCACCACCTCGACGGCACCGCGCTCTACGGCCCGGCCGACGCCGAGACCCATCCGCTGCCGGACGGGCTGCACCCGGACACCGCCGCGCACCGGATCATCGGCACCCGCTTCGCGGAGTACCTGGGGAAGTACTGATCAGGAGGGGTGCAGCCAGGGGCCGATCGGCGTCGGCGGCAGCGCCCGCACCAGGCCCATGACCGGCCCGCACCAGAAGCTCGACGACATGCAGACGAAGGCGCCGGTCTTGTCGTAGTTCCAGGCGTCGCCGTGCCAGCCCCAGGTGAGGCCGTCCTCGGACGGGCTCATCGGGCACTCCTGCGGCGCCTTGCCCGCGCACGGCCCCTCGATATTCCACGGCCCGACCGGATAGGCCGAGGCCGCGGGCGCCAGCAATGCTCCGGCACACGCTATGCCCGCGGACGCGACCAGGGTGGCGAGGATGGGACGTTTCATGCGGAGCTCCCTCCGAGCGACGATGCGACGGGTGTCGCACAGTGCGTCGGGGTACCGCCCCGCATCGTTACCGCGCGCCGCTCGCCGACCGGCACGATGCCGGTGCCCGCGGCGAGCAGCGAGGAGGCGGTGAGGCCGAACAGCGCGTGGAAGCTGTCGCTGAAGTGGCTGGGTGAGGCGAAGCCCGCGTCCGCGGCGGCGCGGGTGAGGTCGACGCCGGCGGCGAGGCCGTGCCCGGCCCGCAGCATCCGCGCCCAGAGCCGGTACCGGCGGAAGCTGGTGCCGGTCTGCGCGCGGAAGAGATGCAGGAAGCGGGAGGTCGAAAGGTCGACGGCGGCGGCGAACCCGGCAGCGCCCGGAGCAGCGGCGGGGTCGGCGAGCAATTCCCGCGATACTCGGGCAATCCGCGGATCGGTGGGAGTTCCCGCGATCCGATAGTCGAAGAGCATGCGCCCCGGCCCCGCCTCGATCCGGTGCACCGTGCGGGGCGGGATGCGGGCCCCGCGCACCCGGCGCCGGACCCCGCCCACGGTCAGGTGAAAGGGCGCGTCCACCCCGACGGCGTAGCAGGGGACGGCGGTGCTGTGCGCGTCCAGCCGCAGCGCGGGCCCGAGGTAGGCCGCCCGCCCCGGCCACAGCCAGATCGTGGACGCCGTCACCCCGCCATCATCGCCTACGCGACCGCGCACAGGGCGGCACCGGCGAGCAACTCGATCACCAGGTAGAAGTACACCGGGTAGAACGGCACCGCAGCGTCGAGCAGCCGGGAGAGCAGCCGCCCGCCTGCCATCCCGAGCAGCGCGATCCCGGCCGCGAGCACCGCGCCCGCGTGCGCGCCCCCGGTGCCGGTGGCGGCCCACGCCAGCACCCCGGCCAGCGCGATGCCGAAGCCGCCGTAGACCGCGCGCACCTCCGACCTGGCCGCCGGTGCGGTGGCGCGCATGCCGAACGGGGTCACGATCCGGTCCGGCGCGGCGAGCGCGGCCAGCCCCATGAGCGCGAAAGCCGTTGCAGCGAGGGCGAGTACGGCGATCCTCATGGCGCCGCTCCCGGCGCGCGATGTGTCGTCACCCGGCCATCGTCCCGGGCGGGCCCCGCCGCCGCTTCCGGAAACGTGCTAGCTGCTGCCGAACCAGCCGGGGCCGAAGTAGTCGCTCGGGACCGGCCGGTCCGGCTCGTGCCGCGGCGGCTCCTGCGGCCGGTGGCGCGGCTCGTGCGGGTAGCACCGCTCCCCCGGCAGCGTCGGCCCGTCCCAGACGTGGCAGTCGAAGGGGGCGGCGGCCGCGGGCGCGGCGAGGGCGATGAGCGGGGCCGCGGCGCAGACGCCTGCGACCGCGAGGCGGGCGAGCACGGAGCGGAATTCGGTTCGGCCGGACACGGTGGATCCTTTCACGGCGGGTTCGAGCACCCTCCACCCTGCTCCGACCGGCCGCGGAAAGCTAGGCGGCCGCGAAGGCGACCCCGGTGAGCTGCTCGGAGAGGTCCCAGAGCCGCTCCGCGTCCGCGGCGCTCCGCAGCCGGGGGAACAGCTTCTGCTCGCCCGGCGCGCCCCCGAGGTGCCCCGGGCCGGACGGGCCCCACAGCTGCCCGGGCTCGGGCGTGGTCGCGGCATGGAGCGCGGGCAGCCCCGCGGTCAAGGCGGTGCCGAGCAGGATGCCGCGCGCGGAGAGCCAGCGGATCACCCGGACCTGCGCGGTATCCGCGGCGCGCCCGACCTCGGGCCGGGCGGCGAGCAGGCTGGTCGGCGCGACACCCGGGTGCGCGAGGTTGCTGGTGATGCCCCACCCCGCGGCCCGGCTGCGCCGGTCGAGCTCCAGCCCGAAGAGCCCGAGCGCGATCTTGGACTGCCGGTAGGCGCGCATACCGTCGTAGGAGCGCTCCCAGTTCGGGTCGGACCAGTTGATCGCCCCGCCGTTCGCGGCGATGCTGAGCTGCGAGGTGACCCGGGCGCCCCCGGCCCGCAGCAGCGGCAGCACCTCCGCCACCAGGGCGAAGTGCCCCAGATGGTTGGTGCCGAGCTGCAGCTCGAAACCGTCTGCCGTGCGCTGGAGCTCCGGCGGGGTCATCACCCCGGCATTGTTGATCAGCAGGTGGATCGGTGCGCCCTCCGCACGCAGTGTCCGGCCGAGCGCCGCGACCGAGGCGAGCGAGGAGAGGTCCAGCTCGCGCAGCGTGACCGCGGCGTCCGGCGCCGCCGCCCGGATCCGCTCCAGCGCCGCCGCCCCCTTGGCCGCGCTGCGCACCGGCAGCACGACCTCGGCGCCCGCCGCGGCCAGCCGGGTGGCGATGCCGAGCCCGATCCCGTCGCTGCCGCCGGTGAGCACGGCGCGGCGGCCGGTGAGCGGCGGCAGGGTGATGTCGATGGTTCTGCGTAACACGGTGTCCTCCTCGGATCGGGTATCTCCACCGTCACCTGCCCGCCCGAGCGCATCCAGGGATCACCGATCCGTGGCTCGCACCCGCCCCCGCCAGTAGAAATGATGCGGGGACGAGAGGAGGACCGGCGATGATCGATCGACCCGGGCTGGCGGAGTTCCTGCGCCGCCGCCGCGCGGCGCTGCAACCCGAGGACGTCGGGCTCCCGCGCGGGCCGCGCCGCCGCACCGGCGGGCTGCGCCGCGAGGAGGTCGCCGCGCTCTGCCACATGTCCACCGACTACTACGCCCGGTTGGAGCGCGAGCGCGGCCCGCACCCGTCGCCGCAGATGCTCGCCGCCATGGCGCAGGGGCTGCGGCTCACCCTGGACGAGCGCGACCACCTCTTCCGGCTCGGCGGGCAGCACTCCCCCGCCCGCGACGCCGGCGGCGAGCACATCGGCGCCGGCATGCTCCGGATCTTCGACCGGCTGCACGACACCCCCGCCGAGATCGTCACCGAGCTCGGCGAGACACTGCGCCAGACCCCGCTCGCCGTGGCGCTCAACGGCGATACCGCCGCGCTCACCGGCCCGCTGCGCAGCATCGGCTACCGCTGGTTCGCCGACCCCGCCACCCGCGCGCGCTACCACCCGGACGACCACGCCTTCCTCTCCCGGGTCTACGCCTCCGGGCTGCGCGAGGTGGTCACCCGCCGCGGCCCCGGCTCGCGCGCCGGGCACTACGCCGAGCTGCTGCTCGCCGCCAGCCCCGAGTTCCGCACGCTCTGGGAGGCGCACGAGATCGGCATCCGCCCCGCCCGGGTGAAGCGGTTCGCGCACCCGGAGGTCGGTGCGCTGGAGCTGCACTGCCAGACCCTGCTCGACCCCGAGCACGCGCACCACCTGCTCGTCTTCACCGCCGCCCCGGGCAGCGAGAGTTACGAGAAGCTCCAGCTGCTCGGTGTGATCGGCGCCCAGACGCTCGCCTGAGCGCTACCGCAGCCCCGGCCAGCCGTACGGCGTCGGGTCCGCGGCGAGCCCGGCGAGCCTCGGCGCACCGGCGGGCGCCGCGGCGGCCGGTGCGCGCTCCGGTGCGGTGACCCCACGTCGCGGCGCACGGCATCCATGTCCAACCACCTGGCCTGCCACGAATCCCGGGACCGGTTCGCGCTCAGGCGAAGCCGGTCAGGAACAGCGCCTCGGCGAGCGCGGTGCGGCGCAGCTCCTCCGGGTCGACGCTCTCGTCCACCGCGTGGATCCGGCACAGCGGCTCCTCCACGCCGAGCAGCGCGATCTCGGCGCGCGGCACCACCTCGGCCAGCACCGTGCAGAGCGGGATCGAGCCGCCCTGCCCGGAGTGCACCACCTCGGCGCCGTAGGCGGTGCGCAGCGCCGCGGTGAGCGCGGCGTAGCCGGGGCCGTCGGTGGCGGCGGCGAAGGGCGCCCCGATCACCTGTGCCCGCACCTCGACCTCGACGCCCCAGGGGATGTGCGCGCGCAGGTGGGCGGCGAGCGCGTCGTAGGTGGCGCGCGGGTCGAGCCCGGGCGGCACCCGCAGGTTCAGCAGCGCGGCCGCCTCCGGGATGATCGCGGCCGCGGCGTCGGCGGTGCCGGGGGCGTCGATGCCGATGACGGTGACCGCCGGACGCGCCCACACCATGTCCGCGGGGGTGCCGGTGCCGAGCAGCTCGGTGCCTGGCAGCGCGGTGGTATCGGCGCGGAACACCTCGGGCGGGTAGGGCGCGCCGGTCCAGCGCTGGTCGCCGGGGACGCCGTCGATGACGGTGTCGCCCGCGGCGTCGCGCAGCGAGGCCAGCCCGTGCAGCAGCGCGGCCATGGCGTCCGGCGCGGCGCCGCCGAACTGCCCGGAGTGCACCGCCGAGCCGAGCGCCCGCACGGTGACCTCAGCGTTCACCACTCCGCGCAGGCTGGTGGTGAGCGTCGGGGTGCCGACGGCGACATTGCCGGTGTCGCCGATGACGATCATGTCGGCGTCGAAGAGCTCGGGGCGCCGCCGCGCCAGATCGTCGAGCCCGGCACCGCCCGCCTCCTCCGACCCCTCCACGATCACCCGCACCGCGCACCCGGTCGGCCCAGCCGCGCGCAGCGCGGTCAGGTGCGCGACCAGGTTGCCCTTGCAGTCCGCCGCGCCCCGCCCGTACCAGCGCCCGGCCCGCTCGGTGAGCTCGAACGGCGGCGAGCTCCACCGCTCCACCGGCCCGGCGGGCTGCACGTCGTGGTGGCTGTAGAGCAGCACCGTGCGGGCCTCGGCGGTGGCGCCGGGGCGGTACCCGACCACCGCCTGGCTGCCGTCCGAGGTCTCGACCACCTCGACCTCGAAGCCGAGCTCGGCGCAGGCCTTCGCGGTCCACTCGGCCGCGGCCCGGCACGCCGCCCCGCTACCCGGCTCCAGGTGCACCGAGCGGTGCGCCACCAGCTCGGCCAGGTCGTCGCGGGCCCGCGTCATCAGCTCGGCGACGCGGGCGGTCAGCTCGGTACTCACGACCTCCACCGTAGGCGCTGCTAGAGCACCGGCAGCGGATGCGAGGGCGGGAAGACCACCGGCAGCGCGGAGAGCGCGCGGTGGAACGGCCCCGGCCGCCAGATCAGCTCGTTCGGCGGCACCGCGAGCTCCACCTCGGGCAGCGTGTCCAGGAGCTGGTCGATGACGTCCTGCGCGAGCAGCAGCCCGTACGGCCGCGCCTGCGCGGGGCAGGCGTGATCACCGCTGCTGAAGGCCAGGTTCCAGCCGTTGCCCTCGAACTCGCCGGTGTTCATCTCCGGGTCGGTGTTGCAGGCCGCCATGCTGATGATCACCGGCTCGTTTGCCTGCAGCCACACCCCCTCGACCTGGATCGGCTGGCGCGGGTAGGTGATGCAGTAGTTCGCCATCGGCGGGTCGGTGGCCAGCCGCTCCTCGAGCGCGGCCCGGGTGGAGAGCGGAACCCGGCCGTCCGAGCTGGTGAAGCGGGGGTCGGTGAGCATGAGCAGCAGGGTGTTGGCGATCAGGTTCACCGGCGGCTCCACGCCCGCGGCGAAGAAGAGCACCAGCTGGTGCACCATCTCCTCGTCGGTGAGCGCGGCCGGGTGCTGCAGCAGCCGGGTGGTGATGTCGTCGCCCGGGTGCGCGCGCTTGAGCGCGGTCAGGTCGAGCAGCGCGTTGCCCATGATGGCGTTCACCGTCTCGGTGTCGACGCCGTCGAACATGGCGGCGCTGGCGCTCGCCACCTGCTCGCCGATCTCCGGCGGGCAGCCCAGCATCTGGCACAGCACCGAGAAGACCAGCGGCAGCGCGTACTGGTTCAGCAGGTCGGCGCTGCCCTCCTTGCAGAAGGTGTTGACGATCGGGACCGCGGAGGTCTCCACGATCGAGCGCAGCGAATTCAGGTCGATCCCGGCCAGCGCGAAATTGATGGCGTCGCGGTAGCGGGCGTGCTCGGCGCCGCTGGTGCGGATGGCGTTCGGCCGGTACTCGATCATCGGCATGATCGGGATGTCCTGCGGCGCGGTCTTCTGCCAGACGCTCGGGTCGGCCGGAAAATGGTGTGCGTCACCGAGAATGCGCACCGCGGTGCTATACTTGATCACCAGGGTGGCGGGCACGCCGGGCCACATCTCGACCGGCACCAGTGGTCCATAATTGTTTCTGCGCATCTGGCGATACGCCTCATGGGGGTCGGCCGCGAATTCCTGGGTGTAGATCGGGATTCGGGGGCCGATGGACTCGATCGACCGCTTCGGGTTGATGGTTGTAGCGGTAGCACCCTGGAGCGGGTGATGCGGATGCACGTAATCTCCTCGATCTCGGATTGCGACAGGGTAGCACCGGCGGCGCCGATCGGCGCCGCGATCCCGCCCGCGGCATGACCCAGACTCTCAGTGCGCGTTGATCTTTGCGCAGCACACTGGAGACGGCGGCCGCGCCGGGGGATGCCGCGGCGGTACGCGGAATCCCCCGGCGGGCGTGACCGTATCCGGCCGGCGCCACGGGTGTCGCACCCGGGAACGCCCCGCCCGGGCGCCCTACGGCACCCGGGCCGGGGTGATCACCCCCGGTTCGGGTCGTGGATGCGGTCGTCCCAGGCGGCGGGCAGATCATCGGACAGTACCGGAGCACCGAGGATCGCGTCGTCGAAGCCGAAGGCGTCGAGCAGCGCGGGCAGGTGGCCGGCGAGTTCGTCGATGGCCCTGGCCAGCTCGCGCTTGGTCACCGCGGCCGCGGCCGGGTCGAGCAGCCCGCGGGTGAGGTACCAGGCGGCGTGCCGGTCCAGGTAGTCCAGCGCGAAGACGTCCCGCACGGCCACGATCTCCGGGTGCGCGGCGTGCCCGTGCAGCAGCCCGAGCGCCTCCTCCGCGCAGTACGCCTCGGCGAGGTCGAGCGCCTGCGGGATGACCGCGAGCCGATCGGCCAGCGCCGGGGTGGCGAGGTGCTCCTGCGCCTCCTGCACGATGGTCAGGGTCCTGGCATTGAGCGCCCGCTCCCGGTCGGCGGCGTCCGCCGGGTCGTACAGCACCGGGTCCGGCGGCGTCTTCCCGGCCAGCTGCCTGGCCAGCACCCGGCCCGCCACCGAGCCGAGCACCGCGCAGTCGCCCTCGCCGGTGATCGCCGCGTGGCAGACACCGAGGTAGTCGGCGACCCGGTTGGCGCTGAACATGCCCTGCGCGCCCATCTTGATCCGCGCGTGCGTCACCGTCTCCAGCGCGTGCAGCTGGATGAACGGCTTGGCCAGCATGACCGAGACCACGGTGTCCCGGTGCGTCAGGTCGCTGTCGGCGAGCGAGGTCTTGACCGCGTTGCCGTAGATGGTCCGGATCACGGTGCCCGCCAGGTCGGTGAGCAGCGTGTCCCGCACGTGCGGGATATCGATCATCAGCGGCGTGTCCAGCGGGGTGAGCGGCACCGGCCGCTTGCCCGCGTAGGTCAGCGCGATGTGGAGCGCCGACCGCGCCGAGGCGTTCAGGCAGGACGAGAGCGCCAGCCTGCCCACGGTCAGCTGGCTGATGGCGGAGGGGAATCCGCGCTTCCGGCTGGTCTCGTCGCGCCAGGTGAGCACCCCCTCGTCGTCGATCGTGGCGAGGTCGTTGCTCAGCCAGGCGCTCTTGTCGACCCGGAGGCCGTCGAAGCTGATCACCGAGTTGTCCATGATCACCAGGGGCTGGTGGTCCAGCTGGGTGATCGTGACGCCGGGCGCCGCCTCGCCGCTCGCGTCCCGGAGCCGCGCGGTGAACAGGTGCACGCCCTGGTCGACGCCGGCCGCGTCGATGAAGCGGGCGCCGACCACGCAGACCCGGGACACCGGAATGCCGACGCTCGGCATGAACTTCCTGGCCCGCGGGTTCGGGGTGTTGATGACGAACCCGTCGCCGTCCCAGGTCGCGGTGGTCTGCATGAACCCGATGTTCGAGCCGCAGCCGTACTCGGTCAGCAGCATGACGCCGATGGCCGAGGCATCGTCGAGATCGTGCAGGTACGGCTCCGCCGCCTCGGCGTCGGTCAGTGTGGCCAGGCTGCCCGAGGCCAGGTTGTAGTGCCCCGAGATCAGCGGAATCAGATCGGTCGCCAGCACCGCCGCCCAATCGAAGACCGCGAACAGCTCGGGCAGCGTCGTCGCCACCGTCTTGGTGCTGCCGATCTCTTTCACCAGGTACCGCAGCTGAGCGTACGCGTTCTCGCGCCGCTGCTCCTGGCTTTGCTTGTCCGTGACCCGATAGTCCGGACTACTCAGAATCTCCTGTAACCGCCGATGGAATTCCGGACTCCCGTGCCGGAGAAAATCGGCCAGCGATTCACGCTCATCAGACCCCTGCTCGACCATTGCACTTGCTCCTACCCTTTTCCGACCCCCGGCCCCACCGCCGGGGTGACGTTCAGGCCATCGCCGCCGCCTTCCGGCTCGACGAGGCCGACCGGTGCCGCACGAGCGCACCGGAGGAGCGAAAGGTGGTTCTTCCGTCGGAAATCGCGGGATCACGCACCCTCCCCCCGGACCCGCCCGCGCGCACCATGAAGGGTCGCGGGCGTGTAGCAGAGGATTCCCCGGGCCGCGATCGGCGAGCTGGGCGAAGGTCGGCTCCGCCCAGCTCGCTTCGGGCCTCCGGCGCCATGTTCGTTTCACAGTCGAACGCGCCTACCTGGGAAGTCACCGGTGCTGCAACGTTCAGTTTGAGCGACCGGGACACATGACACATTGTGCCACAGCAACTCTCGAAGTTCAGGTCGAAACGATGGCTGTGCGATAGCCGATTATTAGCTCTACTGCCCGCCCGAAGCCGTGAGCGCGGAATGTTTCCGAATGGTAGCCACGCAGCCGATGCCGTGCCCGCCCCGCTCCCCCTGTTGCCGATTGGTCGCTTGATCGATATGGAATCGTAAAAGATCTTGAGCGGCGCGCGCATTCACCCCCCGGGTGCGGCGCGAGCGGCCGTTTGAGCCGCGTCACCGCCCCGTGGATGATGTGGCGGTGAAATTGGATGACATCGACGCCCGCACCCGCGAACTGGCGACCCGATTGGGCATAGCGCCCCCGCAGCTCCAGGAGGGGCCGGTCGCGGCATGGGTGGCCGAGGGCGTCCGCGCACTGCCCCAGCCCGAGCAGACGGTGCTCGTGGTCGGGCCCGCCTTCGGCGAGCTCACCCCGGCCGAGCAGGAGGCCGGGCTGGCGAGCGCCATGGTGATCGCGGAGCTGTACCGGCGCGGGAAGCGGACGCCGCTCGTCGCGGCCGGGCTGGTCACCGTGGCCGCCGGCGCGGCGGGGTTCGCCTTCGCCGAGCCGAAGTGGCTGGTGGTCCTGGGGCTCGCGGTGCTGTTCCCGGTCAGCTTCGTGCTCGCGCAGGCGCTGTGGCTGCGCGGTATCGCCTACGGGCACGATCGGCGCCTCGCGGAGGTGTTCGGCCGCGACACCCCGGAGCTGCTCCTCGAGCTGAACGCCCGCAACAAGCACGAGATCCGGGGCATCCTGCGTGCGTACCTGACGGTGGCGAATCCGTCGCGGAGCAGCCGGAGCAAGCGTCTGCGCGCCGTCTGACCCGAGCGCACCGGCGCCCCGACAGAGCCCCGTGACCACACTGCGGTTGCGTTTTCGCGCGTAATTGTGTGTCGTGGGATCGTGACCAACACATCGGGCGACGCGTACCCCCTCACGGACACCATGACCACCACCGTCTCCTCGCGCGAGGGCGCGACGGTGCTGTCGGTGGCGGGCGAGGTGGATCTGGCGACGGCGCCCGCGCTGGAGAACGCGATCGACGCGATTCTCGGCGAGCGGCCCGCGGCGCTGATCATCGATCTGACCGCGGTCAGCTTCCTGGCCTCGGCGGGGATGGCGACGCTGGTGGCCGCGCATCAGCGGGCCGGGGAGTCGACGGCCATCGCGGTCGTGGCGGACGGCCCCGCGACCAGCAGGCAGCTCAAGATGACGAGCCTGGACCAGGTGTTCAAGCTGTACGCCACGCTGGACGAGGCGGTCGCCGGGCGCGGCTGAGCACAGCCCACGGCGTCGGCCCCGCCCCTCGACGGGCGGGGCCGAGCCGCGTTCAGACGATGTCGCGGAGCTGTTCGATGAGCTGCACGCGCTCGGCGGCGGTGCCGGCCAGCGGGACCACGTTGAGCACGGTGACGCCGGCCTCGCGGAAGGCGGCGACGCGCTCCTTCACGAAGCCGGCCGGGCCGATCAGGGAGATGTCGCGGACCAGGTCGTCGGGGACGGCCCGCGCGGCCTCCTCCTTCTTCCCGGCCAGGTACAGCTCCTGGATGCGGTCGGCCTCGGCGCCGTAGCCGTAGCGGGTGGCGAGGGTGTGGTAGAAGTTCTTGCCGCGCGCGCCCATGCCGCCGATGTAGAGCGCGAGGTGCGGTTTCACGAACTCGAGCAGCGGGGTGACGTTCTCGCCGATGGCGAGCGCGGGGCCGGCGTAGACCTCGAGGTCGCCGAGCGCGGGGTCGCGCTTGGCGAAGCCGGCGTCGAGCGCCTCGCCCCAGACGTCCTTGGCCCGCTCCGGCAGGAAGAAGATGGGCTGCCAGCCCTCGGCGAGCTCGGCGGCGAGCTCGACGTTCTTCGGGCCGAGCGCGGCGAGCAGCACGGGGATGCGCTCACGCACGGGGTGGTTGATGAGCTTCAGCGGTTTGCCGAGGCCGGTGCCCGCGCCCTCGGGCAGCGGGATCCGGTAGTGCTTGCCGTCGTACTCCAGCCGCTCCCGGCGCCACACCTTGCGGCAGATCTCGATGAGTTCCCTGGTGCGGCCGATGGGGGCGTCGTACGGGACGCCGTGGAAACCCTCGATGACCTGCGGGCCGGAGGCGCCGAGGCCGAGCACGAAGCGGCCGTCGGAGACGAAGTCCAACCCGGCCGCGGTCATGGCGGTGAGGCTGGGCGTGCGGGTGTAGATCTGCAGGATGCCGGAGGCGAGCTGCACCCGCTCGGTGCGGGCGGCCAGGAAGCCGAGCGCGCTCACCGCGTCGAAGGAGTACGCCTCGGGCACGAACACGATGTCCAGCCCGGCGCGCTCGAGGTCGGCCACCTCGGCGGCCACCTCCTTGAAACCGCCCGAGTAGTTGATCCCCAATCCGATCCGCATGGGGTCAACATATCCCCGGCTACGGCCGGGCCGAGCACCGGTGCGGCCGACGCGGCCGGATAGCGTGTAGCGGCCAGCCCCCGACCACGAAAGGTGCCGTCCGTGTCGCAACCACCCGCGCCGAGCCCGCAGGCAGGAACCGAAGCCGGATTCGGCGCCGTCACCGTCGCCGCGTACCTGGAGCAGCTGGGCGCCAAGGTGCCCGCGCCGGGCGGTGGCGCGGTGGCGGCGCTGCACGCGGCGCAGGGCGCGGCGCTGGTCGCCATGGTCGCCCGCTACACCACCAGGGCCAAGGACGCCGAGCACCGGCCGGAGATCGACCGGGTGATCGCCGCCGCGGACGCCGCGCGGGTTCGCGCGCTGGCGCTGGCCGACGCCGACGCCGCCGCCTTCACCGCGGTGGGCGCCGCCTACAAGCTGCCGAAGGAGTCCGAGACCAGGCAGCGGGCGATCACCGAGGCGCTGCTCGGCGCGGCCCGGGTGCCCGCGGAGGTGGTGGACGCGGCCGACGAGGTGCTGGCGCTCGCGGCCGACCTGCTGCCCATCGGCAACCCGAACGTGGTCACCGATATCGGGGCCGCCGCGGATGCCGCCAGGGCCGCCGCGACGAGTTCGCGGCTGAACATCGAGATCAACCTGGTGTCGCTGCGCGGCGCGGTCGCGGATAACGATCTGGCCGATTTCGCCGCCGCGCTGGCCCGCGTCGAGGAGATCACCGCGCGGGCGGATGCCCTGCACACGGAGGTCGTGCGCGCGGTTCGCGGCTGAAACCGACCGTGTCTCAACCGGGTTACCCCGGATTCAGGACGCGCGCTCGGCTGGACCGCGAAGATCATGACGGCCTAGGCTGAACACCTACTTACCACACCCGGTTCGAAGGTGGTTGTCATGAGGAGCGCGGGTCGGCCTCTTTTTCTGCTCGCCGCGGTGGTCGCGCTGGCGGTGACCGGCGTCGGCGCCGCGTTCGGCAGTATCGCGGCCGCCCCGGATATCCCCGCGGTCGTCGCGATCACCCCGTCGGAGGGGCGCACGGTCGGGATCTATCCCCCGGTCACGGTGCGCTACGCGGCGCCGGTGGCCGATCGGGCGGCGGCCGAGCGGGCGCTGACCGTGCGCGCGCCGGAGGCGGTGCCGGGCCACGTCACCTGGAACAGCGCCACCGAGCTGACCTGGCTGCCGGAGGCCTTCCTGCCCGCCCGCACGAAGGTGCAGGTCTTCGCGGCGGGCTGGCGCACCGAGTTCGAGACCAATGCCGGGTTCAGCGCGGTCGGTGACATCTCGGCGCACACCTTCACGGTGAGCATCGGCGGCGTGCCGGTGCGCACCATGCCCGCCTCGTACGGCAAGCCCGGCTGGGAGACCCCGGCGGGCACCTTCCCGATCCTGGAGAAGTTCCGCCGGGTGACCTTCGACTCGCGCACCATCGGCATTCCGCTCAGCTCGCCGGAGGGCTACCTCATCCAGGGCGAGTACGCGGAGCGGCTCACCTGGGGCGGGGTCTTCGTGCACTCGGCGCCGTGGTCGGTGGAGTCGCAGGGGTCGGCGAACGTCAGCCACGGCTGCGTGAACCTGGCCCCGGACGACGCCTCCTGGTTCTACGAGAACGCCGGGATCGGCGACCCGGTGCAGCTGCACTGGTAGTTTTCGCCGCCGCCGCCCGGGTACGCGCCGCTCGACGGCCGGGACGCGCCCGGCCGCCCGGAGAGGCGGAGGCGACATGCGGATCGGGTACAAGCTGGTCGCGGAGGCGTACGGGCCGAAGGAGCTGATCCGGCAGGCGGTCGCCGCCGAGCGCGCCGGGTTCGACTTCGTCGAGATCAGCGACCACTTCCACCCGTGGCTGGACAACCAGGGGCACTCCCCCTTCGCCTGGACGGTGCTCGGCGCCATCACCGCGCGGACCGAGCGGGCCGGGCTCGTCACCGGGGTCACCTGCCCGATCCTGCGCTACCACCCGGCGATCGTGGCCCAGGCCGCGGCGACGCTCGCCCTGGTGAGCGACGGCCGCTTCACCTTCGGCGTCGGCTCCGGCGAGCGGCTGAACGAGCACGTGGTCGGCCGCGAGTTCCCGCCGGTGCAGATCAGGCACGCCATGTTCCGGGAGGCGCTGGAGATCATCCGGCTGCTCTGGCAGGGCGGATATCAGAGCTACGAGGGCAAGTACATCCAGCTCTCCGACGCGCGGATCTTCGACCTGCCGGACGAGCTGCCGCCGCTGGTGGTCGCCGCGGGCGGACCGGAGGCGGCGCGGCTCGCGGGTGAGCTCGGCGACGGCCTCTTCGCCACCGATCCGGATGCCGACCTGGTCAGCGCCTTCTCCGCGGCGGGCGGCTCCGGCCCGCGCTACGCCGAGGTGCCGCTGGCCTGGGCGCCCGACGCGGACACCGCCGCGCAGGCGGCGCTGGAGACCTCGCGCTGGGCGGTGACCGGCTGGAAGGTCATGAGCGAGCTGCCCAACCCGGTGAACTTCGCCGCCGCCACCGAGACCGTCCGGCTGGACGACATCCGGGAGAACTTCGCCTGCGGCAGCGACCCGGAGCGCATCGTCGAGGCGGCGCGGCCCTTCGCCGACGCGGGCTTCGACCACCTGGTGCTGCTCAACGCGGGCCCCGACCCGGACGGTTTCCTCGACTTCTACGCGAGCGAGCTCGACGGCCCGCTGCGCGCGCTCGGCGCCTGAAAGCACCTGCCCGCGACCGTTTTCCGGGGCCGGGCGATCTTGGTGCACCACACTCGAGTAAAGTGCAGGTAATGAGGCGCGACACGGGGTGGGACGGCTGACCGGTGGTTATCGAGGAGACCGCGCTGGCCTTGATCCAGCTCGGAGCGGTGTTCTTCGGTCTCGGTGTGCTCGGCCGGGTGGCGGCGCGGATCGGGATGTCCCCGATTCCGCTGTACCTGCTCGGCGGGCTGGTGTTCGGCTCCGGTGGGCTGGTGCAGCTGCACGAGGTCGACGAATTCATCCACCTCGCCAGTGAGATCGGCGTCATCCTGCTCCTGCTGCTGCTCGGGCTGGAGTACACCGCCGCCGAGCTGGTCACCGGGATGCGCAAGTCCTGGCCCGCCGGGCTGCTCGACCTGGCGCTGAACGCGACACCGGGCGTGATCGTGGCGCTGCTGCTCGGGCTCGGGCCGGTCGGGGCGATCGCCATGGCGGGCGTCACCTACATCTCCTCCTCCGGGATCGTGGCCAAGGTGCTCGGCGATCTCGGCAGGCTCGGCAACCGGGAGACGCCGACGATCCTGTCGATCCTGGTGTTCGAGGATCTGGCCATGGCCGCGTACCTGCCGGTGCTCACGGCGGTGCTGGCCGGGGTCGGGCTGATCGCCGGGCTCTGGACGCTCGGGATCGCGCTCGCCGCGGTGACGGTGGTGCTGGTGGTGGCGCTGCGCTACGGGCGCTACGTCTCCGCGCTGGTGGCCAGCGACGATCGGGAGATCTTCCTGCTCAAGGTGCTCGGCGCGGCGCTGCTGGTGGCCGGGCTGGCCTCGGCGGTGCAGGTGTCGGCGGCGGTGGGGGCGTTCCTGCTCGGGATCGCCATCTCGGACTCCACCGCGCACACCGCGACCAAGATCCTGGAGCCGCTGCGCGACCTCTTCGCCGCCATGTTCTTCGTGCTCTTCGGGTTGAACACCGATCCGCGCAGCATTCCGCCGGTGCTGGCCTGGGCGCTGCTGCTCGCGGTGGTGACCACGGCGACCAAGATCGCCACCGGGTGGTGGGCGGCCGGGCGTGCCGGGGCGGGCGAGATGGGGCGGGCGCGCGCCGGGGTCGCGCTGGTGGCGCGCGGTGAGTTCTCCATCGTGATCGCCGGGCTGGCGGTGGCGGCGGGGGCGCTGCCCGATTCGTTCACCGCGCTCGCCACCACCTACGTGCTGCTCATGGCGATTATCGGGCCGGTGGCGGCGCGGATCGTCGAGCCGGTCATGCGGATGTTGCGGGGGAAGCCGCGAGCGCCGGAGCGCGTTCGGGAGTGACCGGGGGCGCCGGTCGGCCCCGACCGGCGGAGGTGAGGGACGCCGCGGCAGGGCAAGACCGGCGCCCGCGGCAAGCGATGACCGGCCGCCGGGCCGGACAGGACCAGCGACTCGGGCCGGGCGGGACCGGCCGTTGCGGGGCGGAACGCGGCTCAGGCTTCGGCGGCGCGCTCGGCGGCCTCGACCACGTGGCGCATGAGGAGCGCGGTGGTGACCGGGCCGACGCCACCGGGGACGGGGCTGAGGGCGGCGGCGCGGCCGCGTACGGAATCGGCGTCGACATCGCCGACGATGCTGCCGTCGGGGCCCTCGTTGGTGCCGACGTCGATGACGACGGCGCCGGCGCGGACGTGCTCGGCGCGGATGAGCCCGGCCCGGCCCGCGGCGGCGACCACGATATCGGCGGCCGCGGTGACGGCGGCGAGGTCGGCGGTGCGCGAGTGCGCGACGGTGACGGTGGCGTTCTCCGCGAGCAGCAGCTGGGCCAGCGGCTTGCCGACGACATTGGAGCGGCCGACCACGGCGACGTGCTTGCCGGTCAGCTCGATGCCGTGCTGCTTCAGCAGCACGACGACCGCCTCGGCGGTGGCGGGGGCGAAGACGGGGGTGTTGGCGGCGAGCAGGCCGAGCGAGAGCGGGGCGACGCCGTCGACGTCCTTCTCCGCGCCGATGGCGGCGGCGACGTCCTCCAGCTTCACCCCGGCGGGCAGCGGGGTCTGCAGCATGATGGCGTCGACGGCGGGGTCGGCGGTCCGGGCGGCGAGCTCGGCGCGCAGGGTGGTGATGTCGGCGTCGACGCCGAGGTCGACGGTGTCGCACTCGATGCCGCGGTTGGCAGCGGACTTGCGCAGCGAGTTCACGTACCAGGCGCTGGCCGGATCGGCGTTCGCCACCACCAGCGCCAGGCGCGGGGCCCGGCCGCGCGCGGCGAGCGCGGCGGCCCGCTCGGTGGTCTCGGCGTTCAGGGCGGCGGCGGCTTCCTTGCCGGTCAGCGATGCGGTCTCCACGGGGTCAACCCTATCGGGGCGGTTTCGGTCCGCCGCCGCGGTGTCACCCTTCCGGCCGCGATCGCCGACTTACGGCGAGTTCACACCCGCAACATCAGCCTCAGCCGTATCGTGGTCGCTGCTCTACAGCACAGCTGGCTGCCGTCCGCGAAAGGTGTGACCTGTGGTGACTCGTCGAATCCGAACGATTCTGCTCGCGGTGCTGACCGCGCTGGCCCTGTCCGGGGCGGTCGCCGCGCCCGCGGTGGCCGACCCCGACCCGGACGACCTCTACAACTCCGCGCAGCGGCACTTCGCCGCCGGTGACGACGCCGCGGGCCGCGCCGACCTGCGCGCGCTCATCGGCGCCGCGCCGGACGACGCGGAGGCGATCGCGCTGCAAGCGCTCTGGTCGCACTACGCCGGCGACCGGCCCGCGGTGGACGACGCCATGCGCAGGCTCGCCGGGCTCGACCCCGCCCGCGCCCAGGGCACCCGCCGGGTGATGGACGCCATCGGCGCCGCCGTCGGCACGCTGCCCAACCCGCTGCCCGCGCTGATCGGGCCGCAGACCGGGATCGTCGTCCTCGGCTACGGGCTGCTGCCGGACGGCGCGCTGCGCCCGGAGCTGGTGAATCGGTTGACCGCGGCCTGGGTGCAGGCGATCGCCGCGCCGCTCTCCCGGGTGGTCGTCACCGGCGGGAATCCGCAGAACGGGATCGCCGAGGCCGATGCCATGGCGGGGTGGCTGATCGGGCGCGGGATCCCGGCCGGCCGGATCATCGTGGAGAACCGGGCCGGCTCGACGGTGCAGAACGCGCTCTTCAGCACCGACCTGCTGCGCGCTGCCGGGGTGACCAGCGCTGTCGTGGTGACCTCGCCGAACCACATCCGCCGGGCGGTCGCCGATTTCATCGTCGCCGGGACCGCGGTGGTCGGGGCGATGGTCTCGCTGGAGCAGCTGGTGTCGAATCTGCCGCCGCCGGGACGGGCCGGGCAGCGCGGGATCTACCTGGATGCCTCCCGCACCTTCCGGCTGGCTGCCAGCCGCTGAATTCCGGTCCTCGCCGGTAGCGCCAGGGGTGGACGGAGTGGGCGTGGGCGCGCACGATGACGCGGTGCCCGCGCTCCCCCGCTCCGCCGCGAATAGTTCCCCGTCCGCGGACGGGCCAGCACCCGCGCCGGGAAGCTCGGCGCCCGGCGCCGCACCTATCGAGGGTGTGGTGGCTCGGTTGCGGGCGGCGGGGTGCGTGTTCGCGGAGGAGGAGGCGCGGCTGCTGGTCGCGGCGGGCGGCGATCTGGAGCTGCTGGTCGCGCGGCGGGAGCGGGGCGAGCCGCTGGAGCAGATTCTCGGCTGGGCCGAGTTCCGGGGGCTGCGGGTGGCGGTGGCGCCGGGGGTCTTCGTGCCGCGGGCACGGACCGCGGAGCTGGTGGACGCGGCGATTCCGCTGCTCCGGGCGGTGGGTGATCGGCTCGCGCCGGTGCTGGTCGACCTGTGCTGCGGGACGGGGGTGCTCGGGCTGGCATGCGCGCGGGAGGTGGATGTCACGCTGGTGGCGGCCGATATCGAGCCCGCCGCGGTCGCCTGCGCGCGGCGCAATCTGGAAGCCGTCGCGGGCCGGGTGTACGAAGGGGACCTGTTCGACGCGCTGCCCGGCGCCCTGCGCGGGACGGTGGACGTCCTGCTGGCGAACGTGCCGTACGTGCCGAGCGACGCCGTCGCCACCCTCCCGCCGGAGGCCCGCGACCACGAACCGCGCCGCGCCCTGGACGGCGGCGCGGACGGGCTCGACATCCTCCGCCGGGTGGCGGCGGGCGCACCGGAGTGGCTCGCCCCCGGCGGTCACGTCCTCCTGGAAACCAGCGCAGCGCAGGCCGATTCGGCGTTGCGCGCGCTGGCGGAGAACGGTCTGGCGGGCCGGCTCGCCGGGTCGGGCGAGCACGGCACCACCGTGGTGATCGGGACGCTCAGCTCTCCTTGCGCCCGGTGAAGTGGTCCATCGAGCGGTACACGCCGACGGTGTTCAGGAAGAGGTCGCGGGCCCGGATCGGCAGCAGCCCGGAGAGCGCCTTGTTGAACCGCGAGGTCCAGGGCAGCACCAGCACCGGGGTCCCGGCCTTCATCTGGGTCCAGGAGGTCTCGACCACCGCGTCCTGCTTGAGGATCGGGGTGAACCAGAAGCCCTTGGCGCCGTCGAACATGCCGGTGTCGATGTAGGTGGGGCACACGGTGGTGATCTTCACGTGCTCGTGTCCGGCCTGCTCCAGCTCGATGCGCACCGAGTCGGACCAGCCGATCGCGGCCCACTTGGAGGCGGCGTAGACGCTCATCCGCGGGTTCGAGACCAGCCCGGCGGAGGAGGCGATGTTCAGCACCCGGGAGGGCGACTTCGACGCCACCATGGCGGGCAGGAACTCCAGCGTGATCCACATGGGCGCCAGCGAGTTGATCGCCATGGTCTTCTCGATGTCGGCGCGGTTCGTGGTCTCCCAGAAGTACTGGTTGCCGCGCACGATGCCGGCGTTGTTCACCAGGATGTCGATATCGCCGACCTCGGCGCGCACCGCGGCCGCGGCCTCGGTGATCGCCTCCTGCGAGGAGACGTCGACAACGTTGTAGTGCACGGTGCCGCCCAGCTCGGTCAGCTCGGCCGCGGTCTCTTTGAGCGCGGCCTCGTTGATGTCCCAGAGCACCACCGCGGCCGCGCGCTCGCGCACCGCGGTGGTGGCGAAGAGCTTGCCGAGCCCCATGGCGGCGCCGGTGACCAGCACCGTGCGCCCGGCGACCGATTCCAGCTTCATCGCTGTGTTCCTCACTTCTGTCGCAGGGTCTTCATGACGCCGAAGTAGAGCGTCATGGTCTTGGCCCACAGCTCCTCGGACATGCCGGGCAGCGGGGCGATCGGCAGCACCCGTTGCTGCGCGATGGTCTGGGTGTCGAGGTACTTGAGCAGCCCCTCGGGGCCGTGCCTGCGGCCGGTGCCGGAGATGCCGAGCCCGCCGGAGGGGGCGTCCGAGCTGCCCCAGGCGGCGATGAAGCCCTCGTTGACGTTCACCGAACCGGCGTTGATCCGGGCCGCGACGGCCCGGCCGCGGGCCGCGTCCTTGGTCCACACGCTGGCGTTCAGGCCGTAGGCGGTGTCGTTGGCGGCGGCGACGGCGGCGTCGTCGGAGGGCACCCGGTAGACCGAGACCACCGGGCCGAAGGTCTCCTCGCGGTAGACCGTCATCTCCTCGGTGACGTCGGCGAGCACGGTCGGCTCGTAGAAGTACGGGCCCAGGTCGGGGCGGTGCCTGCCGCCCGCCAGGACGGTGGCGCCCTTGGCGACGGCATCGTCCACGTGCTGCTGGACGGTGTCGAGCTGGCGCTGGAAGGTGAGCGAGCCCATGCCCGCGCTGTAATCGAGCGCGCCGCCGAGCTCGATGTTCTCGACGTGCCCGGTGAACTCCGCCACGAAGCGGTCGTACACGCTGTCGTGCACGTAGATCCGCTCCATGGACTCGCAGAGCTGGCCCGCCGAGGCGAAGCAGGCGCGGATGGCGATCTTGGCGGCCCGCGCGATGTCGGCGTCGGCCAGCACCAGCAGCGGGTTCTTCCCGCCGAGCTCCAGCGAGTAGCCGATCAGCCGCTCACCGGCCTGCTGCGCGATGGTGCGGCCGGTGGCGCTGGAGCCGGTGTAGTCGACGTAGTCGGCGCGGGCGATCACCTCGCCGCCGATGTCCCGGCCGCGGCCGAGCACGGCCTGCCACAGCCCGCGCGGCAGCCCGGCGCGCTCGGCGGCGTCGATGGCCCAGAGCGCGGTGAGCGCGGTCTGGTTGTCCGGCCGCGCGACCACGGCATTCCCCGCGACCAGGGCGGGCAGCGCGTCCGAGACGGCGAGCGCGAGCGGGTAGTTCCACGGCGAGATGACCGCGACGACGCCCTTGGGCCGCTGCCGGACGTCGACCCGGGTGAGCACCGGCAGCACGCCGCGCGGGCGCCGGGTGGAGAGCAGCTTGCTCGCGACCGACCCGTAGTACCTGGCGTTCACCGCCACATCGCCGACCTCGTCGAAGGCGTGCGCGCGGGCCTTGCCGGTCTCGGTCTGCACGATGTCGAGGATGGTCTCCTGCTCGGCGAGCACGATGTCGTGCAGCTTGCGCAGCACGGCCACCCGCTCCCGCACCGGCCGCGCGGCCCACGCCGCCTGCGCGGTGCGGGCGGTGGTGAAGGCGCGCTCGATGTCCTCGGTGGAGGACTGCGGCAGGTCGGCGATCTTCACGCCGGTGGCGGGGGCGAACACCTCCACCGACGGCGCGCCGCCCGCGGTCGCCCGCTCCAGCAACGGCTTGACCAGGTCGGCGGGGAGGGCGGCTGTCGTCATGGGCGGCTCTTCCGGGGGTTTCGAGGTGGTGGTCGACGGGGGCTCATTAAAATGAACACTGATGTTAGAGTAATGGCCGTGCGACCCCCGGTGTCAAGCGTCACGTCCCGTGCCACATGCGGCGATGGCCGGAAACTGTGACCGCTCACAACACCGAGCGCCCGGCCCGCCGTGGCCGCCCGCCGCAGACCCCGGAGCAGGCCGGCGAGGTGCGCGCCCGGATCGTGGCGGCCACCGCCGCGGTGTTCACCCGCACCGGATCGCGCGGGCTCAGTGTCGCGCAGATCATCGACCAGGCCGGGCTGGCGCGCCCGACCTTCTACCGCTATTTCGCGAACGCCGCCGAGCCGCTGCACGCGCTGCTCACCGTCTCCAACCACGACCTGGTCGGCGGCATCCGCACCGCGCTCGGCACCGCCGCCGGGCCGCTGCCCGGCGTCGAGCTCGGCATCCGGCTGATCGACGCCTACCTGGCCTGGGCACGCGGCCACGGCGCCATGCTGCGGCCGCTCTTCGCCGAGCTGCACGACCCCGGTTCGCCGGTCTCGGCCTACCGGGAGGAGGCGCTGGAGGACATTCGCGGCATCATCCGGGAGACCTTCCGCGTGCTGGAGCGCCCGGTGCCCACCCCCCTGGACCTGGATGCCGCGCTGCACCTCTGCGAGTACGTGGTCTACCGGATCTCGGCGGGCAGCGCGCCCGGCTCCGAGCCGGCGGCCGCGGTGGTGGACGAGGCGCGGCTGACCATGATCCGGGTGCTGCTCACCACGCTCGGCACCCGCTCGGACGTGGAGTACGCGCTGACCGTCCCGGGGCTGCTGCGCGACTAACCCGGCCGGGAGAGGCCGCTGGCGCGGAGCACGCGGCGGTCGATGCCGGCGCGGATGGCGGCCTCGGTGCCGATGACGCGGACGCGGCCGCGCGCCCTGGTGATGGCGGTGTAGAGGAGTTCCCTGGTGAGCAGGGTGGATTCGGGTTCGGGGAGCACCACCGAGACGGTGCCGTACTGGCTGCCCTGGCTGCGGTGGATGGTCATGGCGAAGACCGAGACGACCGCGGAGAAGCGGGTGGGGTGCACCAGGTACGGGGTGCTGCCGCGGTGCAGGGCGGCGCGCAGGGTGCCGTCCGGGAGGCGGACGATGACGCCGGTGTCGCCGTTGTAGATCCTGGCCTCGTAATCGTTGGCGGTGACCAGCAGGGGCTGGCCCGGGTACCAGAGGTTCTGCTGCGGGTCGGCGCCCGCGCCGCTCGCGGCGGCCCACTCGGCGGCGAGGCGGTCCCAGCGTTCGACGCCGAACGGCCCCTGGCGGTGCGCGCAGAGCAGGCGGTGGGATTCCAGGGCGGTGAGGGCCCGCTCGGCGTCGCCGTCGATGGCGGCGGCGGTGACGGCGCGGGCGGCGGTGACGACGTCGGCGCGGACGGCGGCGATGTCGTCGGGGGCGCGGAGCTCGACGTCGTCGGCGCCGGAGGTGAGGAGGCGCAGGGCTTCGTCGGCGTCGCCGGCGCGCACCGCGACCGCGAGTTCGGCGATGGTGCCGCCGAAGCGGCGGCCCCTGGTGAGGCGGACGATGCCGCCGTCCAGGCGGTCGAGTTCGCGCGGGGTGAGCGCCTCGGTGGAGGAAACGGCCGCGTCCGCGATGGGTGCACCCGGCGTGGGGTGCGGGGCCGGTCGAGCGGGGTGCGGCTCGTCCACCGGTTGCTCGGCGTCGGATGCCACGCCCGCATCGGGTTCCCCGGCGCGCGGCGCGGTGCCGGTGATCTCGGCGAGGACCGGGTTCCCGGCGCCGCGGATGGGCCCCGCGACCAGGTCGGCGAGGACCGCACCTGCGTCGACCGAGGCGAGCTGGTCCGGGTCGCCGACCAGGACCAGGCGGGTGTCCGGGCGCAGCGCGGCGAGCAGGCTGCTCATGAGGGTGGAGGAGACCATGGAGGTCTCGTCCACCACGATCACGTCGTAGGGCAGCCGGTTGAACTCGTGGTGCTTGAAGCGGGTGGCCCGCCCGCGCTGCCAGCCGAGCAGCCGGTGCAGGGTGGCGGCGGTGAGCTCGGGCAGCCCGATCTCGGCGGCCTGCTCGCGCACCGCCTCCTGCAGCCGGGCCGCGGCCTTGCCGGTGGGCGCGGCCAGCGCGATCCGCAGCGCGGGCAGCTTGGGCTGCGCGGCGCGCTGCGCCACCAGCAGCGCGAGGATGCGCGCGATGGTGTGCGTCTTGCCGGTGCCCGGCCCGCCCGCGACCACGGTGGTCCAGCGGGTGGCGGCGACCGCGGCGGCGAGCCGCTGCCGGTCGGTGGTGCCCGCGGTCTCGGCGCCGAAGAGGCGGTCGAGTTCCCGGCGCACCAGCGCGGGGTCGACCGCGGGGTGGCCGGCGGCGCGCTCGGTGAGCACGCACCGGATGATCTGCTCCTGCTTGTGGTAGCGGTCCAGGTAGAGCAGCGGGCCACCGTCCGGGCCGCCCTCCAGCAGGGAGAGCGGGCGCAGCGGCCCGGCGTTCCCGCCGCGGACCAGCGGGCTGGTGCGCAGCGCGGCGACGAGTGCGCCGGGGTCCGGCCACGGCAGCCGGGCGGGGTCGAGCCCGGGGGCGGGCTCGCGGGTCTCGTCGGCCTCGACGCCGATCTCCGCGATCCGGTCCAGCTCCAGGCAGACCGAGCCGGAGCGCACCGCGCGCACCGCGAGCGCCGCCGCGAGCAGCACCTCCTCGCGGTCCTCCCGGCCGAGCCGGGCCAGCCGGGTGGCCACGTGCACGTCGGCCGAGGCGAGCACCCCGGCCTCGTTGAAGAGCCGGAGCAGCCCGGTGCCGCGCTGCGCGATCTGGATGGAGGTCACCGCTCCCCCGCCAGCAGGTCGGAGAGCTCGGTGACCAGCGCGGCGGGCGGCGCCCAGTCGAAAACGCCCGCGCCGCCCGGGGTCTCGGGCCCGATCATGCCGCGCACGAACAGGTAGCGGACCCCGCCGAGGTGCCGCTCCGGGTCGTAGCCGGGCAGCCGCCAGCGCAGGAAGCGGTGCAGCGCGACGGCGTAGAGCACCGCCTGCAGCGGGTAGTGCGAGCGGATCATCTCGGCGGCCATCCGCTCCCCGGTGTAGTGCGCGACGGTGAGGTCGCCGAGCCCGAGCCGGTTGGTCTTGTAGTCGACGACGACGAAGCGCGGGCCCGGCAGCCGGAGCACGGCGTCGATGCTGCCGGTCAGGTAGCCGCGCAGCGCGCCGCCGTCCAGGTGCGACAGCTGCGCCGGGTACCCGGCCAGCACGTCGCCGGCCGGGAGGTGCCGCTCCAGCAGCGCGGCGATGGCGGGCAGCGAGGCGGCGGCCGCCGCCGGGCGCTCGCCACCGGCCAGCGGCAGCTCGAAGTCGAGCTCGCTCAGCCGATCCGAGGCGGGGATCTCGGCCAGCGTGCGGCCCAGCCCGAGCGGGGTGTGCAGGACCGCGAGCAGCGCCGTCGCCAGCACCTCGGGGTCGGCGGCGGAGGCGGCGGCGTGCACGGCGTCGAGGCAGCGGGCGCGCACCTCGGCGGCGAGATCGGCGGCGTCGGTGTCGACCAGCTCGAGCACGCCGTGTACCAGGGTGCCGAACTCGGCGCCGTAGGGCAGCGCGTTCATCAGCGAGGGCGCGGCGGCCGGGACCTGCGGCTGCTCCGGATCGAGCACCGGGATGCCGACCGGCTCGTCCGGGCGGGCGCGGTCGTTCTCCGGCTCGGGCTCGGCCGCGGCGGCGGCGGCCTCGTGCGCGCCCGCGGTGAGCGCGGAGTACGAGGTGCGGCGCCACTGGTGATCGAGCGCGCGGTCGAAGGCCGCGGCGGCCAGCGCGCCGGTGTGCGGCCGGGTCCGGATGCGGCGCGGCTCGGCGGGGGCGGTGCCGTCCGGGGCGGAGACCGCGATGGCGCCGTCGGCGGGCGCGGCCCACGCCGTGAGCGCGGCCAGCGCGGCGGCGTCGGCCGGGACGGGGGCGCGGGCGGGCACCTCGGGGCCGCGCTCGGGGCGGCCGAGCGTCATCCGGTGCAGCGGGGCGCTCTCGGTGCCCCACGCCGGCGCCCACCAGGCGACGACCTGGCACATGGCGCGGGTCAGCGCGACGTAGAGCAGCCGCAGCTCCTCCCCCGACTCCTCGGCCTCGGCCCTGCGCCTGGTCTCCGCGGCGCCGGGGATGTCGGGGCCGCCGACGTCGAGCACCCGGGTCCGGCCCTCGTGGTAGAGCTGGGTGGCGGGCTTCGGGTTGCGCGCGCTGTCCCAGGCGAAGGGCAGGTAGACGATGGGGAACTCCAGCCCCTTGCTGGCGTGCACGGTGGCGATCTGCACGGCGGCGGAGTCGCGGTCCAGCCTGCGGCTGCGGTCGGCGACGCTGCCGGAGGCCGGGTCGCGCACCCGGTCGCCGAGCCAGCGGGTGAGCGCGGTGAGCCCGAGGCCGTCGGTGAGCGCGACCTGGTCCAGCAGCTGGGCCAGGTGCCGCAGGTCGGTGAGCTCGCGCTCGCCGTTGCGCAGCGCGAGCAGCCGGGGCGCCAGCTCGGTCGCGGCGGCGAGCCGTTCGAAGACCGCGGCGAACCCGGCCCGGCCGAAGAGCCGCGCCGCCTCGCGCAGCAGCGTGCTCATCCGGCCGGTGAGCTCGGCGCCGCCGCGGTCGAGTTCGGCGGCGTCCACCCCGAGCAGCGGGGTGCAGGCGGCCAGCCGCACCCGGTCCGAGCGGTGCGGCTGCTCCAGCGCGCGCAGCACCCAGAGCCAGTGCGTGGCCGACGGGGTGTCGAAGACGCTGGTGCCGCCGGCCAGCACCGCGGCCACCCCGGCCCGGTCCAGCGCGGCGCGCACCACCTCGAGCTGCGAGCGGGTGCGCACCAGCACCGCGATATCGCCGGGGCCGAGGTCACGGAGTGCGCCGGCCCGGTCCCGCAGCCGGACCCCGGACTCCAGCAGCCCGACGATGTCGTCGGCCAGGTCGGCGGCGGCCCGTTCGCGTACCCGCCCGATCTGCGGAAAGCCCGACGAGCCGAGCGGCCCGGCGCCGGTGCGCGGCAGGCAGCGCAGCCGCAGCGGCACGATCCGCTCGTCCGGCCCGGTGAGCCTCCACTCCCTGGTCGGCTCCACCCCGGCGACGGTGATCGCCGGATGGCCGAGCGCGGCGCCGCCGTGCAGGTGCGCCAGCGCGCGCAGCAGCCCGGCGTCGCTGCGCCGGTTGTGCGTGAGCTCGTGCCGCGCGTCGGCCACCGCGACGGCGTCCAGGTAGCTGAGCACCTCGGCGCCGCGGAAGGCGTAGATGGCCTGCTTGGGGTCGCCGACCAGCACCAGCGTGGCGGCGCCGTGGAAGGCGAGCCGCAGGATCTCCCACTGCAGCGGGTCGGTGTCCTGGAACTCGTCGACCAGCGCCACCGGGAAGCGCTGGCGCACCCTGGCCCTGGCGGCCGGGCCGTGCACCGGGTCGGCGAGCACGGCGTGCAGCACCACGAGCAGGTCGTCGAAGTCGCGCAGCCCGAGCAGCCGCTTGCGGCGCTCGGTCTCGGCGCGCACGGCGGTGGCGAAGGCGACCCGCTCGCCCGCCTCGCCCTCCTCGTCGGGGGCGAGGGTGGCGTGCCGGTCGTGCACGGCGGCCAGGGCGAGCGCGCGGGCGGTCTTCAGCGGGAACGGCGGCTCGGTGCGGGCGTAGCGGGCGAGGTAGAGGTCGTCGGCGACGGTCAGCACCACGTCGTCCACGTTCTCCACCAGCCTGCTGCCCGGGTCGTCGTCCCCGGCCAGGCCGAGCTCGTCCAGCATGCGCTGGCAGAAGCTGTGCGTGGTGGCGATGGTGCCCGCGTCGAACTCGGCCAGCGCGGCGAGCAGCCGCTGCCTGCGCAGGGCGGGCTCGGTGGCGGCGAGCGCGCGCACCACCTCGTCGTCGTGCGCCGCCGCGCGCTCCGGCTGGGCGAGCGCGGCGGCGACCGCGACGAAGCGCTCGCGGGTGCGTTCCCGCAGCTCCTGGGTGGCGGCCCGGCTGAAGGTGACCAGCAGCAGGTCGGCGATATCGATCCCGGCCTCGGCGACGTAGCGCACGGCGAGGCCGACGATGGCGTGCGTCTTGCCGGTGCCCGCGCTGGCCTCCAGCACCGTGGTACCGGTGGGCAGCGGGCCCGCGGGGTCGAAGGCGGCGGGTGGCGGCCCGGCCGGGTGCGCGTCCGCGCCGCGCGCCCCGGTGGCGCGGGGGCCGCCTGCCTGCCGGGCGGTCGCGGTGTCGCCGGCTGCTCCGGCTCCGGCCCGGCTCACGGCCTGCCCTGCTGTTCGGCGCGGAGCAGCGGTTCCCAGAGCCGCCTGGCCAGCGCGCCGAAGCGGGTCGGCTCGCCCGCGCCGCCGCCCTGCGGTGCGGGGGCGGCGAGCAGCGTCGCGAGGGTGATCCCCTCGCCCCAGACGTAGCGCAGGTGCCGGTCCCTGTTGTCGCCGTAGTCGCCGCCGAACTCCTGCAGGGCCGCGTATTCCGCGTCCTCCCTGCGGTTTCCGAGCATGCGGCTGGCGGCGTAGGCGGCGGTGGCGGTGGGGGCGATGGGCAGCGGCTCGCAGAGCCCGGCGTCCCGCATGGCGACCAGGGTGCGCAGGGCGGTGAGCGCGGCGGGCGGCTCCGGCGCGGTGAGTTCGCTGCGCCAGGCCGGGGTGCGGAACTTCCCGCGCCCGATGGTGAGCGCCTGCCAGGAGCGGTCCTCGGTGCAGGTGAGCGCGAGCAGCGCCACCCAGGCCGCGATCCGGTGCTTGGCCGCGACCCGGGAGAAGGTGGTGCGCACCAGCCGGTCGCCGTGCACCTCGGGCACGGTGCCGGTGAGCCTGCGGCCGTTGCCGAGGTCGAGCGCGATATCGACCGCGCGGGCGGGGATCTCGTAGTGCGGCTGCGCGGTGCGGACCAGGGTCTCGACGGTGCGCTCGACCTCGTCCAGCACGGCGGCGCCGAAGGCGAAGGGCGGCAGCCCGCCGCGGCGCCACTCGGCGGCGCGCAGGGTCTCCGGGTCGGTGCCGGTGAGCCGGGCGGCGAGCAGCCGCTCGCCGAGATCCCACTTGGCGAGGCCGTCCAGCTCGACCGGGAGCCGGTCGTCGATCTCCTCCTCGTGGTCCGGGACGCGGAGCCCGAGCCGCTGGCCGAGGAAGGCGCGCACCGGGTGCTCGACGAAGGCGATCAGGTCGGCGAGCTCCACGTCGCCCGGCTCCGGCCGGGGCAGCGGCTCGCCGAGGAAGGCGGGGCGCGGGCGCGGGGGTTCGGCGGCCGCCCGCGCCCCGGCCAGCGCGACGGGGTCGAAGCCGAAGGGGTGCTCCGGCGCGAAATTGCGGCGGTCGAAGCTCTGCAGCGGGTGCCGGACGACGAACCGGTCCGTGCCGGTGTGCGCGCGCAGGGCGTCGAGCAGCTCGGCGACCGGGACCGCGGGCGGGCGGTGCGCGCCGGTCACCGGGTCGGCGCCGGTGTAGCAGACCAGCAGCCGCTCCCCGGCGGCGAGCACCGCGTCCAGCAGCAGCTGGCGGTCCTCGCCGCGCGGCTCCCGCTCGCCCACCTGCGGGTCGCGGGCCAGCACATCGTCGCCGTCGACGCCGCCCGCGCGCGGGAAGACCTCGTCGTCCAGGCCGAGCAGCACCACCACCCGGTGCGGCACCGAGCGCATGGGCACCAGGGTGCAGACGGTGAGCTCGCCGGTGCGGAAGTTGGCCCTGGTCGGCGCGGTGCCGAGCCGTCCGGCGAGCACCGTCACCACATCCGCGAGGCGCAGCGCGACCGCGCCCGCGTGCTCGGTGGCGGCGGCGAGCTCGGTGCGCGCCTCGGTGCGCTGCCAGGCCAGGTGCTCGGGGACGTCGCAGAGCAGGTCGAGCGCGCGGATCAGCACCGCGCTCCACTCCGGGGCCGGGCGCGGGCCGCGCAGGTCGCGCAGGCAGACGGCGAGGCGGTCGACGAACTCGGCGAAGCGGCCGGCCAGGTCGACGTCGTTGCTGTCCACGTCGTCCAGCGGGAGCGCGAGGTCGAGCCAGTCGCCGTCGGTCTCGGCGGCGGTGACGCCGAGCAGGATCCGGTCCACCGCGCTGTTCAGCGTGTTCTGCGCGAAGTCGGCGAGGCCGTAGGCCTGGCGCTGGCGCTGCCCGATGCCCCAGCGGGCGCCGGAATCGGCGGCCCAGCCGCGCAGCCGCTCCAGCTCGTCGTCGTCGAAACCGCAGCGGCGGCGGACGGTCTCGGCCGCGGCCAGGTCGAGCACCTGGGTCACCGTGACCCGGCCGTCGGCCAGCTCCAGCAGGGTGGCGACCACGGTGAGCAGCGGGTTGGTGACGGCGCGGCCGCGGTCGGCGAGCCGGACCCGGAGCCGGTGGCCGGGGTGCGCGTGCTCGTCCGGGGCGTCGGCACTGCCGCGCGACCCGAAGGCGGCGCGGACCAGCGGGGCGAAGGTCTCCACATCCGGGCACAGGACCAGGACGTCCCGCGGTTCCAGGGTGGAGTCGGCGGCGAAGAGCTGGAGCAGGGCGTCGCGGAGGACCTCGACCTGGCGGGGGCGGCCGTGGCAGAGGTGGATGCGGACGGTGCCGTCGTCCGCGAGGGACGGGTCCGGGGCCGGGGGCCAGGTGTCGTCGCGGACGGCCCGCTGGAGGGTTGCGAGCAGGGTGCGCGGGGAGGGAGCCGCGGAGTTCCCGGCCGGGTCGCCGGTGCGGGGCGCGCCGGTGGCGGGGAGTCGGCGCGCAGCCGGACCGCTGCCGCCGGTCGAAGACGCTCCGGCAGGAGGGCTCGCAGCCGGGTCGTCGGCTGCGGCTGAAGGCGCTTCGGTGGCCGGTGCTCGGCCGAGGTCCGGCGCGGTGCCGATGAGCGGGTGGTAGGTGTCGATCACCTCCGCGTCGCAGCCCGCGAGGCGCTGCTGGAGTTCGCGGATGTCGCGGCCGAGGCCGGCGAGCAGGGGGTTGCGGACGAGACGGACGCTGGTGTCGGCGCCGCGGAGCAGGGCGGGCGGGTGGGTGGCGAGGCGGTCCCAGAGCGCGGGGCTCGGGTGCGTGAGCCAGAGGTGCAGGTCGCGGTGGGCGCCGAGGGCGGAGAGGACGGCGCGCTGGTCGGCGGGGAGTCGGGTCGGGCCGAAGAGCGAGAGGCGTTGCGGCAGTGCGGTGCTCGCCGGGTCGGCGCGCAACCGGGCGCAGGCGTCGGCCAGCCGCTCGGCGGGGCCCGGCACCCCGATGGCGGCGCGCAGCTCGCGCCAGAGCGCGGGCTGCCAGCCCAGGTCGGCGGGGAGCGGGCGCCCGGCGCCGTCGGTGTCCGCGCCCGCGGCCCAGGCCAGGATCAGCTCCGGCCGCTGCGCCGCGTAGCTCTCGAAGAGCGCCGCCAGCCGGACCGCGGTGGCGTACCGCCGCCCCGCCCGCTCCTCCGCGCCGAGATGCCTGGTCAGCACGGCCGCCCAGGGTTCGCCGACCACCCCGTCGAGCACCCGCAGCAGCGCCCAGACCACCCGGTCCCGCTCCCACGGATCGTCCGCCGCCGCCACCCCGCTCGCCGCGGCCAGGCACTCCGCGACCAGCGCGGCGGGCGAGGGAAAGCGCACCGCGGCGGCGATCCCGTCCGCGGCGCCCGGCCCCGAGGTGCCGAGCACCCCGGCCAGCCGCTGCGTCAGCCAGCGCTCGATTCCCTTGGCGGGCACCGCCACCACCTCGGCGGCGAAGGGGTCTGCGGGCGGGGTGGCCAGCTGCCGCGCCAGCGCCTCCGCCAGGGTGTCGGCGCGCTCGGCACGATGGATGTGCAGCGGCATGCCACCCCTTCGACGATCGTGCGTTCCGCAACGGTTATACGCCCGGTGGTTGCCCATGGCCCCGGCGACCCGCTGCGATCACCCGGAGCCGTCCGCGCCACGTGATCTGCACCACAGTCGCGGCGCGTCGGGTGAGGTGTCGCGCGGCCGGGGTAGCCCCCTGTGCCACAGTGCTGCGTCGAGGGAGGAGCGGCACCGTCCGGGGGGATGCACAGGGCTTGTATCTCGAAAGGCTGGTCTCGCGCTCATGGTTGCGCTGGTGGTTCCCCTGCTTCCGAAAGGCGGCTTCACCGTCCGCCGCGTCGGCGAGCGGTGGGAGTTGGTGAACTCACGGCATTTCGGGCGCGGCGTGGTGCTGCACGCCTGGCCGCGGGATCGGCACGGCGAGGCTTTCGAGCACTGCTACCGGCTGAACGGCAGAACCGTCGAGGAACTGCGCGCCGCGTTCCGGTAGAAGCGCTGGGCCGCAACGGGTTACGACCCCGGTACCGGCCGGTAGCCGGGAGGGGACGTGCATTCGCGCCGACGATGTGCCATCGTGGGCAACCGTGCGTCATCAGTTGGCCGCCACCCGGTCTGTTCCCCGCGTGGCCGCATCCGCCTGTGCCCTCGCCGCCGCGGCGATCATCGTCTCCAGCGGTACGGTTTCCCTCTCCACCGCGCATGCCGCGCCGGCCGTTCCGATGCTGGAACAGGCCAACCTCGCCGGTTTCGACTCCGACCTGAGCAGCCGGATCGCCAAGGCGAACGCCTACCTGGCCGGGCGCCCCGGCACCACCGGGTACGTGGTGCGGGATCGGGTGACCGGCGGCGTCTACGCCAACGAGAACGCCGAGGCGTCGGTCTGGACCGCCTCCACCATCAAGCTGGCCATCGCGGCCGACCTGCTGAACCGCGCCAGGGTCGGCGCCATCCAGCTGCCGCCGGAGGATCGCGGGCTGCTGGAGTCCATGCTCGCCACCTCCAACGACCACGCCGCCGACGTGCTGTGGACCAAGTACGCCGGGCTCGACCGGATGGCGTTCAACAACGCCTTCCGGGCCAACGGCATGAGCACCCTGGTGCCGCAGCCCACCGAGACCGCGCTCTTCCCGGACTGGTCGTTCCAGAAGTGCACCGCCGCCGACCTGGACCGGCTGATGGACAACATCTTCACCCAGATGCACCCGGACGACCGGGCCTACCTGTTCGACCGCATGCGCTCGGTCGACAGCAACCAGCACTGGGGCGTCTGGGGCGCGGGCGACAAGATGCGCCCCGGGCTGAAGAACGGCTGGTCCGCCGAGCAGGGCGGCTGGGTCGTGAACTCGGTCGGCTTCGCGGGGCCGGGCGAGCGCTACACCCTGGCGATCATGACCGCCATGGGCGAGGAGGGCGGCTACACCGACGGCGCCGCCACCGACACCGAGGTCGCGAAGATCCTCTTCGCCGGACGCTGAGCCCGGCCCCTCCCGGCGCACTTCCCGTGCCGCGGCACCGATCGGTGCCGCGGCACGCGCGTTCCGCGGGCACGCCGCCGCTCGCCGTGACGGCCCCGGCACCGGCCGACTACGGTAGGCGTGTCCGCAACACTGGGGTACGCCCCCGTCTGTCGAGGAGCACGACGATGAGCACTCAGCCCGTGGAGACCCCTCGTCACCGGGTGGTCGTGATCGGATCCGGGTTCGGCGGCCTGTTCGGCGCCAAGCACCTCAAGCGCGCCGACGTCGACGTCACCCTGATCTCCAAGACCTCGACCCACCTCTTCCAGCCGCTGCTCTACCAGGTGGCGACCGGCATCCTCTCGGTCGGCGAGATCGCCCCCGCCACCCGGCTGGTGCTGCGCAAGCAGAAGAACGTGCAGGTGCTGCTCGGCGATGTCACCGATATCGACCTGGAGCGCAACACCGTCAGCTCGCGGCTGCTCAACCAGACCACCCGGACCTCGTTCGACAGCCTGATCGTCGCCACGGGCGCGCAACAGTCCTACTTCGGCAACGATAGGTTCGCCACCTACGCGCCCGGCATGAAGACCATCGACGACGCGCTCGAGCTGCGCGGCCGCATCCTCGGCGCCTTCGAAAGCGCGGAGCTGGCCACCTCGCAGGAGATGCGCGACCGGCTGCTCACCTTCGTGGTGGTCGGCGCCGGCCCGACCGGCGTCGAGCTGGCCGGGCAGATCGCCGAGCTGGCCGACCGCACGCTCGAGGGCACCTTCAAGAACATCGACCCGCGCGACGCCAGGGTCATCCTGCTGGAGGGCGCGGGCGCGGTGCTCGGCCCGATGGGCGAGAAGCTGGGCAACAAGGCCCGCCGCCGGCTGGAGAACATGGGCGTCGAGGTGCAGCTCAACGCCATGGTCACCGATATCGACGCGAACGGCGTCACGGTGAAGGACAAGGACGGCACGGTCCGCCGGATCGAGTCCTCCTGCAAGGTCTGGTCGGCGGGGGTGCAGGCCAGCCCGCTCGGGAAGATGCTGGCCGAGCGCTCCGACGGCACCGAGACCGACCGGGCCGGGCGGGTCGTGGTCGAGCCGGACCTCACCATCAAGGGCCACCCGAACGTCTTCGTGGTCGGCGACCTCATGTCGGTGCCGGGCGTGCCGGGGCAGGCGCAGGGCGCGATCCAGGGCGCGACCTACGCCGCCAAGCAGATCAAGGCCGGGCTGAACGGGCAGCAGCCCACCGAGCGCAAGCCCTTCAAGTACTTCAACAAGGGCAGCATGGCGACCGTCTCGCGGTTCAGCGCGGTGTGCCAGGTCGGCAAGCTGGAGTTCGGCGGCTTCATCGCCTGGCTGGCCTGGCTGGCGCTGCACCTCTACTACCTGATCGGGTACCGGAGCCGGATCGTCACCGTGATCCAGTGGTTCGTCACCTTCTCCGGCCGCAGCCGCGGGCAGATGGCCGCGACCGAGCAGTGGGTGATGGCGCGGCTCGCGCTGGAGGCGGTGAACGCCGACGAGGAGGACGCGGACGAGCTCGCCGCCGCGCTCGGCGCCCCGCCCGGCGAGCGCCAGGGCCACGTCGGCAGCCAGGTCCCGCTGGACGCGGCGCTCGCCGAGTCGACCACCACCGAGGACGTGCGGGACGGCTCCGCGAACGAGCCCGCCGGTGGCGAACGCCCCGGAAAGCAGGAGAGCAGCCACCCCGCGGTGTGACCCATCCGACGCCGCGTCCGGATCCGAATAGGAACGTCGGGACTTGTCGTTCCAGCCGGATGAAAGGTGACGTATGGCCATCGTGGGGGCACAACCGGGGAAGCACCGGGCGCCCAACGCACAGCGGCAGAAGATCGGATCGATGGTCGCGCTGGGCGCGTTACCGCTGGTCGTGGCGCTCGTCGGCGCCGGAACCGCGAACGCCGACCCCGGCACGCCCGACCCGGTGACCCAGCCCGAGCAGCGCACCGCGGCCGATCCGCTGGCCGCGCTCTTCGCCGGGCAGCCCGCGCAGATCGCGCTGCCGGAGCTCCCCGCTCCCCTGCGCGAGCTGACCGGCGGGGCCGCGCCGGTCGCCGTGCCCTTCGCGGCGCCGGTGGACGCGCCGCTCTACCGGGCGCTGCCGGACCAGGGCTACCTGGCACCCGCCGGGGCGCTGCACGGGCCGATCCCGGTCGAGCCGGTGGCGCCGATCGCGCCGCCGGAGGGGAAGCTCCGGATCGGCGACATCATCGTCGACGCGCCCGGCTTCCTCGCGCCGGACCAGATCTTCGCGATCAACGACGGCGCCGCGCAGGCGGAGGCGCAGCTCGCGACGTTCTACGACTCGGTCGGGATGGAGCGGAGCCGGTCGGACAAGATGGCGGCGCAGACGCTCAGCTCGGCCGCGATCGGGGCGACCGTCGCCACCAACCTGTCGATGCCGATCACCTCGGCGTCGGTGATCGTCGGCGCGGGCGCCGGGCTGCTCGCCGGGGTGCCGTTCCTGCCGATCGGGCTGCTCATCGGGCCCATTCTCGGCGGGGCGATCGGCGGTGCCGTGATCGCGGTGCCCGCCGCCGCGCTCGGTGGGGCCATCGGTGCCGCCGTGGGTGCGGGGATCGGGTACGGGACCCCGGGGTACGGGGAGCCCGCTCCGGCGTAGTACGTGTGCGGTGCGCCGGGGGTCTCGGTGCACCGCGCGGCGGCGGAGACCGGTTCGGGCCGGTCGCCGCCGCACCGCTGGAGCCGCCGCTCAGGCTCCGGCCACGGTCGCGGTGCCGCGGCGCGATATCTCCGTCCGGCTCGGCCGGACATCCCCGACCTCGGTGCAGAGGCTGCCGCCCGCGGCGAGCGGGAGGCGGGCGGCGGTCAGGCCGACGGTCTCTGCGGGGCGATCGTCGGGGTAGCGGAGGACGCTGTCCAGCGTGCGCGGCGCGCTCAGCGCGTCGTCGGTGCCGCTGCCCGAGCCCAGTTCCAGCCGATGCCGCAGCAGCGGAATGGATTCCGCGCCGTCGATATCCGCGATCAGCTCGCCGGTCCAGTGGCCGTGCTCCTCACCGGCCCTGCCGATCCGCACCCGCTCCCTGACCCGGACCGACGCGTCCGGCGCCAGCCGCAGCTCGGTGCGCGTGCGGTGCCGCGCGCCGCCCGCGACGATGGTCGGCTCGGTATCCAGGTCCAGCTCGGCTCCGGCGCCGACCGTGAGCCGCCAGCACGCGGTGGAGTCCGGCGTCCCGCGCGCGGGCAGCGCGATCATGGCCGCGACCGAGCGCAGCAGCAACCGCGCGCCCGGCAGCACCTCGATGCTCAACTCCAGGTGGTCGCCGCCGAGCGGCGTGGCGGCGGTGCCGATGAGGTGCACCGTGTCCGGCCCGGTCTGCCGCGCCGCGATCCCGCCCACCGCCTCGAACCGCGGCGACCTTCCCGGCGCCGCGAGCACGCGCAGGACGGTGCGCACCTCAGCGCGCCGCCGACCCGGCGGCGTCCCGCTCGGCCACCGCGCGCAGCTGTTCGCGCACCCAGGCCAGCACCGGCGTCGCCGCCGGGTCCGCGGTGAGCGAGATCAGCGCCGTCGGCCGCCCCTCCCGTACCTTGGCGGCGTCCCGCTCCATCACGCCCAGATCGGCGCCGACCAGCGGGGCCAGGTCGGTCTTGTTCACCACCAGCAGGTCCGAGAAGGTGACGCCCGGCCCGCCCTTGCGCGGCACCTTGTCCCCGCCCGCCACGTCGACCACGAAGATCTGCACGTCGATCAGCCCCGAGGAGAAGGTGGCGGTCAGGTTGTCGCCACCGGACTCCACCAGGATCAGATCCAGCGGCGGGTTCGCGGCCACCAGGTCATCGATGGCGTCCAGGTTCGCGGTGATGTCGTCGCGGATGGCGGTGTGCGGGCAGCCGCCGGTCTGCACCGCGGTGATCCGCTCGTCCGGCAGCACCGCGTGCCGACGCAGGAAGTCGGCGTCCTCGGTGGTGTAGATGTCGTTGGTCAGCACCGCCAGCGACAGCTCGTCCCTGAGCTGCCTGCACAGCGCCGCCACCAGCGCCGTCTTCCCCGACCCCACCGGCCCGCCGATCCCCACCCGCAGCGCCTCGCCCGGGACGCGCTCCCGCTTCGGCCGGTCGTGGGCGTGGTCGTGCGGTTCACCGTCGAGGAGGTGCGGGGGCATGCGGTGGTCCTTTCAGCTGGCGAACAGGGGCATTTCGCGGCGCGGATGGCGTTCCGCGAGCACGTCCTGCAGGGGGTCGGAGAGGGAAGCCGGTTCTGCGGCGGCTGCTTCCGCCGTCGCGTCGCAGAGTTTCGCGAGGCGGAAGGTGGTGGCCGCGACGGCGGCGGGGTCGAGCGCGAGCAGGCGCTGCGCGGCGGTCGCCGCACCGGTCAGCGTCGTGTAGACGACGACATCCGCGATCTCGCGCGGAGTGGCGCCGTACTCGCGGCCGACCAGGCCGAAGACGGTCGACAGGTGCGGGCGCGGGGTCAGCTCCGCCCACACCGGGCCGGGGCGCAGTTTGCTCGCCAGCCGGAGCAGGCCGCGGCCCTGCGCTCGGGAGGCGTCCCTGGCCGCAGGTGACGGAGTCCTGGCATCGGCCTCCCTCTCGGCGGCCGCCGGGGTGAGGGTTCCGGCGCACACCGCTGCCGCCAGTGACGATGTGACCAGGCCGGTCGTGCGGATACGCCGGGCCAGGTACTGCTCGACCGTGCTCGCGTCGCGAAGCAGGCCGGAGGCGACGGCCTCTTCGACCCCGCCGGAGTGCACATGCCCGCCGATCGGCAGCCGGGAGTCGGCGAGCGCGAGCAGGGTCGAGAGCATTCGCTGATCCTAGGGGCGCGGCGCCCGTCCCGCCCGTTTCGTGCGCTTCACCACCACGGCTCGGGCCCGCGCACTTTCTATCCCGGGGTGACGGCTCGCTTGCGCGGGCCGAAGAACCAAGTGGCTATCGCCATCACCACGAGAAGAAGAGCGCCGACGGTGGTGGCGGTGTGCATGCCGGTGACGAAGGAATCCTGGACCACGGCTACCCGGCCCGCATCTGACCCCGCCTCCCGCAACTCGTCACCGAGCGTGCCGGACGTCCCGCTGGACGAGCGGAAGACGGCGGTGGCGAGGGAGCCGAGCAAAGCCAGCCCCAGGGCATTGCCCAGTTCGAAGCTGGTTTCGGAGGTGGCCGCGGCCGAACCCGCGCGCTCGGGCGAGACCGAGGAGACCGACACGTCGGAGACCAGGGTGAAGGCGATGCCGTAGCCGACGCCGGCGAGGGCGGAGCCCGCCACGTACCACCAGACGCCGCCGTCCACCCCGACGCCGAGCAGCATCAGGTTGCCCACCGCGGAGGCGAGCAGCGCCACCACGAAGGCCACCCGGGCGCCGAGGGCGCGACCTATTCCGGAGCCGCCGATGGAGAAGACGAAGACGGCGACCGCCATGGGGATACCGAGCCAGGCGGCGGCGAGCGGGTCGCGGCCGGTGATGGATTGCAGGTAGATGCTGGAGAGGTAGCTGAGCGCGGCCAGCGACATCATGCCGGTGAGGCTGGCGCCGATGGCCAGCGAGAAGGTCCTGTTGGCGAAGAGCGACAGGTCGAGCAGGGGGTCGTCGAGGAGGCGCTGCCTGCGGACGAACCGCACGAGCAGGACCACGCCGATCAGCACAGCGATCAGGGCCTGAGCGTCGACGCCCTCGGCGGCGGCGTGCTTCACGCCGTACACGACCGGCAGGATGCCGCCGATGGAGAGCGCGACGCTGCGCAGATCCAAGGGCCCGCGTTCGGCGGCGCGGTGCTCCGGCAGCAGGAACGGGCCCGCTACCAGCAGGACCAGCAGCACGGGGGTGTTGACCAGGAAGACCGAGCCCCACCAGAAGTGGTGCAGCAGGAAGCCGCCGACCACCGGGCCCACCGCGGAGCCGCCCGCGAAGAACGCGGTCCAGACGCCGATGGCGACGCCGCGGCGCCGGGCGTCGGGGAAGAGCGCGGAGATGAGCGCCAGGCTGGAGGGCAGCAGGGTGGCGCCGCCGACGCCCATGAGCGCGCGGGCCGCGATGAGCATCTCCGGGCCGGTGGCGAAGGCCGCCAGCACCGAGCCGATGCCGAACACCGCCGCGCCGGCGAGCAGGATGTTCCGCCTGCCGATGCGGTCGCCCAGGTTGCCCATGGTGATGAGGAGCCCGGCGAGCAGGAAGCCGTAGATGTCCAGGATCCACAGCTGCTGGGCGGCGGAGGGCGCGAGATCGGCGGAGAGCGTGGGCATGGCGAGGAAGAGGACCGAGATGTCCATCGAGACCAGCAGCACCGGCAGCAGCAGCACCGCCATGCCGAGCCAGGCGCGGCGCGGCCCGGCCGTCGTCGCCGTCACCGCATCGTCCACGGACGTCATCGCTGGTCGCCTCCTCGTGCTCGTCGTCTGCCGATGTAACGGCGCGTACACCGTACGCATTCCGGGTACAGTGTACGCATGGTCGAAACCAAGCTGTCCAGGGCCTCGATCGTGGATACCGCCATCACCGTCGCGGACACCGAGGGGCTGGACGGGCTCTCCATGCGGCGGATCGCCGAGCGGCTCGGCGTCGGCGCCATGTCGCTGTACCGGCACGTGGCGAGCAAGGACGAACTGCTGGCCGCCATGACCGACGAGGTGTCGCGGCGCAACCCCTACCCCGCGCCGCCGGCGGGCGCGCGCTGGAGCTGGCGGGAGCGGGTGCATATCGCCGCCGACGTGGATCGGGCGCTCTACCAGCGGCATCCGTGGGTGCTGCTGGCTTTCGCCATGCCGCGCTACAGCTTCGGGCCGTACAGCCTGCGCTGCCTGGCGTGGCTGGTGGAGGGGTTCGGGGAGCTGGGGGTGGATACCGCGGAGGCGACGCGAATGGCCTTCGCGGTCTGGAACTACATCTCCGGCTGCACCCTGCCGCTGGTCAGCGAGGTGCTGGTGCGGCGGACCGAGGAGCGGGACGGGGCGGGGAATCCCCTGCGCGCATTGCTCACCGGGCAGTCGGTGGCGGAGATGCCGGAGGCGCTCGGCGGGCTCGCCGGCCGCGGGCTCGATGCCCTGGACAACGACCTGGTTCTGCGCAGCGGGCTGGACGCGCTCTGCGACGGTTTCGCCGCGCTGCACGCCCGGGCTTGACCTCGACCTCGCTCGAGGTTGCAGGGTGGAGCGACGTCCGACGACAGGAGCTCCGCCCGTGCGCGCCATCCGTTTACATGCCTTCGGCCCCGCCGAGAATCTACGCCTCGACGAGGTGCCGGACCCGGAGCCGGGGCCCGGCCAGGTGCGGATCGCGGTGCGCGCGGCCGGGGTGCACCTGCTCGATACCGTGCTGCGGCAGGGGAAGCCGGGGCCGATGCCGGCGCCGGAGTTGCCGACGATTCCCGGCCGGGAGGTCGCGGGGACCGTCGACGCCATCGGGGCCGGGGTCGACCCGGGCTGGCTGGGCGCCGAGGTGGTGGCGCACCTCGGCATGGCGCCGGGCGGGTATGCCGAGCTGGCGGTGGTCGCGGCGGAGCGGCTGCACCGGCTCCCGGAGAGCGCCGATCCGGCTGCGGCGGTCGCGCTGATCGGCACGGGACGCACCGCCGTCGGGATTCTGCAGTTCGCCACGATCGAACCGGGCACGGTGGTGCTGGTGACCTCGGCGGCGGGCGGGCTCGGCGTCCTGCTCGTGCAGGCGGCGAAGGCGGCGGGTGCCGAGGTGGTCGGCGTGGCGGGCGGCCCCGCGAAGGTGGAGCTGGTGCGCTCACTCGGTGCCGACCACGCGGTGGACTACCTGGGCGACGGTTGGGCCGACGAGGTGCGGAAACAGCTCGGCAAGCCGGTCGACGTCCTGTTCGACGCGGTCGGCGGGCCGGTCGCGCGGGCCGCGCTGGACCTGCTCGGCCCCGGCGGAGCCCACGTGGTCTACGGCTGGTCGGCCGAGCCGGGCGCCGCCGGACCGCCGGTCCTGCTGCCGCCGGGCGGTGACCGCACCTCCACGGTCGTACTCGGCCCCGCCATGCTCGCCCCGGTCGGCGGCGACATCCGCGTCCTGGAGACCCGTGCCCTCGACGCCTGGCGGGACGGCCGCTGGAAGCCGGTCGTGCACCGCTTCCCCCTGGCCGAGGCGGCCGTCGCGCACAAGGCGCTGGAAACCCGCGGGACGACCGGCAAGGTAGTGCTGATCCCCTGAGCGACGGCGCGGGGCCAGGGCCGGGCGGGCCGGAGCCGAGGCCCGCGCGACTACGCGGCATCCGATTCCGACGGCGCGGCTCACGGCCCGGACACCGGGACGAATCAGCCCCCGTTCACGACGGCGTACGCGAAACCGTCCCAGCCCTTGGCACCCACGGTCTGCACGATGGTCGCATCCAGCGACGGCTCGGCGGCGAGCAGCTCGACCAGCTCCCGCCCGGCCTGCACGGCGGGATCATCGGAGTGCTCGTCGGCGAGCCCGCCATTGCGCACGACATTGTCGACCACGATGGCCGACCCCGGCCGCGTCAACCGCAGCGCCCAGAGCACGTAGTTCGAGTTGTTCACCTTGTCGGCGTCGATGAAGACGAAGTCGAACGGCTCCGCGTCCTCGTCGGCCAACCCGGGCAGGTTGTCCAGCGCGGCCCCGACCCGGATGTCGACCCGATCGGCAATCCCCGCCCGCTCCAAGTTCTCCCGCGCCACCGCCGCGTGCTTCGCCTCGAACTCGAAGGTGACCACCCGCCCGGAGGGCCCGACGGCCCGCGCCAGCCACAGCGTGCTGTACCCGCCGAGCGTCCCGATCTCCAGGACGCGCCGCGCCCCCGCGGTCCGGGCGAGCAGGTGCAGGAACTTGGCCTGCGGCGGCGACACATCGATGGCGGGCAGCCCGGCGTCGGCATTGGCGCCTAGCGCCGCCGCCCCCACCTCGTCCTCCACCAGGCTGTCCACGATGTAGCGGTCCACCTCGGCCCATTGCGACGACGTCATGGGCTCAGTCTGCCACCGCGGCTCAGAACAGGAAGTAGCGCTGCGCCATGGGCAGCTCGGTGGCGGGCTCCTCGGCCCAGACCTCGCCGTCGATCCGCACGGTGAAGGTGTCCGGCTCGACCTCGATGTGCGGCATGGCGTCGTTGAGCGGCATATCGGCCTTGCCGCGGCGGCGCACGTCCGCGGTCGGTACCAGCCGCCGCCGCACGTCGATCCGGTCCGCGAGCCCGGCGGTGACGGCGTGTTCGCTGACGAAGTGCAGCGAGGTGGCGGCCGCGACCGGCGGGGCGGCGCCGAACATGGGGCGCGGCAGCACCGGCTGCGGGGTCGGGATGGAGGCATTGGCGTCGCCCATGGCGGCCCAGGCGATGGCGCCGCCCTTGAGCACGGCGTGCGGGCGCACCCCGAAGAACGCGGGCTCCCAGAGCACCAGGTCGGCCAGCTTGCCCACCTCGACCGAGCCGACCTCGTGGTCCAGGCCGTGCGCGACGGCCGGGCAGATCGTGTACTTGGCGATGTAGCGGCGCACCCGCAGGTTGTCGGCGGCGCCGTCGCCGGGCAGCGCGCCGCGGCGCCGCTTCATGACGTGCGCGGTCTGCCAGGTGCGCATGACCACCTCGCCGATCCGCCCCATGGCCTGCGAGTCGCTGCCGATCATGGAGATGGCGCCGAGATCGTGCAGCAGGTCCTCGGCGGCGATGGTGGAGGGCCGGATCCGGCTCTCGGCAAAGGCCAGGTCCTCCGGGATGGAGGGGCTCAGGTGGTGACACACCATGAGCATGTCCAGGTGCTCGTCCAGGGTGTTGACGGTGTGCGGGCGGGTGGGGTTGGTGGAGCTGGGCAGCACATTGGGGTGCGACGCGACGGTGATGATGTCCGGCGCGTGCCCGCCGCCCGCGCCCTCGGTGTGGTAGGCGTGGATGCCGCGCCCGGCGATGGCGGCGAGCGTGTCCTCCACGAACCCGGCCTCGTTCAGGGTGTCCGAGTGCAGCGCGACCTGGGCGCCGGAGGCGTCGGCGACGCGCAGGCAGGCGTCGATGGCGGCCGGGGTGGAGCCCCAGTCCTCGTGCAGCTTGAACCCCGCCGCGCCGGCGCGCAGCTGCTCCCACATGGCCTCGGGGTTCACGGTGTTGCCCTTGCCGAGCAGCACCACGTTCACCGGCCAGGAGTCGGTGGCCTCCAGCATCCGGGCCAGGTGCCAGGCGCCGGGGGTGACGGTGGTGGCCTTGCTGCCCTCGGCCGGGCCGGTACCGCCGCCGATGAGCGTGGTGATGCCGCCGCCGAGCGCCTCGGGTAGCAGCTGCGGGCAGATGAGGTGCACGTGGCAGTCGATGGCGCCCGCGGTGAGGATGCGGCCGTTGCCCGCGATGATCTCGGTGCTCGGCCCGACCACCAGGTCGGGGTGCACGCCGGTCATGGTGTCCGGGTTGCCCGCCTTGCCGAGCGCGACGATGCGGCCGTCCCTGATCCCGACGTCGGCTTTGACGATGCCCCAGTGGTCGACCACGACGACGCCGGTGATCACGGTATCCGGGGCGCCGTCGGCGCGGGTGGCGCGGGACTGCCCCATGGACTCACGCAGCACCTTGCCGCCGCCGAAGACCGCCTCGTCACCGGCGCGGCCGGGGCCGCCGCTCAGGTCGTCGGTGATCTCGATCAGCAGGTCGGTGTCGGCGAGCCGGATGCGGTCGCCGGTGGTGGGGCCGAAGAGCTGCGCGTAGCGCTCGCGGCTGAGTTCGGTCATCGGGGGCCGTCCAGTGCTCCGGGGGGATCGAGGCTGATGCCGTGCACCTCGCGGGTGCCGCCGAGCGGAACCAGCGAGACCCGCTGCGGCAGCCCGGGTTCGAAGCGGACGGCGGTGCCCGCCGGGATATCGAGCCGGTGGCCGTGCGCGGCGGCCCGGTCGAACTCCAGCGCGGCATTGGCCTGCGGGAAGTGCACGTGGCTGCCGACCTGGACCGGGCGGTCGCCGGCGTTCAGCACGGTGAGCTCGATCCGTTCCGCGCCCGCGTTCAGCTCGATGCTGCCGCCGGCGCAGAGGTACTCGCCGGGGATCACGCCGCTCATCCGATCGGCCGGTGCACGGTGACCAGCTTGGTGCCGTCCGGGAAGGTGGCCTCCACCTGGACGTCGTGGATCATCTCCGGCACGCCCTCCATGACGTCGGCGCGGCCGAGCACGGCGCGCCCGGAGGTCATGAGCTCGGCGACGGTGCGGCCGTCCCTGGCGCCCTCGAGCACGTGGTCGGAGATCAGCGCGATGGCCTCGGGGTGGTTCAGCTTCAGTCCGCGGGCCTGCCTCCGGCGGGCCAGCTCGGCCGCGTAGCTCAGCAGCAGCCGCTCCTGCTCGTGCGGCGAGAGACGCATCGGGGCTCCTGACCGGTCGCGGGGATGAACGAACGGCCATTCTCACACGGCGGCCCCCGCGCCGCCCGGCAAGATCAGCTGGCCAGGTTCTGCAGCCTGACCTGCCCGCGCGCCACCACCCGGTCCTGCTCGTCGGTGATCACCACCACCCACAGCTGCTGCGACCGGCCCCGGTGCACCGGCGTCGCCTCGCCGCGCAGCAGCCCCTCGCGCACCGCGCGCAGGAAGTCGGTGTTGTTGTTCACCCCGACCACGGTGCCGCGCTCCCCCAGCCAGACCCCGCCGCCCACGCTGGCCAGCGTCTCCACCACGGTGCAGTAGACGCCGCCGTTCTGGATGCCGGCCGGCTGGTGCAGGTTCGGGGTGACGCTCCACTCGGCGCGCACCCGGTCCGGCGAGATCTCGGTGTAGCGCAGCCCGATGAAATCGGTGAAGTAGCCCTTGCTGGCCTCGTTCATGAATTCCGGGGTCAGGTCGGCGAGGGAGAATCCGGGTGCGCTCATGACCTCAACGTTTACACCACGCCCGGTCTGTTCTCGACGTAGGCATTGCGTACTTAGGTAAGCCTGCCCTATAGTCAATTCCGGCGCTCGGATCGAGTGCAGAAGGATCGAGTGAGTCCCGAGGGCTGCGGTGACCCCGATCCCGGTGCGGCGGGCTTCGTTTCGGCGAGGCCCGCCGCCCCCTTCTTCTCAGAAGTGCCCGGCCACCGGAGCCACCCCGGATTCGCGCGCGGCCGCGAAGGCCGCCTCCTGCGCCACCGCGGCGGCCGCACCACCGCCGCGGCGGCGAAGGCGACCAGCGTGCTCACGCGACGCTCCGGCGCAGCGCGGGATCGGCCAGCGCCGGGGCGATGATGCCGGTGTCGCGCTCGTGGAAAACGGTGCCGGGCGCGACGATCTCGTCGATCCGGTCCAGGATGTCGTCGCTGAGCACGGTGTCGGCGGCAGCCAGGTAGCCGTCCAGGTGTTCGCCGGTGCGCGGGCCGATGATGGTGGCGCTGATATCCGGGTGCGCCAGCACGAAGCCGACGGCCAGCTGCACCAGCGTCAGCCCGGACTCCTCGGCGAGCGCCGCGAGCGCGTCCGCGGCGGCGAGCTTGGCGGCATTGGCCGGGTTGTCCACGTCGAAGCGGCCCGGGATGAGGTCGGCGCGGTGCGAGTCCGGCTGCGCGGCCCCGACCCGGTACCTGCCGGAGAGCCAGCCCGCCGCGAGCGGGCCGTAGGAGATGACGCCGAGCCCGTACTTCCTGGCGATCGGCAGCGTCTCCCGCTCGATCCCGCGCACCAGCAGCGAGTACGGAACCTGCTCGGAGGCCGGGCGAGTCAGCTTCCGCCGGTCCGCGATCCACTGCGCCTCGACCAGCTCGCCGGGCGAGTACACCGAGGTGCCGTAGTAGCGGATCTTGCCGGCGCGCACCAGGTCGTCCAGTGCGCCGACGGTCTCCTCCAGCTCGGTCACCCGCTCCGGGCGGTGCACCTGGTAGAGGTCGATGTGGTCGGTCCGCAAGCGGCGCAGACTGTCCTCCACCGCGCGGGCGATCCAGCGCCGGGAGTTGCCGCGGTGCGTGGGGTCGTCGTCGACGGCATTGTGGAACTTGGTGGCGAGCACGATGTCGTTGCGGCGCCCCTGAAGTGCCTTGCCGACGATCACCTCGGACTCGCCGCGCGAGTAGGTGTCGGCGGTGTCGACGATATTGATCCCGGCGTCGAGCGCGCGGTGGATGATCGCGATGGAGTCCTCGTGCGAGGGGTTGCCGCGCGGGCCGAAGTTCATGGTGCCGAGCACGTACGGGCTGATCCGCACCCCGGTGCGGCCGAGGGTGCGGAGGTCGGACAGGCTCATCGGCGGGCTCCGTTGCGGCGAGTGGTGGCATCGGTGAGCGAGGGCGGCAGGTAGCCCTCGTCGGCGGGGCTGATGGTGGTGCCGGGGGCGACGATGGCGTCGATCCGGTCCAGCAGCTCGGCGTCGAGCCGCACGTCGACGGCGCCGAGCTGGCCGAGCAGGTGCTCCTCGGTGCGCGGGCCGATGATCACGCTGCTCACCGCCGGATGTTGCAGCACGAAGGCGAGCGCCAGGTGCACCAGGGTGAGCCCGGCGTCGTCGGCGAGCTTGGCGAGTTCCTCGGCGGCGGCGCGCTTGCGCTGGTTGGCGACGAGCTCCGGGTCGTGCCGGTGCGGCTGGCGGTGCAGCCGGGTGGAGTCCGGCGCGGTCTCGCCCGCGCGGTAACGTCCGGAAAGCCAGCCACCCGCCAGTGGGCTCCAGGTGAGCACGCCCAGACCGTACTTTTGCGCGGTCGGCAGCGTGCCCTTCTCCGCGCCGCGGGCCAGGATGGAGTACGGCGGCTGCTCGCTCACCGGGGCGTGCAGGTTGCGGTCCTGCGCCACCCACTGCGCCTCGACCAGCTGGTGCGGCTCGAAGGTGGTGGTGCCGGAGTAGCGGATCTTGCCCGCGCGCACCAGGTCGTCCAGGGCCCGCAGCGTCTCCTCCAGCGGCACCGCCGGGTCGGGGCGGTGCACCTGGTAGAGGTCGAGGTGGTCGGTCTGGAGACGGCGCAGGCTGTCCTCCACGGCGCGGATGATCCAGCGCCGGGAGTTGCCGCGGGTGTTCGGGTCGGTGCCGATCTGGCCGTGGAACTTGCTGGCCAGCACCACCTCGTCGCGGCGGCCGAGCAGCGCCTTGCCGACGATCTCCTCGTTCTCGCCCTGCGAGTAGACGTCGGCCGTGTCGACCACATTGATGCCGGAATCCAGTGCCTTGTGCACGATCCGGATTGCCTCGTCGTGGTCCCTGTTGGCCCAGGCGCCGAAGTTCATGGCGCCCAGCGTGAGCGGGCTGACCAGCACTCCGGTGCGGCCGAGGTAGCGGTGGGTCATGGATCACCTTCCGATCGGGGAAACGGTCCGGTACGTGTTCGCGGGCACCGGCAGGCCCAGGTGCTCGCGCAGGGTGGTGCCGTCGTAGCCGTGCCGGAAGAGGCCGCGGCGGCGCAGTTCGGGCACCACCTCGTCGACGAAGTCGGCCAGCGAAGCCGGGAGCACGGCGGGGATGACGGTGAAGCCGTCGATGCCGCCGTTGCGGAACCACAGCTCGATGTGGTCGGCGACGGTCTTCGGAGTACCGATCACCACGCGGTGCCCGCCGAGGACGTGGGTGAGCAGCTCGCGCACGGTGAACCCGGTCTCCACCGCGTACCGGGTGAGCGCGGTGAAGAACCCCTCCGGGCCGACCCGGCCCGCGGGCAGCACGGTGTAGCGCTCCGGCAGCGGGGCGTCCAGCTCGAGCTCGGCGTCCGGGTAGCCGAGCCACTGGGCCAGGGTGCGGACCGGGGCGCTCTCCGGGTGCAGCCGGTTCTGCAGCGCGTCGAAGCGGGCGCGCGCCTCGGCCTCGGTGGAGCCGATGATCGGGACCAGCCCGGGCAGGATGCGCAGCGCCTCCGGGTCGCGGCCGTGCGCGGCGGCCGCGGCGCGCACCTCGGCGCTGAACTCGCGCACCGCGGCGAGGCTCAGCTGGCTGGTGTAGATCACCTCGGCGTGCGCGGCGGCGAAGGCGCGGCCCTGCGGGGAGGCGCCCGCCTGCACCAGCACCGGGCGGCCCTGGGGTGAGCGGACGACGTTCAGCGGGCCCGCGACCGAGTAGAACTCGCCCACGTGGTTCAGGGCGTGCACCTTCTCCGGGTCGGCGAAGACGCCGGAGCCCTGGTCGCCGATGACGGCGTCGTCCTCCCAGCTGTCCCAGAGCCCGGTGACCACGCCGAGGTACTCGGCGGCGCGGCGGTACCGCTCGTCGCGGGCCGGGAGGTCGCGCAGGCCGAAGTTGGCGGCGGCGCGCGGCTCGAAGGTGGTGACGGCGTTCCAGCCGGCCCGGCCGTGGCTCGCGTGGTCCAGCGAGAGGATGCGGCGGGCCAGGTTGTACGGGCGGTTCAGCGTGGTGCTCGCGGTGGGGACCAGCCCGATGCGCTCGGTGCTCACCGCCAGTGCGGCGGTGACCAGCACGGGGTCCAGCGTGGCGGCGGGGCCGCGGGCGATGCCGGGCTGCTGCACCGGGATGTCCGGGAGCAGCAGGCCGTCCAGCGCGCCGCGCTCGGCGACCTCCGCGACCCGGCGGTAGTGCGCGAGGTCGATGAAGGCGTCCGGGGCGAGCGCCGGGTCCAGCCAGGCGGCCGGGTGGTACCCGGCGCTGCCGACATTCACGAAGAACGACAGGGTTCGGGCCATGGTCAGGCCACTCCTTCCGCGGCGGCGGCCGCGCTCGCGCCGGTTTCGGTCGCGCGCACCGTCGGCGCGCCGGGCCGCCGGTATGCCGGGACCGGCAGGCCCAGGTGCTCGCGGAGCGTGGTGCCGCGGTACTCGCGGCGGAAGACGCCGCGCTCGCGCAGGATCGGGACGACCCCGTCCACGAAATCGTCGAACCCGCCGGGCAGCACATCCGGCATGAGGTTGAACCCGTCGGCGATCCCCCGATCGACCCAGTCCACGATGGCATCCGCCACCTGCTCCGGCGTCCCGGTGACGATCCGGTGCCCGGCCCCGCCCCCGAGCCGGTGCAGCAGCTGCCGCACGGTCAGGCTCTCCCGCCGCGCCAGCCCGAGCGCGATCCGGTAGAAGGTCTGCGACCCGCCCGCCTGGTCCGGGTCGGCGAGCAGGTGCCAGGGCAGCGGGGCGTCCAGCACCAGCGCCTCGCGCTCGACCCCGAGCTGCTCGGCGAGCCGGTTCAGCGCGTACTCCGGCGGCACCAGCTCGGCCAGCAGCTGCCTGCGCCGCTGCGCCTCCGCCTCGGTGGAGCCGATGACGGTGGAGAGCCCCGGCAGGACGAGCACGTGCTCCGGCCGCCTGCCGTACGCGGCGGCCCGCGCCTTGACGTCGCGGTAGTACTCCCCCGCCTCGTCGGCGGTCTGCGCGGCGGTGAAGATCACCTCGCCGATCCGCGCGGCCAGCGCGCGCCCGTCGCTGGAGGCCCCCGCCTGCACCACCACCGGCTCACCCTGCGGGCTGCGCGGCACGTTCAGCGGCCCGGCCACCTCCAGGAACTCCCCGGCGTGGTGCACCGGATGGATCCGAGACGGGTCGGCGAAGCGGTGCGAATCCTTGTCGCCGATCAGCGCCTCCGGCTCCCAGCTGTTCCAGAGCGCCCGCACCACCTCCACGAACTCCGCCGCGCGCCGATACCGCTCGGCGTGCGCGGGCTCGGCGTCCAGCCCGAAGTTGCGGGCGGGGCCCGCGCCGGCGGTGGTCACCACGTTCCAGCCGCCGCGACCCCCGCTGAGCAGGTCGAGCGTGGCGAAGCGCCGCGCGACGTCGTACGGGTCGTTGTAACTGGAGGAGAGCGTGGCGATCAGCCCGACCCGCTCGGTCGCGGCCGCCACCGCGGCCAGGATCACCGAGGGCTCCAGCCCGTTGAACGGCCGGTAGCGCAGGTCGTCGCGGATGCCGGGGCCGTCGGCGAGGAAGATGGCGTCGAAGGTGGCCTCCTCGGCGCGGCGCGCGATCCGCAGGTAGTGCTCCAGCCCGAGGCTCGCGGCTGGGTCGGTGCCGGGGAATCGCCAGGAGCCGCCGAAGACGCCCGCGTTCAGGATATTGACATTGAGGTGGACCTCGCGGTGGCTCACGACAGCTCCTCCGCCGGGCGGCCGAGCGCGATGGCGTCGCGGCCGAGCTGGGCCAGCACCGCATCGCTCTGCGGGGTGTGGATGCGGCCGACCATGGCGTCCCGGTGGTGCCGCTCCAGCGGGTGCCGCCGGTCCAGCCCCGGGTTGCCGGTCAGGTCGAGCGCCGATTCGGTGACCCGGATGGCGGTCGCCGTGGCGACGTGCTTGGCCAGCCCGAAGAGCGGCGACCGCTCCCCCGCCACCAGCGCCGCCACGCCCTGGCGGAGCAGCGCGCGGCTGGTCTGGATACCGGCCTCGATCTCGCCGACCCGGTCGTGGAAGCGCGGCACGGTGGCCAGCGGGGCGCCGAGCGCGGTCGGCACCCGGGTGTGCAGGTAGCGCACCAGCCAGTCCCTGGCGGCGATGGCGACGCCGTTGTAGTTGGCGGCCAGCAGCAGCGGCAGCGCCTCCCGGCCCGGCCTGCGCTGCGGCGGGCCCGCCGGGTCGCGCACGTCGACCAGCCTGGCGTGCGGCACGACGGTGCCGGAGAACAGCACCGACTGGGTGTCGGAGGCGCGCAGCCCGAGGTGGTTCCAGGTCGGGATCACCTCCCAGTCCGGCGCCGAACGGTCCAGCAGGAAGGTGGCGATCCTCGGCTCCGGCTCGGCGGTGGTCGCGGTGACGGTGAACCAGTGCAGCCCGGAGATGCCGGTGGCATAGGCCTTCTCGCCGTCGATCCGCCAGTCGCCGGAGGGCAGCCGGGTCGCGGTGGTGGCGGGCACCCCGCCGCGCGAGAGGCTGCCCAGCTCGCGCTCGACATTCACGCCGTTGATCAGGGTGCCGTCGGTGGCGGCGCTGCGCAGCACCCGCTCGGCGAGCTCGCGCGGCCACGGGCTGTCCGGGTGCCGCAGCGCCAGGTGGTTGACGTAGTTCCACTGCAGGATCAGCCCGACCGAGGGATCGGCGGCGCCGATCCGCTCGATCACCTCCACCGCCTCGGCGATCCCCTTCCCCAGCCCGCCCAGCTCGGCCGGGACGGTCAGCGCCAGCACGCCGGTGGGGCGCAGCAGCTCGAAGGCGGCCGCGGGGAAGCGCCCCGCGGCGTCGTGCTCGGGGGCCAGCTCGGCGATCCGGGCCAGCGCGGCGGCGAAGGCCGCCTCGTCCAGGCCGTGCGGGGTCGCGACATCGATGATCGCGGTGCTCATCTCACACTCCGGCGGTGGTCGTCTCGGGCGCGGGCAACCCGAGGTTGCCGCGCAGGGTCTCGTGCGCGTACTCGCCGCGGTAGACGCCGATCCGCACCAGCTCCGGCACCACGTGCTCGACGAAGGCCGGGAAATCGGCGCCGATATCGCCGGGCATGACGGTGAAGCCGTCGGTGGCGCCCGCCTCGAACCACTCCGCGATCCCGGCCGCCACCTGCTCCGGCGTGCCGACCACCAGCCGGTGCCCGGCACCCCCGGCGAAGCGGTGCACCAGCTCCAGCGCGGTGTGCGGCCGCTCGCGCAGCAGCGCCAGGGTGCCCGCGCCGAACCCGGCCGAGCGGGCCGCGGCATTGCCGACGATCTCCGGGGTGAGCACGGTCTCCGGGTCCAGCGAGCCCGCGGGCAGCCCGAGCTGGGCGGCGAGCTGCTCCAGCGCGGGCCGCACCGGAATGGTCTGCCGCAGCTCGGCTTCGCGCTCCTTCGCCTCGGCCTCGGTGCCGCCGATCACCACCACCAGCCCGGTGGAGATCTTGATCGACGCCGGGTCGCGCCCGGCGTCGGCGGCGTGCCCGCGCAGCTCGGTGCGGAGCGCGCGGGCCAGCTCCGGGGTCTGCGCGGCCGCGAAGACCAGGTCGGCGGTGCGCCCGGCCAGCCGCTTGCCGCCGGGCGAGGCCCCCGCCTGCACCACCAGCGGCCTGCCCTGCGGCGAGCGCGGCAGCGGCAGCGCGCCCGCCACCGCGAAGAACTCGCCGCGGTGCGCGGGCGGGTGAATGCGCCCGGGGTCGGCGAAGCTGCCCGCGGGGTCGCCGAGCAGCGCGTCCGGCTCCCAGCCGTCCCAGAGCGCGGTCACCACCTCCACGAACTCCGCCGCCCGCCGGTAGCGCAGCTCCTTGTCCGGGTGCTCGTCGAGGCCGAAGTTCGCGGCCGCGGCGGCCTGCTGCGTGGTCACCACGTTCCAGCCGGCCCTGCCCCCGGTGAGGTGGTCCAGGCTGAGGTAGCGCCTGGCCAGCGACCAGGGCTGCTCGAAGGTGGTGGAGGCGGTGGCGATCACGCCGATGTGCGTGGTGCTCGCGGCGGCGTCGGCCAGCATGACCACCGGGTCCAGCCCGAGCCCCGGGGCGTTCGCGATGTCGGGGGCCAGCGCCGGGCTGTCGCCGACGAAGACGGCGTGCAGCGCGGCGGATTCGGCGAGCTGGATGAGCCGGCGGAAGTGCTCGGCGTCCACGAAGGCGCGCGGGTCGTTGCCGGGCAGCCGCCAGGCGCCGCGGAAGTGTCCTGGCGTCAGCAGCGAGATGTTCACGTGCAGGGATCGAGTCATGAGCTTCCGTCTGGTCGGCGGGTACGGAGACGAGTGCCGCCAGTATCGGAACTCCTCCGTTCCCCGAACAAGGCAGCGGTTCTACGACAATCGTTCAGTTTTTCTCGACCGAATCGCGTTCGGGCACAGCGGAATTCCCGCGCCTCCCGGAGGCGGGCGGGGTCCGGTGCCCGGGGTCAGGAGGCGAGCCGGCTCGGCATCGCCACCGTGCGCAGGGTGCGGATGGCGGCGGCCACCGCGGGCCGCTCGGCCGAGGCCTGCCGGTAGGTGACCCCGATCCGCCGGGTGCTGTCCACGATCGGGCAGGCGACCAGCGCACGGTGCTCGGCGGAGACCGACATCTCCGGCACGATCGCCACCCCGAGGCCGTGCGCCACCATCTCCGCCATGGCGGTGAAGCTGCCGCTGCGGTGCTGGATGCGCGGCGCGAAACCGGCCTCCCGGCAGGCGAACATGACCGAGGCGATGGAGGGCGCGCCGTCCCGCGCGGCGATCCAGTCCGCGTCCCGCACCGCGCCGAGGCCGTGTTTGCGGGCCTGTTCGCGCAGGCCGGTGGGGGCGATCAGGACCAGCGGGTCGCTGTAGAGGAACTCCGAGGTGAGGCCGAGCGGGAGGTCCCTGGTTCCGAAGGAGTAGGCGTAGGTGATGGCCAGGTCGACCTCCTGGCGCCGCACCGCGGGCACCGACTCGACCGGCATGAGATCCACCACCCGGACCTTGAGCCCCGGGTACTCGCCCATCAGCCGGGCCGCCGCGGGCAGCGCGAGCCGGGTCTGCGCGGTGCGGAAGGTGGCCAGGGTGAGCACCCCGGTCACCTTCTCCGCGGTGGCGGCCACCGCCGACTCCGCCTCCTCCAGCGCGGCGATGATCCGCGACGTGTGGTCGACCAGCACCCGGCCCGCGTAGGTGAGCCGGAGCACCCGGCCCTCGCGTCGGGTGAGCACGGTCCCCACCTCGTCCTCCAGGATCCGGAGCTGCTGCGAGACCGCGGAGGTGGTGATCCCGTGCAGCTCCGAGACCGCCGTCATGGTGGCGCGCTCGGAGAGGTCGCGCAGCAGGATCAGCCGCCGGATGTCGTACATGGAACCCTCGTTTCGCTGGCGTCGGAATTCAGTGTCCGGCGCGGCGAGGGTTCAGCAAATCCTTACGATCAGAGCGATTCTGTGCAGCCCGGCTCCAGGGTCAGACCGCGATCGGCACCGCCCGTTCGCCGGGCACCGCGGCCAGCAGGGTGCGGGTGTACTCCTGCTCGGGCTGCTCGAAGACCCGGGCCACGGTGCCGGACTCCACCACCCGGCCCGCGCGCATGACCGAGACATCGTCGGCGATCAGCCGGACCACGCCGAGGTCGTGCGTGATGAACAGGTACGTGAGCCCCTGCGCGGCCTGCAGCTCGACCAGCAGCCGCAGGATCTGCGCCTGCACCGAGACGTCGAGCGCGGAGACCGCCTCGTCCAGCACGAGCAGCCGCGGCCCGGCCGCCAGCGCGCGGGCCAGCGCCACCCGCTGCCGCTGGCCGCCGGAGAGCTCGGCCGGGCGACGATGCAGGTGCTGCTCGGGCGTCAGGGCGACGGCGTCGAGCAGCTCGGCGACGCGTTCCCGGCGGCGGCGCCGGTCCCGCTCGATGCCGAACGCCCGCAGCGGCTCCGCGACGATGCGCTCGACGGTGTAGCCGGGGTCGAGCGAGCCGAACGGGTTCTGGTGCACGAACTGGATCTCCCGGCGCAGGTCGCGCGGGCGGCGCCGGGCCAGCCCGGCCCGGCCGGTGATCGGCACCGGGGCGCCGTCGAAGCGGAGTTCGCCCGAGTCGGCGGTGCCGTGGCCCACCACGATCCTGGCCACCGTCGACTTGCCCGCGCCGGACTCGCCCACCAGGGCGTGCGTCGAGCCCGCCCGCACACTCAGCGCCACCTCGTCCACGGCACGGACCGCGCCGAACACCTTGCCGAGGCTCGACGCCTCCAGCAGCGGGCGGGACCCGTGCTCCACGACCCCGGTCTTCGCCAGCGGCGTGCGGTCCGCGGCGGGCAGTCCCAGCTCCGCCGCGCGGCCGTCGAGCGCGGGGGTGACGCCCGTCCGGCCGTCCCGATGCCCGGCGAGCGCCGGCCCGCGCTCGGCCGCACCGCCTTCCGGCCGCAGCCGCCCGCGGTGTGCCGCGGGGGCGGCCGAGATCAGGGCGCGGGTGTACTCCTCACGGGGGGCGGCGAGGATGTCGCGCACCGGCCCCTCCTCGACGACCCGCCCGCGCTGCATGACGATGAGCCGGTCCGAGCGCTCGGCGGCGACGCCGAGATCGTGCGTCACCAGCAGCACGCCGAGCCCGAGCTCGGTGCGCAGCACGGCGAGGTGGTCCAGGATCTGCTTCTGCACCGTGACGTCGAGCGCCGAGGTCGGCTCGTCGGCGACCAGCAGCTTCGGGTCGTTGGCGAGCGCGATGGCGATCAGCACCCGCTGCTTCATCCCGCCGGAGAGCTCGTGTTGGTAGCGCGGGAACACCTGCTCCGGTTCGCGCAGCCCGGCCAGCTCCAGCTTCGCCAGCGCGATCCGCCGCGCCTCGGCGGCGCTCACCCTCCGGTGCAGCCGGATCGCCTCGGCCACCTGCGCCCCGACCCGCTTCACCGGGTTCAGCGAGGTGCCGGGGTCCTGCGGCACGAACCCGGCGAACGGCCCGCGCAGCGTGCTGAGCCGACGATCGCCCCAGCCGGAGATCTCCTCCCCGCCGAGCTCGAGCGCCCGTGCCCGCACGGTGGCACTGTCCGGCAGCAGCCGCAGCGCGGCGTGCACCGTCGTGCTCTTGCCGGAGCCGGATTCGCCCACCACCGAGACGAATTCACCCGGCCGCACGGTGAGTGAGACCCCGGTCACCGCGCGCACCGGCGCCCCGCGGCCCGGAGTGGCGTACTCGACCGCGAGGTCGGCGACGCGCAGCAGGGGCTGATTCTCGATGCTCACTTCTGGTCTCCCAACGATCGGCCGATCCGATTGGTGGAGAGCACGACCACCGCGATGAGCACACCGGGCAGGATCGAGATCCACGGATAGGTGGCGAGGTAGTCGCGGCCCTCGGCCACCGCGAGCCCCCACTCCGGCTGCGGCGGCGGGGCGCCGTAGCCGAGGAAGCCGAGCGCGGCGACGGCGAGCACCGCCGACCCGCACTCCAGCGCGGCCAGCGCCAGCACCGGGGAGAGCGAGTTCGGCAGCACGTGCCGGAACACCACCCGCCCGAACCCGGCGCCGGAGCCGTAGGCGGCCTCCACGAAATCGGTGTCGGTCACCTTGAGCACCGCCGAGCGCATCACCCGGGCGAAGGCCGCCACCGCCGAGATACCGACGGCCATGGCGATATTGACGGTGCCGTAGCCGAGCGCGGTGACCACGGTCATGGCGAGCAGCAGCGCCGGGATGGCGAGCAGCATGTCGACGAAGCGCATGACGATCGCGTCCACCCGGCCCCCGACGAAGCCGCTGAACAGCCCGACCAGCGCGCCGAGCACGAAGCCGATGGCCACCGCGAGCAGGGTCGCGCTCACCGTGGTGCCGGTGCCGTGGATGGCGCGGGCCAGCAGGTCGCGGCCGAGCCGGTCGGTGCCGAACGGGTGCGCGAGGCTCGGCGCCAGGAAGCTGGCGTCGGAGTCGCCCTCGTTCGGGTCGTGCGCGGTGAACCAGGAGGGCGCGACGGCCCAGGCCAGCACCACCAGCACCACCAGCCAGGCCAGCGCGAGCCCGGGCGCGGCGGCCGCGGCGCGGGCCACCCGGCGCACCGCGCCGGGGCGCCGCGGCGGCGCGAAAGCCGGTGCGGGAAGGTCGGATACCGCCATCGTTCAGTCCTCCTTCGCGGCCGCGACCGCGGTCCCGCCGACCGCGAAGCGGGACCGCAGCCGCGGATCCAGCACCGGGTAGATCAGGTCCACCGCCAGGTTCACCAGCACGAAGACCAGCGCGGCGAAGACCACCACCGCCTGCACCAGCGGCACGTCCTGGGTGCGCACCGCCGTCTCGGTGAGCCGGCCGAGCCCGGAGCGGGAGAACACCGTCTCCACGATCACGGTGCCGGCCAGCAGGTTCCCGAAGGTCACCCCGGCGATGGTGAGCGCGGGCAGGCCGGCATTGGTCAGCACGTCCCTGGTCAGCACCCGCCACCGGGTGCTGCCCTTGGCCACCGCCACCGTGACGTACCCGGCGCGCAGCCCCTCCTCCAGGTTGTTCACCAGCAGCTGCGCGATCGGCGCCGCGACCGGGATGGCCAGCGTCACCGCGGGCAGGATCAGGGTGTCCAGCCCGCCGTTGCCGATCGGCGGGAACCAGCCGAGCTGGAAGGAGAAGACCTGCAGCAGCGCCAGCCCGACCAGGAAGACCGGCACCGAGACCCCGGCCGCGGGCAGCGTGGTGACGAGGTTCGCCAGCCGCCTGCTCCGGGTCCAGGCCGCGGTGAGCGCCACCGCGAAGGCGAGCAGCACCGCGAGCAGCAGCGCCAGCCCGGAGAGCACCGCGGTCTGCGGCAGCACCGAGAGCAGCAGCGGCCAGACCGGCTCGCCGGTCCGGGTGGACACCCCGAAATCGCCCTGCGCGGCGTCGAGCAGCCGGTTCAGGTACTGGCCGGCGAGGTGCCCATCGAGGCCGTAGTACGCGCGCGCGTTCGCCTTGTCCGCCGCCGAGATCAGCTCGCTCTCGTTGGGATCGAAGAGCATGTCGACCGCGTCGTAGGGCAGCACGTAGAGCAGCACGAAGGTCACCGTGTAGGCGCCCCACACCACGAACACCGCCTGGGCGACCTTGGCCGCCAGATACCTGAGCACGGCCATTATCCCTGCTCGATCCAGGTGTCGTAGAAGACGTTGCGGGACTGCGCCTCGTACCCGACGCCGTGCACCGTCGGCGCCGCCGCGGTCACCTGCGCCGGGTTGTACACCGGGACGGTGAGCACCTGCTCCTCCAGCAGGAAGCGCTGCGCGACGTCCGCGGCCTTCGCCCGCGCGTCCCGGTCCAGGGTGCCGCTGAGCGCGCTGAGCACCTCGATCGCCCTGGCGTGCGCCGGGTTGTCCGGGGCGAGCTTGGCGGCATTGTTGTACTGCGGCGAGTAGGTCTGCTCCAGCACCGCGATATCGCCGCGGCTGGTATTGAAAGCCTGCACGTTCCACTTCTGCTGCTGGGTCGCGGCGGCGGTGTAGTCCGGGATCGGCAGCACATTGAGCCGCAGGTCGATGCCGATCTTGCGCAGGTCCTGCTGGATGAGCTCGTAGGCGGGCTTGTTGTTCACCAGGTTGTTGATGCCGAGGAACTGCAGCTCCAGCCGCTTGCCGTCCTTGACCCGGATGCCGTCGTCGCCCTTGCGCCAGCCGGCGTCGTCCAGGATCTGCTCGGCCCTGGCGCGGTCCTGCTTCAGCTGCGCGGAGAAGTCGGTGTAGCCGGGCACCCGCTTCGAGACCACCGAGCTGGAGAGCGCGTAGCTCGGGGTGAGCACCGTCTTGGCCAGCGCGTCCCGGTTCCAGCCCAGCTTGATGGCCTGGCGCACGGCCAGCTCGTTGGTGGGGAAGAGGTCGGTCTTGAGGTCGAGCGCGATATCGCGGCCCGGGATGAGCTGCGGGACGATGCGGTAGCCCTCGTTCGCCAGCGGCGCCTCGTCGGTGTTGTTCACATCGAGGATGGCGTCGACCTGCCCGGAGCGCAGCGCGCCGGTGCGCACCCCCGCCTCCGGGATGACGGCGATCTCCACGGTGTCCAGGTACGCCTCGCCGTTGTGTTTGCGGCTCGCGGGCGCCCAGTTGTAGCCGGGGCGCTTCTTCAGCACGGTGCGCTGCTGGTAGATGTGCTCGGAGACGGTGAACGGGCCGGTGGTGACGATGTTCTGCGCCAGCGCCCGCTGCTCCTTCGGCAGCTGCAGCGTCGAGTGCCCGACGATGCCGGAGAAGTAGTGCGAGAGCGCCTGCAGGAAACCGGCGCTGGGGCGATCGAAGATCACCTTGGCGGTGTACTCGTCGACCACCTCGGTGTTCACGTACCCCACCCAGTAGGCCGTCACCGGGACGACGCCGAGCTCCTTGTTGCCGCGCCCGAGCAGGTCGAAGTTCTCCTTCACCGAGGTGGCGTCGAACTTGCTGCCGTCGTTGAAGGTGACGTCGTCCCGCAGCTCGAAGGTGAACTGCTTCAGCGTCGGATCGATCTCCCAGGAGCGGGCCAGCCACGGCTCGATCGCGCCGGTCTCCGGGTTCTGGTAGGTGAGCTTGTCGGCGGTATTGCTGGTGATCAGCGACTCGGGGTAGGAGCTGCCGGAGTGCGGGTCCAGGTTGGCGGGGGCGTCGAGCACCGCGAAGCGCAGGGTGCCGCCGGGCACCGGGGTGCCGCCGTCGTCGCCGGCGGCGACCCGGTTGCCCGAGGCCGCGCAGCCGCTCAGCGCGGCGGCGACGAGCGCGACGGCGGCGAGCAGGGTGCCCGCGCGCCGGAATCTGTGGGATGACATGGATGCGATGGTGCACAGCGGAAATCCGGCAAACAACCAAGCTGTTCTTTCGGATTCTTTCAGTTCCGCTGCATGTTTCGGATCGAGTATTTCGCTCGAGCTGCGGGCAATTGCTGACCGGCCGCGCACCGGGCGCGACCATGGCGGGATGACCCAGATCGCCTCCCCGGACCAGGTGGTGGCCGAGCGCTACCGCGACCCAGCGGCCGGCGCGCCGCCGGAGTGGAACCCGGTGCTCCAGGTGCTGCACGAGCACCGCTCGGTGCGCCGCTACCTGCCCGACCCGGTCCCGGACGACGTGCTGCGGGTGCTGATCTCGGCCGCCCAGTCCGCGCCCACCTCCTCCAACCTGCAGGTGTGGAGCGTGGTCGCGGTGCGCGATCCGGAACGCAAGGCGCGGCTGGCCCGGCTCGCCGGCGACCAGGAGCAGATCCGGCAGGCCCCGCTGCTGCTGGTCTGGACCGCGGACCTGGCCAGGCTGCGCGGGCTGGCCGCCGCGCGCGAGGTGCCGCTGGACGGCGCGGACTACCTGGAGTCCAGCTACGTCGCGTTCCTGGACGCCGCGCTGGCCGCGCAGAACGCGCTGGTCGCGGCGGAATCGCTGGGGCTGGGGACGGTCTACATCGGCGCCATCCGCAACCACCCCGAGGAGGTGGCGGCCGAGCTCGCGCTGCCGCCCGGGGTCTTCGCCGTGGTCGGGCTGGTGGTCGGCACCCCCGACCCGGCCGAGGGCGCGCGGGTCAAGCCGCGGCTGCCGCAGGCCGCGGTGCTGCACACCGAAACCTACGACCCGGCCGGGCAGAACGAGCGGATCGCCGAGTACGAGGGGCGGATCGCCGAGTTCTACGCCGAGCAGAACCTGGCGCACTCCTGGGTCGAGCGGGTCCTCACCCGCCTCGGTTCGGTGGCGGCGCTCAAGGGCCGGGACAGGTTGCGCGACCAGCTCGCGGCGCAGGGGTTCCCGCTGTACTGATTCAGCGCACCAGGCAGCCGATGCTGCGGCGGAGGGGAAGGCCGCGCCCTTCCAGGGCGTGCAGGAAGCCGTGGCCGCGGCGGGCGCCGACCGCGGGATCGGTCCCGGCCAGGGCGGGGACGTAGGTCGCGGCCCCCGCGATGGACTCGCCGACCAGCGCCCAGAACCGGCGCGGGGTGAGCCCGGCGCAGCTGCTCAGCGCGGTGAGCACCAGCTCCAGCGCGGGCTCGCAGCGATGCGCCAGCCACAGGAACATGGCCTCCTCGCAGGGCAGCGCGAGCGCCCCCGACTCGCGGGCGATCCGATCCCCGTCCAGCACCCGGATGGTGGTGTCGGAGAGCCCCGCCCAGTCGATCCCGCCGTCGTTGTCGGTGTGGATCCACAGGTTCTCCAGCCCCGGATCCCAGGCCCGCCCGTCGGCGACCAGCGCCGCGGTCACCCGCCCGACCACCGCGTGGATGAGCGCCGTCGCCACCACCTCGGCGGCCACCTCGCTGCGCACCATCTCCTCGGCGTGCCGCCGGTACATGACCTCGATCCGCCCCTCCCGCAGCCCGTCGGCCAGCCGCCACCACCGCCGCTTGCCCTGGTCGGCCATGGCGGCGACGGCGTAGACCCGCGGATGCTCGGGTTGCAGCGCCCGCAGCCGCCCCCCGACCCGCGCGAATGCCTGCTCCGGCCGGCGCGGGCTCCCCGGTGTCCACCGGTCGAAGCCGATCTCCCCGCGCCGCAGCCCCGCACTCCGCAGACCGTCGGACAGGCAACGGTCGGACATGATCTCGGTCATCGGACCTCCTCGGCGCGAACCCGGCGGAAACGCGGGCTCCGGAAACAGGGCGTATCTAAAAGATAGGTTAGGCTTACCAGACTTGTCGGTACTTGCACCACCGTTGACGCAGGAGAGAATTTTTGCCGTGACCGGACTCCCCTCCCTGGCACGGCGCCGCCGCACCGGCCTGCTCGTCCTGCTCGCCCTGCTGGCGGTCGCCGCCGTGGCCGGCATCGCGGTCGGCACCCGGTTCCTGGACCCGCTCACCGTGTACCGCGCGGTCCGGGACGCGCTCACCTGCCCCGGCGGCCCGTTCAGCTGCCCGGCGGGCTCCACCGAGGCCGAGATCGTGCGCGGGCTGCGCTTCCCGCGCACGGTGCTCGCGCTGGCCAGCGGCTGCGCGCTCGGCGTCGCGGGCGCCCTGGTCCAGGGCTACACCCGCAACCCGCTCGCCGACGCCGGGCTGCTCGGGCTGAACGCGGGCGCCGCCTTCCTGGCCGCGCTCGCCGTCTACCTCTTCGCCTTCACCGCGCCGGAGCAGTACATCTGGTTCGCCTTCGCGGGCGCGCTGCTGGCCGGGCTCGCGGTCTTCGCCGCGTCGTCGGCGGGCGGGGCGAGCCCGCTCACCCTGGTGCTGGCCGGGGCAGCCATGACCGCCTTCCTGCAGGCCATGACGAATGCCGTTGTCCTGCTGGACGCCACCGCGCTGGACACCTACCGCTTCTGGGTGGTCGGCACCGTGGCGGGCCGGGACGCCGCGGTGTTCTGGCAGGTCGCCCCCTTCCTGCTGGCCGGGTTGATCCTGGCCGCGCTCGCCACGCCGGGGCTGAACCTGCTGAGCCTCGGCGACGACGTCGCGCGCGGGCTCGGCGTCAACGTCACCCGCAACCGGGCGCTCGGCTTCGCCGCGGTGGTGGTGCTCTGCGGCGCGGCCACCGCCGCGGTCGGGCCGATCTCGTTCCTCGGGCTGGTGGTCCCGCACCTGGCGCGGGTCTTCACCGGGCCGGACTACCGGCTGCTGCTGCCGTGGTCCGGGCTGCTCGGCGCGCTGGTGCTGCTCACCGCCGATATCCTGGGCCGGGTGGTGGCCCGGCCGGGCGAACTCCAGGTCGGCGTGGTGCTGGCCGCGGTCGGCGCGCCCTTCTTCGTCCTGCTGGTCCGGCGCCGGAAGCTGGTGAGCCTGTGAGCATCTCCGCACCGCACGACCCGGAGCTGGCGAAGCGGAACCTGCGCGCGGTGCGCAGGCCGCTGCGCACCGCGCGCTTCTCCACCGTCTTCCGGCCCGCGCCGCTGCTCACCGTGCTGGCGCTGACCGTACTGCTGCTGGCGCTCTTCTGCCTGGACATCGCGGTCGGCGAGACCACGCTCCCGCTGGGCCGGGTGCTCGACGTGCTGGCCGGCGGCGGCACCCGCTCGCAGCGCTTCATCGTGCTCGACTCCCGGCTGCCGCGTGCGCTCACCGCGGTGGTGGTCGGCGCCGCGCTCGGGCTGGCGGGCGCGCTCACCCAGTCGATCCTGCACAACCCGCTGGCCAGCCCGGACATCCTCGGCATCACCTCGGGCGCCGGGCTCGGCGCGGTGGCGGTGGTGGTCGGCAGCGGCGGCGCCGCCACCGGGCTGCTGGCGACGCTCGGCACCCCGCTCGCCGCGCTGGCGGGCGGGCTGCTCACCGCGGTCGCCATCTACCTGCTCGCCTGGGGCCGCAGCGCCTCCGGCGAGCGCGGCGCGAGCGGGCTGCGGCTGGTGCTCATCGGCATCGGCGTCAATGCCTTCCTGCTCTCGGCGATCAGCTTCATGCTCACCCGCGCCGATCTGGAGCAGGCGACGCGGGCGCAGCTCTGGCTCACCGGCTCGGTGAGCAATACCGACACCGGCAAGCTCGTCCCGGTCGCGGTCGTCACCGCCGTGCTGCTGGTGGTCGCCGCCGGTTCCGCCCGCACCCTCGCGGTGCTGCGGATGGATGCCGAGACCACCCGCGGCCTCGGCGTCCGCATCCAGGCGCAGCAGGCGCTGCTCATCGGCCTCGCGGTGCTGGCGGCGGCGATGGCCACCGCCATCGCCGGGCCGATCGGCTTCGTCGCGCTGGCCGCGCCGCAGCTCGCCCGCGGGCTGCTGCGCACCCCGGGCGAGCCGGTGCTGGCCTCGGCGCTGGCCGGCGCGGTCCTGGTGGCCGGCTCGGACATCGTGGCCCGCACCCTGGTCCCGGTCGACCTGCCGGTCGGCATCGTCACCGCGGCGCTGGGCGGGCCCTTCCTGCTGTTGTTGCTCGTCCGGATGAATCGGAAGGCCACCGTCTCATGACCAGCGCTGAACACCACCTGACCGCGGAGGCGGTCACCCTCGGGTACGGCGATCGGGTGATCGTCAAGGGGCTGAACCTGGAGATCGCGCCCGGCGTCGTCACCACCGTGATCGGGCCGAACGGCTGCGGCAAGTCCACGCTGCTGCGCTCGCTCGGCCGGCTGCTGCGCCCCAGCGCCGGGCGGGTGGTGCTGGACGGCAAGGCCATCTCGGCCATGCGCACGCGGGATGTGGCGCGGATCGTCGGGATGCTGCCGCAGACCCCGATCGCCCCGGAGGGGCTCACCGTCGCCGACCTGGTCGCGCGCGGCCGGCACCCGCACCAGTCCTGGATCCAGCAGTGGTCGGCAGGCGACGAGGACGCCGTCGCCGCCGCGCTGGCCCAGACCGGCATCGCCGACCTCGCCGACCGCCCGCTGGACGAGCTCTCCGGCGGCCAGCGCCAGCGCGCCTGGATCTCCATGGCGCTGGCCCAGGGCACCGACATCCTGCTGCTCGATGAGCCGACCACCTACCTCGACCTCGCGCACTCGCTCGAGGTGCTCGACCTGGTCGACCGGCTGCACGCCGACTTCGGCCGCACCGTGGTCATGGTGCTGCACGACCTGAACCTCGCCATCCGCTACAGCGACCGGCTGGTGGTGATGGCCGCGGGCCGGATCGTGGCGCAGGGCGCCCCCGCCGCGATCGTCACCCCGGAGCTGCTGCGCGAGGTGTTCCGGCTGGAGGCGACGGTGCTGGACGACCCGATGTCCGGCCGCCCGCTCGTCGTGCCGATCGGCACCAGGCACGTGCACGGCAAGCCGGGCGCGGACGCACCGGCGAAGACCGGCGTCTACCCCGGGTGATCGATTCCACACCAGCTACCCCTTGGTTACGACGCCCTGTAGTACGCCTTCGTGTCGTTGAGTCCCTAGAATCGAGGGATGGCAGGTCTGGGTGAACTCGAGAAAGCGGTCATGGACCAGTTGTGGTCGGCCGACGAACCGCAGACGGTACGGCAGGTGCACGAGGCCTTGGCCGCGCGCCGCGAGCTCGCCTACACCACCGTCATGACGGTGCTGCAGCGGCTGGCGAAGAAGAACCTCGTCGTGCAGCGCCGGGACGACCGGGCGCACCGGTACGCCCCGGTGCACACCAGGGACGAACTCGTGGCCAGCCTCATGGTCGACGCGCTGCAGCAGGCCGACGCCGCGGGCAGCCGCGCCGCCGCCCTGGTGCACTTCGTCGAGCAGGTCGGCAAGGACGAGGCGGACGCGCTGCGCGAGGCGCTCGCCAAGCTGGAGGCCGTCGACCTGCCCGAGCAGGAGTCCGGGAACGACAGCGAGCCACCACGGCAGTAGGCTCGACACCGGCCTCACAATGCCGTGAGCGTCCTGGTCCCACAACGCAGTGAGCTGAGTCGATGAACGCAACCGCGCCGGTCTTCGCCGGTCTCGCCTTGCTTCTCGCCGGACCGGCCCCCGCCCTGCTCAGCCGGGCGAGCTGGCCCTACCGCGCGCCGCGCGCCGCGCTCGTGCTCTGGCAGGCGATCGCGCTCGCCGCGGTGCTCAGCGCCTTCGGCTCCGGCCTCGCCATCGCCAGCGAGCTGCTCGTCCCCGGCCCGGACGGCAGGCCGACCACCTCCCCCACCCGCGAGATCGACGCGCTCGGGTTCCCGCTGTGGGTCGCCTACATCACCGTCTTCGCGCTCACCCTGCTGGTCGGGGCGCGGCTCATCTGGGCCGCGGTCCGGGTCGGCGTGCACACCCGGCGCAGGCGCTCCCGGCACCGCATGCTGGTCGACCTGCTCGACCAGGGCGGCGGGTCCCGCCGCGCCGCCGACATCCGGGTGCTGGCCGCCACCGAGCCGATCGCCTACTGCCTGCCCGGGCTGCGCCAGCGGGTGGTGCTCAGCGAGGGCACGCTCACCAACCTGGACGACCCGGAGATCACCGCCATCGTCAGCCACGAGCGCTCCCACCTGCGGGCCAGGCACGATCTGGTGCTCGAGGCGTTCACCGCGGTGCACGAGGCGTTCCCCCGGGTGGTGCGCAGCAAGGCCGCGCTGGGCTCGGTGAAGCTGCTCATCGAGCTGCTCGCCGACGACTCCGCGGTCAAGGTCACCGGCCCCACCCCGCTGGCCCGTGCCCTGGTGGCCTGCGCCAAATCCACCGCGCCGCAGGGCGCGCTGGCCGCCGGCGGCCCCACCACGCTGATCCGGATCCAGCGGCTCGCCGGCCCCGGCGGCGACCCGCGGACCGCGCTCGCCGCCTACCTCGGCTCGGCCGCGATTCTCGTGGTGCCGACCCTGGCCGTGGCGGTGCCCTGGCTGCAGGAGCTGAGCCGGCTCTTCCGCGGCTGAGCGAGACTCGTACCACTCGGTTCGGCTTTCCGGACCATGATCGCCTATCCTGGTGGTTCCGGCCTGTCGCCGGGCCCGGACGCGATGCTCTTCCGCTACCGGCCCCGGATGCGCGAGCGAGCCGGGCCAGGGCCGCCGACGGCGGCATTCCCTGCGGGCGGACCATTCCGCGATATCTCGCGCCGGCCCGACGGGTGCGCAGCAGCACCCCCCGCATCACGCGACGACACCGCCGCGTGCTCTTTCGTGAAAGGTTCTTCGTGACCTCCGTTTCCCCTGCCGTGCCCACCTTCGCCGAGCTCGGCCTCCCCGCCGTGCTCGTGCAGGCCTTGCGGCGCGCGGGTTTCGACTCCCCATTCCCGATCCAGGCCGCCGCCATCCCGGATGTGCTGGCCGGCCGGGACGTGCTCGGCCGCGGGCCGACCGGCTCCGGCAAGACCCTCGCCTTCGGGCTGCCGATGCTGGTGCGGCTCAGCGGATCTCCCGCCAAGCCGGGCCGCCCGCGCGGCCTCGTCCTCGCCCCCACCCGTGAACTGGCCGCGCAGATCGAGCGCTCGCTGGAGGAGCCCGCGCTCGCCCTCGGGCTGCGGGTCGCCTCCGTGGTCGGCGGCGCGCCCATCGGGCGGCAGGCCGCCCGGCTGGCCCGCGGCGTCGACCTGCTGGTCGCCACCCCCGGCCGGCTCGCCGACCTGATCAACCAGGGCGCCGCCAACCTCTCCGACGTCGCCGTCACCACCCTGGACGAGGCCGACCACATGGCCGACCTCGGCTTCCTGCCGCAGGTCACCAAGCTGCTGGACAAGACGCCGAAGAACGGCCAGCGGCTGCTCTTCTCCGCCACCCTCGACCGCGGCGTCGACAAGCTGGTGCAGCGCTACCTGACCGACCCGGTCACGCACTCCACCGCGCCCGCCGAGGCCGCCGTCTCCACCATGTCGCACCACCTGCTGGTGACCACCAAGGCGGACAAGCGGCAGGTGCTCGCCGAGATCGCCGCCCGCGAGGGGCTCACCATCCTCTTCGTGCGCACCAAGCACGGCGCCGACCGGCTGGCCAAGCAGCTGCGCGGCTCCGGCGTCGCCGCGGGCGCGCTGCACGGCGGCAAGGCGCAGAACAACCGGGTGCGCACGCTGGCGGCCTTCGCCGACGGCTCGGTCCCGGTGCTGGTCACCACCGACCTGGCGGCCCGCGGCATCCACGTGGACGGCATCTCGCTCGTCGTGCACGCGGACCCGCCCGTCGAGCACAAGGCCTACCTGCACCGCGCCGGGCGCACCGCGCGCGCCGGTGAGGTCGGGGTCGTCGTCACGATCGCCATGGAGGAGGAGCGCTCCGACACGCTCGCCATGACCCGCAAGGCCGGGCTCGACCTGAAGCCCGTTCCGGTGCGGCCCGGCGACGCGACGCTGATCCGGATCACCGACGCCCGCACCCCGAGCGGCATTCCGCTGCCGACCCCGGGAGCCCCCGCGCAGCAGCAGGTTTCGGCCGACGGAGCCGCCGCCAGGCCGCCGCGGCGGCGCAACCGCGGTGGCGGCGGTGGCGGTGCTCGCCAGGGTGAGGCCGCACGCGGCCAGCGCTCCGGCGCTCCCCGCCGCGAGCGCGCCGCCGGTGGCGAGCAGACCGCACGGCCGAGCACGGGCGGCGCACGGCAGGGCCAGCGCTCCGCCGGGGCGCAGGCCGAGCCGGGCACCCGCTCCGGCGGCGGCCGCACGGCGGGCGCCCGCACGCACGCCGGTGGCTCGCGCGGCGGTGACACCCGGTCCACCCCGCGCTCCGGCGAGCACGGCGCCCCCGCGGGCCGTCGCCGCGCCAGCCGGAGCGTCGGCGCCCCGTAAGGGGTTTCCGCACCGGAGCCGGTCCTGCCCGCGGGCCCGGCTCCGGTGGGCACTGCCGCGCTCCGCACGACACGCCCGGACCCTTTCGACACGCCGGAAAGGTCCGGGCACCGCGGCGGTTCTCCGCACAGCCGCGCGACCGACGGCAATCACCGGGCAAACTGATCGGATGACCGGACACCCGGCGGCCGCCGTCGCCTGCGCCCTCCTCGCCGCCCTGCTGTTCGCGGTGGCGGCGGTGACGCAGCAGCGCACGGCCGCCGCCGTCCCCGCGGGCCAGCCGCTGGTCTCCAGCCTGCTGCGCAACCCGCGCTGGCTGGCCGCCACCTTCGGCGACGCGGGCGGCTACGCCCTGCAGGTGGTCGCGCTCACGCTCGGCGCCGTGCTCCTGGTGCAGCCGATCCTGGTGAGCGCGCTGATCTTCGCGCTCCCGCTGGCCGCCCGGCTGGACCGCCGCCGGATCGACACCGGCTCGATGGTGGCGGCCGCCGCGCTCACCGTCGCGCTGGCGAGCTTCCTGATCATCGGCAAGCCGACCGACGCCGACGGCATCGCCCCCACCAGGAACTGGGTGCTCCCCAGCATCGTCCTGCTGGCGCTGATCGCGCTCGCCGTGCTCTCCGCACTGGCCGCCGACACCGCCCCCGCGGCCCGCGCGCTGCTGCTCGGCACCGCCGCCGGCTCGCTCTACGGCTTCGCCGTCGCGCTCACCGACTCGACCATGGCCGGGCTGCGCCACGGCATCGCCCACCTGTTCACCGGGTGGCAGCTCTACGCCCTGATCGCCGCCGGGCTGATCGGCGTCTACCTCCAGCAGCGCGCCTTCCAGGCCGGGCCGCTCTCGGCCTCGCTGCCCGCGCTCACCATCGCCGAACCGCTGGTCGCGGTGGTCTTCAGCCTCACCGTGCTCGGCGAGCGGCTGCGCGCGGGCCCGGTCGCGCTCGGGGTCTGCGCGATCGCGGTCGTGGTCATGCTGGTGACCACGCTCATCCTCTCCCGCTCGCAGGCGCAGGCCGTCCCGGACCCGGCCTGAACTCGGTAGCATCGGACGAGTGCAGTTCCTCCCCGGACAGAAGCCGCCCTACGACCTGACCTACGACGACGTCTTCCTCGTCCCGAACCGGACCGACGTGGCGTCCCGGTTCGACGTGGATCTCGCGACCACCGACGGCTCCGGCACCACCATCCCGCTGGTCGTGGCGAACATGACCGCGGTGGCCGGGCGCCGGATGGCCGAGACGGTCGCGCGCCGCGGCGGCATCGTCGTGCTGCCGCAGGACCTGCCGCTCACCGCCGCCGCGAGCACCATCGCCTTCGTCAAAAGCCGCTCGCTCACCGCCGACACCCCCGTCACCCTGGAGCCCGACCATTCGGTCTCCGAGGCGATCGCGCTCATCCACAAGCGCGCGCACGGCGCCGTCGTCGTGCTGGACGGCGGCCGCCCGGTCGGCGTCGTCACCGAGGCGGCCTGCGCCGACGTCGACCGCTTCGCCCGGCTGCGCGAGGTGGCCGCCACCGACTTCGTGCAGGCCCCGGCGGAGACCTCGCCACGCGCCGTCTTCGACGCGCTGGAGGCCGCGCACGCCGAGCTCGCGGTGCTCACCGCGCCGGACGGCACGCTCGCCGGCATCCTGACCCGCACCGGCGCGGTCCGGGCCGGGATCTACCAGCCCGCGGTGGACGGCCGCGGGGCGCTCCGGGTGGCCGCCGCCGTCGGCATCAACGGCGACGTCGCGGCCAAGGCCAAGGCGCTGGTCGACGCCGGCGCCGACCTGCTCGTCATCGACACCGCGCACGGCCACCAGGCCAAGATGCTCGAAACCCTGCGCGCCGTCGCCGATCTCGGCCTCGGGGTGCCGCTGGTGGCGGGCAATGTGGTCTCCGCCCAGGGGACGCGGGACCTGGCCGCGGCCGGTGCCGACATCGTGAAGGTCGGGGTCGGCCCCGGCGCCATGTGCACCACCCGGATGATGACCGGCGTCGGCCGCCCGCAGTTCTCCGCGGTGGCCGAGTGCGCCGCCGCCGCGCGCGAGGCCGGGGTGCACGTGTGGGCCGACGGCGGCGTGCGGCACCCGCGCGACGTCGCGCTGGCGCTGGCCGCGGGCGCGGCCAACGTCATGGTCGGCTCGTGGTTCGCCGGCACCTACGAATCCCCCGGCGACCTGCGGGTCGACCGCGACGGCAATGCCTACAAGGAGAGCTTCGGCATGGCCTCCAAGCGCGCCGTCGCCGCCCGCACCGCCGCGGACAGCGCCTTCGACCGGGCCCGCAAGGGGCTCTTCGAGGAGGGCATCTCCAGCTCGCGGATGCGGCTCGACCCCGAGCGCCCCGGCGTCGAGGACCTGATCGACCACATCTGCTCCGGGGTGCGCAGCGCCTGCACCTACGCGGGCGCCCGCTCGCTCGCCGAGCTGCACGAGCGCGCGGTGCTCGGCGTGCAGTCGGCCGCCGGTTTCGCGGAGGGGCGGCCGCTGCCGAGCGGCTGGTGACACCCCGGGGGCGGCGCCGGACGCGCGGGCGCGCGCCCGGTACCATGACCGTGGTCGGCCATGGTCTGTCCGGCGCCGATGCCACCCCAGCCGTTTCCGGCGACGCGGCCGGAGCGCCGGGCCGCCGGTGCGCCGGAGAACGCGCCACCCGCTCCCGAAAGGATCCGCTTGTCACCCGCGTCCGAGGGCGCCACTCAGGAGGGCTCCGCTACCGAGCCGGGTGATATCCCCGGCTTCCCGTTCGCCGCGGCCCCGGGGCGGTGGTGACCGTGCTCGGCATTCTGCTCACCGTGCTCAGCCTGCTCGGCTTCGTCGCGCTGACCGCGGGCACCGCGCTCTTCGTCGCCGCCGAGTTCTCGCTGACCGCGCTGGAGCGCAGCACCGTCGAGGCGCACGCGCGCACCGGCGACCGCCGCTCCCGGATGGTGCGCAACGCGCACCGCACGCTCTCCTTCCAGCTCTCCGGCGCCCAGCTCGGCATCACCATCACCACGCTGATCACCGGCTATATCGCCGAGCCGGTGCTGGCCCGGCTGCTGCACCCGATCTTCACCGCCGTCGGCGCCTCCGAGGCGGCGGCGGGCGGCATCGCGCTGGCGCTGGCCCTGGTCCTCGCCACCTCGCTCTCCATGATCTACGGCGAGCTGGTGCCGAAGAACATCGCGATCGCGGTGCCGCTCGCCGCCGCGCGCGCCACCGCGGGGCCGATGATCGCCTTCTCCGTGGTCTTCTCCTGGATGATCCACTTCCTGAACAACACCGCCAACCTGGTGGTGCGGCGCTTCGGCATCGAACCCGCCGAGGAGCTGCGCTCGGCGCGCTCCCCCGAGGAGCTCGGCTCGCTGGTGCGCACCTCCGCGCTGCGCGGTGCGCTGGACCAGCGCACCGCCCAGATCATCGAGCGCTCACTGCGTTTCGGCAGCCGCAGCGCCGAGGATCTGATGACCCCGCGGGTCAAGGTGGAGTCGCTGGACCGCGACGACACCATCGCCGACCTGCTCACCGCCGCCGCCCGCACCGGCTACTCGCGCTTCCCCATCGTCGACGGCGACCTGGACAACACCATCGGCGTGGTGCACGTCAAGCAGGCGTTCAGCCATCCCGCCGCGACCAGGCACACGGTGAGGCTGCGGCTGCTGGCCCGCCCGGTGCCGGTGGTGCCGGACAGCCTGGACGGCGACGAGGTGCTGGACCGGGTGCGCGCGCACGGCATGCAGGTGGCGCTGGTCGAGGACGAGTACGGCGGCACCGCGGGCATCGTCACCATGGAGGACCTGATCGAGGAGATCCTCGGCGACGTGCGGGACGAGCACGACGAGGAGGAGCGCGAGATCCGCAAGGTCGCCGACGGCTGGGACTGCTCCGGGCTGCTCCGGGTGGACGAGATCTTCCACGCCACCGGCTACCAGGCCCCCGACGGCGAGTACGAGACCATCGGCGGCCTCGTCCTCGCCGTGCTCGGCCGGATCCCCGCCGCGGGCGACCGGGTGGTGCTGCCGCCCCCGCCGCACGGCTTCGGCTCGGACGGCCACAGCGGCGGCTGGATCGCCAGGGTGGAGCGGATGGACGGCAGGCGCATCGATCGGATCCGGCTGCTGCCGGTGCCCGCGGAGGAACTGGTGACCGGGGAGCGCGACCATGGGTGACCTCTTCGGCGTCGCGCTGACCGTGGTGCTGCTGGCGGGCAACGCCTTCTTCGTCGGCGCCGAGTTCGCGCTCATCTCGGCCCGGCGAGACCGGCTGGAGGCGCTCGCCGCGCAGGGGAAGCGCAATGCGGACACCGTGATCCGGGCCGCCGCGAACCTCTCCATCATGCTGGCCGCCGCGCAGCTCGGCATCACCATCTGCTCCATCCTGCTCGGCCGGGTCGGCGAGCCCGCGGTGGCGCACCTGCTGGAGCGGCCGTTCGAGCTGGCCGGGCTGCCCGAGGGGCTGCTGCACCCGGTGTCGTTCGCGCTCGCGCTCGCCATCGTGGTGGTGCTGCACATCCTGTTCGGTGAGATGATCCCGAAGAACATCGCGCTGGCCGGGCCGGAGCGGGTCGCGCTGCTGCTGGTGCCGGTGCACCTGATGTGGCTGCGGATCGCCAAGCCGCTCATCGCCTTCTACAACCTGTGCGCCAACCTCTCGCTGCGGGCGCTGCGGGTGGAGCCCAAGGACGAGCTGGAGGGCACCGTCTCCAGCGAGGAGCTCGCCGAGATGATCGGCGAGTCCCGCTCCGAGGGGCTGCTGGACGAGGACGAGCACCGCCGCCTCACCCAGGCGCTCGGCAACTCCGAGCGGATCGTCCGCGAGGTCATGGTGCCGCTCGCCGACACCCGCACCGTCCCGCTGCACGGCGACGGCACCACGCTCGGCGATATCGAGACCGCGGTCGCCGAGACCGGCTTCTCCCGCTACCCGGTGCGCGCCCGCGAGGGCTCGCTCATGGGGTACCTGCACATCAAGGACGTGCTGGACAAGGTGGTCGACCAGAAGGCGGGGCCGGAGACCACGATTCCGCGCACCGATATCCGGCCGCTGCCCACCGTGAGCGCCGGGACCACGCTGTTCGAGGCGCTCGCGCGGTTGCGGCGGACCAACAGCCACCTCGGGCGGGTGGTGGACAGCAGGGGCACCACGGTCGGGATCGTGGCGCTGGAGGACCTGGTGGAGGAGTTCGTCGGGACGGTGCGGGATACGACGCATCGCGTGGCCGAGTGAGTCCCGCCCGTCGGGGAGACTCCGCGCGGGGCGGGACGCGGCGCGTCACCGTGGCCGAACTGCACGTCGGGGGCCGCCGCGACGTGCACTCCGCCGGCGCGGGTCGCGGTCCGTCCGATGCCGGGCAGCCGGACGCCGCCGGCTGCCCTCCGGCGCCGCTCCCGCGCGCCGAGTGGCTCGAACTCGCCGCCGCGCACCGCGACCGCATCGAAGCCCTGGTCGGCCCCTACCTGCGCCGCCGCGCCGCCGGGGAGAAGCACCCGGTGCTCGACTTCCTCTTCACCTACTACGGCCACAAACCGGGTCAGCTCCGCCGCTGGCACCCCGGCTTCGGGGTGCTGCTGGGTGATTCCCCCGAATACGCCGACATCCGCGGTTACCACGAGCCCGCGCCCGGCACCCACACCGCCGCCCCCGCCTTCCTGGACCGCCGCCGCGATACCGTCCGCTTCGTCGCCGACCTGCTCCGCGCCACCGCCGCCAGGCAGCCGCGGCTGTCCTGCTTCGGCCTGCACGAATGGGCCATGGTCTACCGCGCCGCCGACATCCGCCACGATGCCCCCCTCCGTCTGGGACGCGCCGGTACCGACGAGGTCGTGGAGACCCTCGACCTCCGCTGCACCCACTACGACGCCTACCGCTTCTTCACCCCCGGCGCGGCCCCCCGCAACGACCTCACCCTCACCCGCGCCCAGCAGGTGGCCACCGAACAACCCGGCTGCCTGCACGCCGGCATGGACCTCTACAAGTGGGCCTTCAAACTCACCCCGCTCGTCCCCTCCCCCCTCCTCCTCGACACCTTCGAACTCGCCTGCGCCGCCCGCGCCCTCGACATGCGCGCCAGCCCCTACGACCTGTCCGCCTACGGCTACACCCCCGTCCCCATCGAAACCCCCGCCGGCCGCGCCGACTACGTCCGCGCCCAAGCCGACCTGGCCCGCCGAGCCCTCCCCCTCCGCCGGGCCCTCCTGGAGCACTGCGACCACCTGCTCACGGTCGCCTGAGCGAGGCGACGGACGGACCGATCGGGCGAGTTCAGGGTCTTCGCCGACTCGATCCCGTCGAGGCACCGAGTTGATTCCCTACCGATCCTCGTCGAGCGCGGCCAACCGGACCTCCGCCGCGTGCACCGGATCCTCCCGCGGCTCCGCGTCGATCGGCCCGTGGAGCAGGCTGTAGACCGCCCGCTCACCGTCGTGCAGCATCCCGTCCCCGCTGTCGGTGACGCGGAAGGACGAGTAGCTGCGGACCGGGAGGTCGGCGCGCCACACGACGGCGCCCCCGGCGCGGACGGCGAAGACGCCGTGCGTCTCGAGCCGGAGCGAGCCGGCCGCGCCCGCCGCCCAGGTGACCGCGCCGTCCCGGTGACAGATGACCGCGCGCCCGTCGGCGTCGTAGCGCAGGCACCACTCGCCCGCGGGGGCGGGGACCGGCTCGTCCAGCTCATCGAAGAGCAGCAATAGATCCGACATCGCAGACTCCGGAACGCTCGGTAACTTGATCCGTTACTTCGGCACTGTAACAGGCCCTTTCGCGAAATCGCGGCACTCCGGTATCACCGGCGGTTCCGGCCAGTCGGCGCACGATCGGGCAGCGCAGCACCCCGTGACGATGCCCGAATCCGCCCCCGAACGACGACCTCCCGCCGTACCATCCAACTGTCTGAGATGGACGAAAGGGGTGCGACGATGCACCGAGCCCAGATCCTGCTCGCGACCCTGATCCTCGCGATCCTGACCGCCCCCGGCGTGGTCTCGGCGCAACCCGATCTCACCACCCAGCTCAGAGAATTCCTCGACGTCGGAACCACCTCGGTCCCGCGCGCCGACTGCGGCCCGGACGACCTCCCGGAGCCGGGGCTCCAGGGCGACGTCCCGGCCCAGGACCGCGACTCCGGCCGCAGCACCCTCGGCTACCGCTGCAATATGTCCCTGGCCGGCTCCTGGGCGGGCCGCGGCGCCGGCATCACCTCGACCAGCTTCGAGCACTGCGCCTACCTGGGCAGCTTCTTCCCCGGCACGCTGATCGGCGAGAGCAGGGGCGTACAGGTGCTCGACGTCTCCGATCCGGCGAACCCGCGCCCGACGGTCACGCTCACCGAACCGGCCATGCTGGCCGGCACCTGGGAGTCGCTGAAGGTGAACACGGAGCGCAAACTGCTGGTCGGCACCGGCGTCCCGCTGCTGATCGGCGCCGGCTTCCTCTCGGTCTACGACATCTCGGACTGCGCGCACCCGCGGCTGCTCAACCCGGGCCCCGGCACCGACCCGCTGCAACCGCTGCCGATCACCACGCACGAGGGCGGCTTCTCCCCGGACGGCTACACCTACTGGTCCTCGGGGATCGTGCCGGGGCTGCTCAGCGCCGTCGACCTCACCGACCCGGCCCGCCCGCGGGTGATCTGGCAGGGCGTCACCGGTATCGAATCGCACGGCCTCGGCGTGAGCCCGGACGGCAACCGGCTCTACCTCTCCGCGCTCGGCGGATTCACCGTGCTCGACGTCTCCGCGATTCAGCGACGCGACCCGAATCCGCAGGTCCCGCACCTGGGCCGGGTGTTCTGGACCGACGGCGGGGCGACCCAGCACAGCGTCCCGGTCACCTACGACGGCCACCCGTACCTGTTCACGGTGGACGAGGGCGGCTCCGGCGGGGTCAAGCTCGTCGACGTGGCCGACGATGCCGCGCCGGACGTGGTCGGCAAGATCAAGCTGGAGATCAACCTGCCGCAAAACGCCGATAGCAGCCTCGGCTCGTCGATGGGCGGTTCGGCCTTCGCCTACGAATCGCACTACTGCACGGCCGACCGCCCCGCGAACCCGACGGCGCTGGCCTGCGGCTGGATCTCCTCCGGCATCCGCGTCTTCGACGTCCGCGACCCCTGGCACATCCGGGAGATCGCCTACTACAACCCGCCCGCCCGCACCGGCCAGAACCTGAGCCTGTGGAACTCCCCGCACGCGCTGGCCTCGCTCACCGGTATCCCGCTCATGAGCGCGCCGTCGGCGCTGCGCGCGGTGCTCGACGGCCAGTTCTCCGCCGCCGACGCACTGACCCCGCGCACCGGGCGGCTGCTCTTCGGCGACGTCTCCACCGACTGGTGCCTCTCGCCGCCGGAGTGGCGCGGCAACCAGCTCTACGTGTCCTGCTCGGACAACGGCTTCCTGGTGCTGAACCTCGACGGCGACGTCTACACGCCGCCGCCGGACCAGCGCTCGACCGTCGGCTCCTGACTCAGCCGACCTCGGTGAACTTGTACCAGCCGTTGTACCACGAGCTGTACTCGATGGCGGGCGCGCCCGCGACCTCGGTGTCGGCGCTCGGCTGCCCGTTCGGGAACCGGGCGAAGCCGTACGACTCCTGCGACTCGGCGTCCAGGTAGAAGAAGCAGCCGCCGTGCTTGGGGCCGACGAAGCGGAAGGTGTAGACGCCGAGCCGGGTGCGGTCGGGGCCGGGCGCCTCGCAGGAGGTGGCGCGGCCCTCGAGCGTATTCACCGAGACCCGCCACCCGGCACGCTCCGGCACGTTCTGCCACACCGCGACCCCGAGCACCGCGATCACCAGCAGCGAACCCAGCCCGCCGAGCGGCGAGCGGTAGCGGACGATGCTGACCAGCCAGGTGATCAGCGCGAGGAATCCGAGCACGCCGAGCGCGCCGAAGAGCGCGGTCTTCACCGGTAGCGTGCCCTCGGCGCCGAGCTGCCAGAAGAGCAGCGCGCCCACCACGATCACGGCGAAGAGCAGCAGGAATGTCCAGACCCGGAACCAGGTGGGGCGGCGACGCCGCTGGGTCGCAACCGAATTCATGTCCGTCACCCTAAGGGGTATCTCCGGTTCTGGAGACGCGAAACCCCCGGCTCCGGCCGCCGCCGCAGCGGGGGTGGCGGCCGGAATCGGGGGCTCGATCGATGCCTCAGCCGGGCATCAGAGCGGGGGGAATCCCGCGGAGCCGGTGACGGTCCAGTTCCAGAACTCCGCGGCCCGGTTGGCCAGCAGCGCGAAGATGTCGAGAACAACGCTTCCCATAGGTACCTCCAGATCGTTCGGTTGGTGCGCCGTCCACCCTAACGACCCCGCACGTGCAACCCGAAACCCCCGGTACCGGAAACCTCGCGTCCGGGGTCCCACCCGCAGCCCGCGAGCCCCGCACAACGCGAACGCCCCCGGCCGAAATCCGGCCGGGGGCGTTCGCGGGGGTGACTAACTGCCGTTCTTGGCGGCCAACGCCTTCGCCTCGCGACGACGCCGGTGCAGGATCGGCTCGGTGTACCCGTTGGGCTGCTTGGTCCCCTCCAGGATCAGCTCCTTGGCCGCCTGGAAGGCGACGCTGCCCGCGAAATCGGGGGCCAGCGGGCGGTAGGTGGGATCGTTCTCGTTCTGCCGGTCGACCACGGGGGCCATCCGCTCCAGGCTGGCCACCACCTCGTCCTCGGTGACGATGCCGTGCCGCAGCCAGTTCGCCATGAGCTGGCTGGAGATCCGCAGGGTGGCGCGGTCCTCCATGAGCGCGACGTCCTTGATGTCGGGCACCTTGGAGCAGCCGACGCCGTGGTCGATCCAGCGCACCACGTAGCCGAGGATGGACTGCGAGTTGTTGTCCAGCTCCTGGCGCTTCTCCTCGTCGCTCCAGTTCGGCTCGGCGGCCAGCGGGATCTGCAGGATCTGGTCGACGTCGGCGCGGCGGCCGCCCTTGACCAGCTCCTTCTGCCTGGCCAGCACGTCGACCAGGTGGTAGTGGGTGGCGTGCAGGGTGGCGGCGGTGGGCGAGGGCACCCACGCGGTGTTGGCACCGGCCTTGGGGTGGCCGATCTTCTGCGCCAGCATGTCGCGCATGAGGTCCGGCATGGCCCACATGCCCTTGCCGATCTGCGCGCGGCCGCGCAGCCCGACGGAGAGGCCGGTGTCCACGTTCCAGTCCTCGTAGGACAGGATCCACTGCTGCGCCTTCATATCGGCCTTGCGGACCATCGGCCCGGCCTCCATGGAGGTGTGGATCTCGTCGCCGGTGCGGTCCAGGAAGCCGGTGTTGATGAAGACGACGCGGGCGGCGGCGGCCTGGATGGCGGCCTTGAGGTTCACCGTGGTGCGGCGCTCCTCGTCCATGATGCCGACCTTGAGGGTATTGCGCTCCAGGCCGAGCACGTCCTCGATCGCGGCGAAGAGGTCGTTGGTGAAGGCGACCTCGTCCGGGCCGTGCATCTTCGGCTTGACGATGTAGACCGAGCCGGTGCGGCTGTTCTTGAGCTTCGCGTCGGCGCGCAGCGCGTGCTTGGCGATGAGCGAGGTGATCAGGCCGTCCAGGATGCCCTCCGGCACCTCGTTGCCCTCGGGGTCGAGGATGGCGTCCGAGGTCATGAGGTGGCCGACATTGCGCACGAAGAGCAGCGAGCGGCCGTGCAGGGTGAGCTCGGAGCCGTCCAGCGCGGTGTAGACGCGGTCCGGGTTCATGGTGCGGGTGAAGGTCTTGCCGCCCTTGCTGACCTCTTCGGCGAGATCGCCCTTCATCAGGCCGAGCCAGTTGTGGTAGCAGAGCGTCTTGTCCTCGGCGTCGACCGCCGCGACCGAATCCTCGAAGTCCATGATCGTGGTGACCGCGGACTCCAGCACCACGTCCTTGATCCCCGCGGTGTCGGTGCTGCCGATCGGCGACTCCGGGTCGATCTGGATCTCGATGTGCAGGCCGTTGTGCTTCAGCAGCACCGAGGTGGGGGCCTCCGGGGTGCCCAGGTAGCCGACGAGCTGCGAGGCGTCGGCCAGCCCGATCTCGGTGCCGTCCTCCAGCCCGACCTCCAGCTCACCGTCCACGATCTTGTACGAGGTGGAGCCGATGTGAGACCCGGTGATCAGGGTGACCGAGTCGTCCAGGAAGTTCCGCGCCCACTCGATGACCTTGTCGCCGCGGACCCGGTTGTAGCCGGTGCCCTTCTCGGCGCCGTTCTCCTCCGGGATGGCGTCGGTGCCGTACAGCGCGTCGTAGAGCGAGCCCCAGCGGGCATTGGCGGCATTGATCGCGAAGCGCGCGTTGCTCACCGGCACCACCAGCTGCGGGCCCGCGGTGACGGCGATCTCGTCGTCGACGTTCGCGGTGGTCGCCTCGAAATCGGCCGGCTCGGGGCGCAGGTACCCGATCTCGGTGAGGAACTGCTTGTAGGCGGCCCTGTCGTACTTGGCGCCGGGGTGCTCGCTGTGCCAGGCGTCCAGCTTGCCCTGGATCTCGTCCCGCTCGGCCAGCAGCGCGCGGTTGCGCGGCGCGAACTCGGTGATCACCCGCTCGGCGCCGGCCCAGAACGCGGCGGAATCCACGCCGGTTCCGGGCAGGGCCTCGTTCTCGATGAACGCGTGGAGAACGCCGGCCACCTGGAGTCCGCCGACCTGAACCCGCTCTGTCATCTACTGCCTCGCTTCCGAGAAGGCCGATGGAAAAAGTCGCTGTCATGTTACCCGTCGGTAAAAGCCACGCCGGGGTCGCGCCCCCCTGATACTAGTCAGCGCCGGATTAATGTACTGGTCGGAACATTAGTGGCGGGACGAGGAGGTCGGCGATGACGCTGGACGGCAAGGTCGCACTGGTCACCGGCGGTGGCCGCGGGCTCGGCGCGGAGATGGCGCTGGCCTTCGCGGCCGCCGGGGCCGATGTGGTGCTCGCCGGGCGCCGGATCGAGTCCTGCGCCGCGGTGGCCGAGCGGATCCGCGCCGAGCACGGACGGCGCGCGCTGCCGGTGGCCTGCAACGTGAGCCACTGGGAGCAGTGCGATGCGCTGGTCGAGGCGGCGTACGGGGAGTTCGGCCGGGTGGATGTGCTGGTGAACAACGCGGGCTCCTCGCCGCTCTACCCGAGCCTGGCCGAGGTGCCGGAGGCGCTGTTCGACAAGGTGATCGCGGTGAACCTCAAGGGGCCGTTCCGGCTGGGCGCGCTGGTCGGCGCGCGGATGGCGGCGGCGGGCGGCGGCTCGATCATCAATATCTCCTCCATCGAGGCCACGAATCCGGAGCCGCACGCGGTGCCGTACGCCGCCGCCAAGGCCGGGCTGGAGGCGCTCTCCGGCGGGCTGGCGCGGACCTACGGGCCCGCGGTGCGGGTCAACACCATCCGCTGCGGGCCCTTCGACACCGATATCGCCGCCGCCTGGCCGGACGAGCTGCGCGCCGAGCTGGAGCGGCGCAGCACGCTCGGCCGGGTCGGGAAGCCGGACGAGATCGTGGGCGCCGCACTGTATCTCGCGGGGGACGGGTCGGGGTTCGTCACCGGCGCGGTGCTGGCGCTGGACGGTGGGTGGCGGTGAAAGGGCCGCCGCCCGGGGTGAGCGGCGACACCTCCGCGCGGACGAGCAGCGCCACGACCGCGGGCGATCCCGCTACCGCCCGGATCACCGACCCCGCACCTGCCCGAGGCAGCGCGCGGGCGAGCGATCCCGGCGCGGCGGAGCCCATGCCCGCTCGCAGGCGGGGGCGGCCGCCCGCGACCGAGTCGACCGCGGCCGAGACGCGGCGGCGGATCCTCGCGGCGGCGGCGGAGTTGTTCGCACGCAACGGCTTCCACGGCACGGGGGTGGCCGAGATCGGCGCCGCGGCCGGGGTGCAGCGCGGCGCGCTCTACTACCACATCGGCTCCAAGGAGGAGCTGCTGTGGCACATCCTGCGCGACTACACCACGCTCATGCTCACCGCGGCCGAGCGGATCCGCGCCCGCGGCGACGACCCGGTGACGACGCTGCGCGCGCTCATCGGCTCGCACGTCGAGCTGATCGTCGCGCACCGCCGCGCGGTCGCGGTGCAGCTGCGCGACGTCACCGCGCTCACCGGCGACCGCGCCACCGACCTGCAGGAACTCCGTGACCGGTTGCAGCGCTGCTGGCAGGCGGTCGTCGACGCCGGGTACGCGGCGGGCGCGCTGCGCACCGCCGACCACGTCGTCACCAACAGCATGCTCGGCATGCTGAACACCGTCTCCTCCTGGTACCGCCCGCACGGGCCGCACACCCCCGCCGCGATCGCCGAGATCCTGGCGGGCACCCTGCTCGACGGCCTCGTCGTCGGGGACAGCACGAAAGGTTGACCATGGCGTGGGATTTCGAGACCGATCCGGAGTACCGGGCAGAGCTGGAGTGGGCCGCGGAGTTCGTCCGCACCGAGGTCGAGCCGCTCGACCTGCTCTACCCGAACCCCTACGACCGCACCGACACCGAGGCCATGGCGCTGCTGCGCCCGCTGCAGCAGCGGGTGAAGGAGCGCGGACTGTGGGGCTGCCACCTCGGCCCGGAGCTGGGCGGCCCCGGCTTCGGCCAGCTGAAGCTGGCGTTGCTCAACGAGGTGCTCGGCACCTCGGTCTGGGCGCCCTCGGTCTTCGGCTGCCAGGCGCCGGACTCCGGCAATGCCGAGATCCTCGCGCACTACGGCACGCCGGAGCAGAAGGAGCGCTGGCTGCGGCCGCTGCTGGCCGGGGAGATCGGCTCCTGCTACGTCATGACCGAGCCCACCGGCGGGGCCGACCCGGCGCTCTTCACCGCCCGCGCGGTGCGCGACGGTGACGAGTGGGTGATCAACGGCGAGAAGTGGTTCAACTCGAACGCCGAGTTCGCCGCCTTCCACATCGTCATGGTGATGACCGATCCGGAGGCGGGCGCCCACCGCGGCATGTCCATGTTCATCGTGCCCGCCGGGACGCCGGGACTGGAGATCGTGAAGAACTTCCACGTGCGCGGGTTCAGCGAGCACGAGGGGCACCTGCGCTTCACCGACGTCCGGGTGCCCGCCGATCACCTGCTCGGCGCGCAGGGGCAGGGCTTCGTGGTGGCGCAGACCCGGCTCGGCGGCGGCCGGGTGCACCACGCCATGCGCACGGTCGCGCTGGTGCGGCGCGCCTTCGACCTGATGTGCGAGCGGGCGGTCTCGCGGCAGGTGCGCACCGGCGCGCTCGGCTCGCTGCAGATGACGCAGGAGAAGATCGCGGACAGCTGGATCGAGATGGAGCAGTTCCGGCTGCTCGTGCTGCGCACGGCGTGGCGCATCGACCGGGAGCGCGACTACCTGAAGGTGCGCAGGGACATCGCCGCCATCAAGGTCGCCATGCCGAAGGTCATGCACGACGTCGCGCAGCGCGCGCTGCACCTGCACGGCGCCGTCGGGGTCAGCGACGACCTGCCCTTCGTCGACATGCTCACCTATGCCGAGGTCATGGGGCTGGCCGACGGCCCGACCGAGGTGCACAAGATCACGCTGGCCCGCGAGGTGCTGAAGACCTACGCCCCCGGCGACCCGGTGTACCCCTCCGGCTACCGCCCCGCGCTGCGCGAGCGGGCCAGGGATCTGGTCGCGCGGCGGCTGGAGCACGCGGTGGGCAGTCTGTAGCGGTGAACGCAGCTCTCGACCCGGCCCCGCGCGACCGGATGGCCGGTGCGCGGCGCCGGCCGCCCGCGCCCGCCCTGCAGCTCGCCGTCCTGGTGGCCGCGGTGCTCGCCGCCGCGCTCGCCGCGCACGGCGCCACCGTCGTCGGCGGCAGCCCGATCTGGATCCTGGCGCTGCTCGCCGGGGTCTGGATCATCTTCCCCGCGCTGCTGCTCACCGCGATCTGGCGGGTGCACACCGCGCTCGGCACCAAACCCGGCCGGGTACTCGGGCCGCTCGAACTCGGCGCCGCCGCCGCGTTCGGCGCGGCCCTGGTACTGCTGGCCGACGGTTCGCCCTTCGCCCGGCTGCCCGCCGCCATCGGCGCGGCCGCCGGTCTGGCCGCCCTCCTCACCCACCTGCGCGCCCGCAGGCGCCGAACGCGACGCCTCGATCTCCGCACCCGCGGCCTGGAGGGCGAGGCGGTGATCACCGACGACGGGCTCGCCCGGTTCCGGCGCACCCCGAGCCCGAAGCTCACCCGGATCACCGTCGAGTACGGCGAGCGGGTGCTCACCCTGCCCGCGCACCAGGACCCGGCGCGGCCGCTCGCGGTCGGCGACCGGGTCCGGCTGTGGGTGGACCCGGGCGACCCGGAGCGGTGGACCGCCGTCGCGGACAATGGCGCCTCGCGGTTGCTCGACCGGTAGCGCTTCCTTGCGCAATCACCGGAACCCCGGTTCACTTTCCGCTATTCTCCGCTCAGCACAGCACACCTCCCGCTCGCCCCCGAGGAGCCGCATGTACCCCGGCGCACACGTCGACCGTTTTCCGGACAAGGCCGCGGTGGTGGTGGCCGAGACCGGGGAGACGCTCAGTTATCGCCAGCTGGAGGAGAATTCGGTGCGGCTCGCGCGGCACCTGCACGAGGCCGGGCTGCGGCGGGGCGATCACCTCGCGCTGCTCTCCGGGAACGACCCGAAGGTGTACGAGGTGTACTGGGCCGCGCTGCGATCCGGGCTTTACATCACGGCGGTGAACCGGCACCTGTCGGCGCCCGAGATCGCCTACATCGTGAACGACTGCGGGGCGCGGGCGCTGATCGCCTCGGCGGAGCTGGCCGAGGTCGCGGCGGAGGTGCTGCCGCAGACGCCGGGGGTGGAGCTGCGGCTGGCGTTCGGCGGGGCGGCGCCGGGGTTCGGGTCGTACGAGGCGGCGCTGGCGGCCGCGTCGGCGGAGCCGAGGGACGACGAGCCGCGCGGCGCGGACATGCTGTACTCGTCCGGGACGACGGGCAGGCCGAAGGGGATTCGGCAGCCGCTGCCGGACCGGCAGGTCGGCGACGCCCCCGGCGATACCTACACCGCCATCTTCGGCCCGCTGTACGGCTTCGACAGCGACACCGTCTACCTCTCCCCCGCCCCGCTCTACCACGCGGCGCCGCTGCGCTTCGGCGGCGTGGTGCACGCGCTCGGCGGGACGCTGGTGATCATGCGCAGGTTCGACGCCGAGCAGGCGCTGGCCGCGATCGAGCGGTTCCGGGTGACGCACAGCCAGTGGGTGCCGACCATGTTCGTGCGCATGCTCAAACTGGATCGGGCAGTTCGCGAGAAGTACGACGTGTCGAGCCTGAAGGTGGCGGTGCACGCGGCGGCGCCGTGCCCGGTCGAGGTCAAGCGGGCGATGATCGAGTGGTGGGGCCCGATCCTGTTCGAGTACTACGCCTCCACCGAGGCCAACGGCGCGACCTTCATCGACAGCGAGCAGTGGCTGCGCAAGCCGGGGTCGGTGGGCACGGCCGGGCTCGGCACCATCCGGATCTGCGGGGACGACGGCGCAGAGCTGCCGGTCGGCGAGATCGGCACCGTCTACTTCGAGCGCGAGGAGGTGCCGTTCGCCTACCACAACGACCCGGCCAAGACCGCCGAGGCGGTGCACCCCGCACACCCGGCCTGGACCACCACCGGCGATATCGGGTACCTGGACGAGGAGGGGTTCCTGTTCCTCACCGACCGCAAGGCGTTCATGATCATCTCGGGCGGGGTGAACATCTACCCGCAGGAGGTGGAGGACGCGCTGGCGCTGCACCCCGAAGTTTTGGACGTGGCGGTGATCGGAGTCCCGGACGAGGAGATGGGCGAGTCGGTGCTCGCCGTCGTGCAGCCCGCGCCCGGCGCCGAGCCGGGTCCGGCGCTCGCCGAGGAGTTGCGCGGGTATCTGCGCGAGCGGATCGCGCACTACAAGGTGCCGCGCACCGTCGACTTCTCGGACGATCTGCCGCGTACGCCTACCGGGAAGCTGGTCAAGGGTAAGTTGCGCGCACGGTACGTGTGAGCCGCTTTCCGGGTCGGCGCAGGGGTGACGACCGCCGTCCCCGGCCGCGTCCGAGCTCGCTGCCGGGATGGGCGGCTCTGGGTGCCGCGGGGGCGCCGCGTGTCGGTGACCTTCCGGACGGTGCTCACCGGGAGCAGCGCCGCCCTTGATCCGGGTGAGAAAGTGGTCAGACCTGCATGCCGAGCCACGAGGCGAACCCGGTGAGGCTGTGGGTCTGCCTGCGCTGCGCGGCGGCGATGCCGTGAACCGTTTCCCGGACGGCCGGGTGCAGGCGGGTCTGTTGCGGCGCGATCCGGCGGGCCCGGTTCAGCGCGTCCAGCGCCTTGTCCGGTTTGCCGACCAGCAGCCATGCGCGGCTCACGTCCTGCCAGTGGTGACCGGCGCGGGTCGGCACGATGGAGGCGGGCAGCGTCAACGCGGAGCCGTCCCGGGCAGCTCGCCCCGGATCGCCCGCCTCCAGCTCGACACCGACCGCGTGAATCTCGGTATTGACCGGGCCAAATAACGTCTCGTAGGACCGCGTCTCATGCCCCAGCCGCCGGCCGATGTCGCGCGCCTCCGCGAGGTGATCGCGGGCTGTGTCCAGCCGCAGCCCCGCGCTGCCGCCACCGCTCCGGCCAGGTGCGCGGCCCCCGCTACCGACAGCGCACCCTCGCTCTCGCCGGGCGATTCCGTGATCACCTTGTCCACAAGGGTCAGGGCGAGGGCGGTGCTGTCCTGCTAGACCAGCAGCCGCGTGCGCATCACCTTGCCGGCAGCCGAGGCGAGGGGGTCACCGCAGCGCGGCCCAGTCGTAGCGGTCGATCGCGGGGATCGTGAGTGACATGAAGCCGAAGCGCCTGCACATCCGATCGGCCGCGTTGTAGGCGCTGCACAGCACCTCGTAGACGGCCGGGTCGGCATTGTGGTGCAACGCATCGTAGGTCTTGCGAATCAGCGTCGGCAGCTTCGCCAACGCTTTGCGGCCGTTGCCTTCCGGTCTTCGTCGTTGATCCGCCGCATGGCGGCTCGCAGATCGGTGATCGCCCCGGGCTCCTCGGCGCGCACGTATTCGCCCTCGCACAGGATCGCCCGCAGGCGGTCGCACGCGCACCCCCCTGATGGCCATCCACGCAGAGCACTGGCCCCCGGTACTTCATGGCCGTGACGTTGATGGAACAGACGGGCTGGTCGTGATCGCGGCGGGGTGGATAGTAGTTATCGGCCTGCTTTTGATCGCGCTCGTGCTCGCTGTGCTGTGGCCCGAACAAGGCCCACCGGATAAGCCCTGACCAGCCCAGGAGCTCGGTCATGCTGTGCCTGACAGCATGAATCGGCATCTCAACCGAGGGATATGAACTTCTGCGCTTCTGCGCAATCACCTTCTACTCTGAGCCGGGTGTTCTATCTCCGGAGACTTTTCGGCGCGCTGCTGACCCTGTGCCTCCTCACCGCAGCGGGACCAGCGGTCGCGGCACCCGTCGTCCCGCTCACCGACGGCAAACCACTCTTCGAGGCACCGTTCCGGCTGGACGAGTACGGCTACGGCGCCACCGAGTACTTCGTCTCCGGTACCGCGCGCTCGTTCATCGATCCGGCGGCCCCGCCCGCGCCGTTCACGACCCGGATCCTGGTCTACCGGCCGACCGACCCGGCCCGGTTCAGCGGGACCACGGTGCTGGAGTGGGCCAACGTCACCGGCCAGGTGGACACCCCGGTCGAGCTCATGTGGGCCTACCGGCACCTCCTCGAATCCGGGCACACCTACGTGCAGGTCTCCGCGCAGCAGGCCGGTGTCTGCGCCATGGGCGTCGCGGATTCCCCACTGTGCACGCCGATGTCGCTGAAGGGCTTCGACCCGCAGCGCTACGGCTCACTGCACCACCCCGGCGACCTCTACGCCGACGACATCTTCTCCCAGGCCGCCCGCGCGGCCCGCGACCTCGTGCCCGAGACCCGCGAGGTCATCGCCGTCGGCGAATCCCAGTCCGCCATCGCCCTGGACAACTACATCCGCTCCGGCGCCGACGACGCCGCCCGGGTGATCGACGGCTTCCTCATCGACGCCGACGGCCACACCGCGAAACCCACCACCTACCGGGTGCCGACGGTGACGGTGTGGAGCGAGGAGTCCGCCCGACCCGACCCGGTCCGCGCCCCGAACCACGCCACCTGGTCGGTGGCCGGACTCGCGCACACCGACCACTGGCTGCTCGCCGACGCCGCGGGTTGGGCCGGGCGCACCTTCCTCGGCGCACCGCTGCGCTCCCGCGCCGAGCAGGAGGCCGTCGAGCGGGCCAGCGGCGACTACGGACAGGAAGGACCGGGACTCTCCACCACCTGCGTGGGCAACAACCAGTTCCCGCGCCGCTACGTCGTGGCCGCCGCCATCGAAGCGGTACGGCACTGGATACGCACCGGCGAACCCGCACCCGACTCGCCCCCGCTGGTGTTCACCGGCGGCACCCTCGACCTCGGCCCGGCCGTACGCGACGGCTTCGGCACCCTGCTCAACGCCGTCAACCCCGAGCTCGGCGGCATCGACGTCCCCGGCATCCTGGGCGCGCCCTTCGCCCTGGTCCGCGACGCGGACGGCAATGCCGCCGGCGGGCTGCGGCTGCCGCCGATGAACGTCCCGGTGGCGGCCTACCACGGCAGCGCCTGCGTGGCGGCCGGGACCACCACACCGTTCACCCCCGAACGGCTACGGCAGCTCTACCCCACGCACGCCGACTACATACAGCGCATGGCCGACGCCATCACCGAAGCGGTCGACCAGCGATTCCTCACCCCGGCCGACGGCCGCGACCTGCTCACCCGGGCCTGCGACTCCGCCATCCCGGAATTCGGCACCACCCCACCGGAGAGACAGCCCGCGCGCTGCGGTCGATGAATCGGCGCGCCCCGCTCCGTCGATACCGATAACCGATCGAGAGGAACCGCCATGACGACCGTGATCGCCGACATCACCATGTCCCTGGACGGCTACGTCACCGGGGCGGGCGCGGGCCCCGGCCGCGGGCTCGGCGACGCCGAGGAGCTGCACGCCTGGGTGAGCGAACGGGACGAGGTGGACAGCGAGATCCTGCGCGGCGCCACCGCCGTCAGCGGCGCGGTGATCATGGGCCGCGGCCTGTACGACGTGGTCGACGGCCCCGGCGGCTGGACCGCCGAGATGGGGTACGGCGCGCAGGAGGCGGGCACGCCGCCGTTCTTCGTGGTCACGCGCGCGGCCCCGGCCGAGAGCAGGCTGGTGCGCGAGCTCGGGCTGCGCGTCACCTTCACCGATTCACTGCCGTCGGCGATCGAGCGGGCCGCCGCGGTGGCCGGGGACGGCGCGGTGGTGCTCATGGGCGGCGGCGAGCTGATCGGCCGGGCAGTCGAGGCCGGGCTCGTCGACGAGCTGCGGCTGCACCTGGCGCCGCTGGTGCTCGGCGGCGGCACGCCGCTCTTCCGGCCCGGCACCCGGCGCCACTACCGGCAGCGGCAGGTGCTGCCCTCCGGCAATGCCTGCCACCTGGTCTACGAGGGAATCACTTCCAGTACGCCTGGAACTTGATCGAGTCCTTGCCGAGCCCGTGCTTGGTCTTGAGCGTCTTGACGATCGAGCGCGTGGTGCGGCCGTCGCACGCCACCCAGCCGAAGGTGCCCTGCCGCAGGGTGATCCCCTCGGCGGCCTCGCGCAGCAGCCTGCCGTCGTCCACCCGCTGCACCCAGGTGACCTCGTGCCGCGGGCCCGCGTGCACCGGGAGCGTCGGGTCGGAGTCGTACTGCCACTCCAGCCACACCCGCGCGGGGGTGTCGCCGATGGCGCGCAGCAGCGAGTTCACGGCGGGCAGCGAGGCGGTGTCGCCGAAGAGCACGAACTCGGCGGGCACCGGCTCCGGGATCGCGAAGTTGGAGGCGCCGATATTCTTCATCGCCGATGCCTCGAGCACCTCCCCCACCTGCGCGTTCTGCGCCCACACCGAGGCGGGGCCGTGGTGCAGGGCGAACTCGACGCCGAAGGTTTCGTTCTCGGGGTCCTGGTCCACCAGCGTGTACCCGCGCTGGCGGTAGTTGCCCTTGCCGTCGTCGAACCAGATCCGGATCCACTGGGTCGGATGCACCGGGTAGTCGGCGAGCAGGCCGGGCGCGCTGAAGCCCACCCGGATGTACTTGTCGGTAATGGAGCGGACCGAGGTGACGGTCAGCTTGTAGTCGTCCGCACGGTAGGCCTTCATCATGAGGCCTTCGAGTCCTTTGCTCATAAAGTCAGGTTAGCCTAACCATTGGCGTTCGGAGAACCCCATTGCCGCTCCGCTCCGCGCACCACGGCACGGACGGCGGTGGCGGCGATCTCGTCGTCGGCGAGCCCGCTGCGCGGGATCAGGATGTGCGAGAGCACGATCCGGACGATGATCTCGGCGGCCTGCTCCGGCGGCACCGCGAGGGCGTGGGCATCCGGGCGGGCGCCGACGATCGGTACGACGAAGGCGCTCACCGTCTCGACCAGGGTCGAGGCCGAATCCCCCTGTGCGATGGCGACATCGAGCAGCCAGCGCGGCTCGTGGTCGCGGACCCGGCGGATCACCGGGTGGCCGCGCAGGTGGGTCAGGGCGAAGCGGACGGCGGCGTGCACCACCTCGGGAAGCGGGGCGAAGAGCTCGACCTCGCGGTAGCCGAGCGCGATCATGGCCGCGACCTCGGCGCGGGCGACGGCGCCGATCATGCCGTTCTTGTCGCCGAACTCGCGGTAGGCCGTCGCGCGGGAGACGCCCGCGCGCTGGGCCACCGCGGCGAGGGTGAGCGCGTCGAGACCGATCTCGCTCATCATCTCCAGGGCGGTCTGCTCCAGGAGCTCGGCATTCCGGGTCACAGGGTCATTATGCCCGGCCCTTGCCGGGACACCATATGAGACTCTATGGTCGATCGGTCTCAGTTCGGTGATCAGGAGGTCCGGCATGCACGCGATCGTGCTCGGTGCGGGAATGGGCGGGCTGCTGGCCGCGCGGGTGCTCTCCGAGCACGTCGACCGGGTGACGGTGCTGGAGCGCGACCGGCTGCCGGCCGAGCCGCGGGCGCGGCGCGGGGTGCCGCAGGGCAAACACGTGCACGGGCTGCTCCCGCGCGGCGCGGCGCTGCTGGAGGAGTTCTTCCCCGGGCTGCGCGCGGAGCTGGTGGCCTCGGGGGCGGTGGAGTGCGCGGCGCTGGAGCAGGTGCGGTTCGCGGTGGCGGGGCATCAGCTGGCCAGGGCGGCGACCGGGCACGTGGCGCTGCAGGCGAGCAGGCCGCACCTGGAGCACCACGTGCGGGCGCGGGTGGCGGCGCTGCCGGGAGTGCAGATCCGGGACGGGGTGGCGGCGCTCGACCTCTCGCACGAGCCGCGCGGCGGGCGGGTCACCGGGGTGCTGGCGCGCGACGGCGACGGTGACCGCCGGCTCGACGCCGATCTGGTGGTGGCGTCCATGGGGCGGGGCAGCGCGGTGAACTCCTGGCTGGAGCGGTTCGGGTACGCGCGGCCCGACGAGGAGGGGACGCCGATCGATATCGTCTACACCAGCGCGTTCGCCAGGCTGCCCGCCGGGGCGCTGGCCGGGGAGCTGAGCATTACCGCCGGGGTGCGGACGGCGCCGCCGCGGGCGCTGGCGATGTTCGCGGTCGAAGGCGGACGGCACATCGTGACGCTCATCGGGTTCGGCGGGGAGAAGCCGCCGGTCGACACCGCCGATTTCGCCTCGTACGCGGCGCATTTCGCGCCGGACGACGTAGTGGCGGCGCTGGCCGGGGCCGAGTACCCCGAGCCGTCGGCCTCCTTCCGGTACCGGGCGAACCTGCGCCGCCGGTACGAGCGGCTGCCGTCCTTCCCGGACGGGCTGCTGGTCACCGGGGACACGCTGTGCAGCTTCAGCCCCGTGTACGGGCAGGGGATGACGGTGGCGGCGATCCAGATGGCGGTGCTGCGCACGGTGCTCGAGGGCGGCACCCGCGATCTGGCGCGCCGCTTCTACCGGGCGGTGCGGCCGGAGATCGACCACGCCTGGCAGCTCACGGTGGCGGCCGACGGCGCCATGCCGCACGTGACGCCGGAGGGGCCGGTGGCGCGGGCGGCGGTCGCGGCGCTGGATCCCATTCTGGTGGCGGCCGAGCGGGATCCGCGGGTCGCCGCGGCGCTCTTCCAGGTGATCGGGCTGGTCGAGCGGCCCTCCTCGCTGCTCACCCCGGAGCTGCTGGCCCGGATCGGCGCCGCCAACGCGGGCGCGCTTCTCGAATCCGCGCTGCGCGGCGCAGGCAGCAGCATCACCCGCGCGCTCACCGCACGGGTGGCCTGAGCGAAGCCTGGCCGCGGAAGGAGGCGGTGGACCGCACCCCGCCGCCCGGCGATATCCGCCGAGCCGTGCGCACCGCACCTCGATACCCGCGCGGCGCGGGGCTCAGATGGCCTGGAGGTACCAGTCCACCCGATCGTCCCCATCGGTGGCACTGTGGCTGTAGCGGAACCGCGCCCGCCGCGCGACGGCGACCGACGCGCTGTGCCCCGGGTCCACCCGGATCACCGCCTCCTCGACGGTGCCGAGCGCGGCCAGGTACCGGCAGCCGAGGATGACGGCCCGGGTGGCGAGGCCGAGACCGCGCCGCTCGGGGTACACCCCGTACTCGATACTGGCCTGCCCCTTGGCCAGGTAGGGCCGGGCCAGCCGGATGTCGAGCAGCCCGATGAGCTCGGCGGCCGGGAGTTCGGTGACGGCGAAGAGCCGGGCCGGGCCGTCGGCGGCCCAGGCGGCGGCGCTGTCGGCGAAGTGCTCGGTCGCCGAATCCTCGGCGCCGAGCTCCGGCCAGAGCCGGACCAGCGCGGCGTCCGCTCCGGCGAGGTGCGCCGGGACATCGGTCACCGTGATCGGGCGCAGGGCGATCACACCATCGGAAACCAGCACGGAACCATGATCGGCAACCGAGCGATGTTCAAGCAAACCGACCCCCTTCCCGGCGGGTCGGGTCAGAGCGCGTTGCGGGTGCAGGCGGAGGTGGTGAGCACGGCGGGGCGCGGCGAGGCGCTGCCGAGATCGGGGAACGGCGGGGCGGTTTCGCCCAGCCCGGCGATGGCGGCGGACTCCGCCTCGGGCCGCGACGGTGCCGCGGCCCAGCCGAACCGCCCGTCCGCGCCGCGGGCGACGGCGGCGCAGCCGTCGGCGTACTGCAGCACGATCCGGCAGTCGTAGACCCCGCAGTTCTTGATCGCCTCGGCGTCGGCGGCGACCCAGCTCCGCTGGTCGGTCGAGACGGCGACCACGCCGGTGGACTCGGAGAGCGAAACCGTGCCGTAGTAGAGCCCCTTCGGCGGTACCGCGCCCGCCGGGGCGGAGATTCCGGCGCCGAGCAGCGCCGCCGTGGTAGCGACGACTCCGGCGACCGACCGGGACAGCGGCGGCAGGGACACGGGACGAACCTCCAGCTCAGCCCCTCACCGACGAGGAGCACCGCGAGAATCATCTCCGCGGTGCTCCCCGTTGTCCAGCGGCCGAAACCGCTGCCGCGCAGAAGCTTCGGCTAGACGGTGAAGCCGAGCGCGCGCAGCTGCTCGCGGCCGTCGTCGGTGATCTTGTCCGGCCCCCACGGCGGGATCCAGACCCAGTTGATCTTCAGGTCCTCGACCAGCCCGCTGCGCACCAGCGCATTGCGCGACTGGTCCTCGATGACGTCGGTGAGCGGGCAGGCGGCGGAGGTCAGCGTCATGTCCAGCACGGCGACGTCCTCCTCCACCTTCAGCCCGTAGACCAGCCCGAGATCGACGACGTTGATGCCGAGTTCGGGGTCGACGACATCGCGCATCGCCTCCTCGAGATCCTCCAGCAGCTTGCTGTCCTCGGCCGAGAGCGCGGGCTCCGGCGTGGTGGTGTCGGGTGTCTCGGTCATGACCCGCTTCCCTTCGATTGCTGATCCTCGATGCGCACCACCGCGTCCTTGAACGCCATCCAGCCCAGCAGGGCGCACTTGACGCGGGCGGGGTACTTGGCGACGCCGGCGAAGGCGATGCCGTCGCCGATCACGTCCTCGTCGCCCTCCACGGTGCCACGGCTGGAGATCATCTCGCTGAACGAGTCGACCACCTTCATGGCCTGCTGCACCGGCAGCCCGATCACCTGGTCGGTGAGGACCGAGGTGCTGGCCTGGCTGATCGAGCAGCCCTGGCCGTCGTAGGAGACGTCGGCGATCTCACCGGCATCGTCGATGGCGACCCGCAGCGTCACCTCGTCACCGCAGGTCGGGTTGACGTGGTGCACCTCGGCGCCGTACGGCTCGCGCAGCCCGCGGTGGTGCGGGTGCTTGTAGTGGTCCAGGATCACTTCCTGGTACATCTGCTCCATGCGCATGGTCTAGGCAACCCCGAAGAACTCGCGGGCCTTCCGCACCGCCGCCACCAGCGCGTCCACCTCGTCGAGGGTGTTGTACACGGCGAAGGAGGCGCGGGCGGTGGCCGCGACGCCGAAGCGCCGGTGCAGCGGCCAGGCGCAGTGGTGCCCGACCCGGATGGCGACGCCCTGGTCGTCCAGGATCTGCCCGACGTCGTGCGCGTGGATGCCGTCCACCACGAAGGCGACCGCGCCGCCGCGCTCCACGTTCTCGGCGGGGCCGACGATCCGCACGCCCTCGATCCCCGACAGCCCGGCCAGCGCGGCGTCCACCAGCGCGTGCTCGTGCGCGGCGACGGCGTCCATGCCGATGGCCTCCAGGTACCGCACCGCCGCGCCCAGCCCGACCACCTGCGAGGTCATCGGCACGCCCGCCTCGAAGCGCTGCGGCGGCGGGGCGTAGGTGCTGCGCTCCATGGTGACGGTCTCGATCATGGAGCCGCCGGTGATGAAGGGCGGGGTCTCCTCGAGCAGCGCGCGGCGCCCGAAGAGCACGCCGACGCCGGAGGGGCCGAGCATCTTGTGCCCGGAGAAGGCGGCGAAATCGACGCCGAGCGCGCGGAAGTCGACCGGCATGTGCGGCACCGACTGGCAGGCGTCGAGCACGACCAGCGCGCCGACGGCCTTCGCCCGGCGCACCAGCTCCTCGACCGGCGCCACGGCACCGGTGACATTGGACTGGTGGGTGAAGGCGACCACCTTGGTGGCCGGGCTCAGCTCCAGCGAGTCCAGGTCGATCCGGCCGTCGTCGGTCACGCCGTACCACTTCAGGGTGGCACCGGTGCGCCGCGCGAGCTCCTGCCAGGGCACGAGGTTCGCGTGGTGCTCCAGCTCGGTGATGACGATCTCGTCGCCGGGGCCGACGTGGTACGGGAAGCGGTCGTCGGCGAAGGCGTAGGTGACCAGGTTCAGCGATTCGGTCGCGTTCTTGGTGAAGACGATCTCACCGGCATCCACGCCGACGAAGCGCGCGATATCGGCGCGCGCGCCCTCGTAGGCGTCGGTGGCCTCCTCGGCCAGCTGGTGCGCGCCCCGGTGCACCGCCGAGTTCCGGGTGACGAGGAACTCGCGCTCGGCGTCCAGCACCGCCTCCGGGCGCTGGGCGGTGGCCCCGGAATCCAGGTACACCAGCGGTTTTCCGTCGCGCACCGTGCGGCTCAGGATCGGGAAGTCGGCCCGGATCCGTGCCACGTCGAGCACGCGCTCGGGTGCTGCGGTCATGTCAGGCTCCGGCGGTCGCGGTCTGGGTGAAGCGGACGTAGCCATTGGCGTCCAGCTCGTCGGCGAGCTCGGCGCCGCCCTCGGCGACGATCCGGCCACCGACGAAGACGTGCACGAACTCCGGCTGGATGTAGCGCAGGATGCGGGTGTAGTGCGTGATCAGCAGCACCCCGCCGTTCTCCTGCTGCTGGTAGCGGTTGACGCCGTCGGAGACGATCCGCAGCGCGTCCACGTCCAGCCCGGAGTCGGTCTCGTCCAGGATGGCGATCTTCGGCTTCAGCAGCCCGAGCTGCAGGATCTCGTGCCGCTTCTTCTCGCCGCCGGAGAAGCCCTCGTTCACGCTGCGCTCGGCGAAGGCGGCGTCGATCTCCAGCTCGCCCATCGACTCCTTCACCTCCTTGACCCAGTGCCGCAGCTTGGGGGCCTCGCCGCGGACCGCGGTGACGGCGGTGCGCAGGAAGTTCGACATGGAGACGCCGGGCACCTCGACCGGGTACTGCATGGCGAGGAAGAGCCCGGCGCGGGCGCGCTCGTCCACCGACATGGCGAGCAGGTCCTCGCCGTCCAGGGTGATCGAGCCGGAGGTCACGGTGTACTTGGGGTGACCGGCGATGGCGTAGGAGAGCGTGGACTTGCCGGAGCCGTTGGGGCCCATGATGGCGTGCGTCTCACCGGACTTCACGGTGAGGTTCACGCCCTTGAGGATCTCCTTGGTCTCGCCCTCGGGGGTCGTGATCTCGGCGTGCAGGTCCTTGATTTCCAGGGTGGTCATCGAATGTCCTTCGGGGGCTGTGGGGTCGGGTGTCAGGCGCCGATGGCGGCGAGCTCGGCCTCGATGGCCGCCTCCAGCCGCTCCCGCACCTCGGGGACCGCGATCTTCTGGATGATCTCGTGGAAGAAGCCGCGGACCACCAGGCGGCGGGCGACGTCCTCCGGAATGCCGCGGGCGCGCAGGTAGAAGAGCTGCTCGTCGTCGAAGCGGCCGGTGGCCGAGGCGTGCCCGGCGCCGAGGATCTCGCCGGTCTCGATCTCCAGGTTCGGCACCGAGTCGGCGCGGGCGCCGTCGGTGAGCACCAGGTTGCGGTTCAGCTCGAAGGTGTCGGTGCCCTCGGCCGCGGCGCGGATCAGCACGTCGCCGACCCACACGGTGCGGGCATCGCCCTTCGGCGACTCCGGATCACCCTGCAGCGCGCCCTTGTAGAGCACGTTCGACTTGCAGTTCGGCACCGCGTGGTCGACCAGCAGCCGCTGCTCGAAGTGCTGGCCCGCGTCGGCGAAGTACAGCCCGAGCAGCTCGGCGTCGCCGCCGGGGCCCGCGTAGCGCACGGTGCCGGTGAGCCGCACCAGGTCGCCGCCGAGCGTGACGGCGGCGTGCCGGAGCGTGGCGTCCCGGCCGAGCAGCGCGTGGTGCGCGGTGACGTGCACGGTGTCGTCGGCCCAGTCCTGCACCGCGACCACGGTGAGCCGGGCGCTGTCGCCGAGCACGAACTCCACGTTCTCCGCGTAGGTCCCGCTGCCGCGCAGGTCGATCACCACGGTGGCGGTGGCGAAGTTGCCGAGCCGCACCTGGAGGTGGCCGTACGCGGTGTGGCCCTCGCCCGGACCGGTGATCGTCACGGTGACGGGGTCGGCGACCTCGACCTCGGCGCCGACCGACAGCACGGTGGCCTGCTCGAAGCCCGAGTAGGCCTGCGCGGCAACGCGATCGGCGGGGGTTCCGGCCGCGCCGAGGCGGGCGTCGTCCCGGCCGACGGTCTCGATCGTCACACCGTCGACCGGCGTGACCTCGACCGTCGCGCTGCCGTCGCGGGTCGCGGTGCCGTCGTGCAGCCCGCGCAGCCGGCGCAGCGGGGTGAACCGCCACGCCTCGTCCCGGCCCGACGGCACCTCGAAGGCATCGACGTCGAAGGAGGTGAAGACCTCACCCTTGTTGACCGCGGGCCGCACCTCGACGGCCTCGGCCACGTTCTCGGCGGGCATCAGCCGACCGCCCCTTCCATCTGCAGCTCGATCAGCCGGTTCAGCTCCAGCGCGTACTCCATGGGCAGCTCCTTGGCGATCGGCTCCACGAAGCCGCGGACCACCATGGCCATCGCCTCGTCCTCGGTGAGGCCGCGGCTCATGAGGTAGAAGAGCTGGTCCTCGGAGACCTTGGAGACGGTCGCCTCGTGCCCCATGGTGACGTCGTCCTCGCGGATGTCGACGTAGGGGTAGGTGTCCGAGCGGCTCACCGTGTCCACCAGCAGCGCGTCGCACTTCACCGTGGACTTGGAGCCGTAGGCGCCCTTGTTCACCTGCACCAGGCCGCGGTAGGAGGCCCGCCCGCCGCCGCGCGCCACCGACTTCGAGATGATGTTCGAGGAGGTGTGCGGCGCCAGGTGCAGCATCTTCGCGCCGGTGTCCTGGTGCTGGCCCTCGCCGGCGAAGGCGATGGAGAGCACCTCGCCCCTGGCGTGCTCGCCGGTCATCCAGACCGCCGGGTACTTCATGGTGACCTTGGAGCCGATATTGCCGTCGACCCACTCCATGGTCGCGCCCGCCTCCGCCTTGGCCCGCTTGGTGACCAGGTTGTAGACGTTGTTCGACCAGTTCTGGATGGTGGTGTAGCGGCAGCGGCCGCCCTTCTTCACCACGATCTCGACCACCGCGGAGTGCAGCGAGTCGGACTTGTAGATCGGCGCGGTGCAGCCCTCGACGTAGTGCACGTAGGCGCCCTCGTCGACGATGATCAGGGTGCGCTCGAACTGCCCCATGTTCTCGGTGTTGATCCGGAAGTAGGCCTGCAGCGGGATGTCCACGTGCACGCCGGGCGGCACGTAGATGAAGGAGCCGCCGGACCAGACCGCGGTGTTCAGCGCGGAGAACTTGTTGTCACCGGCCGGGATGACCGAGCCGAAGTACTCCTGGAAGATCTCCGGGTGCTCCTTGAGACCGGTGTCGGTGTCGAGGAAGATGACGCCCTGCTGCTCCAGGTCCTCGCGGATCTGGTGGTAGACCACCTCGGACTCGTACTGCGCGGCGACACCCGCGACCAGCCGCTGCTTCTCCGCCTCCGGGATGCCCAGCTTGTCGTAGGTGTTCTTGATGTCCTCCGGCAGCTCCTCCCAGGAGGCGGCCTGCTTCTCGGTGGAGCGCACGAAGTACTTGATGTTGTCGAAGTCGATGCCGTCGAGCTGGGAGCCCCAGTTCGGCATGGGCTTGCGGTCGAAGATGCGCAGCGCCTTGAGGCGCACGTCGAGCATCCACTCCGGCTCGCTCTTCTTGTCCGAGATGTCGCGCACGACGGCTTCGGAGAGGCCGCGCTGCGCGGCAGCGCCCGCCGCGTCCGAATCGGCCCAGCCGTAGCCGTAGGTGCCCAGGGACGCGATGGTCTCCTCCTGGGACAGCGGCTGCACCTGGTCGGTGGTCGTCGTCATTCGGCACTCCTTCCGGAGTTCTCGGTAGTGACCGCCGCGGGCTGGGCGGCGGTGGCTTTCGGTGCGCGTACGAGCAGCGGAACGTGGGTGGTGCAGGCGCAGTCGCCGTTGGCGATGGTCGCCAGGCGCTGCACATGGGTGCCGAGCAGCTCCCGGAAGGCCGTCAGCTCGGCCTCGCACAACTCGGGGAACTCCTCGGCGACGTGCGCGACCGGGCAGTGGTGCTGGCAGATCTGCACACCCGCGCCGACCTTCCTGGTGGTGGCCGCGAAGCCGGCGCCGGCGAAGGCGCCCGCGATCTCCTCGGCCTTCTCCGTGATCTCACCGGCATCGCGCCGGTCGTCGTGCGCCAGCGGCTCGACCTCGCCCACGATGGCCTCGACCCGATCGCGCGCGAAATCCCGGATGGCCTGCTGGCCGCCGAGCGTACGCAGCCGCCGCATGGCGGCGCCGGCCAGGTCGTCGTAGGCGTGCCCCATCCGGCCTCGGCCCGCCGCGGTGAGCTGGAACTGCTTGGCCGGGCGGCCGCGGCCGCGCTGCTGCCACGGCGCCGAGCGGCTGGCCCGCGCCTGCCCGGACTCGATGAGGGCGTCCAGGTGCCTGCGCACCCCCGCGGGCGTCAAGCCGAGCCGGGTGCCGACGGCGGTGGCGGTGATCGGCCCCTCCTCCAGCAGCAGCTGCACGATGGCGGCGCGGGTCTGGCCCTCGACCGGGACAGCGGCGGGCGCGGCGCCGGCCGGGCGGCCGGTTCCGTCGTCGTCGTTCCGCAAATCCACGGTTTTCACAACACAAGTGTGGCGGAATTACTTCCCGAAATCTAATAAGGGTGCCCTGAGCTGCCGCATCCCCGCCGCGGGGGACGTTGCCCTTCGAGTGGTCGACTGCCCGAATCGCCTGATTTTTCGGCTCCGAGGTGCGACGAACGCCACATTCGAAAAATATTCGCGGCGAGTGTCGATCTCTCCCGTTCCCGTTCGACGCAGTGGGTGAAAGGGTCGAGACGCGACCGGAGACAGAGAGGCAGAACCATGAAGTACATGCTGATCATGCGGACCACCGACGAGGCGCTCGCCGCCGCCGCCGAGGTGGACTTCGAGCAGGTCATCGCCGAGATGGGCGCCTACAACGAGGCCATGATCAAGGCCGGGGTGCTGGCGGGCGGCGACGGCCTGACCGACGCCGCCGAGGGCTTCGTCGTCGAGTTCACCGACGAGGAGCCGCTCGTCACCGACGGCCCGTACGGCGAGACCAAGGAGCTGTTCAACGGCTTCTGGATCCTCGATGTCGCCTCCGCCGAGGAGGCCGCGGAGTGGGCGCGCAAGGCGCCGCTCGGCAAGGGCAACAAGCTGGAGGTGCGCCGGATCACCGGGGTCGAGGACTTCCCGGCCGACAACGAGTGGATCCAGAAGGAGAAGGTCTGGCGGGCCGAGGCCGAGGCGAAGAACTCCTGAGGTGACCGGGACGGTTCAGGGCCGGGTCGCCGCGGTGTGGCGGATGGAATCCGCGCGCATCGTGGCGGCCCTGACCCGCTCGCTCGGCGATTTCGGCATAGCCGAGGACGCCGCCCAGGAGGCGCTCGCCGACGCGCTCGCGCAGTGGCCGGAGCGCGGCGTGCCGGAGAACCCCGGCGCCTGGCTCACCACCGTCGCCAGGCGCAGGGCGATCGATGTGCTGCGCCGCGCCGAGCGGCACGACGAGCGGGTCACCGTGCTCGGCGCCGACCTGCGCGAGGGCGGCCCCGACGAGGAGCACTGGACCGGCCCGCCGTGGGATCCGGATCGGATCGACGACGACGTGCTCGGCCTGATCTTCATCTCCTGCCACCCGGTGCTGGCCAGGCAGGCGCAGGTGGCGTTGACGTTGCGCGTGGTCGGCGGGCTCACCGGCGAGGAGATCGCCCGCGCCTGCCTGATCTCCACCCCCGCGGTGCAGCAGCGCATCGTGCGTGCCAAGAAGACCCTGGCCGCGGCGAATGTCCCCTTCGAACTCCCCCCGCGCAGCGAGTTCGGCACCCGGCTGACCGGCGTCCTCGCCGTGCTGTACCTCATGTTCAACGAGGGCTACGCGGCGAGCCGCGGCATCGACTGGATGCGCCCCGAGCTGAGCCGCGAGGCACTCCGCCTGGCCCGGGTCCTGGCCGAACTGGTCCCGGCCGAGCCGGAGGCACACGGCTTGGTAGCGCTGATGGAACTGACCGCCGCCCGCTTCCCCGCCCGCCTCGACCGCGACGGCGACCCCGTCCTCCTGGCCGACCAGGACCGCGCCCGCTGGGACCGCGGCAGCATCACCCGCGGCCGCGCGGCACTGGCCAGGGGCGACGCCCTCCGCCGCGGCCGCGGCAAGTACGCCCTCCAGGCGGCGATCGCCGAGTGCCACGCCGTAGCCCCCTCGGTCACCGACACCGACTGGGAGCGCATAGTCCTGCTCTACGAAGCCCTCGGCCGCACAGCCCCCAACCCGGTCGTGGAACTCAACCGCGCCGCCGCCGTAGCCATGGCCACCGGCCCCGAAGCCGCGCTCCGCATCCTGGACGCACTCGACTCCGGCGGCAGACTCGACCGCTACCACCTCCTCCCCGCCACCCGCGGCGAACTCCTCGCCCAGCTCGGCCGCGTGGACGAGGCACGAGCCGCCCTGGAGGCGGCCGCCGCACTGACCGGCAATGCCCGCGAACGAGAGGTCCTCCTTCGCCGCGCGGCCGCCGTGTAGCCGACCCGACGCGAAGGCGAAGCCGTTAGAAAATCATCTTTTGACTACGCTGACAGCCCGTGGCGGTACTAACAGGCGCACGGCGTCGATTCGTGGCATTCGGACGTCGCGCCCTCGGGCTCGACGTGCCCGCCGACCACACCATCGCGGTGCTGCACACCGACGAAAAGGAAGTCCCCGGCCTCGACCGCGACGAGCTGCGCCAGCTCGACCGCATCCGCCTCCTCGGCGCCACCGGCACCGTCCTCATGGCGATCGCCGCCCTTGGCATCGGCGCCCAGCCGGTTCACCAGAACCCCGTCTCCGGCCTCCGGGTACTCGGCATCTTCGCCCGCGCGCACACCGGTTCGCTGGCCATGTGCATGGTCGGCTCCGCCATCGTGGTCCTCGCCTGGCTGCTGCTCGGCCGCTTCGCCATCGGCAGCCTCGGCGGCTCCCCGATACACCGGCTCTCCCGCTCGCAGCTCGACCGCACGCTGCTGCTCTGGATCCTCCCGCTGAGCGTGGCGCCCCCGCTGTTCAGCAACGACGTCTACTCCTACCTGGCGCAGAGCGAGATCGCCGGGCGCGGGATCGATCCGTACTCGGAGGGGCCGGTCGCCGGGCTCGGCATCGACAATGTGCTCACCAACAATGTGCCGACCATCTGGCGCGACACCCCCGCGCCGTACGGCCCGCTCTTCCTCTGGGTCGGCCGCGGGATCGCCGAGCTGACCGGGGAGAACATCATCGCCGGGGTGTGGGCGCACCGCGCGCTGGCGCTGGCGGGGGTGGCGCTCATCGTGTGGGCGCTGCCGCGGCTCTCGGTGCGCTGCGGGGTGGCGCCGGTGAGCGCGCTCTGGCTCGGCGCCTGCAACCCGCTGGTCCTCTTCCACCTGGTGGGCGGGGTGCACAACGACGCGCTCATGCTCGGGCTGATGCTGGCCGGGCTGGAGTTCTGCCTGCGCGCCATCGAGGACTCGCCGGTCTTCGACGCCCGCACCTACGCGCTGCTGATCGGCGGCGCGGTGACGATCACGCTCTCCTCCACCGTCAAGTTCACCTCGATCATCGCGCTCGGCTTCGTCGGCATGGCGCTGGCCAGGCGCTGGGGCGCGGGGCCGTGGTCGATTCTCAAGGCGGCGCTGTTCCTGGCGCTGGTGGCGGGGGTGACGACCGTCGCGATCAGCACAGCCAGCGGGCTCGGCTTCGGCTGGCTCTACACGCTGAACACGGCGAGCGCGGTGCGCAGCTGGATGTCGCTGCCGACCGCGCTCGGCGTGATCACCGGCTTCGGCGGGGTGCTGCTCGGGCTCGGCGACCACACCACCGCGCTGCTCAGCATCACCCGGCCGATCGCCGCGCTCGGCGCCGCCTTCATCGCGCTGCGCATGCTGGTGGCGACCAATACCGGGCGGCTGCACCCGGTCGGGGCGCTGGGCGTCGCGCTCGGCGCCATCGTGCTGCTCTTCCCGGTGGTGCAGCCCTGGTACCTGCTCTGGGCCATCGTGCCGCTGGCGGCCTGGGCCACCAGGCCCGCCTTCCGCGGCCCGGCGGTGGTGGTCCCGGCGATCGTGAGCGTGATCGCCATGCCGCGCGGTGCGGAGTTCGAGGTGTTCCAGATCGTGGGCGCGGCCGTGGCCGGGGTGATCGTGGTGGTGCTGTTCGTGGTGCTCACCAGGAACCGGCTGCCCTGGCGTCAGCCGGGGGTGTCGGCTCCGTCACAGCCGGCGAGTGCCTACGGTGTGTCATCGTGACCGCTGCCCCCGATCTCGCGCTCCGCGTCGACGGCGTCGTCAAGCGCTACGGCGAGACCGTCGCGGTCGACGAACTGACCTTCGACGTGCGGCGCGCGGAGGTGCTGGCGCTGCTCGGGCCGAACGGCGCGGGCAAGACCAGCACGGTGGAGATGTGCGAGGGCTTCCTGCGCCCGGACGCCGGCAGCGTGCGGGTGCTCGGGCTGGACCCGATCGCCGACTCCGAGGCGCTGCGCCCGCGGATCGGCGTCATGCTGCAGGGCGGCGGCGCCTACCCGGGCTCGCGGGCGGGCGAGATGCTGGAGCTGGTCGCGGCGTACTCCGCGAACCCGCTCGACCCGCAGTGGCTGCTCGACACGCTCGGCCTGCGCGACCACCAGCGCACCCCCTACCGCAGGCTCTCCGGCGGGCAGCAGCAGCGGCTGGCGCTGGCCTGCGCGCTGGTCGGGCGGCCGGAGATCGTCTTCCTGGACGAGCCGACCGCCGGGCTGGATGCCCAGGCCAGGCTGATCGTCTGGGAGCTGGTCGCGGCGCTGCGCCGGGACGGCGTGACCGTCGTGCTCACCACGCACCTCATGGACGAGGCCGAGGAGCTGGCCGACCGGCTGGTCATCATCGACCACGGCCGGATCGTCGCGCAGGGCACCCCCGCCGAGGTCACCGCGCACGGCGCCGCCGGGCAGCTGCGCTTCGCCGCGCCGCCGAAGCTCGACCTGGAGCTGCTGGCCAGGGCGCTGCCGGAGGGGTTCGCGCCGCGCGAGACCGCGCCGGGCGCCTACCTGATCGAGGGCGAGATCGACCCGCAGGTGCTGGCCACCGTGACCGCCTGGTGCGCCAGGCAGAACGTGCTCGCCACCGATATCCGGATCGACCAGCGCCGCCTCGAGGACGTCTTCCTCGAACTCACCGGACGGGAGCTGCGCGGATGACCACCGACCCGGAGAACCGGTTCGCGCCGGGCACCTTCGCCCCCGACCCGCACCCGGCGAGCCGGGCCGCCATGCTCGCCGCGCAGACCCGGCTGGAGCTGGTGCTGCTGCTGCGCAACGGCGAGCAGCTGCTGCTCACCATGTTCATCCCGATCACCCTGCTGGTCGGGCTCACCCTGCTGCCCTTCGGCGACCTGGGCAGCGAGCGCGTGGACACCATCGTGCCCGCGGTGATGATGGTGGCGGTGATGTCCACCGCCTTCACCGGGCAGGCCATCGCGGTCGGCTTCGACCGGCGCTACGGCGCGCTCAAGCGGCTCGGCGCGACGGCGCTGCCGCGCTGGGGCATCATCGCGGGCAAGAGCGGCGCGGTGGTGCTCGTGGTGATCGTGCAGGCGCTGCTGCTCGGCGCGATCGGGCTGGCGCTGGGCTGGCGGCCGGAGCCGCTCGGGCTGCTGCTCGGCGCCGCGGTGATCGCGCTCGGCACCGTCACCTTCGCCGCGCTCGGGCTGCTGCTCGGCGGCACGCTGCGCGCCGAGATCGTGCTGGCGCTGGCCAATATCCTCTGGTTCGTGATGCTGGGCATCGCCAGCGTGCACTTCGCCGCGGGCTCGGTGCCGGACGCCGTGCACACCCTGGTCCGGCTGGTGCCGTCCGGCGCGCTCGCGGTGGCGCTGGAGGAGAGCATGCGCGGCGCGGTGGACGTGTTCGGGCTGCTGGTGCTCGCGGTGTGGGGGCTCGCGGGCGGGGTGGCCGCGGTGCGCTGGTTCCGGTTCCAGTAGCCCTCAACGACGCGGTGTAGTACGCGCGCTACCATCGTCGCGTGGTGTACCGCGCCTTCCTGCGAATCGTCGACCGGCTTCCGCTCCCCTCGCTGCGCGCGCAGCGGCTGATCGCGTTCGCGGTGATCCTCACCCAGGCCGGGATCTCGGCGACCGGCGCGGTCGTCCGGGTCACCGCCTCCGGGCTCGGCTGCCCGACCTGGCCGCAGTGCTTCCCCGGCAGCTTCACCCCGGTCGGCGTCTCCGAGGTGCCGGTGGTGCACCAGGCGGTGGAGTTCGGCAATCGGCTGCTCACCTTCGCGGTGACGCTCTGCGCCGCGCTGGTGGTGCTCGCCGTGATCCGGGCGCGGCGCAGGCGCTCGGTGCTGGTCTACGCCTGGCTCATGCCGGGCGGCACGGTGCTGCAGGCGGTCATCGGCGGTATCACCGTGCTCACCGGGCTGCTCTGGTGGACCGTGGCGGTGCACCTGCTGGTCTCCATGGTGATGGTGTGGCTCGCGGTGGTGCTGTACGCCGAGATCGGCGAGCCGGACGACGGGGTGCGGGTGGCGCAGGCGCCGAAGCCGCTGCGGCTGCTCACCATCCTGAGCGGGGTCGCGCTGGCCGGGGTACTGGTCGCGGGCACGCTGGTGACCGGGGCCGGGCCGCACGCGGGTGACAAGAGCATCGAGCGGCCGGTGCAGCGGTTGCAGGTGGAGATCGTGACGCTGGTGCACCTGCACGCGCAGCTGCTCGTGGCGTACCTGGCGCTGCTGGTCGGGCTCGGCTTCGGGCTGTTCGCGGTCGGCATCACCCGCGCGGTGCGGACCCGGCTCTTCGTGCTGATCGGGCTGGTCTGCGCGCAGGCGCTGGTCGGGCTGGTGCAGTACTTCACCGATGTGCCCGCGGCGCTGGTCGCCGTGCACGTCGGCGGCGCCGCCGCCTGCACCGCCGCCACCGCCGCGCTCTGGGCCGCGCTGCACCGCCGCGAGCGGGTCCCGGCCGAACACCCCGCGCCCGCCGCCGCCTGACCGTCCGTCGAGCAGGCCGAGCCCGGGGTCTCGGTTCGGGCAGAAATCAGTCGAACGGCGCTTGCGCCGGGTGATATAGGCAGCGACGCGAGCGCGCGTTCTCTCGGTACCCGGCAAGCCCCGGCGACCGGCGGGCGCCCGGGAACGCACCGCCGCGACCTGCGCGGCATCCATTGCGCCCGATGCCGGGCAACCCCCGGGCGCACCAGGGACTTTCGGCCCTGCTTCGGGGTCCCTCGGCCCGATGACGCCGGGACCCCGCGCTGCCAAGGTGGAGCGATTAGTTCGGACGTCCCCGGGGAGGACAACCATGCCAACGGCCCAGCAGTCGATCGTCGTCGGGATCGACGGCACCGCACCGGCGCTCGCGGCGGCCCGCTGGGCCGCGGCACTGGCCGCGCGGCGCGGGGCGCCGCTCATCCTGGTGAGCGTGATCGCGGTGCCGGACACCAGGATCGTGGCACCGCGCTGGGCCGACGCCGACCTCCGCGACCTGCTCCGCGCCGAGGGGCGGCGCGCGGTGCGGCAGGCGGCCGCCGTGGTCCAGGCGGACCGGCCCGGCGTGGAGCCGACCCAGCTCGTCCTGGACGGCGACCCGGCGGCCGAGCTGCTGGTCGCCGCGGAATCCGCGCGGCTGCTGGTGGTCGCGGCGGGCGGCGCGAGCCCGCTGCGCACGCTGCTGCTCGGCTCGACCGCGCTGCGGGTGGCGGACAAGGCGCTGTGCCCGGTCGCGGTCTGGCGCGGCGACCCGGAGGCCCCGCTCCCCGGCCGCGGGCCGGTGCTGGCCGGGGTGGACGGCAGCCCCTGCGGGGACGTCGCGCTGGAACACGCCTTCGACCTCGCCTCGCTGCTCGGCACCGACCTGGTCGCGCTGCACGCCTGGAACGACCCCGACCTGCTGCGCTGGTCCGCCGCCCCGGACGACGAGCAGGCGCTCGCCGAGCGCGAGGCGGAGCTGCTCGGCGAGCGCCTGGCCGGCTGGCCGGAGAAGTACCCCGACGTCACCGTCACCCGGGTGGTCCGGAAATCCCCCGCCGCCTCCGCCCTGCTCGCCGCCGCGGAGTCGGCGAGCCTGGTCGTGGCCGGGACGCACGGCCGGAATCGCCTCGTGCGCACCATGATCGGCTCCACCAGCCAGAACCTGCTGCACCACGCCCCCTGCCCGGTGGTGCTGTGCCGGCTCCCCGCCTGACCCGCTCCGAGCCGGGCTCAGCGCTCGTTGCGCGCCTTGGGGAACCTGGTCTGCTTGGCGACCCAGCCAGCCATCTTGGCGTAGTGCCCCCGCCGCGGGGTGGCCGCGGAGCTCAGCTCGCGGTCCCACTCCTCGGCGGCGGTGAGCCCCTCGACCCGCTCGACCAGGGCCGCGGCGGCGGCGTGGCTGCCGACGACCCGGTCGCCGAGCACCCCGTCGCCGCCGACCAGCGTCACCCGGACGCCCTCGGTCCCCAGCGATTGCAGCACCGCGGTGGCCGAACCCCCGTGCTCGGCGACGAACGCCCTTACCGACTTGACGATCCCGTCCGGCAGCTTCGCCGGCGCCTCGGTCGCTTGCGCACTCATATCGGGGATCTTACCCGCGGGTAGCCCGGTGCCAACCGCGCGCGGGTGTAGAACTGGAACACATGCGTGCCATCCAGGTAGTCGAGAACGGCGGTCCCGAAGTCCTGCGTCACGTCGACCTTCCCGATCCGGAGCCGGGCCCCGGCGAGCTGCTGGTGCGGACCGCGGCGATCGGGGTCAACTTCATCGATACCTACATCCGCACCGGCCGCTACCCCGTGACGCTGCCGTACGTGCCCGGCGCCGAGGGCACCGGCGAGGTCGTCGCGGTGGGCGACGACGTCACCGAGTTCGCCGAGGGCGACACCGTGGCCTGGGCCGACGCGCCGGGCAGCTACGCCGAGCTGGCCCGGGTTCCGGCGGCGAAGGCGATCGGCGTCCCGGCCGGGGTGGAGCCCGCGGTGGCCGCCTCCGCGCTGCTCCAGGGCATGACCGCGCACTACCTGCTGACCTCGGTCTACGAGCCGAAGGTCGGCGAGACCGTGCTGGTGCACGCCGGTGCGGGCGGCGTCGGGCTGATCCTGACCCAGCTCGCGGTGGCCAGGGGCGTCCGGGTGATCAGCACCGTGTCCACCGACGCCAAGGAGGCGCTGTCCCGCGAGGCGGGCGCCACCGAGGTACTGCGCTACGCCCCCGACCTGGCCGAGCAGGTCCGCGGGCTGACCGGCGGCGAGGGCGTGGCCGCGGTCTACGACGGCGTCGGCGCAGACACCTTCGAGGCGAGCCTGGCCGCGCTGCGGATCCGCGGCACGCTGGCGCTCTTCGGCGCCGCGAGCGGCCCGGTCCCCCCGTTCGACCTGCAGCGGCTGAACCCGGCGGGCTCGCTCTTCGTCACCCGCCCGACGCTGGCGCACTACACCCGCGACCGCTCCGAGCTGCTCTGGCGCGCGGGCGACGTCCTGGAGGCCATCGCCGACGGCTCGCTCGCCGTGCGGGTCGGCGCGACCTACCCGCTGGCCGAGGCCGAGCGCGCGCACCGCGATCTGGAGGGCCGGAAGACCACCGGCTCGATCGTGCTGACGCCCTAGAAGAGGCTGCCGATGGTGTCCCAGCCGAGCACCGAGTCCACCGCGAGCCCGCAGAAGACCACAGCGAGGTAGTTGTTCGACTGCAGGAAGAGCCGCAGCGGCTTGACCGACTCGCCGCGCCGCACCCCGGCGTAGAGCTGGTGCGCCATGAGCAGGAACCAGGCCCCGGCCACCAGCGCCACCGCCGCGTAGATCACGCCGGTGGCCGGGACCAGCGCCAGCGTGGCGAGCACGGTGAGCCAGGTGTAGATCACGATCTGCTTGGTGACGACCCGCTCGGTGGCGACCACCGGCAGCATCGGCACCCCGGCCGCGCGGTAGTCCTCCTTGTACCGCATGGCCAGCGCCCAGGTGTGCGGCGGCGTCCAGAAGAAGATCACGGCGAAGAGCGCGAGCGCGGGCCAGCCGATGCCGCCGGTCACCGCGGACCAGCCGACCAGCGCGGGCATGCACCCGGCCGCGCCGCCCCAGACCACGTTCTGCGCGGTGCGGCGCTTGAGCCCGAGGGTGTAGACGAAGACGTAGAACAGGATCGTCGCCACCACCAGCGCGCCGCTGAGCAGGTTGGCCTGCCACCAGAGCCAGGCGAAGGAGCCGATGCCGAGCAGCACGCCGAAGACGAAGGCGTTCCTGGTCGGCACCGCGTCCCTGGCCAGCGGGCGCTTGGCGGTGCGCTTCATGACCTTGTCGATATCGGCGTCGGCCACGCAGTTCAGCGTGTTGGCGCTGGCCGCCCCCATCCAGCCGCCGAAGAGCGTGACCAGGATGAGCCGGATGTCGACGGTGCCGCGGTCGGCGAGCAGCATGGTCGGGATGGTCGCGACCAGCAGCAGCTCGATCACCCGCGGCTTGGTCAGCGCGATGTAGGCGAGCACCCGGCGCATCGCGCGCGAGGGGAAGCCGGTCCCGGAGAAGCGGTCGACCAGCGTGGTGCCGGAGGAGCCGTGCGCACCAAGGTCGTCCTGTCGTGGATCGATCGGCACTGTTTCTCCTCGCACGCTGTGCATCGCCTCCGGTCGGCTACTACTACAGAGGATGGTAGACCCCCGACACCCCAGGGCTAACGGGGGCGGTGGCCCCGGGCACCTCTAGGGTGGGCTGCACACCCCGCCGTCGACGAAACCATTACAGGAGAACCTCCGTCGTGTCAGTCACAGACGACATCCGCGCGCTCACTCAGCCGAACCACCCGGACGACTGGACGGACCTGGACACCAAGGCCGTCGACACCGTCCGCGTCCTCGCCGCCGACGCGGTACAGAACGCGGGCAACGGCCACCCGGGCACCGCCATGAGCCTGGCGCCGCTCGCGTACACCCTCTTCCAGCGCACCCTGCGGCACGACCCGTCCGACCCGGAGTGGGTGGGGCGCGACCGCTTCGTGCTGTCCTGCGGGCACTCCAGCCTGACCCTCTACATCCAGCTCTACCTGGCCGGGTTCGGCCTGGAGCTGGAGGACCTGAAGAACCTGCGCAAGTGGGGCTCGCTGACCCCCGGCCACCCGGAGTACCGGCACACCAAGGGCGTCGAGATCACCACCGGCCCGCTGGGCCAGGGGCTGGCCTCCGCCGTCGGCATGGCCATGGCCGCCCGCCGCGAGCGCGGCCTCCTCGACCCGGACGCCGCGCCGGGCGAGAGCCCGTTCGACCACCACATCTACGTGATCGCCTCGGACGGCGACATGGAGGAGGGCGTCACCGCGGAGGCGTCGTCGCTCGCCGGCACCCAGCAGCTCGGCAACCTGACGCTGATCTACGACGACAACAAGATCTCCATCGAGGACGACACCACCATCGCCTTCACCGAGGACGTCGCCAAGCGCTACGAGGCGTACGGCTGGCACGTGCAGGAGGTGAACGGCGGCGAGGACGTCGTCGCCATCGAGGCGGCGCTGGCGGCGGCGAAGGCCGAGACCGCGCGCCCCTCGATCATCGTGCTGCGCACCATCATCGGCTTCCCCGCGCCGAACAAGATGAACACCGGCTCCTCGCACGGCGCCGCGCTCGGCGCCGACGAGGTGGCCGCCACCAAGCGCGCGCTCGGCTTCGACCCGGAGCAGACCTTCGAGGTGGCCCCCGAGGTCATCGCGCACACCCGCAAGGCCGCCGAGCGCGGCGCCAGGGCGCACGCCGACTGGACCATCGAGTTCGACGCGTGGGCGCAGCGCTCGCCCGAGGGCAAGAAGCTCTTCGACCGGCTCTTCAACGGCGAGCTGCCGGACGGCTGGGCCGACGGGCTGCCGACCTGGGAGCCGGACGCCAAGGGGCTCGCCACCCGCAAGGCCTCGGCCAAGGTGCTGGCCGCGCTCGGCCCGGTGCTGCCCGAGCTCTGGGGCGGCTCGGCCGACCTGGCGGAATCCAACAACACCACCATCCCGGACTCGGCCAGCTTCGGCCCCGAGGAGATCAGCACCGGGATGTGGAAGGCCGACCCGTACGGCCGCACGCTGCACTTCGGCGTCCGCGAGCACGCCATGGGCGCGATCCTGAACGGCATCGTGCTGCACGGCCCGACCCGCCCGTACGGCGGCACCTTCCTGGTGTTCAGCGACTACATGCGCCCGGCGGTGCGGCTGGCCGCCATCATGCGGGCGCCCACCACCTACGTGTGGACACACGACTCCATCGGCCTCGGCGAGGACGGCCCGACGCACCAGCCGATCGAGCACCTCGCGGTGCTGCGCGCCATCCCCGGGCTGAACGTGGTGCGCCCCGGCGACGCCAACGAGACCGCCTTCGCCTGGCGCTCGGTGCTGGAGAAGCACAGCGGCAAGCACAACTCGCCGTTCGTCTCGCACGAGCGGGCCGGGCTCGGCGGCCCCGCCGCGCTGGCGCTGACCAGGCAGGACCTGCCGGTGCTCGAGGGCACCAGCTACGAGGGCGTGAGCAAGGGCGGGTACATCCTGGCCGAGGCGTCGGGCGGCACCCCGCAGGTGATCCTGATCGCCACCGGCTCCGAGCTCCAGCTCGCCGTCGCCGCCCGCACTACGCTGGAGGAGCAGGGCATCGCGACCCGGGTGGTCTCGATGCCGTGTGTGGAGTGGTTCGACGCGCAGGACAAGGCCTACCGTGACGAGGTGCTGCCCCCCGGCGCCACCGCCAGGGTGGTCGTCGAGGCCGGGATCGCGATGCCGTGGCACCGGTTCGCCGGTGACGCGGGCGAGATCGTGTCGATCGAGCACTTCGGCGCCTCCGCCGACTACAAGACCCTGTTCCGCGAATTCGGTTTCACCCCCGAAGCCGTCGTCGACGCCGCACGACGCACGCTCGAGAACGTGAAGGGATAAGCGCTCATGGCACAGAACCAGAATCTCACCGCGCTGAGCGAGGCGGGTGTCTCGGTCTGGCTCGACGACCTCTCGCGGGACCGCATCCGCTCCGGCAACCTGGCCGAGCTGATCGCGACCCGCGGCGTGGTCGGGGTCACCACCAACCCGACCATCTTCCAGCAGGCGCTGAGCAAGGGCGACGCCTACAACGACCAGGTGCGCGAGCTCACCGAGCAGCGCGCCGACGCGGACGCCGCCATCCGCACCATCACCACCGACGACGTGCGCGCCGCGTGCGACGTCTTCGCCCCGGTCTTCGAGCAGTCCGGCGGGGTGGACGGCCGGGTCTCCATCGAGGTCGACCCGCGGCTCGCCTTCGACGCGGACAAGACCGCCGCGCAGGCCGTCGAGCTGTGGAAGATCGTGGACCGGCCCAACCTGTTCATCAAGATCCCGGCCACCGAGGCGGGGCTGCCCGCCATCACCGCGGTGATCGGCGAGGGCATCAGCGTCAATGTGACGCTGATCTTCTCGGTGCAGCGGTACCGGGCCGTCATGGGCGCGTACCTGGACGGGCTGCGCCGGGCCCGCACCGCCGGGCACGACCTGGCGAAGATCCACTCGGTGGCCTCGTTCTTCGTGTCGCGGGTGGACTCCGAGATCGACAAGCGGCTGGAGGCGATCGGCACCGACGAGGCGCTGGCGCTGCGCGGCAAGGCCGCCCTCGCGAACGCGCGGCTGGCCTACGCCGAGTACGAGTCGGTCTTCAACGGCGGCAGCCACGGCTCCACCTACGACCAGCTGGCCTCGGCGGGCGCGAACCGGCAGCGCCCGCTCTGGGCCTCCACCGGCGTGAAGAACAAGGACTACCCGGACACCCTCTACGTCACCGAGCTGGTGGCGCCGAATACCGTGAACACGCTGCCCGAGGCCACCCTGCAGGCGGTCGCGGACCACGGCGAGATCCGCGGTGACACGGTGACCGGCACGGCGGCGCAGGCGGCCGAGGTCTTCGAGCAGCTCGCCGCCGCCGGCGTCGACCTGGACGACGTCTTCGCGGTGCTGGAGCGCGAGGGCGTGGACAAGTTCGAGAAGTCGTGGGAGGAGCTGCTCTCCGCGACCGCCGCCGAGCTCGGCGCGGCGGAGCACGGAGACCGCTGACCCGATGGCCGGCACAGTGCACGAGTGGACGAACCCGCTGCGTGACGAGCGGGACAAGCGCGTACCCCGGATCGCCGGGCCGTGCAGCATGGTGATCTTCGGCGTGACCGGGGATCTCTCCCGGAAGAAGCTGATGCCGGCCATCTACGACCTGGCGAACCGGGGGCTGCTTCCCCCCGGTTTCGCCCTGGTCGGGTTCGCCCGGCGCGACTACGCCGACGAGGATTTCGCCCAGGTGGTGCTGGAGGCGGTGAAGGCGCACGCCCGCACCCCGTTCCGCCAGGAGGTCTGGGACCATCTGGCCGAGGGCATCCGGTTCGTGCAGGGCACCTTCGAGGAGGACGCGGCCTTCGCCCAGCTCGCCGATACCCTGGCCACGCTGGACAAGGATCGCGGCACCGGCGGCAACCACGCCTTCTACCTCTCCATCCCGCCGAACATGTTCCCGGTGGTGCTGGACAAGCTCTCCGCGCACGACCTGGCGCAGCCGCAGCAGACCGACGCCGAGGGGCGCAGGCCCTGGCGCCGGGTGGTGATCGAGAAGCCCTTCGGCCACGACCTGGAGAGCGCCGTCGAGCTGAACGCCCTGGTGAACCGGGTCTTCCCGGAGGAGACGGTTTTCCGGATCGACCACTACCTGGGCAAGGAGACGGTGCAGAACCTGCTGGCGCTGCGCTTCGCCAACCAGCTCTTCGACCCGATCTGGAACGCCAACTACGTCGACCACGTCCAGATCACCATGGCCGAGGACATCGGGCTGGGCGGCCGGGCCGGGTACTACGACGGCATCGGCGCGGCCCGCGACGTCATCCAGAACCACCTGCTGCAGCTGCTCGCGCTCACCGCCATGGAGGAGCCGATCAGCTTCCAGCCGCGGCAGCTGCAGACCGAGAAGATCAAGGTGCTCTCGGCGACCAAGCTGGTCGAGCCGCTGGACGCGACCACCGCGCGCGGCCAGTACGCCGAGGGCTGGCAGGGCGGCGAGCACGTGGTCGGGCTGCTCGACGAGGAGGGCTTCGACCCCGAGTCGCGCACCGAGACCTACGCCGCCATCACGCTGGAGGTGGATACCCGCCGCTGGGCGGGCGTCCCCTTCTACCTGCGCACCGGCAAGCGGCTCGGGCGCCGGGTCACCGAGATCGCGGTGATCTTCAAGCGCGCCCCGCACCTGCCCTTCGACCAGACCATGACCGAGGAGCTCGGGCAGAACGCGCTGGTCATCCGGGTGCAGCCGGACGAGGGGATCACCATGCGGTTCGGCTCCAAGGTGCCGGGCTCCAGCATGGAGGTGCGCGACGTGAACATGGACTTCAGCTACGGCTCCGCCTTCACCGAGTCCTCGCCGGAGGCCTACGAGCGGCTCATCCTGGATGTGCTGCTCGGCGAGCCGTCGCTCTTCCCGGTGAACGCGGAGGTCGAGCTCTCCTGGCGGATCCTCGATCCGGTGATCGAGCACTGGGCGGCCGAGGGCAGGCCGCAACCCTACGAGTCCGGCACCTGGGGCCCGGAGTCGGCGGACGAGATGCTGGCCCGCACCGGCCGGGAATGGCGGCGACCGTGATCATCGACATGCCGGAGACGACGACCGGCGACGTGACCAAGCGGCTGGTGAAGCTGCGCGAGTCCAATGGCGTCATCACCCAGGGCCGGGTGCTGACCCTGGTGGTCTGCACGCTCGACAGCTCCGAGGCCGAGGACGCCATCGACGCCGCCAACGACGCCAGCCGGGAACACCCCTGCCGGGTCGTGGTGCTTGCCCGCGGCGACCGCGAGGCGCCGACCAAGCTGGACGCCCAGATCCGGGTCGGCGGCGACGCCGGCGCCGCCGAGGTGATCGTGCTGCGGCTGCAGGGCGACCTGGTGAACCACGAGAGCAGCGTGGTGATCCCGTTCCTGCTGCCGGACACCCCGGTGGTGGCCTGGTGGCCGCGCGGCGCGCCGGAGTTCCCGTCCAAGGACTCGGTCGGGCGGCTGGCCGCCCGGCGGATCACCGACGCCACCTTCGCCCCCGACCCGCTCGAGGCGATCAAGCGGCGGCGCGCCTCCTACGCCAGCGGCGACACCGACCTGGCCTGGAGCCGGATCACCTACTGGCGCGCGCTGCTCGCCGCCGAGCTGGACGAGCCGCCGCACGAGCCGGTGGACTCGGTGGTGGTCTCCGGGCTGCGCGAGGAGCCCGCGCTGGACATGCTGGCCGGCTGGCTCGCCGCCAAGCTGGGCTGCCCGGTGCGGCGCCGCACCGGCGACCTGCGGGTGGAGCTGCACCGGCCGACCGCGTCGATCACCATCGCGCGGCCGCAGACCGGGGTCACCGCCACGCTCTCCCGCACCGGCGACCCGGAGCAGCGGATCGCGCTGGCCCGCCGGGAGACCAGGGACTGCCTGGCCGAGGAGCTGCGCAGGCTGGACCCGGACGAGATCTACGCCGAGGCGCTGGCCGGAATCGAGAGGGTGAGCTATGACGGATAGCGTCCAGGTCGAGCTCGACGCCGACGCGCTGGTCGCGGCGGCCGCCGACCACTTCGTGCGGATCGTGGTGGCGGCGCAGCGCGAACGCGGGTCGGCGTCGGTGGTGCTCACCGGCGGCGGCACCGGGATCGGACTGCTGAAGCTGGTCCGCGAGGCGCCGGGCGAGATCGACTGGGCGAAGCTCGACGTGTTCTGGGGGGACGAGCGGTTCGTGCCCGCCGGTGATCCGGAGCGCAACGAGCTGCAGGCGCGCGAGGCGCTGCTGGACCACGTGCCGGTGGAGCGCGCCCGGGTGCACCCGGTGGCGACCTCGGACGGCGAGTACCCGGACCCGGTCGAGGCGGCCGCCGAGTACGCGGCCGCGGTGCACGCGCACCTGGCCGAGCACGGCGCCTTCGACCTGCACCTGCTCGGCATGGGCGGGGAGGGGCACATCAACTCGCTCTTCCCGCACACCGACGCGGTGCGCGAGCAGCACGATCTGGTGGTCGCGGTGACGGCGTCGCCCAAGCCGCCGCCGGTCCGGGTCACCCTCACCCTGCCCGGCATCCGCCGCGCCAGGAACGTGGTGCTCGTGGTCGGCGGGGCGGCCAAGGCCGACGCCGTAGCCGCCGCACTCGCCGGTGCCGAGCCGGACGAGATCCCCGCCGCGGGCGCGCTCGGCGCCGAATCCACGCTCTGGCTCCTCGACCGGGACGCGGCCGCGAAAATCGGCTGAGGTTCCGGTGCCCACCCTCGCCGCCCAGCTCCGCGACGACCTCGCGGGGGTGGTGGGTGAAGTGGGTGCTGCGCACCCACACCCGCTGGCGGGGGACGCCCCCGCCGACGAGCCGACGCCTGTGGGTGGCACCGCGGCCCTGTCCACCGGCGCCGCTTCAGCCCACGCGACGGCGGGCGCGCACCGGCGCCCGGCGGCGGCCGCGCGCCGACCCGGTGATCCGTCGCTACCGCGACAAGTCGAGGCGGCCGCCGGCGGCCCCGACGTAGGCGACGTGCTGACGGCACTGTTCGAATCGCAGCTGACGAGCAGGCACCTCGACTTCGCGGCGCGGCGGCTGGGGGCGGAGAAGCGGGGGTTCTACAGCATCGGCTCGGCGGGGCACGAGGGCAACGCGGCGCTGGCGGAGGCGACGCGGACGACGGACCCCGCGCTCCTGCACTACCGTTCGGGCGCGTTCTACGTGCACCGCTGCCGCAAGGTGCCGGACCTGGACCCCATCCGGGACGTCCTGCTCGGCGTGGTCGCGGCGAAATCCGAGCCGATCGCGGGCGGCAGGCACAAGGTCTTCGGCCGCGCCGAGGCCGCGATCATCCCGCAGACCTCGACCATCGCCTCGCACCTCCCGAGAGCCGTCGGCCTCGCCTTCGCCCTCAATCGCCCCGGCGCGCACCCGGAGTGGCCCGCCGACGCGCTGGTCCTGTGCACCTTCGGCGACGCCTCCGCCAACCAGTCCACCGCCACCGGCGCCATCAATACCGCCATCCACACCGCCCACCAGAACATCTCGATGCCGATCCTCTTCGTCTGCGAGGACAACGGCATCGGCCTCAGCGTCCCCACCCCGCCCGGCTGGATCCGCACCGCCTACGCCACCCGCCCCGGCCTGCGCTGGTTCGAGGCGGACGGCACCGACCTCGAGGACACCCTCGCCACCGCGAGCACCGCCACCGACTGGGTGCGCGAGCACCGCAAACCCGCGTTCCTCCGGCTGCGCACGGTCCGGCTGCTCGGCCACGCGGGTTCCGACGTCGAGTCCGGCTACCGCTCCCCCGCCCAGATCACCGCCGACGCCGCCCGCGACCCGCTCCTCGCCACCGCCCGCCTCCTCGCCAGCCGCGGCGTCGACGTCCTGGCCCTGCACGACCGCGTGCACGGCGCCGTCACGATGGCGGCAACGGACGTGCTCACCGAGGTACAGCTGGGCTCGGCGGCCGAGGTCGTCGCCCCGCTAGCCCCGGCTCACCCGGACGCCGTCCGCGCGGAGGCCGAACGCACGGCCACAGCGCACGAAACCCCCCTGACCCTCGCGGCGGCGATCAACCACACCCTCGCCGAGGCACTCGCCGCCGACCCCGCCGTCCTGGTGTTCGGCGAGGACGTGGCCCGCAAGGGCGGCGTCTACGGCGTCACCAAGAACCTGCGCACCCGCTTCGGCCCGCGCCGCGTATTCGACACCCTGCTGGACGAGCAGAGCATCCTCGGCACCGCGCTCGGCGCGGCACTGGCGGGCTTCCTCCCGGTCCCGGAGATCCAGTACCTGGCGTACCTGCACAATGCCGCCGACCAGCTGCGCGGCGAGGCCGCCACGCTGCCGTTCTTCTCCCGGGGCCGCTACCGCAACGGCACCGTGGTGCGCGTCGCCGGCTACGGCTACCAGAAGGGGTTCGGCGGCCACTTCCACAATGACAATGCCGTTGCCGCCCTGCGCGATATCCCCGGGCTGGTGCTCGCCTCCCCCGCCCGCGCCGACGATGCCGCCGCGCTGCTGCGCACCTGCCTCGCGGCGGCCAGGGTGGACGGCCGGGTCTGCGTCCTCCTCGAGCCCATCGCGCTCTACCACACCCGCGACCTGCACGAACCCGGCGACGAGGGCTGGCTCGCCGCACCGGATTCCGCGCACGTGCCGATCGGCGGTGCCCGCGAGTACGGCACCGGAGCCGACCTCACCCTGGTCTGCTTCGCCAATACCGTCCCGATGTGCCTGCGGGTGGCGCGCCGGCTCGCCGCCGACGGCATCGGCGCCCGGGTGCTCGATCTTCGCTGGCTCACCCCGCTCCCCGTGGCCGACCTGCTGCGCGCCGCCCGCGCCACCGGCCGGGTCCTGGTCGCCGACGAGACCAGGCGCAGCGGCGGCGTCTCCGAGTCGGTGCTCACCGCGCTGCTCGACGGCGGCTTCACCGGCCGCATGGCCCGGGTCACCAGCGCGGACAGCTTCGTCCCGCTCGGCCCGGCCGCCGCGCACGTCCTGCTCGACGAGGCCACCATCGAGCGCGCGGCCCGCGACCTGCTGTGATCGACACCGCCGAATGCGATTCGGTGGCGACCCTCCGGCAATACAGTTGGGGGAACTCCAGCACCCGTCCACCGAAGGGATCGACCATGGCAACCGCACCGGCAGACACCGCGAACTCGGTACTCGGCGAGGTCCGGCCCGAGCACGGCGTCCCCGCGCGCGATCTGGTGGAGCTGCACTACCAGCGCTCGTTCGCGCAGCCGGTGCTCGCCGTGTGGGCGGCCATCACCGAGCCGCCGCGGGTGGCGAGCTGGCTCGGCACCGTCGAGGATGGCTACCTGACCCCGTTCGACGGCCCGGTGGCGGGCCCGATCGCGGTGTCGGTCGAGCACCGCGAGGCGCCGCACACGCTGACCGTGCTGCTCGACGGCTCCGCGCTGGAGGTGCGGCTGCGGCACGTCGGCGTGGTCACCACCGTCGAGCTGAGCCGCAGGCACGTGGGCCACGAGGAGGCGCGCGAGCTCGGCCCGCGCTGGCAGTTCCTGCTCGACCGGCTCTGCGCGCACCTGGAGGAGCGCGAGCTCCCGCGCTGGGAGCCGTACGCCGCGCTCGCCGACGAGTACCGCTAGAGCTCGGCCAGGTAGCGCAGCAGCAGCGCGTTCACCTCGGCGGTGCGCTCCAGCTGCACCAGGTGCCCGGCCCCGGCGATCTCGTCCGTCCGGCGCAGCCCCGGCACGTGCTTGCGCATGGTGCCGAACGGGTCGCGCCCGCTGAACCCCTCGATATCCGGGTCCTTGTCCCCGTAGAGGAAGTACGTGGGCACGGTGATCGGCTGCCCGGCGAACTCCGCGGTGAGCTCCCAGTTCCGGTCCAGCGCGCGGTACCAGCCGAGCCCGCCGGTGAAGCCGGTGCGGGTGAACTCGGCCGCGAGGGTGTCGAGCTCCCCGGTCGAGAGCCAGCGCCACGGCAGCGGCGGCGCCGCCGGCAGCACGTCCAGGTAGCCGGTGTTCTCCGGCGGGAAGCGCCAGGTGTCGAAGTAGTGGTAGTCGGCGCTGAGCGCGTAGTACACCCGGGCCAGGAAGTCGCGGGGGGCGCTGTTCAGCTCGGCGTCGGCGGGGCCTTCGCGCTGGAAGTACTCCAGGTGCAGGAAGTGCTTGCGGGCGGCCGCGGCCCAGAGCTCGCTCGGCGGCTTCGGCGGCCGGGGCTGGAAGACATTGTTCAGCACGATCAGCCCGCTGATCCGCTCCGGCGCCCGCCAGGCCAGCTCCCAGACCAGCGCGGCGCCGAAATCCAGCCCGGCGAAGACCGCGCGCTCGGCACCGATGTCGTCGAGCAGCGCCAGCAGGTCGCCGATCACCTCGCGGTTCGCGCAGCCGGCCGGCGGGCAGGCGGTGCCGCCCGCGCCGCGCAGGTCGGGCGCGAGCGCGTGGTACCCGGCCGCCGCCAGCGCGGTCAGCTGCCGGTGCCAGATGTAGCCGGTGTGCGGGAAGCCGTGGCAGAAGATCACCGGCGGGCCGGAGCCCGCCTCGGTGACCCGCATGGTGACCTCGCCGGTCGTGAACTCCCGTCGGGTGAGCGCCACGGCCCACTCCCCTCTACTAGAACGTGTTCTCATTCGACGGTAGTGTGCTGCAACCATGAGCGGAACACCCGAGGTGATCGCAGTGGTGACCGGCGCGAGCCGGGGCATCGGCAAGGGCGTGGCCCTGGAGCTGGGGGCGGCGGGCGCGACCGTCTACCTGACCGGCCGCGGCGGCGGGAAAGGGCGCCTGCCGGGGACGCTGGAGGAGACCGCGGCCGAGGTCGGGGCGCTGGGCGGCAGCGGGGTGCCGGTGGTCTGCGATCACCGCGACGACGCGGCGGTGGCCGCGCTCTTCGAGCGGGTGCGCGGCACGCACGGCAGGCTCGACGTGCTGGTCAACAATGTCTACAACTCCCCCGCCGCGGCCAGGCACCTGGGCAGGCCGTTCTGGGAGGTGCCGCCCGCGGCCTGGGACGAGACCTTCGACGTCGGGGTGCGCTCGCACTACGCGGCCGCCTATTACGCCGCCGACCTGCTGCGCGCCGCGGGCGGGTTGATCGCGCAGATCTCCTCGCCCGGCTCGATCCGGTACATGCACAATGCCGTCTACGGGGTCGGCAAGACCGCGGTGGACCGGCTCACCGCGGATCTGGCGCACGACCTCGCGGGGTCGGGGGTGACGGTGGTGTCGCTGTGGCCCGGCATCGTCGACACCGAACTGCTGCAGCTGGTTCCGGCCGACGGCTCGGGCCGGCGGCTGGTGACGCTGCCGGGCGAGGCGACGGTCGACCTGGCGGAGGCGGAGACGCCGCGGTTCGCGGGCCGCGCCGTCGCCGCGCTGGCCGAGGACCCGGCGCGCGCCGAACTCACCGGAAAGGCGTGGCGGGTGGCCGATCTGGCCGAGCGCTACGGCTTCACCGACGTGGACGGGCGGGTGCCGCGCACCGGGTGAGCGCGCGGGTCAGGAGAACTTGATCTCCAGGCCGATGCCGAGAATGGCGATGAGCCAGATGATGCCGGTGAAGATGGTGATGCGGTCGAGGTTCTTCTCGGCGACGGTCGAGCCGGAGAGGCTCGACTGCATACCGCCGCCGAACAGGCTGGACAGGCCTCCACCCTTGGCGCGGTGCAGCAGCACCAGCAGCACCAGCAGCACGCTGGTGACGATCAGGAGGATATCCAGGAACATCCGCATGCCCGTCAGTCTATGGGAGCGCGCGGCATGCTCCGCACCGGGTCAGCGTGGCTCGACCGCGACCAGGTGGGTGATCTGTTCGCCGCCGGTGGCGAAGCGCCGTACCTCCTGTTCGCGCAGTCGGTCCTGCGCGGTCAGCCGCACCTGGTGCTGGTGCATGTGCTCGGCCCAGGAGCGCACCACGAACGCCTCCACGTAGCGGTCGAGCACGCCGACATCGCGGTAGAGCCGCCACTCCATGGCGCCGGTGCGCTGCCGGGAGCGGCCGACGAAGGCCATGGCGGCGAGGAAGCCGTCGCGGTCGCCGGGGTCGACGTCGTAGCTGCTCAGCACCAGCACCGGGCCGTCCGCGGGGTCCGGCTCGACCACCAGCTGCGGCTCCGGCCAGAAGGCGGCCGGGGTGAGGTCGAGCGCCTCGGGGTCGTGCCGGATGGGGAGCCAGAGCGTGCTCACGGCGCACAGCCCGAGCAGCGCGGCCACCGCGATCAGCGTGGCGACGACGCCGTACGCGTTCGCGACCAGCCCCCACACCAGCGAGCCGACGGCCTGCCCGCCCATGAACACCAGCATGTACACGGCGAGCCCGCGGGCCCGCACCCAGGCCGGGAGCAGCAGCTGCATGGTCGCGTTCAGCGTGGACATGGCGAGCAGCCAGGCCAGGCCACCGAAGACCAGCAGCACCAGCACCGGCCAGAGCACCGGGAGCACCGCCACCCCCAGCGTGGCGACGCCGAACAGGACGGCGGCGACCGCGAGCCGGGCGGTGGGGTCGAGCCGGCGCCGCAGCCTGCCGAGCCCGACCGCCCCGGCGACCGCGCCGAGCCCGAGCGCGCCGAGCATCAGGCCGTAGCCGGAGGAGGAGAGCCCGAGCTGATCCGCCGCGACCACCGGGAGCAGCGCCCAGAGCGCGCTGGCCGGGGCGACGAAGAGCAGCGAGCGCATGAGCACCCGCCGGATGGCGGGGGCGGCGCGGATGAAGCGGGTGCCCGCCTGCAGCGCGGCCAGCGGGCGCTCGGTGGGCAGCTGCCGGTCGGTGCGCGGGCGGCGCCACAGGAAGAGCACCGCGACGATGCCGACGAAGGAGGCGGCGTTCAGCGCGAACACCAGCGTCGGGCCGGAGGCGGCCACCAGCACGCCCGCCACCGCGGGGCCGACCGCGCGGCCGATGTTCACGCTCATGCTGCCCAGCGCCGCCGCCGAGGGAATCTGCTCGCGCGGCACCAGCTCCGGCTGGATGGCCTGCCAGGCCGGCGCCGTCATGGCCTGGCCGCAGCCGAGCAGGAAGAGCAGGGTGAGCAGCACGCCCGGGCTGGTGTGGCCGGTCGCCGTGGCGACGGCGAGCACCGCGGCGAGCAGCGCCATCGCCGACTGCGCCGCCAGCAGCAGGTTGCGCCGGTCGAGCAGGTCGGCCAGGACGCCGGAGGGGATGGAGAGCAGCATCACCGGCAGCGTGATCGCCGTCTGCACCAGCGAGACCAGCGTCGCCGCGTTCGGCTCGGACACCAGCGACCACTGCGCGCCCACCGTCTGCATCCAGGTGCCCAGATTCGACACCAGCTGCGCGATCCACAGCGCCCGATACAGCGGTGAGCGCAGGGGCGCCCAGGTGGACACCGGAGCGGTGGCATCAGCAGTACTCACCGAACGACAATATCCAGCGCGACCACTCCGAACCCGCCCACCACGGGTTCGCGCCCGGCTCGCGGTCCGGTGGCCGCGACGCACGCGCCGCAGGCGCAAGTCGCGGCCACCGGACCGCGAGCCCCCGAAGGGCGCGAACCCCGCCGCGCCGAAGGCGTGGCAAACAAACCCTGTGCGACAATCGGCGCATGCCGGCCAACTTGCTGCGTTTCGGCGCGGTTGTGCTGTTCGCCCTGTGTGCCGTCGCCTGTGTCGACGACGGTGACTCCGACTCCCCCGCCCCCGGCGACACCCCGATGGGCCGTACGTTCCTGTCCACGTCCGTCGACGGCACCCCGATCCCCGGCGGCGGCCCGCTGACGCTGCGCTTCGCCGACGGCCGGGTGTCGGCGAATGCCGGGTGCAACACCACCACCGGCCCGGTGAGCTTCGACGGCGACGTGCTGCGGGTGGGCGAACTCGCGGGCACGCTCATGGGCTGCCCCGGCGACCGCGCCGACGCCGACCAGTGGGTGGCCCGGCTGCTCAATGCCACCCCGACCTGGCAGCTCACCGACGGCACGCTCACCCTGCGCGCCGAGGGCCAGACCGTCGAGCTGCTGGACAAGAAGATCGCCCAGCCGGACCGGCCGGTGCGCGACACCACCTGGACGGTGACCGAGCTGCTCACCCCGGAGGCCAGGATCCGCTCCGAGGCCATCGACCAGGCCGCCCCGTCCCTGCGGATCGACCGGGACGGCGCGGTCACCGGCTCGGCGGGCTGCAATCAGCTCACCGGCACCGCGGAGGTGGGCGACGGCGCGGCCACCTTCCGGGTGGCGACCACCAGGATGCTCTGCCCGCCGGCGGTGATGGAGATCGAGCAGTCGGTGCTGCGCGCCCTGGACGGCCACGCCACCCTCACCGTCGACGCCGACCTGCTCACGCTGCGCAACGACAACGGCAGCGGGCTCACCCTGCGCGCCACCTGACCCGGAACGCGCGACGGCCCGGCTCGCCGAGGCGAACCGGGCCGCGCGACCAGCTCAGAGCAGCGGGCCGCCCGCGGCGATCGCGGAGAGCTGCGCGAACTCGTCGCCCTTGAGCGACGCCCCGCCGACCAGCGCACCGTCGACATCGGGCTGCGCGACCAGCTCGCCGACGTTCTTGGCGTTCACCGAGCCGCCGTACAGGATGCGCACCTGCCCGGCGACCTCCGGCGAGGCCAGGGTGTGCAGCTCCTTGCGGATGGCGCCGCACACCTCCTGCGCGTCGGCCGGGGTGGCGACCTTGCCGGTGCCGATGGCCCACACCGGCTCGTAGGCGATCACCACCCGCGCGATCTCCTCGGCCGTGAGCCCCCGCAGCGAGCCCCGCAGCTGCTCCAGGTTGTACTCGACGTGGGTCTGCGCCTCGCGCACGCCGAGCCCCTCGCCGATGCACACGATCGGGGTGATCCCGTGCTTCAGCGCCTGCTTGGCCTTGGCGAGCACGGTGGCGTCGTCCTCGCTGTGGTACTGCCGCCGCTCCGAGTGCCCGACCACCGCGTAGCTGCACCCCAGCTTGGCGAGCATGCCGCCGCTGATCTCCCCGGTGTAGGCGCCGGAGTCGTGCGTCGACACGTCCTGGGCCCCGTAGGTGAGGAGCAGCTTGTCGCCCTCGACCAGGTTCTGCACGCTGCGCAGGTCGGTGAAGGGCGGGATGACCGCCACGTCCACCCGGTCGAAGTACTTCTCCGGGAGCGCGAAGGCGATCTTCTGCACCAGGGTGATGGCCTCGAGGTGGTTGAGGTTCAGCTTCCAGTTGCCCGCGATCAGCGGTTTGCGCGCCATGTCACGCCTCCCCGTCGAGGACGGCGATACCGGGAAGTTCCTTGCCCTCCAGGTACTCCAGCGAGGCCCCGCCACCGGTGGAGATGTGCGAGAAGCCGTCCTCGGGCAGCCCGAGCGCGCGCACGGCCGCGGCCGAGTCGCCACCGCCGACGACGGTGAAGGCGCCCTTGCCGGTGGCGGTGCGGATCGCCTCGGCGACGCCGCGGGTGCCCGCCTCGAACGCCTCGAACTCGAACACGCCCATCGGGCCGTTCCAGAAGATCGTCCGCGCCTCGGTGAGCAGCGCCGCGAAGCGCCGCGCCGACTCGGGGCCGATGTCGAGGCCGCTCCAGCCGTCCGGGATCTGCTCCGCCGGAACGACCTTGGTCTCGGCGTCGGCCGCGAAGCGATCCGCCACCACGATGTCGCGCGGCAGGTGGATCACGTCGGCGTACCGGTCCAGCAGCTCCTTGCAGGTCTCGATCATCTCCTGCTGCAGCAGCGAGGAGCCGACCGGGAAACCCTGCGCGGCGAGGAAGGTGAAGCACATGCCGCCGCCGATGACCAGGGTGTCGACCCGGGGGGCGAGCGCCTCGATCACGGCCAGCTTGTCCGAGACCTTGGAGCCGCCGAGCACCACCGCGTACGGGCGGTCGGCGCCGTCCGCGGAGTCCTCGCCGGTGAGCTTGCGCAGCACCTCGACCTCGGCGGCCACCAGCGTGCCCGCGTAGTGCGGCAGCAGCTTCGCCACGTCGTAGACCGACGCCTGCTCGCGGTGCACGACGCCGAAGCCGTCGGAGACGAACGCGCCGTCCTCGCCGACCAGCTCGACCAGCGCGGCGGCCAGCCTGCCGCGCTCGGCGGCGTCCTTGCTGGTCTCCCGCTTGTCGAAGCGGATGTTCTCCAGCAGCAGCACGTCGCCGTCGGTGAGCCCCTCGGAGCGGGCCAGCGCGTCCTGGCCCACCACGTCACCGGCGAGCTGGACATTGCGGCCCAGCTCCTCGGCGAGCTTCGCGGCGACCGGCGCCAGCGAGAGCTTCGGGTCGGGCTCGCCCTTGGGCCGGCCCAGGTGCGCGGTGACGACCACCTTGGCGCCGGCCTCGACCAGCGCCTTCAGGGTCGGCACCGACGCGATGATCCGGCCGGGATCGGTGATCTGCCCGTCCTCGCCGAGCGGGACGTTGAGGTCGGAGCGCACCAGCACGCCCCTGCCCTCGACGCCGTCGGCGAGGAGATCCCGCAGTGTCCTGACAGCCATGCGGGTCAGAGCGACTTGCCGACGAGGCCGATGAGGTCGGCCAGGCGGTTGGAGTAGCCCCACTCGTTGTCGTACCAGGAGACGACCTTGATCTGGTCGTCGATCGCCTTGGTGAGCGGCGCGTCGAAGATCGAGGAGTGCGGGTCGGTGACGATGTCGCTGGAGACGATCGGGTCGGTGTTGTACTTCAGGATGCCCTTCAGGCGGCCCTCGGCGGCTTCCTTCAGCGCGGCGTTGACCTCGTCCACCGAGGCGGGCTTGGCCAGCTGCGCGGTCAGGTCGGTGACCGAGCCGGTCGGGACCGGGACGCGCAGCGCGTAGCCGTCCAGCTTGCCCTGCAGCTCGGGCAGCACCAGGCCGATGGCCTTCGCGGCGCCGGTGCCGGTGGGCACGATGTTCAGCGCGGCGGCGCGGGCACGGCGCAGGTCGGCGTGCGGCGCGTCCTGCAGGTTCTGGTCCTGGGTGTAGGCGTGGATGGTCGTCATCAGCCCCTTGACGATGCCGAACTCGTCGTGCAGCACCTTGGCCAGCGGGCCGAGGCAGTTGGTGGTGCAGGAGGCGTTCGAGATGATGTTCTGGCTGCCGTCGTACTTGTCGTCGTTGACGCCGAGCACGATGGTGATGTCCTCGCCCTTGGCCGGGGCCGAGATGATGACCTTCTTGGCGCCCGCGGCCAGGTGGCCCTTGGCCTTGGTGGCGTCGGTGAAGATGCCGGTGGACTCGACCACCACGTCCACGCCGAGGTCGCCCCACGGCAGGGCCGACGGGCCCTCCTTGATCGCGAGGGCCTTGATCCGCTGGTCCCCGACGACGATGGTGTCCTCGCCGTCGAGCGACACGTCCTTCGGCAGCCGGCCGAGGATCGAGTCGTACTTCAGCAGCGTGGCCAGGGTCGCATTGTCGGTGAGGTCGTTGACCGCGACGATCTCGATGTCGGTGGTACCCAGCGCCTTCTGCGCCTCCACCGCACGGAAGAAGTTACGTCCGATACGGCCGAAGCCGTTGATGCCTACCCGGACAGTCACGTTATCGCTCCTCAGCTTTCAGGCGGATACTCCGATGCCCTACTCACCCTAGTAGCAGGCCGTGACCTCACCGACATGCACCTGCCGCCGGTCAGGCGTCGTCCAGCAGTTCGGCGGTCACCGCCGACTCGGTGTCCGGGATGCCCAGTTCCTTGGCCCGGCGGTCCGCCATCGAGAGCAGCCGCCGGATCCGGCCCGCCACCGCGTCCTTGGTCATCGGCGGCTCGGCGAGCTGACCGAGCTCCTCCAGCGAGGCCTGGCGGTGCTGCACCCGCAGCTTGCCCGCGGCGGCGAGATGGTCGGGCACCTCGTCGGCGAGGATCTCGAGCGCCCGCTCCACCCTGGCGGCCGCGGCCACCGCGGCGCGCGCCGAGCGGCGCAGGTTGGCGTCGTCGAAGTTGGCCAGCCGGTTGGCGGTGGCCCGCACCTCGCGCCGCATCCGGCGCTCCTCCCAGGTGAGCCTGGTGTCCTGGGCGCCCATCCTGGTGAGCAGCGCGCCGATCGCCTCGCCGTCGCGCACCACCACCCGGTCGGTGCCGCGCACCTCGCGGGCCTTGGCCGCGATGCCGAGCCGCCGGGCCGCGCCGACCAGCGCCAGCGCCGCCTCCGGGCCGGGGCAGCTCACCTCGAGCGCCGAGGAGCGCCCGGGCTCGGTGAGCGAGCCGTGCGCCAGGAACGCGCCGCGCCAGGCGGCCTCCGCGTCCCCGATGCTGCCGCCGACGACCTGCGCGGGCAGCCCGCGCACCGGGCGGCCGCGCACGTCGAGCAGCCCGGTCTGCCTGGCCAGCGCCTCGCCCTCCTTGGAGACCCGGACCACGTAGCGGCTGGTCTTGCGGAGCCCGCCCGCGCCGAGCACGTGCACATCGGAGCCGTAGCCGTAGAGCTCGAAGATCTCCCGGCGCAGCCTGCGCGCGATCGACCCCATGTCGACCTCGGCCTCGACGATCACCCGGCCACCGACGATGTGCAGCCCGCCCGCGAACCGGAGCAGCGCCGAGAGCTCTGCCTTCCTGGCGCTCACCTGCGCCACGCTGAGCCGGCTCAGCTCGTCCTTCACCTCGGCTGTCATCGCCACGAGACGCGCTCCTTTCCACCCAACCCGGGCCGCACATCCGCGCCCATGTGCCGTCCCTCGACTCGAAGCTCTGCCAGTTGCGGCCGAGGTTGCCGGATCAGCTGATCCAGTGCGGCGGCGAGCTTTCCGGGGTGATGCCGGTCGGTCCCCGCCTCGGCGACATCGGAGAAGGTTACCCGGGCGCGCAATTGCCCGGCGGCCCTGGCCAGGTGTTCGCGCTCGCGCCCCTCCGGCACCGAGCCGGAGTCCACGAGCACGTCGTCGACCCCGAAATCCGGTGCGTGCTGCGACAATACGTGCAGGTGGCGCTCGGCGGAGAAGCCCGCCGTCTCCCCCGGCTCGGCGGCGAGGTTGAGCACGAGCACCTTGCGCGCCCTGGTGTGCAGCAGCGCCTCGTGCAGCTGCGGGACCAGCACGTGCGGGATGACGCTGGTGAACCAGGAGCCGGGCCCGAGCACCACCACGTCGGCGTGCTCGATGGCCGAGACGGCGGCGGGCGCGGCGGGCGGGTCGGAGGGGATGAGCCGCACCCGGCGCACCGTGCCCGGGGTGGTGGCCACCGCGACCTGGCCGCGGATGCAGCGGCTGACCCGCGGGTCGGCCTCCAGGCCGGAGACGTCGGCCTCGATGTCGAGCGCGATCGGCGCCATCGGCAGCACCCGGCCGACGACGCCGAGCAGCCGGGCCAGCTCGTCCAGCGCGGCCACCGGGTCGCCGAGCACCTCGGTGAGCCCGGCCAGGATCAGGTTGCCGACCGAGTGCCCGGCGAGCGCGCCGGTGCCGCCGAAGCGGTGCTGCACCACCCTGGTCAGCGAGCCGCCCGCCTCGGCGGCGAGCGCGGCCAGCGCCATCCGCAGATCGCCGGGGGGCAGCATGCCGAGCTCGGAGCGCAGCCGGCCGGACGAGCCGCCGTCGTCGGCGACGGTGACCACCGCGGTCACCCGGTCGGTCAGCCTGCGCACCGCGGAGAGCGTCGCGAACAGGCCGTGCCCGCCGCCGAGCGCCGCCACCGCGAGGTCGCCGGGGGCGGGTGTGCCACCGGCATCGCCGCCCGCCGTCACTCGCGCCCCAGATCCCGGTGCACGACGCGCACGGTGTCGACCGCGCCGGACTCCTCCGCGCTGCTGGTCAGCGCGGCCAGCGCCTCCGCGATCGCCACGCTCCGATGCCTGCCTCCGGTGCAGCCGACTGCGACGGTCATGTATCGCTTCCCCTCCTGGCGGTAGCCGTTCGCGGTCAGGTTCACCAAGTGGTGACCGGTGCGCAGGTAGTCGTCCGCGCCCGGCCGCCCGAGCACGTAGTCGCGCACCATCGGCTCCTGGCCGGTGTGCTCGCGCAGCTCCGGAATCCAGTGCGGATTGGGCAGGAAGCGCACGTCGAGCACCATGTCGGCGTCGAGCGGGACGCCGTGTTTGAAGCCGAAGGACTGCACGGTGAGCTGCAGCGCCGCCGGGGTGCCGCCGCCGTAGGCCTCCTCCAGCTTGCGGTGCAGCTGGTGGATGGAGAGCTCGGTGGTGTCGATGACCAGGTCGGCGGCGTCGCGCACGGCGGCCAGCCGGACCCGCTCGGCGGCGATCCCGGCCGAGAGCGTGCCGTCGGCGCTCTCGCTCTGCAGCGGGTGCCTGCGCCGGGCGAAGCCGAAGCGGCGGATCAGCACGTCGTCCGAGGCCTCCAGGAACAGCACGCCGGTCGGCACGCCGAGCGCGTGCAGCGGCTCGGTGACGACGCCGAGGTCACCGGTGAAGAACCGGCTGCGCACATCCATCACCAGCGCCAGCTTGCGGATCGGCGGCTCGGCGGAGGCGCCGAGCTCCACCATGCGGCCGATCAGCTCGGGCGGCAGGTTGTCGGTGACGTACCACCCCAGGTCCTCCAGCACCCGGGCCGCGGTGCCGCGGCCCGCGCCGGAGAGCCCGGTCACGACCACGACCTCGACCTGCGGACGGGTGGCGCCGGAGCCGCGCTCCGGCGCCGGGTTCTCGGCATTGGTGTTGTCGACGCGTGTCATGTCCTACCGGTTCGTGTCCGACGCGACCTGCAGGAGGTCGGGTTCGCTTGGCCTCTCCGATCCGCCCGGGCCGCAGCCGGCCAGGGGCACAGGGACAACGTACGCGAAAGCGGGCACGCATTCCCCCCGCCGCGCACGGCCGTCACGGCGCGTCCTGCTCGTTGAGCACCGCGAGCACCGCCTTGGCGGTCGCGACGCCGATCCCGGGGACCTCGGTGATCTGCTCCACCGTCGCCTCCCTGAGCTTGGCCACCGAGCCGAAATGGGTGACCAGCGCGGTGCGCCTGGCATCGCCGAGGCCGCGCACGGAGTCCAGCGCCGAGGCCGTCATCCGCCGGGAGCGCTTGCTCCGGTGGAAGGTGATGGCGAAGCGGTGGGCCTCGTCACGCACCCGCTGCAGCAGGAACAGCGCCTCGCTGTTGCGCGGCAGGATCACCGGGTCCGGCTCGCCCGGCACCCAGACCTCCTCCAGCCGCTTGGCCAGCCCGATCACCGCCACGTCGGTGATGCCCATGTCGTCGAGCACCTCGGCGGCGGCCGCCACCTGCGGGGCGCCGCCGTCGACCACGTACAGGTTCGGCGGGTAGGCGAAGCGGCGCGGCTTGCCGGTGTTCGGGTCGATCCCGGGCCGCGAGGTGGGCGTCTCGTCGGCGGGCAGGCCGTTCCGGTCGAAGGTCCCCGAGCCGGGGGCCTCCGGCGCGTCGGCGTCCGGCACCGGCTCGCCGTCCAGCTCGGCGGCGGCCTCCTCGCGGTCCTTGCGCAGCCGGTAGAAGCGGCGGCGGGTGACCTCGGCGATACTGCCGACATCGTCGGAGCGGCCCTCGCCGGCCGCCTCCTTGATGGCGAAGTGCCGGTACTCGGACTTGCGCGCCAGCCCGTCCTCGAACACCACCAGCGAGGCCACCACGTCGGTGCCCTGCACGTGGCTGATGTCGACGCACTCGATGCGCAGCGGCGCGGAGTCCAGCTCCAGCGCGTCCTGGATGTCCTGCAGCGCGGCCGAGCGCGAGGTGAGGTCGCCCGCGCGCTTGAGCTTGTGCTGGGCCAGCGCCTCGGCGGCGTTCCGCTGCACCGTCTCGGCCAGCGCCTTCTTGTCGCCGCGCTGCGGCACCCGGACCCGCACGGCGGCGCCGCGCAGCCTCCCGAGCCACTCCTGCACCTCGTCCACGTCGGTGGGGAGCTCGGGGACGAGCACCTCGCGCGGCACCGCGGAGCCGGACTGCCCGTCCGGGGTCTGCCCGGCGACGGCGGCCTCCTCGCCGTAGAACTGGGTGAGGAACTGCTCGACCAGGGCGGCCAGCTCGCCGCCGGCGTCCGCGACGTCCACCGCGTCGCCGGACTTGTCCACCACCCAGCCGCGCTGGCCGCGCACCCGGCCGTCGCGGACGTGGAAGATCTGCACCGCGACCTCGAGTTCGTCGGTGGCGAAGGCGATCACATCCGCGTCGGTGCCGGTGCCGAGCACCACCGCCTGCTTCTCCATGGCCCGGCGCAGCGCCCGCACGTCGTCGCGGAGCCGGGCGGCCAGTTCGAAATCCAGGTCGTCGGAGGCGTCGTGCATGCGGCGCTCCAGCTGCTTGACCATCTTGTCGGTGCGGCCGGCCAGGAAGTCGCAGAAGTCGTCGACGATGTCGCGGTGCTGGCCCGGGGTGACCCGGCCGACGCACGGCGCCGAGCACTTGTCGATGTAGCCGAGCAGACACGGCCTGCCGATCTGGTTGTGCCGCTTGAAGACCCCGTTCGAGCAGGTGCGCGCCGGGAAGACCCGGAGCAGCAGGTCGAGCGTTTCCCGGATGGCCCAGGCGTGCGCGTACGGGCCGAAGTAGCGGACGCCCCTGCGCCGCGCGCCGCGGTAGACGAAGAGCCGGGGGAACTCCTCGTTCAGCGTCACCGCGAGCACCGGGTAGGACTTGTCGTCCCGATACCGGACATTGAAGCGCGGGTCGAACTCCTTGATCCAGTTGTACTCCAGCTGCAGCGCCTCCACCTCGGTGGAGACGACGGTCCACTCCACGCTCGCGGCGGTGGTGACCATCTGCCTGGTCCGGGGGTGCAGCGAGGCGATATCGGCGAAGTACGAGTTCAGCCGGGAGCGCAGGCTCTTGGCCTTGCCGACGTAGACGACCCGGCCGTGGACGTCACGGAACTTGTAGACGCCGGGTTCCACCGGAATGGTGCCCGGCGCGGGCCGGTACGTCGCGGGATCTGCCACGGACCCAGCCTATCCACGGCCTCCGACAGGCCGAGCGCCGCTCAGGGCTGCCGCACTCCGTGCGCGGCGAGCGCGGCCAGCAGCGCCGCGGGCCGCTCGGCGGTCGGCAGCGGCGGCACCTCGGCGAAGGCGCAGCCGAGCGCGGTGGCGCCGCCGTCCGCCTCGGCGCTGTCGCCGATCATGAGCGTGCGCTCCGGGGCCGCGCCGAGCGCCCGCAGCGCCGCCTCGAAGATGCCCGGCTCCGGCTTCACCGCGCCCACCTCGTAGGAGAGCGTGAAGGCGCGCACCAGCCGGTCCCAGCCCCGCGCGGCGAAGGCCGGGCGCAGGTCGAAGGCGATATTGCTGACCACCGCGACCGGAATGTCGTGGGCGGCGAGTAGCTCGAGCGCGGCGCCGGTGTCGGGGTACGGCTGCCACTCGGCCGGGTCGATGAGCCGCTCGTAGAGCCGGGTGGCCTGCTCGGTGTCGGGGACACCGCTGGCCAGCAGCACCGTCAGGTAGGCCGCGCGGTGCAGCGCCGGATCCAGGTCGCGGTGCGCCCAGGCGTGTGCGCCCGCCGCGTCCAGCTCGACCGTGCGGCCCACCGGCGCCGTCATCCGGCGCATGATCTCCGCCGTCTCGTGCACGTCGAACGGCGCACCGCCCGGGTGCACCAGGTCCGCGTACCAGGACTCGTCCTCCTCCAGCCGGAACAGCGTGCCGGAGAAGTCGATCATCACCGCCTCGATCGCCACCCGTCCGAGGCTACCGACCGCAGAATGCGCCCGCGCCCTCCCCGCGGCCCTCCCGATACCGGGAAGATGCCCGCGGGGGCACCCGCTCCGGCGTTACAGTTCCGGCATGAGGCGCGTGTGGGGAAGCTGGTCCGGCGCCACGGCGGCGCTGCTGCTGACGGTGGGGCTGGCCGCCGGGTGTTCGTCCGATGGGGAGGCCACGGGCGGCAGCTGCGTGGCGGGGCCGAACGGGACGCCGGTGACGGCGGCCGGGCCGACGGGGGGCGGCGATATCGCCACCAACCCGGAGATCGCGAGCGGCTACCGCTCCGGCATGAGCACGGTGCGGACCGCGACCTATGCCGTCTCGACCGCCAACCCGGTCGCCACCGAGGCGGCCTGCGAGGTGCTGCGCGACGGCGGCACCGCGGCCGACGCCCTGGTGGCGGCGCAGGCGGTGCTCGGGCTGGTGGAGCCGCAGGCCTCCGGCATCGGCGGCGGCGCCTTCCTGCTCTACTACGACAGGGCGAGCAACAGCCTGCGCGCCTACGACGGCAGGGAGACGGCGCCCGCGGCCGCCACCGAGAACTACCTGCGCTGGGTCAGCGACACCGAGCGCACCGAGCCCGCGCCGGACACCAGGGCCAGCGGCCGCTCGATCGGCGTCCCCGGCGTGCTGCGCATGCTCGATCAGGTGCACGCCGCGCACGGCAGCACCGGCTGGCGGGAGCTCTTCGGCCCGGCGATCACGCTGGCGGACAGCGGCTTCCCGATCAGCGCCCGGCTGGCCGGGCAGATCGCCGAGTCGGCGCCGCAGCTGGCGCGGGACGCGAACGCCCGCGGCTACTTCCTGGAGCCGGACGGCACGCCGAAGCGCGCTGGAACGGTGCTCACCAACCCCGCCTACAGCAAGACGCTGAACACCGTCGCCACCGACGGCGCCGACGCCTTCTACACCGGCGCGCTGGCGGCGAACCTGGTCGACGCGGCGCGCGCGGGCTCCGGCGGCCGCACCCCGAGCCTGATCAGCACCGAGGACCTGGCGAACTACCGGGCGGTCGAGCGCGACCCGCTCTGCACCGACTACCGCGGGCACCGGCTCTGCGGCATGCCGGCGCCGTCGTCGGGCGGGATCGCGGTGGCGGCCACGCTCGGCATCCTGGCGAACTTCGACCTCGCGGCGCTCGGCCCGGAGCACCGCGACGCGAACGGAGGCAAGCCGCGCGCCGAGGCGGTGCACCTGATCTCGGAGGCCGAGCGGCTCGCCTACGCCGACCGCAACAAGTACGTGGCCGACACCGACTTCGTTCCACTGCCAGGCAATTCGCCGCAGGCGCTGCTGAACCCGGAGTATCTGAAGCAGCGTGCCGCGCTGATCGATCCGGGGCGCAGCATGGGCACCGCGCAGCCCGGCGACTTCGGCCCGGTGCCGGTGGGCAGCGGCCCGCAGCCGCCCGAGCACGGCACCAGCCACATCTCGGTGGTGGACCGCGACGGCAATGCCGCCGCCATGACCACGACGGTGGAGTCGGCCTTCGGCTCGTTCCACATGGTCGACGGCTACCTGCTGAACAACCAGCTCACCGACTTCGCCGCCGACCCGCTCGGCACCGACGGCGCCCCGGTGGCGAACCGGCTGCAGCCGGGCAAGCGGCCGCGCAGCTCCATGAGCCCGACCCTGGTCTTCGCGCCGGGCGCGGCGGGGGCGCTCGGCGACCTGCAGCTGGTCACCGGCTCGCCCGGCGGCTCGGTGATCATCCAGTTCGTGGTGAAGACGCTGGTCGGGCTGCTGGACTGGGGCCTGGAGCCGCAGCAGGCGGTCTCCGCGGTCTCCTTCGGGGCGGGCAATACCCCGAGCACCGGAGTGGGCGGCGAGCATCCGGCGATCGACGCCACCGACGACGGCAACCGCGACCCGCTGGTGCTCCGGCTGCGCGAACTCGGGCACCAGGTGTCGGTAGCGCCGCAGACCAGCGGGCTCAGCGCCATCGTCGTGGAGGGTGGCGGGCTGGCCGGTGGCGCCGATCCGCGCCGCGAAGGTGTGGTGCTCGGCGACACCCGCTGATCAGGCGGCGGTGTACTTGGCGCCGAGTTCGCGGATGCGGTCCAGCGCGTCGACCGCGCGCTGCCCGTCGTTGGCCCGCACCGCGAGCATGGGCACGTACTCGTCGTGCTCGAGTTCGAGGCGGGCCCAGGCCTTGCGGTCCGGGAAGGAGACGCCGCGGACGTGCTCCCAGCCGAAGAGGTGGTCGCCGAGCACGTTCCGCACGGCCACGCCGCGCGGCCCGACCCGCACCCGCGGCCGGGTGAGCAGCAGCGTGGTGAGCGCGGCGAGCACCCCGATGGCGTACATGGCGATCTGATCGATCACCCGGAAGTTCACCCCGGTGAAGGCATTGCGCATGCCGGTACCCGCGATCACGAACAGGATCAGCAGCACCACCGCCACGATCCGCGCGGTGCGCACCGCCTTGCGCGGCCGCACCTCGAGATCCCAGTCCGGCTCGGGCGCCGCCGCGGCCCGGCGACGGATGCGAACCACCGGCACGGTTACGCCGATCCGCGCAGCGTGCGCAGGGTGAGCGCGGCGTCGAGCGCGGCGGCCGCCGCCTGCTCGCCCTTGTTCTCCGCGGAGCCGGGCAGCCCGGCGCGGTCCAGCGCCTGCTCCTCGGTATTCGTGGTGAGCACGCCATTGGCCACCGGGGTGCCCGCGTCCAGCGAGACCCGGGTGAGCCCGGCGGTCACCGCGTCGCAGACGTACTCGAAGTGCGGGGTGCCGCCGCGGATGACCACGCCGAGCGCGACCACCGCGTCGTGCGTGCGGGCCAGCTCCTGCGCCACCACCGGCAGCTCCATCGCGCCGGCGCAGCGGACCACGGTCACCTGCCGCACCCCGGCCTCCTTCGCCACCCGCTCGGCATTCGCCACCAGGGTGTCGCAGATGGTCGTGTGCCAGCGCGAGGCCACGATGCCGAGCCGGAGGTCGGCGGAGTCGGACAGCTCGAAGCTCGGAACGCCGGAGCCACTCATGCGGGGGTCCTTCCTACTGCGCGGTCTCGCCGAGATCCAGGTCGTCCAGCCCGACCAGATCGTGGCCCATGCGGTCGCGCTTGGTGCGCAGGTACCGCAGGTTCTCGGCGTTCGGGCGCACCGGCATCGGCACCCGCTCGCTCACGGTCAGGCCGTAGCCGTCCAGCCCGACCCGCTTGGCCGGGTTGTTGGTGAGCAGCCGCATGGAGCGCACTCCGAGGTCGACCAGGATCTGCGCGCCGATGCCGTAGTCGCGGGCGTCGGCGGGCAGCCCGAGTTCGATATTGGCGTCGACCGTGTCGCGGCCGGAATCCTGCAGCTGGTAGGCCTGCAGCTTGTGCATGAGGCCGATGCCGCGGCCCTCGTGGCCGCGCATGTAGAGCACGACGCCGCGGCCCTCGGCGGCGACGATCTCCAGCGCGGCGTCGAGCTGCGGGCCGCAGTCGCAGCGCAGCGAGCCGAAGACGTCGCCGGTGAGGCACTCCGAGTGCACCCGCACCAGCACGTCGTCGCCGTCGCCGACCTCGCCGCGGACCAGCGCGACGTGCTCGACCTCGTCGTAGATGCTCTGGTAGCCGACCGCCTGGAACGGTCCGTGCGCGGTCGGGATGCGCGCCTCCGCCACCCGGATGACCTGCTGCTCGTGCCGCCGCCGCCAGGCGATCATCTCGGCGATGGAGATCAGCGCGAGGTCGTGGTCGTCGGCGAAGACCCGCAGCTCCTCGGTGCGGGCCATGTGGCCCTCGTCCTTCTGGCTGACGATCTCGCAGATCACGCCGGCGGGGCGGAGCCCGGCCATCCGGGCCAGGTCGACCGCGGCCTCGGTGTGGCCGGGGCGGCGCAGCACGCCGCCCTCCTTGGCGCGCAGCGGGACCACGTGGCCGGGCCTGGTCAGGTCGTCGGCCTTGGCGTTCGGGTCGGCGAGCAGCCGGATGGTGGTGGCCCGGTCGGCGCCGGAGATGCCGGTGGTGATGCCCTCGCGGGCGTCCACCGAGACGGTGTACGCGGTGCCGTGCTTGTCCTGGTTCATCGCGTACATCGGCGGCAGCCCGAGCCGGTCGCAGTCCTCGCCGGTGAGCGGGACGCAGATATAGCCGGAGGTGTAGCGGATCATGAACGCCACCAGCTCGGGCGTCGCCTTCTCCGCGGCGAAGATGAGGTCGCCCTCGTTCTCGCGGTCCTCGTCGTCGACCACGACGACGGCCTTACCGGCCGCCATGTCGGCGACGGCGCGCTCGATAGTATCGAACCTGGTCACGTCTTTGCGCTCCATCGTGTTCGCCCCGCGGGGCTCGTTGCCTCACCACACTACGGCCTGCGCGGGGAGGCGTTCCGCGCCGCCCGCTCAGCCGCGCTGCTGCAACCGCTCCACGTACTTGGCGATGACGTCCACCTCGAGGTTCACGGTGGTCCCCGCCGGCGCGGTGCCGAGCGTGGTGAGCGCGAGCGTGGTGGGAATGAGCGAGACCTCGAACCAGTCGCCCTCGGCGGCCGAGCCGCCGAGCCCGGAGACGGTGAGCGAGGTGCCGTCGACGGTGATCGACCCCTTCTCGACCACGTACTTGGCGATCTCGGCGGGCAGCGAGACCCGCACGACCTCCCAGTTCTCCGACGGGGTGCGGGCGAGCACGGTGCCGGTGCCGTCCACGTGGCCCTGCACCAGGTGCCCGCCGAGCCTGCTGTTCAGCGCGGCGGCGCGCTCCAGGTTCACCCGGGAGCCGATGCCGAGCGCGCCGATGCTGGAGCGGTTCAGCGTCTCGGCCATCACGTCCACGGTGAAGGAGTCGCCCGCCACCACGTCGTCGACGACGGTCAGGCAGACGCCGTTCACCGCGATCGAATCGCCGTGCGCGGCGTCCGAGGTCACCAGCTTGCCGCGGATGGTCAGCCGGGCGGCGTCGCTGAGCCGCTCGACCGCGACGATCTCGCCGAGCTCCTCCACGATCCCTGTGAACATATGTCTCCCTCCGGGTCTACCGGTGCGAACACCCCGCACCGGGGTACGCATTCCCGCCGTTCAGCTCGCGGTGGCGGCAGCCGCCTCGGCCGCGCGGGCGCGCAGCGCGGCGACGGTGGCCGCCGGGTCCGCAGTGCCGTAGACCGCCGAGCCGGCGACGAAGCAGTCCACGCCCGCCTCGGCGGCGGCCTCGATGGTGTCGGCGTTGATGCCGCCGTCGATCTCCACCAGCAGCCGCAGCTCGCCGGAGTCGACCAGGCGGCGCACCGCCTTCGCCTTCGCCAGCACCTCGGGGATGAAGGACTGGCCGCCGAAGCCGGGCTCGACGCTCATCACCAGCAGCGTGTCGAAATCGCGCAGGATCTCCAGGTACGGCTCGATCGGGGTGCCCGGCTTGACCGAGAGCCCGGCCTTGGCGCCCGCCGCGCGGATATCCCTGGCGACGGCGACCGGGTCGTCGGTGGCCTCGGCGTGGAAGGTGACGTTGTGCGCCCCCGCCTCCGCGTACGGCGGCGCCCAGCGGCCCGGATCCTCGATCATCAGGTGGCAGTCGAGCGGGATGTCGGTGGCCTTGAGCAGGCTCTGCACGATCGGCAGGCCGAGCGTCAGGTTCGGCACGAAGTGCGCGTCCATCACGTCCACGTGCAGCCAGTCCGCACCGGCCACCGCCCTGGTCTCGGCGGCCAGGTTGGCGAAATCGGCGGAGAGGATGGACGGGGCGATCATCGGCCGGTCGGGGCGGGAGAAGGTCGGAGTGGACACAGCGCGGAGTGTATCGGCCGCGCCTCGCGCCGGTCCGCGCGGTTGTGCCGCGCCACGGGTGGGTAACCTCTGGGCGTGATCAACATTTCGGCGGAGAAGGGGATATACAGCACCCCGGTGGAGATCAGGGTGGCAGCCGCGGTCTCGCAGCTGCCCATCGTGCGCGGGCTCGCCGAAACACTGGTGCTGCTCAGCGAATTCACGCTGGACGAGGTGGCCGACGTCCGGCTCGCGGTGGACGAGGTGTGCTCGAACCTGATCGAGGTCGCGGCGCCCGACAGCTACCTCAACTGCCGCTTCGTGGTCGGCGAGACCGACCTGCTCGTGCACGTGAGCGGGCTGGCGGCGACCGAGGGGCTACCCGATCAGCGCAGCTTCGGCTGGCACGTGCTGCGCACCCTCGCCGATTCCGTGGAAGCACACCAGGGTCCGTTCGACGCGACCGCCTCCGGATACCCGACGTGGGTCGAATTCCGTCGGGTCCGGGGCAAGGCGTGACGGACGGGCGGCCCGTGTTCGAGCCTCGTGACGGGTCCGGCGCGGACGCCGAGCCGGAGCCGGGCACGCTGCGGCAGCCCGGCCCGGATCCGGCCGCGGCGGCCACCGGCGAGGCCGCCGTGGACGATCCGGAGGAAGACGAGCTCGGCGGCGAGGACGACGCGGTCGAGGAGTACGGCGCCAAGGGCTCGGTCCCCGGCTACGACGATGTCGCCGCGCTCTTCGGCGACCTGGCGGCGACCGAGCCCGGTACCGCGCGGCACGCGACGGTGCGCGCGGAGCTGATCAACCGCTGCATCCCGCTCGCCGATCACATCGCGCGCAAGTTCAGCGGGCGCGGCGAGCCCTTCGACGACCTCACCCAGGTGGCCAGGGTCGGGCTGGTGCACGCCGTCGACCGCTTCGACGTCTCCCGCGGCTCCAACTTCCTCTCCTTCGCGGTGCCGACCATCATGGGCGAGGTCCGCCGCTACTTCCGGGACAACACCTGGGCCATGCGGGTGCCGCGCCGGGTCAAGGAGACGCACCTGCGGATCGGCGCGGCGATCGACTCGCTCTCGCAGACGCTCGGCCGCTCCCCCACCGCCAAGGAGATCGCCGCCGAGCTCGGCGTCGACCCGGACGAGGTCACCCAGGCGGTGATCGCGGGCAACGCCTACCAGCCCAGCTCCATCGACGCCGCCTCGCTGGGCCGGGACACCGAGGCCTCGCTGCTGGACACGCTCGGCGAGGAGGAGTCGCAGTTCGACCGGGTCGAGGAGTACGTGGCGATCCGGCCGCTGCTGGCCGGGCTGCCGGAGCGCGAGCGGCGCATCCTCACCATGCGGTTCTTCGAGTCCATGACGCAGACCCAGATCGCACAGCGGATGGGGATCTCGCAGATGCACGTCTCCCGGATCCTGGCCAAGACGCTGGCCCGGCTGCGCGAGCAGACCGCGCGCGAGTAGTCACCCCGCGCGCTCTGTACGCAGCTTCGCCGGGGCCGCCTGCCACCACGCGCCGTCCACCAGCTCCGCGAGCTGCGCCCGGTCGATCTTCGCCAGGTCGACCAGGATGCTCGCGTAGCCGTCGTAGTGCGGCGTGCTGAAGAAGGCCGGGTCGCCGGAGGCGAGCAGCGCCTCCTTCTCCGCCATCGAGCAGCGCAGCATGACCGCGCCCTCGGCCTCGGTGCGCAGCCGCGCGAAGCCCTTGCCGCCCGCCTTCAGCGCCGGGGTGCGGTACCAGGTGCTCTCCTCGACGCCGGGCAGCTCGCTGGCGAGCGCGACGACGTCCTCCCAGGTGCAGGTCATGCGGTTCAGTGTGCCCGGTCGCCGCGCGCGCCGGATTGGACGAATGGAACGCGCGGTCAGGTGGGCTTGCGCAGCGCTGCCAGGAACATGGCGTCGGTGCCGTGCCGGTGCGGCCAGAGCTGGGCGGCCGGGCCGTCGCCGGTGTCGGTGACGCCGGGGAGCAGCGCCGGGGTGTCCAGTTCCAGCGCGCCGGTGCGGCGCACCACGTCGCCGACCACGGCTGTGGTCTCGGCCAGGTGCGGTGAGCAGGTGGAGTACAGCACCACGCCGCCGGGGCGCAGCAGCTCGTACGCGGCGGTGAGCAGTTCGCGCTGCAGGGCGGTGAGCTCGGCGAGGTCCTCCGGGCGCCGGCGCCAGCGCGCCTCGGGGCGGCGGCGCAGCGCGCCGAGGCCGGTGCACGGGGCGTCGACCAGGATGCGGTCGTAGCCGGGGTCGAGGCCGCTGTCCCTGCCGTCCGCGACGTGCACCCGGACCGGGAGGTCGTGGGTGGCGCGGCGGACCAGCTCGGCGCGGTGCTCGGAGCGCTCGACCGCGTCCACGGTGTAGCCGTCGATGGCGGCGAGCGAGCCGAGCAGGTTCGCCTTGCCGCCGGGGCCCGCGCACAGGTCGAGCCAGCGGCCGGTCTCGGGGCCGTCGAGTTCGGCGCGGGTGAGGGCGAGCGCCACCAGCTGGCTGCCCTCGTCCTGCACCGCGGCCATGCCGGCGCGGATCGGCTCGAGGTCGCCGGGGTCGCCGCCTTCGTCCAGGTAGACGGCGTACGGGGACCAGCGGCCCTCGGTGCCGCCGGTGACGAGGGCGAGTTCCTCGGCGGTGATGTCGCCGGGGCGGGCCACCAGGTGCACCGCGGGGCGGGCGTCGTCCGCTGCCAGCGCGGCGGCGAGCTCGCCCGCCCGTGCGCCGAGCGCGTCAGCGAAGGACTGGGCGATCCAGCGCGGGTGCGCGTGTTCGAAGGCGAGGTGGGCGACCGGGTCGGCCGGGGCCAGCTCCGCGATCCACTCCGCCAGCGTGCGGTTCGCGGCCTTGCGCAGCACCGCGTTCACGAAGCCCGCCTTGCCCGCGCCGTGTTCGGCGCGGACCAGGGCCACCGAGGTGTCCACGGCGGCGTGCGCGCCGATTCTGGTGCGCAGCAGCTGGTAGACGCCGAGCCGGAGGACGTCGAGCAGGTCACCGTCGATCTCGTCGATCCGGCGGGCCGCCGCCGCCTCGATCACCGCGTCGAGCTGGCCGCGGGCGCGGCTCGTGCCGTACGCGAGTTCCGTCGCGAGGGCGGCGTCCCTTCCGGTCAGCCGGTAGCGGCGGAGCAGCGCCGGGAGCGCGAGGTTCGCGTAGGCGTCGCGTTCGCGCACGTCGCGCAGGAGGTCTCGGGCCGCCTGACGCGGAGCGTCCTCCGGCCCGCCGGAGCGTCTCGCGCTCCCCCGGACCCCGGACCGCCGCTCATCCCCGCGCCCGCCCCGGTTGTCGGCACCTCGATCACCGGCCCGGTCGCGGCGACGATCGTCGCCGGAATTCGCGGCTGCGCCGCGATGACCGCCGCCTTGGCGGCGCCCACCGCCACCTTCTGCAAAGGCCGCTTTCGGGCGACGAACGTCGCCCGGCCGGTCGCGGTCCGGGGCGCGCCGACTGCTCGCGTCGCGGCGGTCATCGGCACCTCGGTCGCCGGGGTTCGCGGCTGCGCCGCGGGAAGTGCTGCCGCTACGGCGGGACTCGCCGGTCGGGCGACGTTCGTCGCCGGAACGGTCACGCTCGGCGCCGCTCATTCGACGACCGTCCCGGCGCCGAGCCGCGCCCCGCGCGCCCAGTCGAGCGCGGGCATCATGCGCTTCCCCTGCGGCTGCACCTGGCCGAGGCGAACGGCGGTGGTGGCGGTGCCGATGTAGACCCCGTCCTTGCGCACATCGACGGCGCCGACCGGCAGTTCGTCCGCGACGAGCTCGACGGGCCCGAGCTTCAGCCGGGCCGAGTCGACGAGGGTCCAGGCGCCGGGCGCGGGGGTGACGGCGCGGATCCGGCGGCCGACATTGAGCGCGGGCTGATCCCAGCGCACCCGCCCCGCCTCGGGCGCGAGCTTGGGCGCGTAGGAGACGCCGTCCGAGCTCTGCGGCACCGCCGTCAAGGTCCCGTCCTCGATCCCGTCGAGCGTGGTGGCGAGCAGATGCGCCCCGCTCACGGCGAGCTTCTCCAGCAGAGTCCCCGCGGTGTCGCTGACCTCGATCTTCTCGGTGATCACGCCGAACACCGGCCCGGTGTCGAGCCCGGCCTCGATGCGGAAGGTGGAGGCGCCGGTGATCTCGTCCCCGGCGTCCAGGGCGGCCTGCACCGGCGCCGCCCCGCGCCACGCCGGCAGCAGCGAGAAGTGCAGGTTGATCCAGCCGTGCGGCGGAATGCCGAGAATCCGCTCCGGCAGCAGCGCACCGTAGGCGACCACGGGGCAGCAGTCCGGTGCCAGGGCGGTGAGCTGCTCGACGAACTCCGGCTCCCCCGGCTTGCGCGGCGTGAAGACCGGGATCCCGTGCTCGTCGGCGAGCAGCGCCACCGGCGACCTGCTCACCTTGCGCCCCCGCCCGGCGACGGCATCGGGCCTGGTGAGCACCCCGGCCACCGTGTGCCGCGGCGACTCGAGCAGCGCGCGCAGCGCCGGAACGGCGGGTTCCGGCGTCCCGGCGAAGAGCACCCGCATCAGCGACCGCCCCCGGTGCCGAGCCCGCGCGATTCCCGCACCGTGAGCCCCGCGCCGAACCAGTCCGACTCCCGGATGGTCCGCATGGCCTCCTTGCGCGCGGCCGGGTCCAGCCGGTCGAGGAAGAGCACCCCGTCCAGGTGATCGGTCTCGTGCTGCACGCACCGGGCGAGCAGCCCGTCCGCCTCGAAGGTCACGGGCGCGCCGGTGACGTCCACGCCGCTGGCTCGCAACCGCAGCGCGCGGCGCACGTCGTAGCGCACGCCGGGGATGGAGAGGCACCCCTCCGGCCCGACCTGCTCCTCCGCGCCGAGCACCTCGTAGCTCGGGTTCACCAGGTGCCCGGCCGCGTCCCCGGTGTCGTAGACGAAGACCCGCAGCCCGACCCCGATCTGCGGCGCCGCCATCCCGACCCCGCCGTCGTCGTGCATGGTGTCGGTGAGATCGTCCACCAGCCTGCGCAATTCGGCGTCGAAGGCCGGCACCTCGGCGGCCCGCGAGCGCAGGATCGGGTCGCCGAAGAGGCGAACGGGCTGGACGGTCACGGCGGGCTCCCGGGAAGACGAGACAACGGTCGTCCCATTCTAGAGAGCCCGCCCGGACGGTCAGGAGTTGCCCGCGATCACCACCTGCGGAATGCCGGTGCCGAGCGGCACCGGCGCGCACACCGGCTCCGGCGCGTGCTCCGGATCGAGCACCCCGACCAGCAGGTCCTGCACGAACGGGTCGTAGACCATGTGGAAGTGCCCGGTCAGATCGGCCGGGCAGAGGTCCTGCAGCGCGATATTGCGCGCGTTCGGCCCGTGCAGCGCGATATTGGCGAAGGGCTGGATCATCTCGTCCACCCGGCTGCCGACGGTGATGTACTCCGGTCCGGGCACGGTGTCGCCGCCCGCGTTGAGCTCGGTCATCACCGGCGAGCCCTGCGCCTGCTGCACCGCCGCCAGCGAGGTGACCCGCTCGAAGACCTGCAGCACGCCGGGGATCGCCTGGGCGATCGGCACCAGCCCGTACATGATCCCGCCGTAGCTGGGTGAGGCCAGCCCCACCCAGCGCCCGACGTACGGCGCGCCGCCGAGCTTGTTGGTGTAGTAGCGGGTCACATTGGCGCCCTGCGAGAAGCCGACCAGGTCGACCTGCGCGGCGCCGGTGGCGGCGAGCACCTGGTCCACGAAGGCGGCGAGCTGCCACCCGCTGGCGGGCAGGTCCTCGGTGCCGTAGCTCAGCGCGCCCGGCGCGCCGCCGTAGTTCAGCGCGAAGACGCAGAAGCCGGCGGCGGCGAGCCGGGGCGCGATGGCCGAGTAGTCCGAGTAGGCGGAGGAATCGGTGCCGTGCGCCAGGATCACCGGACGCGGGCGCTCGGCGTCCGGCCGGCAGCCGAAGTCGTTGGTGCCGGTCGGCACGACGCGCGGATGCTGCTTCTGGTACCAGGCCGCGGCCAGGTGATCCGGCTGCGGCGGGCCCTGCTCGGTGGGCACCTCGGCCGCCCGGAAATCGCCCGGCTGCGCGGACGCCGCCCCGTGCACCCCCGCGACGGTGCCGAGCACCGCGCTCGTCGCCACCGCCAGCACCGCGGCCCCGCGCCGCAGTTGTGACAATCCCCTGCCCCACACCCATGACAGTTGTTCCATATAACAATTCTTGCGCCCCCCAGCGCTTTTCGCGGGCTCCACGGTGCGCTTTCACACCTTCGTTACCGCGCGGTCGCCGCACCGTTGCGCAGCGGCCGGGACGCCGGTCTACGGCGCTTTGTCATGCCCCGAATTCCGGTGCCGGAGGCGGGGCCGGGAGCCGGGTATACCCGACCGTGTCCGGCCCCGCGTGCGAGGTCACTTCTCGCTCTCGGCCGCTCCGGGCTCGTCGTCCTCGGCGAGGATGCGGTACAGCGCGCGGCGGGCCTCGGTGAGGACGTCGGCCGCCTTCGCCGCCTGCGCGGGGGTGCCCGCGGCGGCGACCTGCCCGACCGCGCCCATGAGCGCGCCGACCAGCTCACGCAGATCCCGGGCGTGCGGCCCGACGTCGCCGGTGACATCCGCCCAGGGGTCGCCGAGCTCGTCCCGGTGCTCCTCGACGTAGCGCACGCCCTCCTCGGAGAGCTTCGCGGTCTTGCGGCCGGAGACCTTCTCGATGACGATCAGCCCCTCGTCCTCGAGCTGCGCCAGCGCCGGGTAGATCGAGCCGGGGCTCGGACGCCAGACGTCCTCGCTGCGCTCCCGGATCCGCTGGATCAGCTCGTAGCCGTGCATGGGCCGCTCGGTGAGCAGCAGCAGGACCGCGGCGCGCACGTCACCGCGCCTGCCCCGGCCGCCGCGACCGCGACCGCGGCCGAAACCGGGCCCGAAGCCGGGGCCGAAACCGCCGGGACCGGGACCGAAACCGGGACCGAACTCCGGCCCGGGGCCGAAGCCGTGCCTGCCGCCGCGGCGGAAGTGCCCGCGACCCCGTTCGAACGGGGGGCGGGGCGCACGCGGGCCGAATTCTCCGTGCAGTGGGTGTTCCATGATTGCCTCCTCGGCATCTCGTGTTCATTTCACAGTATCGACGATATATCGACAATAGATCGAACGCAAGGGTGCCGTGGGTTGTTCCCGGGGGTGTGCTTCGTCAGCCGATGTCGACGGGGTCGATCTGGACGCGCAGCGGGGCGTCCGAGCGCTGCGTGCTGCGCACGGCCTGGGCGGCGGTGAGCGCACGGGCCAGCGCGGCGCCGCCGGAGCGCGGCACCCGGAGCAGGAGCCGCTCGACCGGGGCGCTGCTGTCCGCGGCGAAGGGCGGGCGCGCGCTCTCCGGCAGCGGGACCGGGCCGAGCACCTGCACCCCGTCGGGAAGCGCTGTCGCGGCGAGCAATTCGGCGACCGAGGCGGCGGTGCCGTCGACGGCGGCGAGCCGGACGGCGGGCGGGAAACCGACCTCGGCGCGCGCCGCGAGCTCGGCGCGCGCGTGCCCGACCGGGTCCCAGCGCACCAGCGCCTGCACCGTCGGCACGGCCGGGTCGGCCATCACGATCACCCGGCCGTGCGGGCGGACCAGCGCGGCCGCGGCGGTCCAGCGGCGCAGCGTGTCCTCGGTGGCGCGCAGGTCGGCGCGGGTGAGCAGGGCCCACCCGTCGAGCAGCAGCCCGACGCCGTAGCCGCCGCGCACCCGCGGCTCGGCGCCGACCGTGGCGACCACGACCTGCGGGCCCGGCTCGACGCTGTCGAGCACCGCTCCCCCGCCGGAGCCGCGGATCGGCACGTCGGGGAAGGCGCGGCCCAGCTCCTCCGCGGTGCGCTGCGCGCCGATCACCACCGCGCGCAGCGCGCGGGCGGCGCAGACCGGGCAGCGGAAGGCCGCCTCGGTGCTGCCGCACCAGCGGCAGGCCGGGCTGTGTGCGCCGTCGCCGGCGTGCTCGGGCAGCGCGAGCGGGCCGTTGCAGCGGCGGCAGCGGGCGGGGGTGCGGCAGCGGGCACAGGCCAGGGCCGGGACGTACCCGCGGCGCGGGACCTGCACCAGCACCGGCGCGCCCTCCTTCAGCGCCGCGCGGGCGGCCGCGAAGGCGACGCCGGGGATGCGGACGGCCCTGGCCACGGGGTCGCGCTCCAGGGCGATATCGCTGTCGCCCGGTGCGCTGATGTGCGGGGTGTGCTCGCGGAGCACGGCGCGGTCGGCGACCAGGTCGTGGGCCCAGCCGGAGTCGACCACGGCCTGGATCTCCGCGGTGCGGGCGAAGCCGGCGGCGACGAAGGCGGCGCCGGTTTCGTGTGCCCGGAGCAGGGCGACCTCGCGGGCGTGCGGGTAGGGGGCGCGGGGTTCGGCGAAGGTGTCGTCGCCGTCGTCCCAGATCGCGATCAGGCCGAGGTTTCGCACGGGGGCGAAGACGGCGCTTCTCGTGCCGACGACCACCGTCGCGGTGCCGCGCAGGGCCGCCAGCCAGCGGCGGTACCTGGCCGAGGGGCCGAGGCCCGCTGCCAGGCCGACCACTCGGTCGCCGAGGAGGGGTTGGCATTCGGCGAGGACGCGGTCGAGGTCGCGTTGGTCGGGGACCAGGAGGAGGGTGCCGCGGTTCGTGGCGTCGGTCAGGGCGGCGAGTTCCGCGAGGCGGCGGGGCCAGTTCTCGCCCGGGAGGGCCTGCCAGGCGGCGCGCGGGTTTCGCTGTGCGGTTATCGCGGTCAGGAAGGCCGGGCCGTGGGTGTAGCGGGACCACGCCGCTTCGTCGATCTGCGGGTTTCGCGTCGACGTCCCGTCGGTATCGCCGCCTACCTCGCCCGGTCCCCGCTCGGCGAATTGCGCGGTTTGCGGCGAATCATGCGGTGCTGCGGTGACTTCGGGGGGAGCGGCGGGGGTGGCTGCCTCCGCCGCGGCGGAGTTCGTCTCTGCGAGGGAGTCGGCCTCTGTGGCAGCAGCATCGTCTTCGTTGGAGACAGCTACGGCAGCACCGACCTTCGGCGCCTTCGCTTCGGTGCGGGCGTGGCGGGGCGGAATGGCGAGGCGGAGTACGTCGGCGCGGGTGCCGGCGTAGCGCGCGGCGACGGCGCGGACCAGACGTTCGATCTCGGGGGTGAGCACCTGCTCGGGTGAGACCACCCGCTCGAGGGGGCGCAGGGTTCCCTCGTGGTCACTGCGGTCGAGGCGGGCGAGCAGGTACCCGTCGACCAGGCGCCCGGCGAAGCGGATGCGCACCCGGACGCCGGGTCGCGCCACCGCGTCGTACTCGGGCGGGATCAGATAGTCGAAGTCGCGGTCCAGGTGGGCGGGGGTGAGCAGGGGCAGCACCCGCGCGACCGGGCCCGCACCGGGGTGCCCCGGGCGCGGACCGTCCGCCGTGGCGGCGGCACGGTCCGCGTCGGGTTCGTCCACTCCGGCTCGGCGGGCCTACAGCCCGGCGGCGGCGCGCAGCTTGTCCGCGCGGTCGGTGTGCTCCCAGGGCAGATCGATGTCGGTGCGGCCGAAGTGGCCGTACGCGGCGGTCTGCGCGTAGATCGGGCGCAGCAGGTCCAGGTCGCGGATGATGGCGCCGGGACGCAGGTCGAAGACCTCGTTGATGGCCGCGGTGATCTTGGCCGGGTCGGTCTTCTCGGTGCCGAAGGTCTCCACGAAGAGCCCGACCGGGGCGGCCTTGCCGATGGCGTAGGCGACCTGCACCTCGATCTTGTCGGCCAGCCCCGCCGCGACCACGTTCTTGGCGACCCAGCGCATGGCGTACGCGGCCGAGCGATCCACCTTCGACGGATCCTTGCCGGAGAAGGCGCCGCCGCCGTGCCTGGCGAAGCCGCCGTAGGTGTCGACGATGATCTTGCGGCCGGTGAGCCCGGCATCGCCCATCGGCCCGCCGAGCACGAAGCGGCCGGTGGGGTTGACCAGCAGCCGGACATTCGAGATGTCCAGCGTGGGCAGCGCCAGGTCGGCGAGCACGGTGTCGACGACCTTCTCCCGGATATCCGGCGTGAGCAGGTTGTCCAGGTCGATGTCGGCGGCGTGCTGGGTGGAGACCACCACGGTGTCCAGCCGGACCGCGCGGTCGCCCTCGTACTCGATGGTGACCTGGGTCTTGCCGTCCGGGCGCAGGTAGGGCAGCACGCCGGTCTTGCGGACCTCGGTGAGCCTGCGGGAGAGCCGGTGCGCGAGCGCGATCGGCAGCGGGAGCAGCTCGGGGGTGTCGGTGTTCGCGTACCCGAACATCAGCCCCTGGTCGCCCGCGCCCTGCCGGGCGATCTCGTCCTCGGTGGACTCGGCGCCGCCGCCGGTGCGGACCTCGTGCGAGGTGTCGACGCCCTGCGCGATCTCCGGCGACTGCGCGCCGATGGCGATGTTCACGCCGCACGAGTTGCCGTCGAAACCCTTTGCGGAGGAGTCGTACCCGATCTCCAGGACCTTCTCCCGGACGATCTTCGGGATGTCCGCGTACGCGGAGGTGGTCACCTCGCCGGCCACGTGCACCTGGCCGGTGGTGACCAGGGTCTCCACCGCGACCCGGCTGCGCGGATCCTCGGTGAGCAGCGCGTCGAGGATGGAATCGCTGATGGCGTCACAGATCTTGTCCGGATGACCCTCGGTGACGGACTCACTGGTGAACAGGCGGCTGCCAGACGTCGGCACAGTTGTTCCCTTCCCCTCACGGGTTGCTCGGTCGGTCTGCGACAGTAGCGGTGTCCCGCCGGTGCGCAAGCCTTCTACTCAGACTATTCCAAAGAGGTGACACCGCGGGGAGGCCCGGCTCCGCTCCGGCACCCCTCCGTCGAGAGGCGGGAGCGGCCGGGAAACTTCCCGGAGATCCGCCGCCGCGCCCGCGGTCGTTCCGGTGCGGATTCAGCGCAACAGCGGGCCGAGTGCGTCCAGCACCCGGCTGGCCAGCAATGCCTTGGAGCCGTGGTCGAGCGACTGCTCGGTACCGTCGGCGCCGAGCAGCCAGCCGTCGTTGGTGTCGACCTCGAAGGCCTTACCCTCGCCGACGGCGTTCACAACAAGAAGATCGCAGCCCTTGCGCGCGAGCTTGGCGCGGGCGTGGGTGAGCACGTCGCCGTGCTCGTCCCCGGTCTCGGCGGCGAAGCCGACGATCGCGGTACCGGGCAGCTGGCCGTCGCGGCGGGACTGCACCAGCCCGGCCAGGATGTCCTCGTTCTTGGTCAGCGGAATGACGTCCGGCTCGCCGGCGCCCTTCTTGATCTTCGCGGTGGCGACGCTGGTCGGGCGGAAGTCGGCGACCGCGGCGGCCATGATCACCGCGTCGGCGCCGACCGAGTGCTTCTCCACGGCGGTCTTCAGCTGGTCGGCGGTGGTGATGTGGACCAGGTCGACGGCGGCGGGCGGGGCCATCTCGATGGTGTTGCCCGCGATCAGCGTGACCAGCGCGCCGCGCTGCGCGGCGACCCGGGCCAGCGCGTACCCCTGCTTGCCGGAGCTGCGGTTGCCGAGGAAGCGCACCGGGTCCAGCGGCTCCCTCGTCCCGCCCGCGGTGATCACCAGGCGGCGGCCCTCCAGGTCGCGCGGGACGGCGTCGGGGCGCTCCAGCAGCAGCGTCGCGAGGCCGAAGATCTCCTCCGGCTCGGGCAGCCGGCCCGGGCCGGTGTCGGTGCCGGTGAGCCGGCCCGCGGCCGGCTCCATCACGACGGCGCCGCGGCTGCGCAGCGTCTCCACGTTCGCGACGGTGGCCGGGTGCTGCCACATCTCGGTGTGCATGGCCGGCGCGAACAGCACCGGACATCGGGCGGTGAGCAGGGTGGCGGTGAGCAGGTCGTCGGCGCGGCCGGAGGCGGTGCGCGCCATCAGGTCGGCGGTGGCGGGGGCGATCACCACCAGCTCGGCCTCCTGGCCGAGCCGGACGTGCGGCACCTCGGGCACGTCGGCGAAGACACCGGTGTGCACCGGGTTGCCGGAGAGCGCCTCGAAGGTGGCCTTCCCGACGAACTGCAACGCCGATTCGGTGGGGATCACCCGCACCGAATGGCCGGTCTCGGTGAACCGCCGGACGAGTGCGCAGGCCTTGTAGGCCGCGATTCCCCCGCCGACGCCGACGACGATCCGCATGGTTACTCCGCTCCCGCCGGGTTCACTCGCCTTCGGAGTGCTCGAGCAGGTCCGAGTGGATCTCGCGCATGGCCACGGAGAGCGGCTTCTCCTGCAGGCCGGGCTCGACCAGCGGGCCGACGTACTCGAGGATGCCGTCACCGAGCTGGTTGTAGTAGTCGTTGATCTGGCGCGCGCGCTTCGCCGCGTAGATGACCAGCGCGTACTTCGACGAGGTGCGCTCGAGCAGCTCGTCGATCGGGGGGTTGGTCAGACCGACCGGGGTGTCGTAGGCGGGCGCGGCGGTGGTGTCGGTCACTGGAGGAGACTCCTGCGTTCTCGGTAGGCGGAAAGTTCCGGCTCGCGAGAACCGGACGGGCTGAGCGGCGGGTCGGCGGGCCACCGGGGTTCTCGCGCCGTACGGCGCGAGAACCGGGTCACCGACCGGCTCGGGTCACGAGCTGGAATTCGTGCTGACGAACAACGATACCAACTGCTCACAGGCACTGGTCAGGTCGTCGTTCACGATCACGATGTCGAACTCGTCACTGGCGGCGAGTTCGATCCGCGCGGTCTCGAGCCTGCGCTCGATCACCTCGGGGGATTCCGTCCCGCGCGACCGCAGCCGGGCGACCAGCTCGTCCCAGCTCGGCGGGGCGAGGAACACCAGCAGTGCGTCCGGAATGGCCCGGCGCACCGAGCGGGCGCCCTCCAGGTCGACCTCGACCAGGACCGGGTGGCCGGCGGCCAGTGCGTCCCGCACCGGCCGGGCCGGGGTGCCCGAACGTTGGAGCCCGCCGTGGATGTCCGCCCATTCCAGGAGTTCGCCCGCCGCGATCATCGCGTCGAAATCCGCCCTGGCGACGAACCGGTAGTCGCGCCCGTCGATCTCACCGGGCCGGGGGGCCCGGGTCGTCGCCGAGACGCTGAACACCAGCTCCGGCAGCTGCTCCCGCACGCACCGTACGACCGTCGACTTCCCGACGGCCGAGGGGCCGACCAGTACTACCAGCCGACCCTTCCGCGTGTGTCCGACCACCCTCGTCGTCAGGCGTCGAAGTCGAAGCGGGCGAGCAGCGCCTTGCGCTGCCGGTCGCCCAGACCCCGGAGCCTGCGGGTGGGGGCGATCTCCAGCTCGCTCATGATCTCCGCCGCCTTGACCTTGCCGACCTTGGGCAGGGCCTCCAGCAGCGCCGACACCTTCATCTTGCCGAGAATCTCGTCGTTCTCGGCGTCCGCGAGGACCTTCTTCAGGTCGGTCCCACCACGCTTCAGGCGCTCCTTGAGCTCTGCCCGAGCGCGGCGAGCGGCAGCCGCCTTCTCCAGAGCAGCGGCGCGCTGCTCATCGGTCAGCTGGGGAAGGGCCACGGTTCCTCCGTCTCATCGTTCATTGCAACAACGACTGCCGGTAACCCGACAGTCCCAGCGACCGTACCCACGACGCCCGCCGATTGCGAACCCGCCCCCCAGGTCAGCGCATGATTCCGCGGGTCCGCTAACGGACGCGGGAGAGTTTCGCGCGTCGCTCACCGAGGGTACGCCGCCACCGCCGTGACCTCACCGAACCCACGTCGACCTGGGACTTTGCGGCGATGTCCGGAATTTGCGTGGAAGTAGCGACGCCGTGGGCGCGCCGCTCGGCAACCGGCACCCGCGCGACCTGCAATTTTCTCGAAAATATCGGCGTGTCCAGCAAAGACCCTCGGCGTGTCGCGGGATTTTCCCGGTCGTGAATTTCGTACCCACCGATGGAAAAAGTCGTGCCCGGACGCGGAGAATCCGCGCCCGGGCAGCGAGAGGGACGTGATCGTGCGGGCTCAGCCGAGGAAGCCGAAGGCGTCCTGCAGCTCGGCCAGGCGGGTGCGCAGCGCCCGCGGGGACGGCCCCGCGCGCAGCAGCTCCCTGGAGACGGCGGGGACCACATCGGGCAGCACGGCGGCGGGCAGCAGCGCGCGCACCGACTCCGGGCCGCCGCCCTGGGCGCCGATCCCCGGCATCAGAATCGGGCCGCCGAGCGCGCTCAGATCCGGCGCCTCGGCCAGCGTGGCGCCGACGACCACGCCGACCGACCCCGCCGCGGCGCCGGCATTGCGCACGGCCGCCTCGTCCACCATGGCCTGCGCGACCACCCTGTCCCCCGCCACCGCCTGCTGCACCTGCGGCCCCTCCGGGTTGGAGGTGGCGGCCAGCACGAAGACCCCGCGGTCGTTCGCCCGCGCCAGCTCCAGCGCCGGCTCCAGCGAGCCGAAGCCGAGGTAGGGCGAGACGGTCACCGCGTCGCTGCCGAGCGGGCCGTCGGCCAGCCAGGCGTGCGCGTAGGCGTCCATGGTGGAGCCGATGTCGCCGCGCTTGGCGTCGGCGAGCACCAGCGTGCCCGCCGCCCTGAGCTCGGCGACGGCGCGCTCCAGCACCGCGAGCCCGGCCGAGCCGTAGGTCTCGAAGAAGGCGACCTGCGGCTTCACCAGCGCGACGTTCCCGCGGTACACCTCGACGCAGGTCTCGGTGAAGGCGGCGAGCCCGGCCGGGTCCGGCGTCAGCCCCCACTCCCGGAGCAGCCCGGGGTGCGGGTCGATGCCCGCGCAGACCGGCCCGTACTTGCGCGTGGCCTGCCGGAGCCGCTCGCCGAACGCCGTCATCCGCGCAGCACCGAGTGCAGCTCCTGCAGCGAACGCACCCCGATGCCGCCGTTGATGGCGGCCTCGATGCCCTGCACCGCCGCGGCGGCGCCCTGCACGGTGGTGATGCACGGGATGTTCACCCCGACCGCCGCGCTGCGGATCTCGTAGCCGTCGACGCGCGGCCCCGAGTTGCCGTACGGGGTGTTGAACACCATGTCGACCTCCCCCGCCCGGATCAGGTCCACGATCGAGGGGCCGTCCGCGTCGGTGGCCTCGTCCGAGTGCTTGCGCACCTGATCGCAGGGGATCCCGTTGCGGCGCAGCATCTCCGCGGTGCCCTCGGTGGCGAGGATGCGGAAGTTCAGGTCGTGCAGCCGCTTGACCGGGAAGACCATGGCCCGCTTGTCCCGGTTGGCGATGGAGACGAAGACCGTGCCCGCGGTGGGCAGCGAGCCGTAGGCGGCGGTCTGGCTCTTGGCGAAGGCGGTGCCGAAGTCGGCGTCGATCCCCATCACCTCGCCGGTGGACTTCATCTCCGGCGAGAGCAGCGAGTCCACCCCGGTGCCGTCGGCGCGGCGGAACCGGTTGAAGGGCAGCACCGCCTCCTTCACCGCGACCGGCGCGTCCAGCGGGACGTGGCCGCCGTCGCCCTCGGGGGGCAGCATGCCCTCCTTGCGCAGCCCGGCGATGGTGGCGCCCATGGTGATCCTGGCCGCCGCCTTGGCCAGCGGCACCGCGGTGGCCTTGGAGACGAAGGGCACCGTGCGGCTGGCGCGCGGGTTGGCCTCCAGCACGTAGAGCACGTCGTCCTTGAGCGCGTACTGCACATTCAGCAGGCCGCGCACCCCGATGCCCCTGGCCAGCGCGATGGTCGAGCGCCGCACCGCCTCGATATCGCTGCGGCCGAGCGTGATCGGCGGCAGCGCGCAGGCCGAGTCGCCGGAGTGGATACCGGCCTCCTCGATGTGCTCCATGACGCCGCCGAGGTAGACCTCCTCGCCGTCGCAGAGCGCGTCCACGTCGATCTCGATGGCGTCCTCGAGGAAGCGGTCCACCAGCACCGGGTGGTCCGGGTTCAGCTCGGTGGCGCGGGAGATGTACCCCTCCAGCGCGTGCTCGTCGTAGACGATCTCCATGCCGCGCCCGCCGAGCACGTAGGAGGGGCGCACCAGCACCGGGTAGCCGATCCCGGCGGCGATCTTCTTGGCCTGCTCGACGGTGGTGGCGGTGCCGTACTTGGGCGCGGGCAGCCCGGCCGCGACCAGCACGTCGCCGAACTCGCCGCGATCCTCGGCCAGGTCGATGGCGGCGGCGCTGGTGCCGACCACCGGCACCCCGGCGTCGGTGAGGCGCTGCGCCAGCCCGAGCGGGGTCTGCCCGCCGAGCTGCACGATCACCCCGGCCACGGTGCCGGATTCGCACTCCGAGGCGTACACCTCGAGCACGTCCTCGAAGGTGAGCGGCTCGAAGTAGAGCCGGTCGGCGGTGTCGTAGTCGGTGGAGACGGTCTCCGGGTTGCAGTTGACCATCACCGTCTCGTATCCCGCGGCCGAGAGCGTCTGCGCGGCGTGCACGCAGGAGTAGTCGAACTCGATGCCCTGGCCGATCCGGTTCGGGCCGGAGCCCAGGATGATGACCTTCTCCCGCTCGCGCTGCGGCGCCACCTCGGACTCCGCGGCGGGGTCGAGCTCGTAGGCGGAGTAGTGGTACGGCGTCTTCGCCTCGAACTCGGCGGCGCAGGTGTCCACGGTCTTGAAGACCGGGCGCACCCCGAGCCGGTGCCGCAGCACCCGGACCCCGGTCTCCCCGGCGAGCTCGGGGCGCAGCGCGGCCAGCTGCCGGTCCGAGAGGCCGTAGTGCTTGGCCCGGCGCAGCAGCGGCTCGTCCAGCACCGGGGCGTCGAGCAGCTCGGCGCGCAGCTCCACCAGCCCGGCCACCTCGGCGACGAACCACGGGTCGATCCCGGACGCTTCGGCCACCTCCTCGATGCCCGCGCCGAACCGCAGCGCCCGCTCCACCTGGTAGATCCGGCCCTCGGTCGGCACCCGCAGGTCGGCCAGGATCTCCTCGATGGCGGGCCTGGCATCGTCGCCGCTCGGCGCCCAGCGGCCGTCGTCGGTGGTCCAGAACCCGGCGGCCTTGGTCTCCAGCGAGCGCAGCACCTTGCCCAGCGCCTCGCTGAAGTTGCGGCCAAGCGACATGGCCTCGCCCACCGACTTCATGGTGGTGGTGAGGGTGGCGTCGGCGCCGGGGAACTTCTCGAAGGCGAAGCGCGGCGCCTTGACCACCACGTAGTCGAGCGTCGGCTCGAAGCAGGCGGGCGTCTCGCCGGTGATGTCGTTGACGATCTCGTCCAGGGTGTAGCCGATGGCCAGCTTGGCGGCGATCTTGGCGATCGGGAAGCCGGTGGCCTTGGAGGCCAGCGCCGAGGAGCGCGAGACCCGCGGGTTCATCTCGATCACGATGAGCCTGCCGTCGGCCGGGTTCACCGCGAACTGGATATTGCAGCCGCCGGTGTCGACGCCGACCTCGCGCAGGATGGCGATGCCGAGGTCGCGCAGCTTCTGGTACTCGCGGTCGGTGAGCGTCATGGCCGGGGCGACGGTCATGGAGTCGCCGGTGTGCACGCCCATCGGGTCGACGTTCTCGATCGAGCAGACGACGACGACATTGTCCCGGCCGTCGCGCATGAGCTCGAGCTCGTACTCCTTCCAGCCGAGGATGGACTCCTCGATCAGGACGTTCGCGGTGGGCGAGGCGGCGAGCCCGCCGCCGGCGATGCGGTCCAGGTCGGCGTGGTCGTAGGCCATGCCGGAGCCGAGCCCGCCCATGGTGAACGACGGCCGCACCACGACCGGGAAGCCCAGCTCGGCGACGGTGTCGCGGACCTCGTCCATGGTGAAGCAGACCCGGGAGCGGGCGCTCTCGCCGCCGACCTTCGCGACGATGTCCTTGAACTTCTGCCGGTCCTCGCCGCGCTGGATGGCGTCGAAGTCGGCACCGATCAGCTCGACGTCGTACTTCTCCAGCACCCCGCGCTCGTGCAGCGCGACCGCGGTGTTCAGCGCGGTCTGGCCGCCGAGGGTGGCCAGGATGGCGTCCGGGCGCTCCTTGGCGATGACCTTCTCGACGAACTCCGCGGTGATCGGCTCCACGTAGGTGGAGTCGGCGAACTCGGGGTCGGTCATGATGGTCGCCGGGTTGGAGTTCACCAGCGACACGCGCAGCCCCTCGGCGCGCAGCACCCGGCAGGCCTGGGTGCCGGAGTAGTCGAACTCGCAGGCCTGGCCGATGACGATCGGACCGGAGCCGATGACCAGGATGTGACGCAGATCCTCGCGACGAGGCATATCAGGCTCCTTCCAGCAGACCGGAGAACCGATCGAAGAGATACGCGGCGTCGTGCGGGCCGGCGGCGGCCTCGGGGTGGTACTGCACCGAGAAGGCGCGGCCGTTCACCAGCCGGACGCCCTCGACCGCGCCGTCGTTGGCGCAGACGTGGCTGACCTCGGCGCGGCCGAACGGGGTGTCGAACTGCTCGCCGCGCTCGCCCTCCAGCGCGAAGCCGTGGTTCTGCGCGGTGATCGAGACGCGGCCGGTCTCGTGCTCCAGCACCGGGATGTTGATGCCGCGGTGCCCGAACTTCATCTTGTAGGTGCCGCGGCCGAGCGCCCGGCCCAGGATCTGGTTGCCGAAGCAGATGCCGAACAGCGGCAGCCCGCGCTCCAGCACGCCCCGCGTGAGCGCGACCGCGCCGTCCTGGGTGGCCGGGTCGCCGGGGCCGTTGGAGAGGAAGACCCCGTCCGGGCTCAGCTCCAGGATGCGCTCCAGGGAGGTGGTCGCCGGGACCACGTGCACCCGGATGCCGCGCTCGGCGAACATCCGCGGGGTGTTGGTCTTGATGCCGAGGTCGACCGCGACAACCGTGTGCTTGTGCCCGCCGACCGGCTCGATGGTGTAGACCGCGTCGGTGCTCACCTCGTCGGCCAGGTCGGCGCCGAGCATGGACCCCTGGCCGGTGACCCTGGCCACCAGCTCGTCGGTGCCGGCCAGCGCCGGACCGGAGAAGATGCCCGCCTTCATGGAGCCGCGGGTGCGCAGGTGCCGGACCAACGCGCGGGTGTCGATGCCGGCGATGCCGACCACGCCCTGCTTCTCCATGGCCTCCGGCAGCGTGGTGGTGGCGCGCCAGTTGGAGGCGCGGCGCGCGGGGTCGCGCACGGCGTACCCGGCGACCCAGATCCTGCCGGACTCGTCGTCCTCGTCGTTCCAGCCGGTGTTGCCGATCTGCGGGGCGGTCGCCACCACGATCTGGCGGTGGTAGCTGGGGTCGGTGAGGGTCTCCTGGTACCCGGTCATGGCGGTGCAGAAGACCGCCTCCCCGAGCGTCTGGCCGACGGCGCCGTAGGCGGTGCCGCGGAAAATCCGGCCGTCCTCCAGCACCAGCGCCGCTTGCTGTCCTGTCATCCCTCGTCGTCTCCTGTCGTCGGCCGGGACGGGGCTGCCGTCCAGGCCGGATACACGGTCTTGTCGTCGCCGCGGAACCCGGTGTCGATCTCGGTGCCGGTCGGCAGCGTCCAGCGCACGACCAGCACCCCGCCCTCGGTCATCACCTTGCCCGCGTGGCCGCGCTCGGTGCGCACCACGCTGATCGATTCCTGCGGCATCCAGATGGCCTGCGCGCCCGCGCGCTCCAGCAGGATGCCGTGCTCGAAGCGGGTGAGCTCCGCGGTGGCACGGAAGCCGAGGTCGCCGACGGCGATCCGGTCCTGCCAGCTGGGCGCGATGGTGCTGCCCAGGTAGAGCCCGGTGGTGGGCTCGAGCAGCTGGGCGCCGAGCTCGGCGGGGACCGGGGGCAGCTCGCCGATCCGCTCGGCCTGCCGCTGCGCCCGGTTCTGCCAGCCGCGGTACATGAGGTAGAGCCCGAGCAGGAAGCAGAGCAGCAGCCCGGCGACCCAGAGTATGCGTTCCATCAGTACCCCTCCGCTCGCACCGCGACCGCGCCGTCGCGGGCGGTGATCCGGCCGCGCAGCACGGTGGCGGTGACCCGCGCGCGGAACGTCATCTCCTCGAACGGGGTGTTCTGCGCGATGCTGGCGAGTTCCCGGCCGCGCACGGTCCACTCCGCGTCCGGGTCGACCAGGGTCAGGTTGGCCGGTTCGCCGACGGCGATCGGGCGGCCCTGGTCGTCCAGCCCGGCGATCCGGGCCGGGTTCTCGCTCAGCACCCGCGCCACCCCGCGCCAGTCCAGCAGCCCGGGGCGCACCATGGTCTGCTCGACGATGGCGAGCGCGGTCTCCAGCCCGAGCATGCCCGGGCGGGCGGCCGCGAACTCGCAGCACTTGTCCTGCTCGGCGTGCGGCGCGTGGTCGGTGGCGACGCAGTCGAGCACGCCGTCGGCGAGCGCCTGCCGCAGCGCGGCGGCGTCGGACGCCTCGCGCAGCGGCGGGTTCACCTTGTTCACCGCGTCGTAGGTCGCCAGCCGGGAGTCGTCGAGCAGCAGGTGGTGCGGGGTCACCTCGGCGGTGATCGCAATGCCCTGCGCCTTGGCCCATTTCAGCAGCTCGACGGTGCCCGCGGTGGAGGCGTGGCAGATGTGCACGCGGGCGCCGGCGTCCCTGGCGAGCAGGGCGTCGCGGGCCACGATCGACTCCTCGGCGGCGCGCGGCCAGCCGGCCAGCCCGAGCCGGGCGGCGTTCGGGCCCTCGTGCGCGACCGCGCCGACGGTGAGCCGCGGCTCCTCCGCGTGCTGCGCGATGAGCACGCCGAGCGAGTTGGCGTACTCCAGCGCGCGGCGCATGATCAGCGGGTCGGCGACGCAGTGGCCGTCGTCGGAGAAGACCCGGACCCCGGCCTCGCCCGCCGCCATGGTGCCCATCTCGGCGAGCCGCTCACCCTTCAGCCCCACGGTGACCGCGCCGACCGGGTGCACGTCGACCAGCCCGACCTCGCGGCCGCGCCGGAAGACGTGGTCGGTGACGACCACCGAGTCGGCGACCGGGTCGGTATTGGCCATGGCGAAGACCGCCGTGTAGCCGCCGAGCGCCGCCGCGGCGGAGCCGGTCTCGATGGTCTCGGTGTCCTCGCGGCCGGGTTCGCGCAGGTGCGTGTGCAGGTCGACGAAGCCGGGGAGCAGTACCCGGCCGTGCGCGGCGAGGACCTCGGCGTCGCCTGCGTCCAGGTCGGCGCCGATCTCCCGGATCTCGCCGTCCGCGATCAGCACATCGACCGGCTCCCCCTCGCCGTAGAGCAGAGCGCCCTGAATCAGCAGCCCGCTCATACCCCGACCGCCTCGTGGGTTCCGACCAGCAGCCGGAACAGCACCGCCATGCGCATGTGCACTCCGTTCGTCACCTGTTGCAGGATCGCGGCCCGATTCGAGTCGGCCACCGGCGAGGCGATCTCCATGCCGCGCAGCATCGGCCCCGGGTGCAGCACCACCGCGGCCTCGTCGAGCAGCGCCAGCCTGCGCTCGGAGAGGCCGTACCGGATCGCGTACTCGCGCGCCGACGGGAAGAAGCCGCCGTTCATCCGCTCGGCCTGCACCCGCAGCATGAGCACCGCGTCGGCGCCGGGCAGCTCCGCGTCGAGCGCGTGCGAGACCCGCGCGGGCCAGGACTCCACCCCCACCGGGAGCAGGGTGCGCGGCGCGACCAGCACCACCTCGGCGCCGAGGGTGTGCAGCAGCAGCACGTTCGAGCGGGCCACCCGGCTGTGCAGGATGTCGCCGACGATCAGCACCCGCCTGCCCTCGATGTCGCCGAGCCGCTGGCGCAGCGTGAGCGCGTCCAGCAGCGCCTGGGTCGGGTGCTGGTGGGTGCCGTCGCCGGCGTTCACCACCGCGGGCCCGCCGGGCCTGCCCTCGGCCACCGCCCAGGCATCCAGCCAGCGCGCGATCTGGTGCGCGGCGCCGGAGGCCGGATGCCGCACCACCAGCGCGTCCGCGCCGGCCGCGTGCAGCGTGAGCGCGGTGTCGCGCAGCGACTCGCCCTTGGCGACCGAAGAGCTGCTGGCGCTCACATTGATCACGTCGGCGCTCATCCACTTGCCCGCGACCTCGAAGGAGACCCTGGTGCGGGTGGAGTTCTCGTAGAACACGGTCATCACGGTGCGGCCGCGCAGCGTCGGCAGCTTGCGCACCTCGCGGCCGAGCAGCGCCTGCTCGAACCGCTCGGCCTCGTCGAGCAGCTCGGTGGCGGCCGCCCGGTCCAGGTCGGCGACCGTCAGCAGGTGTCGCATCAGGCCTCCTCCTCGTGGTGCAGGTAGACGCCGTCGCGGGCGTCGTGTTCGGTGAGCAGCACCGAGATGTCCTCCGCGCGGTTGGTCGGCACGTTCTTGCCCACGTAGTCGGCGCGGATCGGCAGCTCGCGGTGGCCGCGGTCGATCAGCACCGCGAGCTGCACGGCGCGCGGGCGGCCGAGGTCGCGCAGCCCGTCCAGCGCCGAGCGCACGGTGCGGCCGGAGAACAGCACGTCGTCGACGAGCACCACCAGCGCGTCGTCGATGCCGCCGTCCGGCACCGAGGTGCGCTCCAGCGGCCGGTGCGGCCGGGAGCGCAGGTCGTCGCGGTAGAGCGTGATGTCGAGGGAGCCGAGCGCGGGGCGGACGCCGGAGAACTCCTCGATCCGATCGGTGAGCCGGGCCGCGAGCGTGGTGCCGCGGGTCGGGATGCCGATCAGGACCACGCGCGGCGGGTCCGGCTCGCCGGAGTCCAGCGCGGTCTTCTCGATGATCTGGTGCGCCATGCGGGCGACGGTGCGCCCCACATCGGCGGCCGAGAGCAGCTCGCGGGCGCCCGCGAGCCGATCGGCGGAGTGCCGCTCGGAGGTGTCGTCGGGCACGGCCATGCCGACCTCCTTCCCCGCCTCACCGGACGGTCCGTTAAAGGATGTCTTTCCGAGCAAGGAGCCTAGCAGCGCCGCGAAGGTGCCTTTCACCAGCGGTATCGCGATGTGAGGTCGGCCACGCCCGACACCGTTATAGCACAGGTGTTCGAATAGCTGTAGAGTCGCCCGCATGACCGCCTTCCAGGGTTCGCTCTTCGACCAGTCGCCCGCGGCCGGGCTCGGCGAGCTCGCCGGGCTGCGCCGCACCGAGCTGGGGCAGGGCGCCTGGGTCGACCTGCTGCCCGGCTGGCTCACCGGCGGTGACGCGCTCTTCGACCGGCTCGCCGCCGGGGTGCCGTGGCAGGCCGAGCGCCGCCCCATGTACGACCGGGTGGTGGACGTGCCGCGGCTGCTCTGCTTCTACGGCGAGCGGGATCCGCTCCCCGACCCGATCCTGGCGTCCGCACGAGACAACCTCTCCGTGCACTACGGACCCGAGCTACGCGAGCCGTTCCGCACCGCCGGGCTGTGCTGGTACCGCGACGGCAGGGACAGCGTGGCCTGGCACGGCGACACCATCGGCCGCGGCGCCACCCACGACACCATGGTCGCCATCGTCTCGCTCGGCACACCCCGCGCACTGCTGCTCCGCCCGCGCGGCGGCGGCGCCAGCCGGCGCTACCACCTCGGCCACGGCGATCTGCTGGTGATGGGCGGCTCCTGCCAGCGCACCTGGGAGCACGCGGTGCCGAAGACCAGGCGCCCGGCCGGGCCGCGGATCAGCGTGCAGTTCCGGCCGCGCGGGGTGCGCTGACCGGCGCTCGGTCGGCCGCGCCCGGCGCGCCGGGATAGATTGCTCGCATGGGCACACCGGAGGCGGGGGTACTCGCCGTGATGCCGCTGCACACCATCAGCGAGGTCTACGGCGAGGAGGGGCTCCGCGAGCGGCTGCGCCACGAGGTGGCCGAGCTGCCGGGGCGGGACGACGTGCTCGCCGCGCTCGAACTCGCCGCCGAGCTGCACCGCGACGACCGGTACGGCCGCGAGCCCTACCTGAGCCACCTGCTGCGGGTGGCGATCCGGATCGTCAGCCACTACGAGGTGCGCGACGCCACCCCGGTCATCGCCGGGCTGCTGCACGACGCCGTCGAGGACCACGCCCCGGAACTCGCCGCGCTGCACGGAGATTCGAGCGCCGAACCGCGTGCCGCCGCGCTCGCGCTGCTCACCGAGCGGTTCGGCCCGGGGGTGGCGGAGATCGTCGCCGCGGTGACGAACCAGGAGCGCGACCCCGCCGACCCGGCCGACGTCGCCGACCGGCACCGCCGCTACCGCGAGCACATCGCGGCCAGCCTGGACCACTCCCCCTGGGGCCGGGTGGTGAAGCTCTCCGACTTCACCGACAACGGCGTCGGCATCCTCTACGCCACCGGCCCCGCCATGCCCCGGCTGGCCCGCAAGTACGCCCCGCTCACCGACGTCTACCGCGAGCTGCTCCGCCGCCGGGACACCCCCCTCGCCGCGCACGTCAAGGAGTACATCGCCGCCCAGCTCGACCGCGCCGACGAGCGCTTCGCCGCCATCCTCGCCGAGGAGCCGGGCTAGCCGTCAGCGCTTCAGCACGAAGAAGTACGGCTCGGCCAGGTCACGCATGTCCATGATGCCGAGCAGGGTGTGCTCGTCGACCCGCCGGAAGTGGTCGATGATCGGCAGGTGGTCGTAGACCATGGCGACGCTCACCGCGCCGCGGTACTCGATGTCGCGGAGACGCGCGGTGTACTTGCGGGTGCGCAGCGCGATCCCGAGCACCGGCAGCGCTTTGTTGATCAGCCGGACCCCGGAGAGCGGCACCTTGTCGGTGAGGGTCAGCGGGACGCGGCGCGGGTCGACCGGGAAGACGGCGCCGGTGGAGTCGGCGAAGAGCAGCGGGTGCACCTGCTCGGGGCCGTCGAACTGCTTGCCGTACCAGCCGGAGGCGACGAGCACGCCGGCGAACGGGTGCCCGGTGTCGAGCTCCGAACCCTGCCAGCGGCCGAGCGTCACCTCGTCGGTGCGGGCGGGGGCCAGGCTGTCGAAGAGCGCCCACGCCTGCTCGGGGGTGGCGCCGGACTGCTGCAGCAGCGCCAGCTCGGCCGCTGCGGTGGCAGCGCTGTCGATCGCGACCATGTCGGTGTTCTCTCCTCGTGTCGGGCCCGTGCAACGATCAGAGTATCTGTCTCTCAGAGTATCGGTCAGAACGGCTCGTCCGGCGCCAGCCTGCGGATCTCCGGGAGCTGGGCGTCCAGCTCGCCGGTCTCGAAGCGAGTGGTGCCGACGACGTGCCAGAACTGCCCCGCGGTGTCGCCGGAGATCTTGTACCTGCCGTCCGGCGCCAGCGCGGCCCAGCCCTCGGGCAGCCCGAGCAGCGCCGCCCTGATCCGCGGCGCCGCGATGTCGGCGAGGTCCCAGAGCAGCACGGTGCCGTCGTCGCCGCCACCGGCGAGCAGCTTTCCGGCGGGGTCGAAGGTGACCGACCAAACCCGGCGGCGGTGCCCCTCCAGGGTGTGCAGGTGTGTGCCGGTGGCGATATCCCAGAGCCGGATCACCAGGTCGTCGCCGGCGGTGGCGAGCAGGCCGGTGACCGGGTCGGCGGCGGCGGTCCAGAGCCGGTCGCTGTGCCTGGTCAGCTCGTGCCGGAGCGCGCCGGTGCCGAGGTCCCAGATCCGCGCGGTGGTGTCCCAGGAGGCGCTGATCACCGAGTCGCCATGGAAGGCGACGGCGTACACCCGGTCGGTGTGGCCGCGCAGGGTGCGCAGCAGCTCGCCGGAGTGCACGTCCCAGACCCGGACCACGGAGTCGTCGCAGCCGGTGGCCATGAGCGTCCCGGCGGCGTCGAAGGCGATGGAGCGCACCCGGCCGCGGTGCTCCCGGCACACCAGGTACTGGGCGCCGGTGGTGCGCCGCCAGAGCACGACGGTGTCGTCGTCGTTGGCGGTGGCCAGCAGCGTGCCGGTGGGGTCGAAGGCGCTGGCCCAGATGGGCGCGGCGTCGACCCCCAGATGCCGCTCGTAGAGGTCGGTGCTCAGGTCGAGCATGCTGAGCCTGCCGTCGTTGCCGACGGTGGCCAGGGTCTGCGGCCTGCCGGGGACGAAGGCCGCGGACTCGTAGGTGACCAGCCGGTCCTCGCTGCCGACGAGCCGGCGCCCGGCACCGCCGGTGACCGGGTCCCAGAGCCGGACGCTGCCGTCGTTGCCGCAGGCGGCGAGCAGGCTGCTGTCGGCGTTGAAGGCGACGGTGCGAATACTGCGGCCGTGCCCGGCGAGGGTGTGCCTGCAGTGCCCCGTGCCCGGATCCCAGAGCCGGGTGGTGAACTGGTCGTCGGTGACGGCCAGCTGGCCGCCGCCGGGCCGGAAGGCGAAGGGCCACACCGACCCGGTGTGCGCGGTGAGCCGATGCCCGGTGACCGCGGTGTCGGCAGCGCGCACGCAGACCACGCCCGCGCTGTCGGCGGAGGCGAGCAGGTCACCGGCGTGGTCGAAGGCGACCCAGTACAGCGCCGCGGCGTGGTCGGCGGCGGTGTGCGCGAGTGCGCCGGTCTCGGTGTCCCAGAGCCGGATCACGCCGTCGGTGTCGCCGGAGGCGAGCAGCGGCCGGGCCGGGTGGAAGGCCAGCGTGTAGACCGCGCCGGTGTGCCCGGCCAGCTCGTGCAGCCCGGTCGCGGGGTTCCAGAGTGCCAGCGCGCCGCGGCCGCCGCCGATGGCGAGCACGGTGCCGGTGGGGTCGAAGGCGAGCCGGTAGACCGCGCCGCTCGCCGCGGTGAAGCGGTGCAGCTCGGCGCCGGTCCCGGCGTCCCAGACCCGGACCGTGCCGTCGCGGTACCCGGCGGCCAGCCGGGAGCCGTGCACGGCGAGGGTGTAGATCAGCTCGCCCGGCCCCGCCGGTTCGGTCTCGTGCCGCAGCTCGCCGTCGGGCAGCGACCAGACTCGAAGCACTCCTTCCGCGTCGCCGGTGGCGAGCAGCCCATCACCCGCCACCACCGGCCAGGCCCATTCGCGGTGTCCGCGCAGGATGTTCCTGCTCTCCCCCGTCCCCGGGTCCCACAGCCCGACATTGCCGTCACCGGAGCCGCTGATCAGCAGCGATCCCGCGTAGAGCACGGCGAAGGTGCGGGCCCGGTGCCCCTGCAGGGTGCGCAGCGGACGGCCGGTGTCGGCGTCGTAGAGGTGCACGCCCCCGTCGTCGCTGCCGATGGCGATGGTGCCGCCGTCCGGGCTGTAGGCGATGGGCTGCGGCAGCCTGCCGTGCCTGGCGTGGAAGCCGTGCCGGACGCCGAGCGCGGCGGGCGCGAACTCGGTGACGGCCCGGCCGCCGGGCAGCACCGCGGCGCCGAGCCGGTCCAGCCCGTCCGGGGCGCCGGTCACCGCGAGCAGCGCGGTGCGCAGCCAGCGCGCGCCGTCGGTGCGCGCGCCGGTCAGGTCGGTGCGGGTGAGCCGGGCGCGGCTCAGGTCGGCGCCGGTGAGATCGGCGCCGGAGAGGTCGGCCTCGTCCAGCCGGACCCCGACCAGCCCGGCATCGCGCAGCACCGCGCCGCGCAGGTCGGTGCCGACCAGCCGGGCGCCGGTGAGGTCGGCGCCGGTGAGGTCGACCTCGCGCAGGTCGCGGTAGGAGAGGTCCTCCCCCGCCAGCATCGCGCCGCGCAGGTCGGCCGAGCGCGAGGTGCGCAGCCGGGTGGTCACCCGGATGGCGTTGGTGCGCAGCACCTCGTCGGCGTCCGGCTCGGCCAGCACCGCCTCGGCCCATTCGCGCAGCGAGCGGGCATCGGTGAGGTCGCAGAGGAAGTCCACCGAGAGCGGGGAGAGCAGCGCCTGCGCGAGCTGCGGCGGGGTGCGGTCGCCGCCGCGGAAGCGGTCCGCGATATGATCCGCCACCAGCCACTCCGCCACCGAGGCGTGGATGAAGCCGAACAGGTCCTCCTCGGTGCGCACCAGCAGGCTGCCGGAGCCGATGGCGTGCGCCGACTGCGGGATGGAGAGCCGCTGCGGCCCGGCCAGCTCCACCAGCTCGCGCGCGACGTCGGTGAGCTCGGCGCGGCGCAGGTACGGCTCGCCGGTCTCCCAGACCCGCAGCGCGAAGGCGGTGACGGCCTGCCACATCTCGGTCAGCCGCAGCCCCGGCTGGGAACCGGGGCCGCCACCGGCTCGCTCCGCTTCATAGGAGAGCCAGAACTCCAGGATCTCCCGGTACAGCCCGGCCGCGCCGACCGCCTGCCGCGCCCCGGCCGCCGCCCGCAGCCGGCGGTCGTCCAGGTCGGCGATGAAGCTGAGCATGCGCGGGTTGCGGGCCAGCCCGAGCAGCTCCTCGATCCCGGTGAGCAGCCGCATCCTGGCCTCGGCGCGCGCGGTGTCGCCGCCGTACCGATTGGCCAGGAAGGCCTGGATCTGCGCCGGGCCGAACTCCTCGATGCCGAGGATGCGCCGCTCGCGCAGCGCCCCGACCCGCTCGCCGAGCGCGGTGAGCACCTGCGCGCGCGAGGCGAAGTGCTGGGTGCGCGCGGCCACCACGATCTTGGCCTTGCCCTCGGCGGCGCGCAGCAGCGTCTCCAGGTGGTCGGCGGCGAATTCGTAGCTGATCCGGTTCACCAGCTCGTCGAAGCCGTCGAAGAGCAGCACCACCCGGCCCTCGGCGAGCATGTAGCGCAGCGCCTTCAGGTCGATCCGGTCCTCGCCGTGGTTGGCCAGGTGCGCGGCGACCAGGGCGTCCACCGAGTGCGTCTTGTCCAGGTGCCGCAGCTCCACCAGGATCGGCACCAGCGCGGGCATGGTCTCGGTGATCCGGCGGGCCAGCTCGCGCAGCGCGAAGGTCTTGCCGCGCCCGAAATCGCCGAGGACGAGCACGAACCGGCCCTGGTCGGCGGCGACCACCCGGAGCAGCTCGGCGACCAGGTCGTCCTCGACCCGCTGGTCGCCGTGGTCGAGGACGCGGAAGCGCTGCGGCACGTACAGCTCCGGCGGGTAGCGCTGGTCGGTGCGCAGCCGGGCGGCCTGCCCGGTCAGGTAGTCGTCGAGGTCGAGCAGCCCCTGGAATTCGCTGAAGCTGCGCACCCGAAGCCCGTACCCGGCGGCCTGCTCGCGCAGCGAGCGCGACGGCGGCGCGCCCCGGTACACCAGCTCGGAGCCGAACCCCGGCTCGTGCGCGAGCACCGCCTCCACCACCTCGCGGGTCACCTCGCCGACGTGCACCGCCACCCGGGACTGCACGGTGACGCCGTCCGCGTCCCTGGTGACCAGCAGGTGCGGCGGCGCCGCCGCCACCCGGCGCACGGTGGCGCCGGGGTGCCTGGCCTCGACCACCTCGGCGACCCTGGCCAGCAGCCGGTCGTGCGGGTCGAGCGCCGGGTCGTCGGCGGGCGGAGCGGGCAGCGCGGGGACCTCGGCGGCGGCGGTGAGCGCCGCAGTGGCCCTGGTGAACTCGACCGGGACCAGCGCCGCGGGCTCGGTGGCGCCCGCGGGGTAGCGGGCGACGCCGTCCGCGGTGATGTGCAGGATCTCCGCGGCGCCGGGCGCGGCGGCGGGCAGCACGGGCAGCACGCCGTCCAGCCGGTCGGCGAGCACGCCGCCCGGGCCCGGCCCGTGCAGCAGCAGGTTGAGCCGGTTGCCGAGCAGCCTGCTGAGCACCGGCACGTCGTGCAGCAGCGCGGGGTCGCGCGGATCGCCGCCGGGGCCGGGCAGCGGGTCGTGCCGCAGCAGCCCGATCCGCAGCCAGCCGTCGTTCTCGAAGGCGCGCAGCCGCTCCGCGAACCAGGCCGCCTGCACCTCGCCGAGCAGCCCGTGGTCGTCCTCGGGCAGGTGGGTGGCGGCCATGGTGGAGTCGAGCCCGGCCACCACCACCCGCAGCGCCGGGACGGGAAACAGCGTCCACGGCTGCCCCACGTCGAAGACCAGGTGCTCCAGCCCCTGGTACAGCTCGCCGAAGAGCCGGGTGAACTGCTCCAGCTTGGGGAAGTAGGGCGGCTGCGGGGTGCGGTCGCGGGCCTCGCAGTTCAGGAAGTAGGCGTGGCAGGCGGCCTTGGAGACGTCGTGGTTGCCCGGCACCACCGCGATCCGGTCCGGCTCCAGGCCGAGCAGCACCCGGAGTCCGGTGAGGAAGGCGAGCGCCTCGTCCGCCTCCTTGGGTTTGCCGGACTCGGTGAGATCACCGGAGACCAGCAGCAGCTCCGGCGCGGGCACCCCCGCGTCCACCGCGTGCGTGACATTCGCCCAGATCCGGGATTGCAGGTCGCGGGCGGTGCCGGGCTCGGCGCCGAGCAGGCCGCGGCCGAAGCGCGGCCCGGCGATGTGCAGCACGCTCACGCCGGGCTGCCGCGGCGCGCCGCCCGGCGTGCCGGGGAAGCCCGGCTCCGCCACCGGGACGTGCCGGTTGGCGCGCTCGGCGGCCGCCGCCGCGACCCGCTCCAGCTCCGGGAAGTGCCGGTCGTCGTAGCGGCCGACCGGGAAGCCGGGCGCGGCGGCGGGCTTGTTCCGCCCGGCCAGCACCTGCCGCACCCGGTCGAAGAGCACCGCGCGGGCCCGCTCCGCATCGGTGACGCCGAGCAGGTCGATCCAGGTGAGCGTGGCGAGCAGCCCCTCCGGCGCGCACTCCCCGATCCGCACCGGGATGAGCTTGCCCGGGTCGGTGCGCATGGCGGCCTGCCACTCCATGGTGCCGTACCGGGAGGCCAGGTAGTGCTCCGAGAGCAGCGCCAGCATCACCGACGAATCCCGCACGCCGCGGTCCATGAAGTCGATGAAGTTGGTGCCGGGCACGAAATCCCACGCCTGGATGAGCGTGCTGTACCCGGCCGTCTCCAGCTGCCAGGCCAGCCAGGTCGCCCAGCGCTCGTCCGCCGGTGAATAGCTGACGAAGAAGTCCCGTGCCCGCCCCTGATCCGTCACACCCGACAGTATGGCCCACCCGATGGACATGTCCCGCAGGCGATTACTGCCATGATGGGGTCGTGCCCGAGCCGGTCGAACCCTCCTCGCCAGGTACGACGAGCACGCTGGATCGCCTGCGGATCGGGCTGCTGGTGGCCGGTGTGCTCTGCGTCGTCACCGGGCTGCTCCCGCGCGCCGAGGCGGTGGCCAATATGCGGCGCATCGGCCCGCTGCTGCTCTTCCTCGGCAGCGTGATCGTGCTGGCCGAGCTGACCAGGCGGGCCAAGGTCTTCGACGTCATCGCGCACCGGCTCGCCATCGCCGGCCGGGGCCGCTACCCCGCGCTCTTCGCGCTGTGCGTGGTGTTCGCGGCGGGCACCACCATCCTGCTGAACCTGGACACCACCGCGGTGCTGCTCACCCCGGTCACGCTGGCGCTGGCCGGCCCGGCCCGGATCCCGCCGCTGCCGCTCGCCATGACCACGCTGTGGCTGGCCAATACCGCCAGCCTGCTGCTCCCGGTCTCCAACCTCACCAACCTGCTCGCCGCCGAGCGGATCGACCTGAGCGCCGTCGAGTTCGCCGCCGTGATGGCGCTGCCGCAGCTGGTGGCGCTGGCGGCGACGGCGCTCTGCCTGTGGTGGTTCTACTGGCGGCGGGCGCACCGCGGCGCCGACACCTACCTGCCGCCGGAGCCGGTCCGGCTGGACGGCCCGCGCGACCGCGCCCTGCTGCTCGCCACCGCCGCCGCCTGCCTGCTCTTCGTGGCGGCGATTCCGCTGCTCGGCGAGCAGATCGGGATCGCGGCGGTGCTGGCCGCGGCGCTCGCGGTGGCCGCCTTCGCGGTCTGGGACCGCGCCGCGCTGCGCTGGTCGCTGCTGCCGTGGCGGCTGCTGGTCTTCGTGGTGGGGTTGTTCCTGGTGGTGCCGACGCTGAGCCGGTTCGGCCTCGGCGAGCTCATGGGCGCGCTGATCGGCACCGATCCCGGTGCGGCGGGCGCCTTCCGGGCCGCGGCGGCGGGGGCGGGGCTGTCCAATATCGCCAACAACCTGCCCGCCTACACCGCGGGCGAGGCGGTGATCCCGGTGGAGAACAGGACCCAGCTGCTCGCGCTGCTGATCGGCACCAATGTGGCGCCGATCGTGACGCCGTGGGGCTCGCTCGCCACACTGCTCTGCCTGGAGTACTGCCGGGCGCACGGGGTCTCGGTGCCCCTGCGCCGCTTCGCGCTCACCGGGCTGGTGCTGGCGCTGCTCGCCACCGGCGGCGCCGTCGCCGCCCTGGTGCTGACCGCCTGACGCGCGACCCGGGCACGGTCGCCGCCCGCCCTCCACCGCGCGGCCGGTCTCGGCAACCCGTCCCGGTCTCCACCGCGGGGCCAGTCTTGGCCGCTCGCACCGGTCTCGGCCGCCGGGCCGCTCAGCCGGGCAACCCGCTCACCCGCACCGCGGCCGCCGACTCCACCAGCCCGGCCAGTGCGGGCAGCACCTCGGGGCGGGCCGCGACGAAGTCGATCGCGCCCCCGGCCGGGGTGATGTGCTCGATGAGCGGCGCGCCGTCGAAGCCGACGATCCGCACCCCGGCCTCGCGCGCGATGAGCGTGCCCGCGGGCAGGTCGATCTGGCCCGCGCCGTACCCGACGAAGCCGTCGATATCGCCGCGGCTCAGCATGATCCAGCAGAGCAGCGGCGACCAGAGCTGGATGAGCCTGCGGGCACCGGCCTCCAGCGTCAGCCGCAGCGCCCGCGCGGCGGGGTCGGTGCGCCGGATCGGATACCCCTGCAACCAGGCCAGCACCGGCCCCGACCCGGTCGCCGGGCCGCTGCCGCAGCGCAGCCGGCCGTCCGGGCCGTGCGCCCCGCGCCCCCGGATCGCCGACCAGGTGTGACCCGCCACCGGTTCGTGCACCACGCCGAGCACCGGGGTGCCGCGGTGGCAGAGCGCGATGCCGACGGTGCAGACCGGCAGCCCGATGGCGATGTTGTTGGTGCCGTCCAGCGGGTCGACCACCCAGGTCCAGTCGGCGTCGAAGCCCTCGAGCAGCCCGGATTCCTCGGCCAGCACCCGGTGCCCGGGGAAGGCGCCGCGAATGCGGTCCAGAATGATCCGCTCGGCGCGCAGGTCGAGCTCGGTCACCAGGTCGCCGCCCGCGTCCTTGACGCTGATGCCGAGCGCGCCGTGCAGCCCCGCCCTGATCACCGCGCCCGCCTCCTCGGCGGCCGCCACGGCGACCCGGGCCGCGGCGAGCGCGACCGTGCTCACCGTCGGCGCGGCGAAGCCACCCGCCCCGGTGCGGCCGGTGACCACCTCACGTGTGCGCATGGCGCTGCCTCCGCTCGCCCGGCCGAGTCCGGTCGACCGTCGCACCACTGTCATTCATCGGGCCTCCGGTCGCTGGTGGCGTCGTCGCGCAGCCGGGCCAGAACGAGTCCGGCCACCCGACGGGTCTCCTCGGGGGTGCACACGGTCCGGTGCACCCGGTGGTCGTGGACGTGCGGCGGGGCGAGCGACAGATCCGGCCTGCCGTGCCGATCCCGGCCCAGCGCGACCGTGGCGGCCTCGCCGCCCACCTCCGAGAGATGGAATACACCGTGCGGCAGGTCGTACACGTCGCCGCGCCGGAAGAACTCCCGCGACCTGCGGCGATACGAAACCATGCGGTCCGTGCCGCGCACCTGGTCGCCATCGCGTCCGCTGTGGATTTCGTAGAGCCGATGGGTCGGCGCAACACCGCCCGCGTCGATCTCCACCACTTCGTTACCGACCTCACCGTAGAGCACCGTGCTCACCAGGTCCCAGCTGTGCGCGTGGATCGCCGAGGTGGTCGAGGAGGAGCACACCCCCGCGGTCCAGACGTGCAGGCAGACCCCGTGCCCGTCCTCCCGGGACACCGGGAAGCAGACGAAGCCGAGCGGGTGCCGCACCGCGTGCGCCGGCCGGTCCCCGGTGAGCACCGCGGCCAGGTAGCCGGAGGCCCAGGTGCGCACGGCGTGCGGGCGGCCGCCCTGCAGCAGCAGTTGCAGCAGGCGGTAGTCGGAATCGGGGTGCGGGGCGATGCTCTCCATGGCGGGACTCACGGGTTCAGCGGGTGGCGATCAGTACGGGTTCCTCGGCTGCAGGGCGCGGCGCACGATGTCGGCGACATCGCGGTCGGTGAAGGTGGCGGGCAGCGGCAGCGCGAGCGCGTCGAAGAGCCTGCGCACCTGATCCACCGAGGGTTCGTCGGCGAGCGGGACGGTGTCGGCCCGGCTCAGCTCCACCTCTTTGGCCTGCTTGAAGCTGGCCACCAGCTCGCGGCTCAGGTCGCGGTAGTAGGGCTTGTCCCGCTCGAACATGAGCGCGGGCGAGTTGGTGCTCTCCTGGGTGACGATCACGCAGCTGGACGAGAGATCCCAGCGGAAGGTCGACATCACCTTGGAGAGCCCGACCCCAATGGTGAGGAAGGTGAAGCGCTGCCGGTACCAGCAGGCCGCGAGCACGGTGGCGAAGGCCTCGCGCCGGGTGCGGTCGGTGGTCCAGGCCTCGCCGGTGCGGTCGCCCTCCGGGGTCAGCGAGGTGCGGAACTGGGCGTAGATCTTGCAGAGCTGCTCGTCCGAGGGGTCCAGGATCTCCAGCTGCATGCGCAGCGGCCGCTGCTCGCGCCTGGCGTTCTCCACGCAGGAGCGCAGCGTCACGGCGCGAATGTAGGTCCCGGTGCCGCCCTTGAAGATCCACTGCTCGGTGCCGCCGCGGGCCAGCGTGTGCGCGTGCCCGATGGCCGAGCCGTACAGCAGCTGCACCGACGACGCGTCCCTGAGCGCCTGCGCGGACAGGTGCCGGTCGCGCAGCAGCGTGCCCGCGAGCAGACCGAGCACCAGCAGCACGATGGCATTGACGCTGTCCACGTCGATCAGATCCAGCACCGCCAGAATGCCGACGATGAACGCCAGGACCAGCGCCACGAGCCCGTCGATGTTGTTGCGCAGCCACGCCAGCGCGCGCGTCATCGGAACTCCCCTCCACGTGTGCGTCCAGCATACGGGTGGGGTGCGCGCGGCAGGACCGAACCCGGACCGATTGCCTCACAGGAAGGTTGGGACACGAGCTGCCGCCTCGGCCGCGACCGAATTTCTCGGGCGGGCCAAGTGCGCGCGCCGGAGAGCGGCGCCGCACCGACGTCAGTTCACGACGTCCCACCGTGGCGCACAGGCCAGCCGCCGCGGCCGGGCGTCAGTTCGCGGCGTCTCCGCGCGGCGCCCTGGTGGCCGCGGCGGCGGCGCGCACCTGCTCGGCGACGAGCACCACCTTGCCGAGCACGCCGTTCACGAAGCCCGGCGAATCGTCGGTGGAGAGCTCCTTGGCCAGCTCGACGGCCTCGTCCACCGCGACCACCGGTGGCACGTCCGGTGCGTGGAACAGCTCCCACACGGCGATCCGCAGGATGGCCCGGTCCACGGCGGGCAGCCGGGAGAGGGTCCAGTCCTGCAGGTAGGACTCGATGGTGCCGTCCACCCGGTCGAGGTCGTCGGCGACACCGTCGACCAAGGTCCTGGTGTAGGGGTGGACCGGCGCGACCGTCTGGTCCCGGCCTGCCAGGTCGACCCGCTCGTCCGCGAGGACGGCCGGGTCGACATCACGCGCCTCGGCCTCGAAGAGCAGGTCCACGGCCCGGCGCCGGGCTTTGTGCCGGGCGCCGAGCTTCTTGTACGCGGGTTTCTTGTCCGCGGGCTGATCCGCCACGTCTCGGGTCGCCGGAGCCGTCAGGCGTTGACCCGGCCGAGGTAGCTGCCGTCGCGCGAGTCGATGCGCAGCTTGTCGCCGGTGTTGATGAACAGGGGCACCTGCACCTCGGCGTCGGTCTCCAGGGTGGCGGGCTTGGTGCCGCCGGTGGAGCGATCGCCCTGCAGGCCGATGTCGGTGTGCTTCACCACGAGCTCGACGGTGACCGGGAGCTCCACGAAGAGCGCCTCGCCCTCGTGCGTGGCGACCTGCACCGACATGTTCTCCAGCAGGAAGCGGGCACCGGGGCCGACGGTGGACTCGCCGATGGAGATCTGGTCGTAGGTCTCGCCGTCCATGAAGATGTAGTCCGAGCCGTCGTGGTACAGGTAGGTCATGTCCCGCCGGTCGACCGTGGCGGTCTCCACCTTGACGCCCGCGTTGAAGGTCTTGTCGACCACCTTGCCGGACAGCACGTTCTTCAGCTTGGTGCGCACGAACGCGGGGCCCTTGCCCGGCTTCACGTGCTGGAACTCGGTGATCTGCTGAAGTTGACCGTCGATCTTCAGCACCAGGCCGTTCTTGAAGTCGCTGGTGTCCGCCACTGTGCTCGGGTCTCCTCGTTGTCTGCGTCTGTCGATTCGCGGCGACCGGGTCAGCCGACCTCGGTCAGGTCCTTGCCGGTGCGGGTGAGCAGTTCCGGGCCCCCTTCGCGCACCACGAGCGTGTCCTCGATCCGGACTCCGCCGCGGCCGGGAAAGTACACACCTGGTTCGACGGTCACCGCCACGCCGGACAAGAGTGTACCGGTTGCCGTTTTCGCGATGCCCGGCGCTTCGTGGATGCGCAGCCCGACCCCGTGCCCGAGGCCGTGCACGAAGAACTCGCCCTGCCCCGCCGCCTCGATCACATCACGCGCGGCGGCGTCGACATCACCGGTCCGCGCGCCGGGGTGCAGCGCCTCCCGCCCCGCCCGCTGCGACTCACGCACGAGCTCGTAGACCTCGCGCTGCCATTCCGCGGCGGGGCCGAGGACGAAGGTCCTGGTCATATCGGAGTGGTAGCCGTCGACGATGGCGCCGAAGTCGATCTTCACGAAGTCACCGACGGCCAGCACCGCCCCGGTGGGCCGGTGGTGCGGCACTGCGGAGTTGGCGCCCGTGGCGACGATGGTCTCGAAGGCGACCCCGGCGGCGCCGTGCTCGAACATCGCCCACTCCAGGTCCCTGGCCACCTCCCGCTCGGTGCGGCCGGGGCGCAACCCGCCGCGCTCCAGCAGCGTGGCCAGCCCGGCGTCGCCCGCGGCGCAGGCGGCAGCGAGCCGGTCCACCTCGTAGCCGTCCTTGACCATCCGCAGCTGCTCGACCAGCCCGGGCACCGGAACCAGCTCCAGCCCGGTGCGCTGCTCCGCCAGCCCGCGGTGCTGGTCGACCGTCATCACGTGGCTCTCGTAGCCGATCCGGCCCAGCTGCCACTCCCCCGCCAGCTCGACGAGCCGCGGCGCGCAGGCCCTGGCGATCTCGGCGCGCAGATCGGGCACCTGCTCGGCGACCTGGCTGCGGTACCTGCCGTCGGTGCAGAGCACCGTGCGCTCCTCCGAGCCCCTGGTGTCCCACGAGTGCACGAGGAGGACGGCATTGGAGCCGGTGAAGCCGCTGAGGTAGCGGATGTTCACGAGATCGGTGACGAGCAGGGCGTCGACGCCGTTCTCCACCAGCAGGCTGCGCAGCGCGGAGCGGCGCCCGGCGTGATCGGGAACGAGCGGGGCACCGGCGGCGGGCGACCCGGAGGGCTGTGGCGCTGGATCATCGGGCATGGCCTCGAAACTACTCCGCCGGGCCGCTCCGGCCGCCCCGGAGCAGCCGAGTTGTGCACAGCCCCGGAGTTGTCCACAGACGCTCGAACTCCGCCCTTCGCCGGGGCCGCACCGGGGCAGGCTGAACGCATGTCCGCATTCGTCGCCCTCCCGCTCTTCGCCGCCTGGTGCGTCCTCGCCTCCGTCATCGACCTGCGCACGCTCCGGCTGCCCGACCGCCTCACCGCGACCGGTGCGCTGGCCGTGCTCGGCTACGCCGCCGGGAGCGGGCGGTTCGGCCCGGCGCTGCTCGGCGCCGCACTGCTCGCGGGGCTCTATCTGACCGTCCACCTGATCTCCCCCGCCGGGATCGGCGCCGGCGACGTGAAGCTCGCGGTCGCGCTCGGCGCGGCGGCGGCCTGCGCGGGCGCCAGGGCCTGGGTGTGGGCGGCCCTGCTCGCGCCGCTGGTCACCGCCGTGGCCGGGCTGGTGCTGCTCGCGCGGCGCCATCGGCGCGGGCTGCCGGTGCGCGGGCAACCGGTGCCGCACGGCCCCGGTATGTGCGCCGCGACCCTCGTCGCCGTCGCCGCACCGGTGGCGATCGGCCAGGGCGGGGCGTCGTGACCGGCGCGCCGGACCGTGTGCCCGGGCACCCCGCCCGACATGGGAGGATGAACCCGTGTTGCGCTGGATAACTGCCGGAGAATCCCACGGTCCCGCTCTCGTCGCCCTCCTCGACGGGATGGTCGCCGGCGTCGAGGTGACGTCGGAGGAGATCTCCGCGCAGCTCGCCCGCCGCAGGCTCGGGTACGGGCGCGGCGCCCGGATGAAGTTCGAGGCCGACAAGGTCACCGTGGTCGGCGGCGTCCGGCACGGCCGCACCATGGGCGGCCCGGTGGCCATCGAGATCGCCAACAGCGAGTGGCCCAAGTGGACCACGGTGATGTCGGCCGATCCGGTGGACGAGGCGGAGCTCGCCGAGCTGGCCCGGAATGCGCCGCTCACCCGGCCGCGCCCCGGCCACGCCGACTTCTCCGGCATGCTCAAGTACGACTTCGACGACGCCCGCAACGTGCTGGAGCGGGCCAGCGCCAGGGAGACCGCGGCCCGGGTGGCCGCGGGCACCGTCGCCCGCAACTTCCTGCGCCAGGCCCTCGGGGTCGAGGTGATCTCGCACGTGATCTCGATCGGCACCGCCCGCAGCACCGCCGAGCAGCTGCCCGGCCCCGGCGATCTGGATGCCGTGGACGCCAGCCCGGTGCGCGCCTTCGACGCCGCCGCCGAGGCGGCCATGATCGCCGAGATCGAGGCGGCCAAGAAGGACGGCGACACCCTCGGCGGCGTGGTCGAGGTGATCGTGACCGGGCTGCCGATCGGGCTCGGCTCCTTCACCAGCGGCGAGAACCGGCTGGACGCCAGGCTCGCGGCCGCGCTCATGGGCATCCAGGCGATCAAGGGTGTCGAGGTCGGCGATGGTTTCGAGACCGCGCGGCGACGCGGCAGCGCGGCGCACGACGAGATCCGGCCCGGCCCGGACGGCGTGCTGCGCTCGACCAACCGGGCCGGTGGGCTCGAGGGCGGAATGACCAACGGCGAGCCGCTGCGCGTGCGCGCCGCCATGAAGCCGATCTCGACGGTGCCGCGTGCGCTCGCCACCATCGACATGGCGACCGGGGACGAGGCCGTCGCCATCCACCAGCGCTCCGACGTGTGCGCGGTGCCCGCCGCGGGCGTGGTTGCCGAGAGCATGGTGGCGCTGGTGGTCACGCAGGCGGCGCTGGAGAAGTTCGGCGGCGATTCGCTCACCGAGACCACCGACAACATCGCTCGCTACCTCGAGCGGCTGGAGGCCCGTCCGCACGTGCCGGCGGGCAGCCGCTCACGATGACCGCGCCGACCGGCCCCCACGCCCCGCGCGTGGTGCTGGTCGGACCGCCCGGCGCGGGCAAGTCGACCATCGGCCGGAAGCTGGCCAGGGAGCTCGGCGTCCCGCTGTACGACACCGACGCCGGCATCGAGGAGGAGGCCGGGCGGACCATCCCGGAGATCTTCGCCGCCGACGGCGAGCCGGAGTTCCGGCGGATCGAGGAGCGGGTCGTGCGGCGCGCGGTGCTCGGCGAACTCGGCGTGGTCTCGCTCGGCGGGGGCGCCGTGCTCTCCGAGAGCACGCGGGCGCTGCTGCGCGAGCGCACCGTGGTGTACCTGGAGATCAGCGTCGCCGAGGGGCTGCGCCGGACCGGGGCGAGCACCGGGCGGCCGCTGCTCAACGGCGCCGACCCCGGGGCCAAGTACCGGGAGCTCATGCGCATCCGGCGGCCGCTCTACCGCGAGGTCGCAAGCATCCGGGTGCGCACCGATGGGCGCAGCCCCGGGCGCGTGGTGCGGGCCATCCTCGCCGAGCTGGGCGTCGAGGTCGACGCACCCGAGGTGGCCGTGCCCCCGGCCGGGCCGGTGCCCGCGCCCGGCAGCCGGTCCAGGGCGCGCCGCAGGGCACGGGCCCGCGCGGCCGCGCGGCGGGGTCAGGAGCAGGGTGGGCGCGGTGATGCCGAGCGGGCCGCGAAGGCGGCCGGCGGCACCAGGAACGCGCCGGAGCGCGCCGCCACCGAACGCATATCCGGTGATCGCGTCGCCGCCGAGGGTGCCGCGGCCCGCGCTCCGCGGCGGCGGCGGCGCAAGCGGCGGATCACCGCCACCGGGCGCCGGCCCGATGGCGCCGCCACCAGCGGCGCCTCGACCGGCGTCGACAGGCCGGACACCTCCGGCACGGCTTCGCGGACCGGGAACACAGAGCGTTCCTCCGGTGCGGCCGGGCTTGCCGGAGCCACAGAGCGTCCAGGTGCGGCCGGGCAAGCCGGAAGCACAGGCCGCTCCGGCACCGCGGGTGGCTCCGGCACCATCGGCTCACCCGACGCCGGAGAGCGACCCGGCCCGGCCGGTGATCGCGGCGGGGCGACCCAGCCGGGTACCGGCGCGGCGGCTCGAGCAGGTGCCGCCCGAGGTTCAGGGGCCGCGGGGCCGAACGCCGACGCGGCCGCAGCGGGAGATCCGCCCGCCGAGGGCGGGGGGCGGGCGCGGCGCCCGCGGGCCCGGCGTGCCCGCGGGCGCAACCGCATTCAGACCACACGCACAGATTCGGAGCACACGTGACAGAGCCGATCCGTCTCCAGGTCCGCACCGCCGATCCGTACGAGGTGATCGTCGGCCGCGGGCTGCTCGGCGAACTCGTCGAGTCCGTCACCGCGGGCGGCGGCGTCCGCTCGGTGGCGATCTTCCACCAGCCGCCGCTGGCCGAGACCGCGGAGGCGGTGCGCGCCGCGATCGCCGAGACCGGGGTGGACGCGCACCGGATCGAGATCCCGGACGCGGAGGCGGGCAAGGACCTGGCGGTGGCCGGGTTCTGCTGGGAGGTGCTCGGCCGGATCGGGCTGACCCGCAACGACGTCGTGGTGAGCCTGGGCGGCGGCGCCGCCACCGACCTGGCCGGTTTCGTCGCCGCCACCTGGATGCGCGGAGTGCGCATCGTGCACGTGCCGACCACGCTGCTGGCCATGGTGGACGCGGCGGTCGGCGGGAAGACCGGGATCAATACCGAGGCGGGCAAGAACCTGGTCGGCAGCTTCCACGAGCCCGCCGCCGTGCTGGTCGACCTGGTGACGCTGGAGACGGTGCCGCGCAACGAGATCGTGGCGGGGATGGCCGAAATCGTGAAGACCGGGTTCATCGCGGACCCGGTGATCCTCGACCTCATCGAGGCCGATCCGCAGGCCGCGCTCGATCCGACCGGCGATATGCTGCCCGAGCTGATCCGCCGCTCCATCCAGGTGAAGGCGGATGTGGTCGGCACCGACCTCAAGGAGGCGGGGCTGCGCGAGATCTTGAACTACGGCCACACCCTCGGCCACGCCATCGAGCGCCGCGAGCGCTACCGCTGGCGGCACGGGGCCGCCGTCTCGGTCGGGCTGGTGTTCGCCGCCGAGCTGGGGCGGTTGGCCGGGCGGCTGGACGATGCCACCGCCGACCGGCACCGGAGCATTCTGGCCGCGCTCGGGCTGCCCACCGGGTACGACGCGGATGCGCTGCCGCAGTTGCTCGAGGGGATGCAGACCGACAAGAAGACCCGCTCCGGGGTGCTGCGGTTCGTGGTGCTGGACGGGCTCGCCAAGCCGGGCCGCCTGGAGGGCCCGGATCCGGCGCTGCTCGCCGCCGCCTACTCGGTGGTGGCGAAGCAGCCGACGCCGGACAACGGCGCCGTCCTGCTCTGACGCCGGAAGGGGCGGCCCCTCCCGGGGCCGCTCCTTCCCTTGTGGGCGACGTGGTCACCAGCAGCGCCGCCCCGACGAGACGACCGCCGCCGGACGGAACTACGCGTGCGCGGCCTGCGGCTCCGCACGGGTCTTGCGACCCCCACCGACTCGGCGGCCGATCGCGGCGCCGATCAGGGCGGGAATGAAGATCAGCAGCACGATGAACGCCGCTCCGGCGGTGAGCTCGAAGAGCAGCCCGTTGTCCCCGAGGTCGAACCGGGGCAGGAAGTCCAGGATCCAGGCAACCAGGCCGCTGCCGATTCCGCCCGCCAGCCCGGCCCGCAGCCAGCGCATGGTCAGGTCGGCGCCCTGGCCGCCGCGCTCGACGCGCCCGCGGTCGGCTCTGCCGTCCAGCACACCCCAGGCGACGACCGCCGCCACCAGCACCAGCAGGCACAGCAGCCGCAGCAGCGCGCCGTGGGTGGGCCAGTTCACCATCGCGAAGCCGAGCACGGCCCGCAGGAACACCACCAGCGCGCCGAGAACCACCGCGCGCAGTACCCATGTGTTCATGTCCACCTACCGTTCATGCCCATCACCATAACCAAGGCACCGTACCGCTCCTGCGGAAATGCCGGGGTCGCCCGGTCCGGGGTGTCCGAGACGGGCGGATCCGGTCAGCCCGCGAGCGTCGCGGCGAGCGCGGCGCGCATGGCGGCGCGCGGCGCGGGCTGCCCGGTGAACTGCTCGACCTGTCCGAAAGCCTGGTTCAGCAGCATCTCGAGGCCGCTCACCACGGTGTGCCCGGCGGCCGCGACGGCGCTCGCCAGCGGGGTGGGCCACGGATGGTAGAGCGCGTCGAGGACGACCGGCGCGAGGGCGACCGCGTCGGCGACCGCACCGGCCGCGTCGGCGGGCACGGTGCTGATCACGACGTCGGCGGCGGCGCAGTGCTCGCGCAGCACCTCGGGCCGGAAATCGGTGTGCAGGGCGCGCAGCGAGAGCCGCTCGGCCAGTTCCAGCGCACCGGCGGCGCGGCCCGCGTCCCTGGCCACCACGGTCACCTCGGTGGCGCCGAGATCGCGCAGGGCCAGCAGCGCGGGGCGGGCGGTACCGCCGGCGCCGAGCACGACGGCCCGGGTGACCCGCTCGATTCCGGCCGCGCGCAGCGCCCCGGCGACCCCGTCGACATCGGTGCAGTCGGCCCGCCACCCCTCGGCGGTCCGCACCAGCGTGTTGGCGGAGCCGACCAGCACCGCGCGCTCGGTGCGCGCGGTGGCGACGGCGAGCGCCGCCTCCTTGCCCGGCATGGTCACCGAGAGCCCGGCCCACTCCGGCCCGAGCCCGGCGACCAGCCCGGGCAGCGCGGCGGCATCGCACTCGATCCGCTCGTAACTCCAGTCCAGCCCGAGCGCCCGGTAGGCCGCGAGGTGCAGCTGCGGCGAGCGCGAGTGCGCGATCGGGCTCCCGAGCACGGCCGCCCGGCGGGGGTCAGCGCCCACTGTCGAGGATTCCGCTCTCCAGGGCGCGGTCGATATTGCGCAGGTGCTCGGCGTAGGACTCGGTGAAGAGCGTGGTCCCCTGCTGGTCGATGGTCACGAAGTACAGCCACACCCCGGGCGTGGGGTTCTCCATGGCCTTCAGCGCCTCCAGCGAGGGCGAGGAGATCGGGGTGGCGGGCAGCCCGGCCATGGCGTAGGTGTTCCAGGGCGTCTTGGTGGCCCGGTCCGAGTCGGTGGTGGCCACCTCGGTCTTGTCCAGCGCGTAGTTCACGGTGGAGTCGAACTGCAGGGGCTGGTCCACCTTCAACCGGTTGACGATCACCCTGGCCACCTTGCCCATGTCCTGCGGCAGCGCCTCGCGCTCCACCAGCGAGGCGGCGATCAGCGTCTCGTAGGGGGTGAGCTGGTTGGTGGCGCCGGATTGCAGCAGCCCGGCGGCCTCGTAGCTGCGCGCGCTGGCGCTCACCAGCTGGGCCAGGATCTGCTGCGCGGTGCCGCTCGGATCGAAATCCAGGGAGCCCGCCATGATCAGCCCCTCCAGCTGCCGCTGCCGGTCCGGGACCTCGCGCACCGCCGCGCGCGCCCACTCCGGGACGCCGAGCGCGGCGAGATCGGCGGAGGCGCCGGCGGCGTCGAGCTCCTGGTAGGTCACGCACTTGGTGCCGATGCAGCTCGCCGCGGCGATCTTGGTGTAGATCCCCTCCTTGCGCGAGCCGGTGTTCACGTCGTGCTGGTCGTGCAGCTGCCTGCCCTCGGAGACCACCACATTGCCCACCCTGGCCTTGCCGCCGACCAGCTCGGCGACGGCCGACTTGGCGGGGCTGCGGCCGGCGATGGCGTAGAAGCCGGGCTGCACGCCGCTCATGGCGGAGTTCTGCACGGCCGCCTCGTAGAAGGCGGCGCTGCTGGCGACCACGCCGCGGTCGTACATGGAGGCGGCGATCTGGGTGGCGGTGTCGCCGGGCTTCACCTCCACCACCACCGGGTCGCCGCCGGGGCCGGCGAAGTCCTCGGCGGGGGTGTACCCGCCGATCAGCTTGCTGCCGACGTAGCCGACCGCGGCCACCACCAGCACCGCGAAGAGCGCGCCGATGAGCCAGAAGTTGCGCCTGCGGCGTTTGCGCTCCTCGGCCTTGCGGGAGGCGATCCGCGAGGACTTCCGGCCGGACCCACGCCGCGGGCGCGGCTCCTCGCCCTCCCGGCGCCGCCGCGGCTCACCGGACGGGCGCGGCCTGCGATTCGCGGGGCGGCGCGGCGGCTCCTCGTCCGGGTAGTGCTCGGGGTCGGCGTGGCCGGGCTCCGCGTCCGGGTAGACCCCGTCGCCGGGGTAGGCGCCCGCCTGGTACGGCTCGTCGGGGTAGCCGCCGGGCAGCTCGTCGTCGTAGCGCGGGATGACCCTGGTCTCGTCGTCGTAGCCGTCCCACTCGGGCTCGGCGGTCGCGGGGGCCCTGCGCTTGTAGCGGCGCTCGGCCTCCTTCTGGCGGTAGCGCTCCTCGGCCCGCGCCCAGCGCTCAGACATGCAGGGCCGCCTCGTTCCGGCTCGGACGGTCAGACATGCGGCGGCACCTCTCCCTCGGGTCCCACCGTGCGTTCGACCGACTTCACCACCGAGCTCCGTTCGTCCAACCAACCCTGCAGGATCGCCACCGCCGCCGCCTGGTCGATCACCTGCCGGCTGCCGCGCGCGCGAACCCCGCTGTCCCGCAATGCACGTGCAGCTGACACGGTAGTCAACCGTTCGTCGGAGAGTCGGACGGGGACCGGTTGGACCGCTTCCCGCAACCGATCCGCGAACGCGAGCGCCATGGCGGCCGATGCCCCGTTCTCCCCCCGCAATGTCCGGGGCAGCCCGACGATGACCTCGACCGCTTCATACTCCCGCACAATCTCGGCTAATCGTGCGATATCCGGCGCCGTGGCGGAATCCGAGCCGCGGCCCCGCGCCCGCGCCACGGTCACCACCGGGGTCGCGAGAATGCCGTCGGGGTCGCAGGACGCCACGCCGACGCGCACGCTGCCGACGTCGATACCGATCCGCCTGCCGCGACCGGGGTCGTCGGCCGGATCCGGCCGGTCGGCGGGGCGGGCCCCCGCCTGCGGCCCGTGCCGTTCGGAATCAGCCATCAGCCGGCGAGTTCACCCACCCGGGTACGCACCGCGGCGAGCCCCGCCTCGATGCCCGAGGGGTCGGAGCCGGAGCCCTGCGCCATCTCCGGCTTGCCGCCGCCGCGCCCCGCGATGCCGGGGCCGAAGCTGCTCACCAGGTCACCGGCCTTGACGCCGAGCTCCTGGGCGGGCTTGTTCACCGCGACCACGAAGGGCACCTTGCCGTCGGCATTCCCGAGCAGCACCACCACGCCGGGCTCGGTGCCGAGCCTGCCCTTGATGTCGGTGGCCAGGGTGCGCAGGTCGCCGCCGCCGATGCCGGCCGGCGCCGCGGCCGCGACCAGCAGCACCGAGCCGATCCGCTCGGCCCGCTCGGCGAAGGTGGCCGCGCTCGCCAGCACCGCGGCGGTGCGGTTGCGCTCCAGCTCCTTCTCCGCCACCCGGAGCCGCTCCACGAGCTGCTCGACCCGGGCGGGCACCTCGTCGGAGGGCACCTTGAGCGAGGCGGCGACACCGGCCAGCAGCGCCCGCTCCTTGGCGAGGTACTGGTAGGAATCCAGCCCGACGAAGGCCTCGACGCGGCGCACGCCGGAGCCGACCGAGGCCTCGCCGAGCAGCGTGATCGGGCCGATCTGCGAGGAGTGCTGCACGTGCGTGCCGCCGCAGAGCTCCATGGAGAACGGGCCGCCGATCTCGACGACGCGGACCTCGGAGCCGTAGTTCTCGCCGAAGAGCGCGAGCGCGCCCATCCGCTTGGCCTCGGTGAGGTCGGTGACGAACGTGTTGACCGGGAAGTCGGCGCCGACGGCGTCGTTGGAGACCGCCTCGATGTCGGCGCGCTGCTGCTCGGAGAGCTGGCCCTGCCAGTTGAAGTCGAAGCGCAGGTAGCCGGGCTTGTTCAGGGAGCCGGCCTGCACCGCGTTCGGGCCGAGCACCTGGCGCAGCGCGGCGTGCACCATGTGCGTGCCGGAGTGGCCCTGGGTGGCGCCGCGCCGCCAGGCCGGGTCGGCCTGCGCCAGCACCACGTCGCCCTCGGTGACGGCGCCCTGCTCGACGGTGCCCTTGTGCACCCACAGCTTCTTGGCGATCTTCTGCACGTCGTCGACGCGCAGCTTCAGCCCGGTGGCGGTGATGCTGCCGCGGTCGGCGATCTGCCCGCCGGACTCCGCGTAGAGCGGGCTGCGGTCCAGGATCACCTCGACCCGCTGCCCCTCGGAGGCGACCGGGATCCGGACCCCGTCGGCCAGCAGCGCCAGCACGGTGGCCTCGGAGGTGAGCTCGGCGAAGCCGGTGAACTCGGTGGCGCCGCGGTCGATCAGCTCCTTGTAGACGCTGAGGTCGGCGTGCGCGTGCTTGCGCGCGGCGGCGTCGTCCTTGGCGCGCTGCCGCTGCTCGGCCATGAGCGCGCGGAAGCCGGCCTCGTCGACGCTGAGCCCGGCCTCGGCGGCCATCTCCAGGGTGAGGTCGATCGGGAAGCCGTAGGTGTCGTGCAGGGTGAAGGCCTCGGAGCCCGGAATGGTGCTGCTGCCCTTGGCCTTCACCTCGGAGACGGCGGTGTCGAAGAGCGTGGAGCCGGTGCTCAGGGTCTTGAGGAAGGCGGTCTCCTCGCCGACGGCGACGGTCTCGATCCGGCGGAAGTCGGTGCCGAGCTCCGGGTACGAGGGTGCCATGAGCTCGGAGACGACGGTGATCAGCTCGGCCATCACCGGCTTCTCCGCGCCGAGCAGCCGGGCCGAGCGCACGATCCGGCGCAGCAGCCGGCGCAGCACGTAGCCGCGGCCGTCATTGCCGGGGTTCACGCCGTCCGAGATGAGCATGGCGGAGCTGCGCGCGTGGTCGGCGATCACCCGGAAGCGCACGTCGTCGCCGGCGTCGGCGCCGTACGCGCGGCCGGTCAGCTGCTCGGCCTTGGCGATGATGGGGCGCAGCAGGTCGGTCTCGTAGACGTTCTCCACGCCCTGCAGCAGCATGGCGATCCGCTCGACGCCCATGCCGGTGTCGATGTTCTTCTTCGGCAGCGTGCCGACCGGCGGGTGGCCCTGTTTGGGGCTCTGCTCGCCGCGGATGTCCTGCATGAAGACGAGGTTCCAGATCTCGATGTAGCGATCCTCGTCGGCGACCGGACCGCCCTCGCGGCCGTAGGCGGGGCCGCGGTCGTAGTAGATCTCCGAGCAGGGGCCGCCGGGGCCGGGCACGCCCATGTCCCAGTAGTTGTCCTTGCCGTCGCGGAACTGGATCCGCTCGGCCGGGATACCGGCGACCCGCTGCCAGATCTCGGCGGCCTCGGGGTCCGACTCGTAGGCGGTGACCCAGATCCGCTCCGGGTCGAAGCCGTAGCCGCCCCGGTCCTGCGGCGTGGTGATCAGCTCCCAGGCGAAGCCGATGGCCCCCTCCTTGAAGTAGTCGCCGAAGGAGAAGTTGCCCGCCATCTGGAAGAAGGTGTTGTGCCGCGTGGTGATGCCGACCTCGTCGATATCACCGGTGCGCACGCACTTCTGGACGCTGGTCGCGCGCGGGTAGGGCGGCTCCTCCTGCCCCAGGAAGTACGGCTTGAACTGCACCATTCCCGCGTTCACGAACAGCAGGTTGGGGTCCGCCAGGATCAGCGAGGCGCTCGGCACCTCGGTGTGTCCGGCACGGACGAAATGGTCCAGGAAGCGCCGTCGGATGTCGTGGGTCTGCACGGAAGTCCAGCCTACCGGCCCGGTTCATCCGATTTTCCGCTGCCCGGCCCGGCGCGCAGCCCGCGCACGATCCGGCGCAGTTTTCCGACCCGCGCGGCGACCTCGCGCTCGGCGCCGTGCTCGGTCGGCGCGTAGTAGTCGACACCGACCAGCTCGTCCGGCGGGTACTGCTGGGCGAGCACCCCGCCGGGGTGGTCGTGCGGGTAGCGGTACCCCTGCGCGTTGCCGAGCGCGGCGGCGCCCGCGTAGTGCCCGTCGCGCAGGTGCGGCGGCACCGAGCCCGCCTTGCCCGCGCTCACGTCGGAGAGCGCGGCGCCGATCGCCGCGACCACAGCGCCGGATTTCGGCGCGGTCGCCAGGTGGATGGTGGCCTGCGCCAGCGCCAGTTTGGCCTCGGGCATGCCGATCAGCTGCACCGCCTGCGCGGCGGCGATCGCGGTCTGCAGCGCCATCGGGTCGGCCATGCCGATGTCCTCGCTGGCGTGCACCACCAGCCTGCGGGCGATGAACCGCGGGTCCTCGCCCGCGCTGATCATCCGGGCCAGGTAGTGCAGCGCGGCGTCCACGTCGGAGCCACGGATGGACTTGATGAAGGCGCTGATCACGTCGTAGTGCTGGTCGCCCGCGCGGTCGTAGCGGACGGCGGCCTCGTCCACGCTGGCCTCGACCAGCGCCAGGTCCACCGTCTCCCCGGTGGCCGACGAGGTGGCCGCCTCCAGCGCGGTGAGCGCGCGCCGCGCGTCGCCCGCCGCGATCCGGACCAGGTGCTCCATGGCCTCGTCGGTGACGGTGCGGGTGCCGCCGAGGCCGCGCGGGTCGTCGAGCGCGCGGCGCAGCACGGCGCGGATGTCGTCCGGGGTGAGCGGGCGCAGCTGCAGCACCAGCGAGCGGGAGAGCAGCGGCGAGACCACGGAGAAGGACGGGTTCTCGGTGGTGGCGCCGACCAGCAGCACGATCCGGTTCTCCACCGCGGCGAGCAGCGCGTCCTGCTGGGTCCGGGAGAAGCGGTGCACCTCGTCGATGAAGAGCACGGTCTGCTCACCCGCGGTGAGCCTGCGCCGGGCCAGCTCGATGACGCCGCGCACCTCCTTGACCCCGGCGGAGAGCGCGGAGAGCGCCTCGAAGCGGCGGCCGGTGGCGGTGGAGACGAGCGAGGCGAGCGTGGTCTTCCCGGTGCCGGGCGGGCCGTAGAGCAGCACCGACGCCGCCCCGGAGCCCTCGACCAGGCGGCGCAGCGGCGAGCCGGGGCCGAGCAGGTGCTGCTGGCCGACCACCTCGTCGAGCGTCTCCGGCCGCATCCGGACGGCGAGCGGGACCAGGTCGCCGCCACCGGCGCCGCGGAATTCGACGGCGGCGTGCTCCGGCTCGGCCGACGCCGATCCGGGCACGTCGAACAGCCCTTCGCTCATGGGTTCGACCGTACCGGCCGGGTCCGACGCGGCTACGCGAGCCGACCGGTCAGACCGACCAGCGCTCCTCCAGCGTGGCGGAGACCCGCTCGGCGAAATCGCCGACGTGGTCGTCGCCGATGCAGCGGGCGTCCTCGGCGAGCGCCGCCCACCGGTTGATCAGCGCCTCCGAGCGCGGCACCGAGAGGCCGTGCTCGCGGGCGGCGGCGATCCGCAGGTGGTCGACGGGGAGGAACCAGTAGGTGCTCAGCCAGACCCAGATGAGCCTGGCCTCCAGGATCCGCTCGGCCAGCATCGCGTCGTCGGCGAGCGCGGGCCAGACCCCGACCACCTCGGAGCGCCAGGCCTCGATCATCTGCTGCGCCCTGGCCCGGGGCAGCTCCACGTCGCAGAGGCAACCGGGGAAGGAGACCAGCGCGTACGCGACATCGAGCGAGGCGTCCCGGAAGCCGCCCCACTCGTAGTCGAGGAAGCGCGCGCCCTCCTCGTTCAGGATCACGTTGTCCGGGCACAGGTCCGAGGGGCTGAAGGCGCGGAAGCGGCCCGCGGTGAAGAGCCGGTTGCCGCGCACGATGCGCTCGGCGATCTCGCCGGGCACGTCGACGCCGAGCTCGCGCTCCAGCATGCCGGGCACCTCGGAGACCGCGGCCTGCGCCTGCTGGGCGATGCCGTCCATCCGGTGCGCCACGTCGACCCGGCGCAGCAGCGCGACGAAATCGGCCTCCCGGCCGACGGTCGCGGCGTGCATCCGGCCGAGCGCCTGCGCGTACGCCATCAGGCTGTTGTGCGTCGCGGTCTGGGTGCCCGCGCGCAGCACGTGCGTCATCTTGGCGTTCTCGCCGAGATCGCTGAGGATCAGCAGCCGGGCGGGCAGGTCGTAGGCGACCAGGTAGGCGCCGGGGCGGTGCTCCCGGCTGAGCGCGGTGGTGAACTGGTAGGAGACGGCTTCGCGGAGGAAGGCGGAGTCGCTGCCCGCGACCCCGGGCACCACACCGCCCGGCACGCCGGCCGCGCCGGAGCCGTTCACCTGCTTGACGATCAGCGTGCGGGGTAGCGAGAAGGCGTTCTCCGCGACGCGGACCCGCAGAACCGTGGTTCTGCCACTCCCGCCGAGTTCGGTCGGGTCACTCAGCTTCACCGGAGCGCCCATTCGCTTTGTGAGCAAATGTTGCGCTGCGGCCACGACTTCGGCGGCGCGTTCGGCCAATAGTGCGGTCATCGTCTCTCAAAGTACTCGCATCGGGTTACTTTCAGCGAGCGGTTCGACAACCTTTCCGCGTCGCCCGGCGTGTCCTGCACATCGCCCGGGCAACCCGCGCCGCCGTGCTCGACATCGCCCGCGCGACCCGGGTTGCCTCGGTCTCGACCGTGGTGTGGCACACCATGTTCCGACCTTCGGCGGGGGTACCCCCGCGCCGCGTAGGCTTGGCGTTCCGCCGCCACCGCCCCGCGTCGAAAGGGTCAACGGACCATGACCGAAAGCCACGGCCAGCCCGGCTCGCAGCCTCAGGGTACCGGGCCGAAGCACGCCGCGCCGCAACCCGCGCCGCCGGAGCACTATCCCGGACCGGACGGTCCGGGATACGGGGGTCCGGCATACGGCCCGCAAGGCACCGGGCCGGACCCCACCGAGCAGATGTACACCGGCTCCGGCGCGAGCGCCTACCCGGACGACCGGCCGCAGTACGGCTACGAGAACCGCGCGCCGGAGGCGCTGGATGTCGGGCGGGCGATCAGCTACGGCTGGGAGAAGTTCCGCGCCGACGCGCCGACCTGGATCGCGGTCTCGGCGCTCGGCGTGTTGCTCTACCTGGTCTTCGTGCTCGTGGTCCGGATCTTCGAGCCGACCTCGCTGTTCGGCGTGCTGCTGCTGTTCCTGGTGCTGATCGTCGGCGTCTGGGTGCTGCAGGCGGCCATGATCCGCGGCGCGCTCTACGAATGCGACGGGCACCGGCCCACATTCGGGGCCTTCTTCCAGTACCTGAACGCCGGCAACGTGGTGCTCACCGCGCTGCTCGCCTTCACCCTCACGCTGCTGGCCTCGGCGTTCTGCCTGCTGCCCGGGATCGTGGTCGGGGTGCTGTGCATGTTCTCGCTGCACTTCGTGATCGACCAGGACCTGGGGCCGTTCGCCGCGCTGAAGGCGAGCGCGGGGCTGGTGGTCGGCAATCTCTGGCCGGTCGTGCTGCTGACGCTGGCCGTGCTGGTGATCACGGTCCTCGGTGTGCTGGCCTGCGGGCTCGGGCTGCTGGTGGCGTTCCCCATCGCGACCCTCGCGGTGACCTACGCCTTCCGCACCCTGACCGGCGGCGCGCTCTCCCCGGTGTGACCGGTCGGTGCGGGCCGGGCGGCGATGCCGAAACGCCGCCCGGACCTGCTCAGCTCTGCTTGGCCGGCGCCGGGACCCCGTTCGCCTTCGCCGCGTCCCGCTGCGGCGGCTTGGCATCGAGCCCGGCCTCCCTGCGCTGCTGCGCGGTGATCGGGGCGGGGGCGTCGGTGAGCGGGTCGACGCCGTTCCCGGTCTTCGGGAAGGCGATGACCTCGCGGATCGAGTCCAGCCCGGCCAGCAGCGCGACGATCCGGTCCCAGCCGAAGGCGATGCCGCCGTGCGGCGGGGCGCCGAAGGCGAAGGCGTCGAGCAGGAAGCCGAACTTCTCCCGCGCCTCCTCCGGCTCGATCCCCATCACCGCGAAGACCCGCTCCTGCACGTCGCGGCGGTGGATGCGGATGCTGCCGCCGCCGATCTCGTTGCCGTTGCAGACGATGTCGTAGGCGTAGGCCAGCGCCGAGCCCGGGTCGGTGTCGAAGGTGTCGAGCGACTCCGGCTTGGGCGAGGTGAAGGCGTGGTGCACGGCGGTCCAGGCGGAGTGCCCGAGCGCGACGTCGCCGCCCGCGGTGGCGTCGGCCGCCGGCTCGAAGAGCGGGGCGTCCACGATCCAGACGAAGGACCAGGCGTTCTCGTCGATCAGCCCGACCTTGCGCGCGATCTCGCCGCGCGCCGCGCCGAGCAGCGCGCGCTGTGCCTTGGCCGGCCCGGCCGCGAAGAAGACGCAGTCGCCGGGCTGCGCCCCGACGTGCGCGGCCAGCCCGGCCCGCTCCTCCTCGCTGAGGTTCTTGGCGACCGGCCCGCCGAGCTCGCCGTCCGCACCGATCAGCACGTAGGCCAGCCCCTTGGCGCCGCGCTGCTTGGCCCACTCCTGCCAGGCGTCGAGCTGGCGGCGGGGCTGGCTCGCGCCGCCCGGCATGACGACCGCGCCCACGTACGGCGCCTGGAACACCCGGAACGGGGTGTTCGCGAAATACTCGGCGCACTCGGTGATCTCGATACCGAAGCGCAGGTCCGGCTTGTCCGAGCCGTAGCGCCGCATGGCCTCGGCGTAGGTCAGGTGCGGGATCGGGGTGGGGATCTCGTAGCCGATCAGCTTCCACAGCGCGGCCAGGATCTCCTCGGCCAGCAGGATCACGTCCTCCTGCCGGACGAAGCTCATCTCCAGGTCCAGCTGGGTGAACTCGGGCTGCCGGTCGGCGCGGAAGTCCTCGTCCCGGTAGCAGCGCGCGATCTGGTAGTAGCGCTCGATGCCGCCGACCATGAGCAGCTGCTTGAAGAGCTGCGGGCTCTGCGGCAGCGCGTAGAAGCTGCCCGGCTGCAGCCGCGCGGGGACCAGGAAGTCGCGCGCGCCCTCCGGGGTGGAGCGGGTCAGCGTCGGCGTCTCGACCTCGACGAACTCGTGCCCGGCCAGCACCGAGCGGGCAGCCGCGTTGGCCTTGGAGCGCAGCCGGATCGCGTGCGCCGGGGTGTCCCGCCGCAGGTCGAGGTAGCGATGCTTGAGCCGGGCCTCCTCACCGGGCTGCTCGTCCAGCTGGAACGGCAGCGGGGCGCTCTCGTTCAGCACCTCGAGCTCGGTGACGTCGATCTCGATGGCGCCGGTCGGCAGCTCCGGGTTCTCGTTGCCGTCCGGGCGCCGCTCCACCACGCCGGTGACGAGCACGCAGTACTCGGCGCGCAGCCGGTGCGCCTGCCCGGCCGCCTCGCCCTGCCGGAACACCGCCTGCACCACCCCGGAGGCATCGCGCAGATCGATGAAGATCACGCCACCGTGGTCCCGCCGCCGGGCCACCCATCCGGTGAGGGTGACGGTCTGGCCGGCGTGCTCGCTTCGCAGCGAACCAGCCAAGTGGGTGCGCAGCACGGTGTTCCTTTCGACGGGGTCCGGGCACCGGCGGGGCGTGACCAGTGCGGTCGCCATCGTAGTGAGACCCGCCGGGCAAGGGAAAACCGATATCCGTCCACCCCGACCGGGTATAGCCGTGCCAAGCTGTACCGGCGCGCGGGCAGTTCGAACAGAAAGCGACGACATGACCTTCAACGAGGGCCTGCAGATCGACCCGAATCGAGCCTCCAGCGGCGGGCCGGGGCGGGGCGGCAAGATCGCGCTCGGCGGCGGTGCGGGCGGCATCATCCTGGTGGTGCTGGCGCTGCTGCTCGGCGGCGACCCCGGCTCCATCCTCGGCCAGTTCACCGGGGCCGACGGCAGCGGCGGGTCGAGCGCCACCGAGGGCACCCCGGAGCACTGCAAGACCGGCGCGGACGCCAACCGCTACGTGGACTGCCGGGTGGTGCTCACCGCGGAGAGCCTGGACGCGGTCTGGACCGAGCAGCTGCCCGCGCAGGCCAGGGTGCAGTACGAGGAGCCGAAGCTGCGCCTCTTCTCCGGCGCGGTGAGCACCGGCTGCGGCAATGCCACCAGCGAGGTCGGCCCGTTCTACTGCCCGGCCGACAACACCGCCTACTTCGACACCTCGTTCTTCCAGGAGCTGGTGGACCGGTTCGGCTCCAGCGGCGGGCCGCTGGCCCAGGAGTACGTCGTCGCGCACGAGGTCGGGCACCACATCCAGACCCAGCTCGGCGATATCTCCAGGGCGCAGAACGACCCGCAGGGCGCCGAGTCCGGCGCGGTCCGCACCGAGCTGCAGGCCGACTGCTACGCCGGGCTCTGGGCGCACTATGCCGACAAGACGCCGGCGCCGGGCGGCGACACCCCGTTCCTGAAGCCGCTCACCGAGACCGATATCAAGGACGCGCTCTCCGCGGCGGCCGCCGTGGGCGACGACCGGATCCAGCGGGCTTCGCAGGGCCGGGTGAATCCGGAGGCGTGGACGCACGGCTCGTCCGACCAGCGGCAGAAGTGGTTCCTGACCGGGTACCGAACCGGCCAGTTGGCTGCGTGCGACACCTATTCGGCGCGAAACCTGGACAACCCCCCTGCCCTGCGCTGACCATCGTCTGCGGCCGGGAACCCTCCCGAAGCCGTTCCGAGAGAAGGACACACGATGCGACGAGCACTGCTGCTGCCGGTGCTGCTGACCTCCGCACTGCTCGGCGGGGCGGGCACGGCACAGGCCGAGCCCGCGACGCCGAGCGCGCAGCCGCCTGCCACCACGATCCCGCTGCTCACCCTGACCGCCATCCCGAACGGCTGGCAGTCCCGGGTCGATCTACGCCCCGAGCTGCAGGTGTACGCGGACGGCAGGGCGGTCCGGGTGCCGGACGCCATCGCGGCGGATCGCGGGCCGGACGCCGCCCCGCACGAGGTCGAGGGCACGGTCCCGGCGGACGTCCTGAAGAACGCGGTGGCCGAGACGGCGGAGCTGGCGAAGCTGGACCTCGGCCTGCCGTCCGTCTCCGACCAGGGCTCGCGCATCATCGATGTCATGCCGGAGCGGGACGCCGAGGCGGTGCACGCCATCGTCTACGCCCCCGGTTTCACCGAGGGGCTGAACGACGACCAGAAGCAGGCGCGGGACCGGTTCGACCAGCTCTACCGGAAGGTGCTGGACGCCTTCAAGGAGCAGCGCTGAGCTGATCCGGGGCGGGCGCGGGCCCGCCCCGGAGGCTCAGAACTGGTCCTGGTCGTAATCGGTGCCGAACAGCTCATCCGTGTGCGTCGCGCCGATCACCTCGGGCGTCGACTCCCCGAGCGGGCCGGTGAGGTCGTCGTTGCCGGTGCGGCTCTGGTACGGCTGCACGTTCCGGCCGTGCTCGTCGTCGCCGCGCTGGCCGGCGCCCGCCGCGCCGGGCGCACCGCCCATGAAGCCGGACGAGCCGGAGCTGGAGGTCGCCGTGGAGCTCGGCACGCCGGTGGCCAGCGGGGTTCCCGGCACGCCTGGCACGCCGCGCAGCGGCGAGACCACCGCGTTCGGCATCGGCGTCGCCGCCTTGGGGGTCACGGTGCCGTTCGGCGTGCCCGGGCTGTAGCCGGGGGTGCCGGAGCGGGTCGGCGAGCCGGGCACGATGCCCGGCGTGCCGTGCGTGCTGCTCGGCGTCCCGCTCGGCGTCACCGCGGCCGGGGTGGTGGAGGGGGTGCTGCCCGGGAGCGCCGAGGTGTCCAGCCCGGCGGCGGTGGTCGCCGACTCCACGCCGTCCTTGGCCTGCGACATGATGGGCTCGGCGATGTTCTGCATCACCGCCTGCGCCACCTCCTGCGGCGCCGGGCCGCCGCCGGGCGCGATCAGCTGGTTGACCGCCGCCGTGAGCTCGGCCGTCTTCCCGGCCAGGTCGCCGCGGGTGGCATTGGCCACCGCCACCGCCTGGCCCAGGTGCTCGGTGGCGGTCGCCATGAGCGTCGCCTGCGCGGGCGGGGTGACGATCACCGGCGCCAGCGCGACCGCCTGGGTGGCGAGCGAGGAGGCGATGCCGAGCAGCTGCGCGTTGCCCTGTTGCACCGCGGCCGCAGCGCGCTGGGTGATCTCCGAGATGTCGATCCCGCGCTGGCTGGTCTCGGTGCCCTGGTTCTGCGCCTGCTGCCCCACCACCTGGGCATTGCGCGCGGCCTGGCCCTGCCACAGCTGGTCGACGGTGCTGAGGCTGCCCTTGGCCACCTGCATGGCGGTGTCGATGACCTTGGAGGAGGCGCTGAGGATGGCGGTCGGGTCGAGCGCGCCGAGCACGCCGGTGCCGAAGCTGCCGAGCAGATCCAGGATCGGCTTCATGAGCAGGTCGACGCCGGGCAGCGCGGGCAGCGCGAGCCCGTTCAGCAGCGCGCCCACCGGGTCGGCGGGGAGCGCGGGCAGCGGCGCCGCGGCGGCGCCGGTATCGCCGCCGCCGAGCAGCCCGCTGTCCTGCGCGGCCCGCTGCACCCCGCTCGCCCCCGGCGCCACGGCGGCGCCGAGCGCCGCGGTGGCCTGCTGCGCCAGCTGATTCGCGCCGTCCAGCACCCCGTTCGCGGTGCCGAGCAGCGCGTCGGCCTCGGGCGGCAGCCCCGCGAGCACGTCCGGCGCGCCGTCGTTCCCCGCCCCGGACAGCCCGGGCAGCCCGCCGGGCAGCGCCGAGGTGTGCCCCGGCTCGTCCGTGATCCGCTGCGACAGCACGAGTTCCGGTGCCTCGACCGGTTCGAGATCGGCGGGTAGCTGGGGCAGCACCACGTCCTGGATCGCGTACCGCGACGGGTCGGCGGTGGCGGTCAGCGCCTCGTGCGCGAGCTGCTCCGGTGCCGCGGGCGCGATCACCCCGGAGTCCAGCGGCCTCACAGCGCGCCCTCGATCGCGCCGAGCGCGGCACCGCTGGCGATCTCCTGGCCGTCGAAGGCCGCCGCCGCGTTGAACGCGGAGTTGGAGAGCTTGCCGACCTTGCCCGAGAGATCGTTGATATCGCGCGCCTGCAGCACCTGCGCGGCCGCGAAGGCGAGCAGGTAGTCGGCCCCGATCAGGCCGAAGACCGGCGTCAGCGCGGCCACATTGGCCACCGCGTCGAAATTCCCCGCCCCGGCGATCTGCCCCGCCACCCCGGCATTCGTCGCGGCGAAATCCCGCACCCCGTCGGTGTCCACCGAGAGATCGGTCATCCGAGTTGCCCCCCAACATCGTCGTACACGTTCGTGGGCTCAATATAACGCAGAGCGCTGCACCGATTCAGCCTGCCGAATGCCCGGAAAAAGTAGAACGTGTTGCAATCTAGAACAAGTTCTATATTCTCGTCGCCATGAAGGTCGCAGTGACCGGCGCCGCGGGGTACCTCGGCTCCAACCTCCTCCCCCTGCTCACCGATCGCGGTCACGAGGTGATCGCCGTCGACCGCGCCGCGCCCGCCGGCCCCGCCGCCGACGGCGTCACCTGGGTGAGCGCCGACGTGCTGAACCCGGACGCCGTGCGCGCCGCGATCGACGGCGCCGAGCTCGTCTACCACCTGGTCGCGGTGATCACCCTGGCCGACCGGAACGATCTGGCGTGGCGGGTGAACACCAGGGGCGTGCGGGTGGTGGCCGAGGCCGCGCTCGCGGTCGGCGCGCGGCGCCTGGTGCATGCCAGCTCCATCCACGCCTACGACCAGTACAACTGCGGCGGCCGGATCGACGAGCGCTCCGGCCGCTCCACCGACCCCGGCCTCCCGGTCTACGACCGCTCCAAGTGGGCGGGCGAGCAGGAGCTGCGCGCCGTGATCGAGCAGGGCCTCGACGCGGTGCTCTGCAACCCGACCGGCGTCTACGGCCCGGCCGACCACGGCACGCCGCTCTCCCGGATCAACCGGACGCTGCGCGACGCCGCCCGCGGCCGGATCCCGGCCATGATCGACGGCGCCTTCGACCTGGTCGACGTGCGCGATGTCGCGCAGGGGCTGATCCTGGCCGGCGAGCACGGCCGCACCGGGGAGAACTACCTGCTCGGCGGCGAGATGGTGCGGATGCCGGAGCTGTGCCGGGCGGCGGCGCGCGCGGGCGGCACCCGCGGGCCGCGCTTCACCATCCCGGCCCGCCCGGTCGAACGGGCCATCCCGCTGCTGGCCCCGGTGGGCAAGCTGTTCAAGACCGACATCGTCTCCAAGGCCGCGCTCGGCGCCCTGGTCTCGGCGCCGGAGGTGGATCACAGCAGGGCGAGTACCGAACTCGGCCACCGGCCGCGGCCGATGACCGAAACCGTGCGCGACCTGGTCCGCTTCTTCGCCGACGGCACCCTGCCGCCGCGCCAGGCCCCCGCGGACACGCTTGACACCGCCTAGAACTGGTGTTCGACTGATGGCGTGCGGTGGCAGGGGCAGTCCCTCGACGCGGACGACGGCGCGCTACCCGGGCTGAGCCGGGCCGACTTCGTCCGTACCGTCCGCACGCCGGAATTCGACGGCATCACCTTCCACGAGGTGCTCTGCAAGAGCGCGCTCAACGAGGTGCCGGAGAGCTCGAAGCTGCCCTTCCGGTGGACGGTGAACCCCATCCGGGGCTGCTCGCACGCCTGCCGATACTGCTTCGCCCGCCCGACGCACGAGTACCTCGAGCTCGACGCGGGCGCGGATTTCGACTCCCAGCTGGTGGTGAAGACCAATGTGGCGGCGGTGCTCCGGCGCGAGCTGCGGCGCAAGTCGTGGCGCCGGGAGCCGGTCGCGCTCGGCACCAATACCGACCCCTACCAGCGCGCCGAGGGCCGATATCGGCTGATGCCCGGCATCATCCGGGCGCTCGCCGCCTCCGGCACGCCGTTCTCGGTGCTCACCAAGGGCACGCTGCTGCGCCGGGATCTGCCGCTGCTGGCCTCGGCCGCCGGTGAGGTGCCGGTGCGGCTCGCGGTCTCGCTCTGCATGCTCGACCCGGAGCTGCACCGCGGCCTGGAGCCGGGCACCCCGGCGCCCAAGGCGCGGCTGGAGCTGATCGCGGCGCTGGCCGACGCCGGGTTCGCGGTGAACGTCATGGTGGCGCCGGTGATCCCCTACCTCACCGACGGCAGCGAGCAGCTGGACGCGCTCTTCGCCGCGCTGGCGCGGGCCGGGGCGGAGTCGGCGACCGCCTTCCCCCTGCACCTGCGCGGCAGTACCAAGGGCTGGTTCCTGGGCTGGGTGGCCGAGCACCACCCGGCGCTGCTGCGCCGCTACCGGCAGCTGTACGGGCGCGGCGCCCAGGTCTCGCCGGAGTACGCGAGCTGGCTGCGCGGGCGGGTCGACCCGCTGCGCGAGCGGCACGGGCTGGTGCGCGACAGCGTGGTCAGCGCCCCGGCCCCGCGCCCGGAGCCCGGGCCCGCCCCGCAGCTCGCGCTCTTCGGCTGAGCCGGTACCCGCGAGTACGCCGGACGGCGCGGGCCCGCGGGAGTACCTTGGCGGGTGCGCCCCGAGCACCACTCGACGACGAGGACGGTGAGGCAGCCCGTGACCCTGTCATCCGAGCAGTCGGCGGCCCGCGGGCCGACCCCGCTGGACCGCGTGGTGATCCGCTTCGCCGGCGATTCCGGCGACGGCATGCAGCTCACCGGGGATCGCTTCACGCACGAGGCGGCCGCCTTCGGCAACGACCTCGCCACCCAGCCCAGCTTCCCGGCCGAGATCAGGGCGCCGCAGGGCACGCTGCCCGGGGTGTCGTCGTTCCAGATCCAGATCGCCGACCACGACATCCTCAGCGCAGGCGACCAGCCCGACGTGCTGGTCGCCATGAACCCCGCCGCGCTCGTCGCCAACCTGGCCGAGCTGCCGCGCGGCGCCACCGTCATCGTGGACACCGACGAGTTCACCAGGCGCAACCTGGCGAAGGCCGGGTACCGCGGAAACCCGCTGGACGACGGCGCTCTCGGCGACTTCGTGCTGCACCGGGTGCCGATGACCACGCTCACCGCGGGCGCGACCGAGGCGGCGGGCGCGGGCAAGAAGGACGGCAAGCGGGCGCGCAATATGTTCGCGCTCGGGCTGCTCTCCTGGATGTACGGCCGCCCGATCGGCGGCACCGAGCGCTTCCTGCGGGAGAAGTTCGCGGCGCGGCCGGAGATCGCGGAGGCGAACCTGCTCGCCTTCCGCGCCGGGTTCGCCTACGGCGAGACCACCGAGAGCTTCGCCACCACCTACCACGTCGCCCCGGCGGCGCTGCCGCCCGGCACCTACCGGCAGATCACCGGCAACACCGCGCTCGCCTACGGCATCGTCACCGCGGGCAGGCTGGCCGGGATCCCGGTCTTCCTCGGCAGCTACCCGATCACCCCGGCCTCGGACATCCTGCACGAACTCAGCAGGCGGAAGTCGTTCGGCGTCACCACCTTCCAGGCCGAGGACGAGATCGCCGGGATCGGCGCGGCGCTCGGGGCCGCGCTCGGCGGCGCGCTCGGGGTCACCAGCACCTCGGGGCCCGGGCTCGCGCTGAAGAGCGAGACCATCGGGCTCGCGGTGATGACCGAGGTCCCGCTGCTGGTGATCGATGTGCAGCGCGGCGGCCCCTCCACTGGGCTGCCGACCAAGACCGAGCAGGCCGACCTGCTGCAGGCGCTCTACGGCCGGAACGGGGAGTCGCCGGTGCCGGTGCTGGCCCCGCGCTCCCCCGCGGACTGCTTCGCCACCGCCGTCGAGGCGGCCAGGATCGCGCTGGTGCACCGGACCCCGGTGCTGCTGCTCTCCGACGGCGCCATCGCGAACGGCTCGGAGCCGTGGGCGATCCCGCGGGTGGCCGAGCTCGAGCCGATCGACCCCGGTTTCGCCGAGCCCGGCGCCGAGCCGGAGTTCCTGCCCTACGCCCGCGATCCGGAGACGCTGGCCCGCCCGTTCGCGGTGCCGGGCACGCCGGGGCTGGCGCACCGGATCGGGGGGCTGGAGAAGGCCGACGGCACCGGCGACATCTCCTACGACCCGGCCAACCACGACCTCATGGTCCGGCTGCGCCGCGCCAAGATCGACGGCATCGGCGTGCCCGACCTGGAGGTGGACGACCCGGACGGCGCCGCCGAGGTGCTGCTGGTCGGCTGGGGCAGCTCGTACGGCCCGATCGGTGAGGCCTGCCGCCGGGCGCGGCGGCGCGGGCGCTCGGTGGCGCACGCGCAGCTGCGCCACCTCAACCCCTTCCCGGCGAATCTCGGCGCGGTGCTCGGCCGCTACCGCACGGTGGTGGCGCCGGAGCTGAACGGCGGGCAGCTCGCGCTGCTGCTGCGCGCCCGCTACCTGGTGGACGTGGTGCCGTGGACCAGGACCACCGGCACCGCCTTCCCCACCGCCGAGCTGGCCGGCGTGATCGACGCGGCGCTGGACGGCTCGCTCCGGGAGCTGGAGCGGGACAAGGATGCCGCCGCCCGCGCGCGGGCGACCTATCGGACCGGGGGCCGCCGATGACGATCACCGACGGACACACCGGGCTGGCCCACGTGCCGCTGGCGCTCACACCGCAGAAGGCCAAGGACTACACCACCGACCAGGAGGTGCGGTGGTGCCCCGGCTGCGGCGACTACGTCATCCTGGCCACGGTGCGCGGCTTCCTCGCCGAGCTCGGGCTGCGCCGGGAGAATCTGATGTTCGTCTCCGGGATCGGCTGCTCCAGCCGCTTCCCGTACTACCTGGACGCCTACGGCATCCACTCCATCCACGGCCGGGCGCCGGCCATCGCCACCGGGCTCGCGGTGACCAGGCCGGATCTCTCGGTCTGGGTGGTGACCGGCGACGGTGACGCGCTCTCGATCGGCGGCAACCACCTGATCCACGCGCTGCGGCGCAATGTGAACCTGACGATCCTGCTGTTCAACAATCGGATCTACGGCCTCACCAAGGGCCAGTACTCGCCGACCTCGGAGCCGGGCAAGGTCACCAAGTCGACGCCGCTCGGCTCGGTGGACCACCCCTTCGACACGCTCGCGCTCGCCCTCGGCGCGGACGCGAGTTTCGCCGGGCGGGCGCTGGATTCGGACCGGGCCGGGCTCACCGAGGTGCTGCGCGCGGCGGCCGCGCACCGCGGCGCGGCGTTCGTGGAGATCCTGCAGGACTGCCCGATCTTCAACGACGGCTCGTTCGACGTGCTGCGCCGCGAGGAGGCGCCGCGGCACCTGATCCCGCTGCGCCACGGGGAGCCGCTGCGCTTCGGCGCCGAGCGCGAATTCGCGGTGGTGCGGTCGGGTTTCGGGCTCGCGGTGGCGCGGGCGGACGAGGTGGGCGATCTGGAGGTGGTGGTGCACGACGCGCACAGCACCGACCCCGGGTACGCGCACGCCCTGGCCCGGCTCGGCGACCAGGAGCTGAACCACGTGGTCACCGGCGTTCTCCGGGATGTCGAGCGGCCGACCTACGACGACGGCGTGCGCGCCCAGCTCGCCGCCGCGGGAGAACCCGGCGATCTGCAGGCGCTGCTCGACGGCCCCGAGACCTGGACCGTCGGCTAGCGGTACTTGGCGAAGCCGAGGTCGATCACCGCGGACCGCTCCTGCTCGAGTTCGGCCGCGCTGAGCTCGATCCTGGCCCGGGAGAAGTCGTCGATCTCCAGCTCCGGCACGATCCGGTACTCGCCGTCGGCGCAGGTCACCGGGAAGGAGCTGATCAGCCCCTCGGGCACGCCGTACGAGCCGTCCGAGGGCACCGCCATGGAGGTCCAGTCGCCGGGCGCGGTGCCGAGCACCCAGTCGTGGATGTGGTCGATGGCGGCGCTCGCGGCGCTGGCCGCGGAGGAGGCACCGCGCGCCTCGATGATGGCGGTCCCGCGCTGCTGCACGGTCGGGATGAAGTCGCGCTCCACCCAGGCCGGGTCGGCGATCACGGCGCGGGCGTCGCGGCCGCCGATGGTGGCGTGCGTGATGTCCGGGTACTGGGTGGCGGAGTGGTTGCCCCAGACCGCGACGCGCGCGATCTCCGCGGCGGGCGAGCCGGTCTTGCGGGCGAGCTGGGCGATGGCCCGGTTGTGGTCCAGCCGGGTCATGGCGGTGAAGCGCTCCGGGGGCACGTCGGGGGCGTTGCTGCGGGCGATGAAGGCATTGGTGTTGGCCGGGTTGCCGACGACCAGCACCTTGACGTCGTCGGCGGCGGCCGCGTTGATGGCGGCGCCCTGCTCGGTGAAGATCGGGCCGTTGGCGGCGAGCAGGTCGCCGCGCTCCATGCCCGCGGTGCGCGGCCGGGCGCCGACCAGCAGCGCGATATTCGCGCCGGCGAAGCCGGTCCACGGGTCGTCGCTGATGTCCACCGACTCCAGCAGCGGGAAGGCGCCGTCCTCCAGCTCCATCGCGACGCCGGCGAGCGAGGCCACCGCCGCGGGGATCTCCAGCAGCCGCAGCCGCACCGGCGTCCGCGCGCCGAGCATGGCGCCGGAGGCGATGCGGAAGAGCAGCCCGTAGGCGATCTGGCCCGCGCCGCCGGTGACGGCGACGGTCACCGGAGCGGTGCGATCGGTGCTGGTCACGACGGGGCTCTCCTGTTCAGCGGGGTGCGCGGACGCCCCCAACCCTACTGAGGCTCACCACCGCGGGCCGCCGAAGGTGAGCGAGCAGACAGCTCAGACCAGGTCGGCGATCTCCCGGTCGCTGAGCACGACGGCGCGCCGGTGCCCGGCGTCCAGCGCGGCCCGCACCGCGCGGTAGAGCGGGCGCTGCTCCAGCGGGGCGTCGCGGGCCTCGGCGCGCAGCTGCGCCACCAGCACCGAGGAGAGGGCCAGCGCCGCCGCCAGCGGGGCGGCCGCCAGCGCGTCGGCGAGCCCGCGCAGCCCGAGCAGCGGCAGCTCCCGGCCACGCGCCTCGCCCGCCTCGGCGCCGGGGCCCCCGGTGTAGAGCGCGAGCGGGACGGTGATCGCCGGACCGCCCGCGGTGATCCGCAGCGCCACCCGGCTGATCCGCCCCGGCAGCACCAGCACCGCGACCTCGGTGGCCGCCGCCGCCCGCACCCGGCGCTCGCCGAGCACGGTGCGGGCGTGGATCACGCCGTCCGCCAGCCACATCCGGCGCCTGCGCAGCGCCGCGACGGTGAGCACGGTCGGCGCGGCGATCACCAGGAAGACCGCGAGCGCGGGGACCGGGCCGAGCAGCACCGCGGCCAGCAGCGCCGCGACCAGCCCGGCGCCCGCCGCGAACGCGGCGAGCCTGCGCAGCGTCGGCGCGTACGCCTCGGGCTCGACCAGATCCAGCCCCACCGGCGGCCGGGCCGGGGCCGGGGCGGGTTTCGGGGCGGCGTCCTCGTGCGCGGCGTCCTCGTTCATCCGGGGCTCTCCTCTTCCCGGCTCAGCCGAGCTGATCCCGCAGCACGCCGGCCACCTCGGCCAGCGGCACCTGCCGCTGTTCCCCGTCGGCCAGGTTCTTCACCCCGATCGTGCCCTCGGCGAGGTCGCGGTCGCCGAGGACCAGCGCGAAGCGGGCACCGGAGCGGTCGGCGGCCTTCATGGCGCCCTTGACGCCGCGCCCGCCGTAGGCGAGATCGACCCGGATCCCGGCGCCGCGCAGCTCCCCGGCCAGCACCACCAGCCGCTGCTTGGCGGCGTCGCCAAGCGGCACCCCGTAGACGTCGCAGCGGGCCGGATCCCCCGCTTCCTTCCCTTCCGCGCGCAGCGCGAGCACCGTGCGGTCGACCCCGAGGCCGAAGCCGATGCCGGAGAGCTCGGCGCCGCCGAGCTGCGCCATCAGCCCGTCGTAGCGGCCGCCGCCGCCGATGCCGGACTGCGCGCCGAGACCGTCGTGCACGAACTCGAAGGTGGTCTTGGTGTAGTAGTCCAGGCCGCGGACCATGCGCGGGTTCACTACGTACGGCACGCCGAGCCCGTCCAGATAGCCGAGCACCTGCTCGAAGTGCGCCTTGGCCGATTCGGACAGGTGGTCGAGCATGAGCGGGGCGTTCGCGGCGAGCTCGCGGACCTCGGGGCGCTTGTCGTCCAGCACCCGCAGCGGGTTGAGCCGCGCGCGGCGCCTGGTCTCCTCGTCCAGCGGCAGCCCGAGCAGGAACTCCTGCAGCAGCTCGCGGTACTGCGGGCGGCAGGTGTCGTCGCCGAGCGAGGTGAGCTCCAGCCGGAAACCGGTGAGCCCGAGCCCGCGGAACCCGGCGTCGGCGACCGCGATGACCTCGGCGTCCAGCGCCGGGTCGTCGACGCCGATGGCCTCCACCCCGACCTGCTGCAGCTGGCGGTACCGCCCGGCCTGCGGCTGCTCGTAGCGGAAGAAGGGGCCCGCGTAGCAGAGCTTGACCGGGAGCTGGCCGCGGTCGAGGTTGTGCTCGATCACCGCGCGCATGACCCCCGCGGTGCCCTCGGGGCGCAGCGTGACGCTGCGCTCGCCGCGGTCGGCGAAGGTGTACATCTCCTTGCTGACCACGTCGGTGGACTCGCCGACGCCGCGCGCGAAGAGCCCGGTGTCCTCGAAGATCGGCAGCTCCACATGCCCGTATCCGGCCAGCCTGGCGACGCGCACCAGCCCGTCGCGCACCGCGACGAACTCGGCCGAGGCGGGGGGCAGGTAGTCCGGGACTCCCTTGGGCGCGGAGAAGCTGCTGGTCTTGGTCACGATGGTCCAGTTTCCTCCACCGGGGGGTGCGGAGTCCAACCGGTTCCACACAGCCGCGAGCCGTCTCAGGCAGGGATGGCACACTCGTATGCCGGAAGTCACGGAAACGGGAGGATCTGCCAGTGCCGAGCAACGAACAGCGACGAGCAACGGCGAAGCGGAAGCTGGAGCGCCAGCTGGCCAACCGGGCGGAGCGGGCGCGCAAGCGCAGGCAGCTGACGATCGCGGGGTCGGTACTCGGAGTCGTGGTGGTGGTCGCGGCCGGCATCGGCGGGTACTTCCTCACCAGGAGTGACGACAGCACCGCCGACCAGGCGGACGCCTCGCTCTCCAGCACCCCGGTGGCCGGTGAGCTGCCCGCCGCCAAGCCGAAGGCCGCCACCGTGGACTGCGCCTACCGGGACGGCGTCAAGCCCGCCGACAAGCCGGTGCAGAAGCCGAGCAAGACCACCGGCATCCCGACCACCGGCGCCGACGCCACCCTGAGCATGAGCATCGACACCAGCGTCGGCCCGATCGGCGTGACCCTGGACAACGCGGCCTCGCCGTGCACCGTCAACAGCTTCGCCAGCCTGGCCAGCCAGGGCTTCTACAACGGCACCGACTGCCACCGCCTCACCGCGGGCGAGGGGCTGAAGGTGCTGCAGTGCGGCGACCCCACCGGCAGCGGAAGCGGCGGCCCCGGTTACGAGTACGACAACGAGTACCCGACCGACCAGTACGATCAGATGGATCCCGCCTCCGGCGAGCCGGTCCCGTACCAGCGCGGCGTGCTCGCCATGGCCAATGCCGGGCCGGGCACCAACGGCAGCCAGTTCTTCCTGGTCTACGGCGATTCCCAGCTCCCGCCGCAGTACACCATCTTCGGCAAGGTGGACGACGCGAGCCTGCCGACGCTGGATCGGATCGCCGCCATCGGCACCAACAACGCCAACGGCCCCGGGGACGGCGCGCCGAACGAGCCCATCACCCTCAGCACCGTGCAGATCGACTGACCGGCCGGGCTCCGGATATTCCGCGACGGCTTCCCCCCGTCGCAGCCGACTGAACGCACCTCCGTCGGCTAAGATGGAGCGAGGAGCAGTCTCGGTCGCGGGCCCCGAAGGAAGTTCTTGCGGTAGCAGTTCCGTCTCCGCCGAGAGTTTCCCCGGGTTCCGCGCCGGCCGTTCCGGGGTATGTCGTCGACGGGTCGATATCGACCACTGCAACACGGGGAGCAGCCATGGCCGAGGAACTTGACGATATCGGCAAAGAGACCGCAGCGGTGATGCGGACGATGCTGCAGATCGCCACACTGGTCGCGCTACGCACCCGCGAACGCGGTCAGAAGGAAGCCGAGGCCCGCGTCAAGGTCACGGAAGCGCGGATGAAGGAAGCCAGGGAGCTCCAGGTTCGCGAGGCGCGGGAGTCCAAGGCCAAGGATCCACGCAATGTCGAGCTGACCCGGTTGATGGAACGGGCCCCGGAGCCGTCCAAGGGGCTGTCGCTGGAGAAGGATCGGGTCGCCGCCGAGCGGGAGTCCGTCGGCATGGCCTCGGCCCAGTCCGCCATGGCCTCCGCGCCGACGATCCGGTACGACTCCGCGGAGCGCAGGAACGCCATCGCGCAGCACCTCGAAAGGCTCGGCGTCGCGCCGGAACTCGCCGCGGTACGGATGCTGGTCGAGCTGGGCAACGGCGCGCCGCCGGAGGAGGCGGTGCGCACCCGCGCCGGCGCCTCCGCCGTGCAGCGCGGCGCGCGCGAGCAGGATCCGCGCGGCCTCGAGCGCACCCGCAACTGAGCCGGGTTGCCGGGCGGCGCGCCGCCCGGCATCGCCTCAGGCCCGGTACTCCCCCACCGTCGGATCGGCGAAGATGCCCTGCTGCGGCGACTTCACCGGCAGCGGGCCGAGCATCTCCTTGTGGCCGTTGCGCACACTGCAGTACTTGAACGGCCCGCGCGGGTCGAACAGCTTCTTCATGTGCGGATCGGCGTGGTCGAGGAACCACACGCTCATCCCGGTGGCCGGGTCGAGCCGGAAGTGCTCCCAGGCGCGCCACAGCGCGTCCAGCCGGGCCCACGCCTCTGCGTGCTTGAACCACTCCGGGCACCACACGGTGTCGCCCAGATCGGTCACCTGACGCCGGTACACGACGCTCAGGTAGTTCTCCACGAATTCGACCACGGTCGCGTGGACCATGGGCTGCTGCTGCTGCGGTTCCATCACAGCGGCCGCACCTCCTCGATCTGCCCCTGATCCTCACCGGCGATCTGCTTGTCGAACGACGGCGAACCGTAGAGGTCGGTGATCTCCGTCTTGCGCTGCGGATCGTGCCGCGAGATGGAGTTCTTCACCTCGGCAGCGTACTCGCTCTCCCACCAGGGCACGGTTCGAACGAGTACCGGCGGCGCGCCGGAGGCGAAGACGATGATCCGGCCGCGCGGCAGCTGGGCCAGCGCCTGCACGCTGAACGTGGTGGACGAGCTCAGGGAGCGGGAGAAGCTCTTGCCACCACTGGATTCCGAGACCGACTGCGAGATGGCGTCGTGCGAGCCGATCGCCTCGGAGCGTTCGCGCAGGAAGTTCGTGTCGTCAACCCCGCTTCCCAGCACCTTGATGTTGGCCGCCGCCCAGAGCGCGTTCATCCCGGCCTCGCCCCAGCAGCGGACGCCCTGCGCCCAGGACTGCAGCACCGTCATCACCACGATGCCGCGCGAGCCGAAGTGGCTGTACTGCTTGGGCAGATCCTTCCAGCGCACCACGTTCGCCGCCTCGTCCAGCACCGCGAGCAGCGGTACCGGCAGCCGGCCGCCGCGCGACCGCGACGCCTTGCGCATCGCCACGTCGACCACCGCCTCGGTGAGCGCGCTCACCAGCGGCGATGCCGAACCCCTTCCCTCGAGGGAGAGGCTGTAGAGGGTGCCGTTGCGCTCCAGGAACTCCAGCTCGTCGAACTCCTTCCGGTCGTCGCCCCTGGAAACCCACGGGTGCACGTTGGAGAGCTTCAGGCAGCGCACCATCTTCTTGGCGGTACCGAAGATGCCGCTCTTCGTGCGCGGGTCGGCGTTGTACTGGGACGAGAGGCCGGAGGCGGTGAAGTGGTGCCTGGCCCGGCGCAGCAGCTCGATCGGCTCGGTGTCGAGCGGATTGGTGACCCACTCCCAGATCTGGGTGATCGGGCGCGGCTTTCCCGGCTCGTCACCGACCGCGGCGGCCAGGAAGAGCCCGGCCAGCAGGTCTTCGGCCTCCGGGTCGAAGAAGGCATCGCCCTTGGCGTCCTCGCCGTCGTCCCCGTCGGCGAAGTGCCCGGCCAGCCGCGCGGCCCGCATCTCGCAGCCCTCGTGCTGGGCATCGATCCACGCGAGCGGATCCCAGAACCAGGTCGGCTCCTCGCCCGCGACGCCCTGCGGGTCGAAGACGAAGGTGGGGCTGCCCTTCGACTCCCGGACATCCCGCGTCGCGTCCACCACATCGCGTTTGTTCGAGGTCGCCAGCACCGGCCCGATGGCATTGAGAATGGCCGGGATCACCCGGGACGTGGACTTGCCCTGCCGCGGCCCCCAGATATCCAGGTGCAGATCCTCGTACGACCCGTACAGCATGACCCCGTCGGCCACCCCGATCCCGATCGGCACCCCCGGGCTGTGCCCCGGCTCCAGCCGGGTGCCGAGCTGCTCGGCCTTGGCCCGCACCCCCGCCTCGGTGAGCGACGCGATGGCGCCGCCATTGCCCATCTTGTCGGCCTTGTCGTCCACCCCGAGCCGCCCGGCCGACGCCTTCTTGGCCCGCCGCTTGCGCAGCAGGACGAAGGCGATCACCAGCGCGATCACCAGCAGGAGCAGCGCCGTCGTCGCCGGTGGCCAGCGGAGTTCGCCCTTGATCAGCTTCAGGACGATGTCGACCGGGTTGATCGGCATGTCCTGCGGCGGCGTCAGGAACCAGTTGCCCAGGTGCAGCGAGAGATACAGCGTGCCGAAGACCGCGAAGCCCGCGTAGACGGCGTACAGCCCGAGGTCGGGCCCGACCTCGGCCGGGTCCTGGACCACGTTCTTCTTAGCCATGCGCTCCTCCGGACTTGTGATGAAACGGGTCAGCGGAAACCGTCGAGCCGCCAGCCGTCGGCGGTGCGCACCACGGTGGCGATCACCGTGGCCGGCGGCAGCTGCTCCTGCCTGCCGTTCCGGTACTCGACGGTCTGCTCGATCCCGATCTTGAACTGTTGCACGTTCGGATCCGCCGCCGCGGGCGGCCGCTCACCGGAGGCGAAGGTGAACGCCCGCACCGTCGCTCCCGCGGCGGCCCACTCCCCCCACTGCAGGGTCGGCTTCGGCCCGTCCGCGGCGGGGGCATCCGCGGTGCGGGTCAGGCTGGGGCCGAGGAACTTCCGGGCCCGCGCCAGCGAATCGCCCGGCGCCTCGGCGGCCGGGTTCCAGGTGTAGATCTCGCGCAGCGCCGCGACCGCGACGCCGTCCGGCGTGACCGGGTCCGGCGCCGGGACGGCCTCGAGCTGCCTGGTGGTCGAGGTCGCCGGGTTCGCTCCGCCGGGCGCGGACGAGCCCGGCTCCCGGCCGCCGCAGGCAGCCAGCAGCACCGCGATGCCCGCCATCAGCACCACCACCAGCGTCGCGCGTGAATTCCCCTTGCCCCTCCAGGGTAACGCTTCCGCGCACGTCGGCCGAGTATTCACAGCACCCTCCTCGCCCTCGCGTCACCCGGTACCGGCACCTCGGTGACGCCGCCACCCTGACCGTTCGCGCCGGGCACCGCCTGGATCATGCTGCCGTTCCCGGCGTACACCCCGACCTGCGCCGGGCCGCGCGCGCCGAAGCCGCTGAACACCAGGTCGCCGGGGGCCGCCTTGCCCAGCGGCACCTCGGAGCCCGCCTCCCACTGCTGTTCGGCGGTGCGCGGCAGCGTGACCGTGCCGGAGGAGGCGGCGAAGACCGCGGCGGCGGTGAGCCCGGGGCCGTCCAGCCCGCCGCTGCTCGGGCCCTGCGGCCCGCCGCCGCCCCACACGTACGGGGTGCCGACCCACTCCTGCGCGGCGGCGAGCACCTGCGCGGTGCCGCCGCCCTCCTCCGGGGTGAAGCGCCCGTTCGCGCCGGGATCGCGGTACTCCGGCTCCATGGTGAGGATATTGCGCACGTAGGGCGCGGTTTCCGAGAGGTGCGCGGCGTACTGGTTCGGCATGCCGCCGGAGGCGAGCACCGCGCCCTCGCCCGCGTTGTAGGCGGCCAGCGTGAGCGGGACGATATCGCCGCGCACCCGGCCGTCCGCGATCCAGCCCTTGATCTTGCCCGCGATGGCGCACATGTAGCGGCCCTGGCCGATGATGGCGTCGCCGTCGTCCCAGACGCTGGCGGTGCCGTTGCCGTCGGCGTCGATGACGTAGGGCTGGCCGTCGTCCGGGTCGGTCGCGGCGGCGGTGCCGGGCAGGAACTGCGCCAGCCCCTGCGCGCCCGCGGGCGAGGTGAGCCCGCGCCGGAAGCCGGACTCCTGCCTGGCCTGCGCGGCCAGCAGCGACGGGGTGATCTCCGGGCAGAGCGAGCCCGCCCTGCGGTACCAGATCTCCAGCTCGGCCGGGACCTTGCCGTCGGCGAGCGCGCCGCCCGCGCTGCCGAAGCCGCGGCTGCAGCGCGGGTCGGCCGAGTAGGCCTGCGCGCCGCCGACATCCGGGGTCGGCGCGCCGTCCAGCCACGGCATCGGGTCGATCTGCCTGCCCCCGGTGAAGCGGCCGCCGGGGACCACCTCGAAGTGCAGGTGCGGGCCGCTGGACTCGCCGTTCGAGCCGACCGCGCCGATGGGCTGGCCGGCCCGCACCGTCTCGCCGACCGCGACCCCGACCCCGCTGTCCCACATGTGGCCGTAGACCGCGGAGTAGCCGCGGCCGTTGGTGTCCACCGAGTCGACGACGATCCAGTTGCCGAAGCCGGAGGCGGGCCCGGCGGCGACCACCCGGCCGTCGGCGACGGAGTAGATCGGGGTGCCGTCGGTGGCGGCGAAGTCGACGCCGCGGTGCGCGCCGCCGCGGGAGCCGAAGGTGTCGGAGACCGAGTAGGTGCCGGTGGCCAGCGGCAGCGTGCGGCGCAGCGGGGCGCCGCCGGCGGCGAGCGAGGGGGCGCCGGTCGCGGACGGATTCGCCGCCGCGGCGGGCGTATTCAGGGCGCCGGTGCCGTCCGGCGCGACGGTGGCGCCGGCGCGCGGGTCGCCGGGGGCGTAGCCGCCGAGCGGCGGCAGCACCGAGCCCGAGCCGAGCACGCTGGCGTCCGCGCACGGGTCCTCGGCCGCGGGCAGCACGATCACCAGCACGATGGTGATCAGCCCGATGATGGAGCCGAGGGCGAAGTAGAGGATGCTGCGCGCGTTCACCGAGGGCTCACGTGCGGCGCCGGGTCTCGTTCAGGGTGTCGGCGAGGGTCCGGTTCATCTCCGCGGCGGCGGCGAGCTGCTGCTGCAGCAGCGCCACCTTGCGGCGCAGCGCCGCCGCGTCCATCCGCTCCAGGCTCGGCCCCTCGGCGGCCCGCACCCAGTTGCGCACCGAATTGGTGTGCACGCCGATCTGATCGGCCACCACCCGGCACGCCTCCGACTCGCTGCTCAGCGTGCTCGCCAGCGCGAGCACCTGCTCCACCGCCGCCTGCCGCACCTCCGGGGAGACCCGCCGGTACGACCGGTGCGGCATCATCGGGCGCGCCTCTCGCTCACCGCTGTACTCACGCCGCGCTCCCGGAATCACCACGCCGGGTGGACTCGGTGAACTCGCTGAACCGCTGGTTGGTCTCGTGGATCCCGCTCTCCCGCTCGGAGAGCGTGAACTCCATGTGGAACGGGATGCCCGGCCTGCGGTCCTCGCCGATCTTGAGCAGGAACTTGCCGGTGCCGGGCGGCGACGGCCGCTGCTGCCCCGGCTTGAGCGCCTCGCCGGTGAGCGCCTGCGGCGCCGACCAGCTGGTCACCATCTCCTGCTCGGCGGCGGTGAACGGCACCGTGCTGTCCAGCCGGTTGATCTCCTCGGCGGGCAGCGCGCCGAAGATCTTGGCGCGCGCGCGTTCCAGGAAGCCGAGCGCCTTGGCGATGGCCGCCTCGGAGCCGAGCGCCTGCAGGTCCTTGATGGTGTGGCTGATCATGATCAGCGCGGTCGCGATGGTGCGCTGCAACCGGGTCAGCTCGTCCACCCGGTCGACCATGAAGTCGCCGAGGCCGAGCACCTGCCACAGCTCGTCCATCACCACCTGGAAGTAGCGCTGCGGGCCGAGCCCGGCGTCGGCGAGCACGTGCGCCGCCTCCACCGAGGCGAAGCCGTCCGCCCAGCAGGCCAGCATGACCGCGGCCTTGAGCTTCTTGTCGCCGGTGGGGATGTGCGAGACGTCGATTGCCACCGCTACCGCGGAGGTGTCGATCGGCACCGAGGTCTGGCCGTTGAAGACCGCGCCGAACGGGCCCTGGGTGAGCGCGCGCAGCGAGCGCCGCAGGTTCTTGATGGCGATCTGGTACTCGGCCTCGTCGTCGGCGCCGGCGTCGAGCATGAGCTCCTCGCCGCCGTCCACGATCACCTCGAGCAGGTTCTCCATGATCGGCGGGGAGTCCGGGGTGTAGCCGCTGCCCGGCCGGTACAGGATGCGCAGCGCGGTGGAGATCAGCGTCTCCTCGTAGTCGCGCACCCGGGCGCCGCGGACCAGCTCGACCAGCCCGGCGATCAGCGTGACCTGCCTGGCGCGCAGGTCCTGCAGCACCTGGAGCTGCAGTTCCGGCATTTCGTCGAGCAGCGGCACCACCGAGCCGAGCACGCCCGCGGCCAGCGGGTTCAGCTGGCCGTGGCCGTAGCCGAGGTCGATCACCTGGCCGCCGACCATCTCCACCATCTTGCGGTAGTCCGGTTTGACGTCGGCCAGGATGAGCGGGGTGATGCCCTGGGCGACGCCGCCGAGCACGATCCGGCGCACCAGCGAGGACTTGCCGAAGCCGTTCAGCCCGAGCACGAACAGGCTGGGCGCGGTGATGAAGCTGCCGCGCAGGAACCAGTTCATCGGGTCGAAGCAGACCGGGGCTCCGGTGTGCAGGTGCGAGCCGAGCGGGGTGCCGATGAGCGGCGCGCCCGCGCCGACCGACCAGGGCCAGAGCCCGGCCACCTGGGCGGTGGTGGCGCGGTACTCGACGGTGCGGCCGACCACGTTCATCCGGCCGCCGCCGGGGCCCGCGTAGCCGCGATCGGTGAGCTGGGCGGTGGCGCGCTCGAAGCCGTCCTCGTGCGACTGCTCGGTGCGGGCGGCGGCATTGCGGCGGCGGGCGTCGTCGGTGGTGATCCGGAACTGCGCCCAGACCGCGCGCAGGCCGTTCTGCTCGCGGGCGATCGCCTCCAGCTGCGCGCGGGTGGCATCGTCGAGGACCGAGGGGCCCTGCTGCTTGCGCTTGTCCGCCTTGGCCTTGGCGCGGCGGGCGGCCGGGTCGGCATTGCCCATCGCGCGGTCGGCGGTGTAGTCCGGTTTCTGGTCGCGGCGGTCGCGGGGTTGCCGGTCCGTGCGCGGGTTCGCCGGGCGGCGCGTGCGGCGCGGGGCCGGTGGTTCCGGTTGGCGGTGCGGGGCGATGTCGTCCGGGGAGCGGCGGGCGAGCTCCGCGTCCCCGCGGCGGGGTGCCGTGCCGCGGCGGGCCTCGGCGGCGGCGCGCGCGGACTCCGCCGCGCGGCGGCCGTTCTCGATCGAATCGCGACCGGATTCCGGTGCGCGCCGGGCGCTCTCCGCCGGATGCCGCACGGTGTCGCCGTCCACCGCCGCACGGCGCGCCTCGGCGGCCGCCCGGCGTCCGGTGTCACCGTCGATGGACGCGCGACGCACCTCGGCCGACGGACGGCCGGACTCCGTCGCCCGCCGTTCGGCGGGACGGCGCTCCGCGTCACCCGCGCTTGGCCCGCGACGTCCTTCGGCCGACGGGCGGCCCGACTCCGGTGCGCGCCGCTCGGCGGCAGTCCGATGCTCGGCATCACCCTCACTCGGCGCGCGACGTGCCTCGGCCGACGGGCGGCGTTCGGCCGGGGGGCGCCCCGATTCGGGGGCGCGCCTGGCCCGTTCGACGGCCGGGCGGCGCTCGTCCTCGGCGGCCGGGCGGCGGCGTTCGGGCGCGCGCCTGCTGTCACCCTCCGGCGCGTCGGGATCGCGGTGCCGCGGCGGGGCGTCCGGCGCGCGACGACCGCGCGGGCGCCCGTCACTGTCCGGCGGCTCCAGGGTGGGCGGAACCGGGCGGCGCCGGGGCGGCTCGGCTAGCGCCGGGTCCGGCCACTGTTCGTGGTCGGCGCGGTGCTCGCGCGAGTCGCGCCGGGAGCCGCGGCGGGCCGGGGCGCTCTCCCGGTCCCGGACCGGTGGTTCGTAGTCACGTGCCATGGATCGCTCACCCCGCCAATGCCTTCGGAATGGTCGCGTGCTCCGGCAGGATGACACCGCACCCGAGCGAAGCCGCGAAAGCCGCCGCCTGGTACCGGTAGCACCGCCGGATCTTCAACCGCGCCTGTGTGGACAGGTCGCGGGTAATCGCCTCGATGCGCGGCAGATCACCGCGCATCGGTTCGGTGATGGTCACGAGCGCGCCGAACCGCGTAACCCCGTGACCACGTGCCTGTTCCTCTCGCGCCTGCTGGGTGGCGCCCACCCGCAGGGTCGCCGCGGCCGACACGACGCCGCGTTCGCTCTGCTGCGCCACCAGCGCGTTCTTGAAGTCGTCGTCGACGATCTCGGCGGCGTCCGCGGCCGAGTGCGGCCGGTACACGATGGCGATCCGCTTGCGCGGCACCTCCGGGTTCGGCGCCAGCAGGCGCTGCAGCACCCGCTCGTCGACGGCGCCCTCGGGGGCGGCGTCCATCTCCCAGGTGACCGAGCGCCCGCCGTCGTGCAGCAGGTGGTCCCACTTCTCGTCGTGCGAAACCGGCCCGGCGTCGGCCCAGTCCAGGCCGTGCCCGCCGGGCTCGCCGGCGGCGACCTCGAGGTCGGCTTGCGCGGCCGGGTCGTAGCTGCGCCGGATGAAGGCGATGACCTCCTCGGCCGCCATCGGCTGCGCGCGCACCCCGGCCTCGGCCAGCGCGGCGCAGATGCCGGGCAGCCTGCGCCCGATCTCCACCGCCTCCTCGGCCGGGTTCTTGCGCCGCTCGGCGGTGGTGGCCTTGAAGGTGATGGCGACCCGGGGCAGCAGCTGCACCCGCTCCTGCGGCAGCTCGGTGGCGAGCTCGTACATCACCTGCTGCGCCAGGTCCGGCGCGTCCGGGCGGGTGATGGTGGAGACCTCGGTGAGCAGCCGGTTGCCGGTCTCCGGCACGGTGTCGATCACCGGGACGACGGCGACGATGTCGCTGGTCTGGCCGACCGAGGCGAGGAAGGTGCCCCAGGCCGAGACCCAGCGGTCGATGACCGGCTGGTCGACCGCCTCGTGCCCCTGCGGCCAGGCCCGCAGCACCACCGTGTACTGCGCGAACTGCGGCAGGTGGATCATGCCGAAGCTGTAGCCGCCCGCGTCGATGCCCTCGTAGAGCTTGGAGGGCGCCAGCAGCCCCGGCAGCCGGGTGACGCCGCCGGGGATCCGGGAGAACCGGCCGCCGCGGTAGACGTGCTCGCCGCGGTTCCGCGACCGCATCCAGTTGAACATCATTATTCCCGTCTCGTACCCGGAGCGTCCCCCGGACCGCCACACCAGCGGAACCATCACGACGACACCGACGCCGCCGACGATCACCCCCCATTGGAAGCCGCCGACCATCGCGCTGATCAGCGCGGTGATCACCACGACGAAACCGATGACGGTCTCCTCCCAGCGCAGGCCGAAGAGGCCTGCGCTGCGGGGTTTCTGCCAGAGGCCGTAGGACCGGCGCTCGTAGGTCTCGGTACTCGTCATCGCGGAATGGTGCTCCTCCCGAGATCGGGCGACCGGTTGGCCCAGCTGTCACCCGCCATATCGCCCATGGCCTGATCCGCCCGGTTCATCCCCGAGGTGGCGGCGCGCGCCGACGCGACCCGGCCGGCCACCCGGGACGCCCCGGACGCTACCCCGCCCGCGCCCGCGGGCCCGGAGGCGCGCGGTGGCGGTGGTGCCGCGGCATTGCCCGCGCCACCGCCGCCGCCGCGCGGCGGGGTCGGGCGCGGCGAGGGCCGCATTCCGCCCGCGCCGCCGGGCGGCCGCGGCCCGGTGCCGCTGCCGCTGACGTACCCGGCCCGGCCGGGCGCGGCGGCGGTGCGGGTGCCGACCGCCTTGGTGCCCATGGCGCCGAGCGCGGCCGCCGCGACCAGCGTGCCGCCGGTGGCGGTGAGGCCGGAGCCGCCGCTGCCGACGATGGCGACCGCCGGGGTGACCAGCCGCATGAGCGCGGGCAGCACGAACGCGACCGAGCAGAGCAGCACGATGGCGACCAGCATGCGCTGCGCCTCCTCGCCCTCCGGCAGCCCGCCGGTCGGGGTGAGGCCGTCCACGTGCCCGGCGGTGGTGAAGGCGATCATGTAGACGATCGCGGCCACCGGTTTGTAGAGCATGAAGGCGATGATCCAGCCGACCAGCTTCTGGTACGAGGACTTGCCGATATCCATCCCGGAGGAGGCCGCGGCCAGTGGAAGCACCCCCGCCGCGATGATCAGCAGCCCCTGCCGGACGATGGCGAGCACGATCTGCGCCAGCGCGCCGAGCAGCCCGACGATCGCGATGATCAGCACCAGCCCGGGCGAGAAGGCCTGCAGCTTGCTGGTTTTCACCATCAGCTCGGCCATGTCCTTGGCATTGCCGTTGGTGGCGTCCTGGATGAGCCAGTCCGCGAAGCGATCCGACGCCTGGGTGCCCGCCACGATCACCGCGCCGAGCATCCAGGAGCTGAACACCACCCGGGCGAACATCTTGAACGACTCGGCCGCCTCGCTCACGGCGGCCCCGCGTCTGGCCGCGGCCAGCCGCGCCCCGGAGAGGATCACCGAGGCTATGAGCAGCAGCACCTGTATCTGATACGTGTACTCGTTGATCTTGGTGAAGAGCGAGCCGGAGTCACTGGCCGCCTCGTTCGGCACCCGCATCCAGAAGGTCAGCGCCAGCACGATGGCCTCGCCGAGGCCGTTCATCAGCGAGTCGACCACCTTGCCGAAGGTGGAGTCCCACGCCTTGTCCTTGACCGCGGTCGCGGCGTCGCCGGGGTGCGAGGCGGCATTGCCTGCCTTGCACACCGCCGAGGCGGCGTCGCCCAGCGAGACGCCGGGAATGCCGACGCTGTCCAGGGTGTCGTGTAGCTCGTTACACGCCTCGTCGAAGCCGTAGGTCTGGCCGTAGGCGATCATCGGCGTCGCCATCGTCACCGTGAAGACGACCGCGAGAATCGTGATTATCCGCCGTAGCATGGCATCCACCCCTCGATGTAGTGCCTGATCACCATCGGGTCCACCCCTCGAGCGTCTCGAGGTACTCGGTCTGCGAGTTGTTCGACGAGGTCGGCTTGAGCCGCCAGTCGCCCGCGTCCCACACCACCACGAGCCGGACGGCGGCCCACAGCTGCTTGCCGTCGACGACCGGGCCGCGCGCGGCGAGCCGCACGATGGCCAGGTCGTCCGCGTAGTCGTCGATCTTGAAGGCATCCGGGGCCACCAGGTAGCGGGTGACCTTCTCCGGCTGCTGCTCCGGCAGTTTGTCCGCGGCCAGCGCGTTCTCGTAGGCCGAGAGCTGCTGCGGCGAGACCCGCACCTGGGTGACGTAGAGCTCGCGGTTGGCCGGGCGCGCGTTCAGCCGGTAGGTGATCTGCGCGGCGGCCAGCGCGGCGCCCTGCGGGGTGTGCGCGTAGCCGACCGCGAGGCCGTTCTCGATCCGGGCCGGGCCGTCCGAGGTGGAGAAGGGCACCGAGGCGCCGTACACCCGCTGCCAGCCCCGCGGCGCCGTGGTCCCGCTCGGGGCCGCGGTGAGCCAGGCCGGGTCGCCGGGTTTGCGCTGCTTGCTCGCGTCCTGCGGGAGCGGCTGCCCGGCCGCGTTGTTCGGGATGTCGACCCGGCGGCCGAGGAAATCCGCCTCCGGGGAGGCGAAACCGGTGCCCTCGGCGTTGCTCCCGGCAGGCGGCAGCGCCACGGGGGTATCGCTGTCGTCCCTCGACAGGTAGACGACGAACCCGACGATGAGGATCAGCGCCAGCACCGCGCCGGAGGCGACCGCGCCGAAGGAGACGCGCTCGCGCGGCGCCGCGGAATCCTTGCTACTCACGGCTCCTCCCCGCTCACTTCGGGGCCTCCAGCTTCACCATCTCCGATGGCACCTGGTCCACGGCGTCCACCGGCCGGACGGTCGACTCCGGGTCCGGCAGCCGCAGCCGCCAGTCCTCGCCGAACCACTCGACGGTGGTGTGCGTGACGGCGCGCGAGGCGTCCGAGTACTCGGTGTAGACGTCGACCGTGGAGCGCTCGTCGGTGTAGCCGGTCACCCGGTACCCGAGTACTCGCGGCGCGTACTCGGCCGCGGCCGGGCCGGTGATCGAGAGCTGCACCCGGTTGATCGCCCACTCGTCGCGCGCGGGGCCCGGCACCACCTCCCGGTTCACCACCTGCGACCACTGCCCGTCCGGCGCGATGGAGAGCCGCACGGTGTGCACGATGGCGGCTACGGCGGCGCCGGGCGGCGAGTGCTCGAAGCCGGTCGCGGCGCCGTCCGCGCTGGACTCCGGCCCCTGGTCGGCGTGCGGCAGCGCGACGCCCTGGAAGGGCTGCCAGCGCACATTGCTCGGTGCCGCGTTCAGGTCGGGGCCGGACTCGCCGGAGCCGCCGCCGCCACACGCGGTGGCGGCGAGCAGCAGCGCGACGCCGACCGCGCCCGCCCCGGGCCGCTGGATTCGATTCATGATGGTGGAGCTCCCCCTGATCCGTCCGGTCACGCCGGCAGGAACGCGAGTGCGATGCCGGAGGCGGTACTGGCCACGATCGCGCCGAGCAGGCTCATGAGCACGCCGAAGGACGCGTCGTTGACGGCCAGGTCGGACTTGAAGGCCATCCACAGCCGCCCGGCGGAGAGGATCATCCACGCGAGACAGACCAGCAGCACGAACCAGAGCAGCCAGTTCAGCAGCTGCATGAGCGGCTCGAGCACGTCGGCCGGCATCTGTTTGTAGGCGAGCACGGCGGACCTCACGTCCCGATGACGGCGTTCATAATGGTGCCCGCGCTGGTCGCGACGACACCGCCGATCATCGCGCCCGCCACCATCTTCGGCGATTCCAGCCCGCCGCCGGTCCACCGCTCCCAGGCGAACTTGCCGCCCGCGTAGATGATCGCGACGATCCCGGCGAGCAGCACGAACCAGGTGAGGTAGCGGACCAGCTGCAGGATCTTCTCCGATCCGGGCGGCGCCTCCGGGGTCGGGTTGCCGACCTGGGCAAGTACGGTGCCCGCGTCCTGTACGGCCAGCAGCAGCGCGCTCATCCGGATACCTTTCTGAAAGCGGAGATGACGTGGTTCGGCACGGCGCTCACTCCTCGAACATCCGTGCGTCGGCGTCGTAGCTGGATTCGCGCAGCGCCGAGCGGGCCGCCGCGACGATCTCGGAGCCGAGCCGGTGGATCTCCGGCGGCACCTCGTCGAGCGGATCGATCCGGCGCTTGCGCGGCAGCTGCACGTCCCCCGGTGTCCACACCGGCAGCTTCTCGGGCTCCACCAGGGTCCACTCCTCGACCCACGGCACCTGCCAGAGCTGGCCGGCCAGCGAGCCGACCACATCGCGGTACCTGCGGATCTCGGCGGGCAGCCGGCCGGGGCGGGCGGCCACGGTGACCAGGCCGAGCACATCGGCGCGGCCGGCGTAGCCGGAGAGGTGCTGGCGGAGCAGATCGTGCGCGCGGGTCAGCCCGGGGATGGTCTCCCTGGCGACGAGGACGACGAACGGCGATTCACGCTCGAAGACGCCGGGCCAGCGGCGGCTCGAATCCGCCACTGGCGCAAGCACATGCGCGAGCGTACTGGCTCCGGCGCCCCCGTGTACACCCAGCACCCAGACCAGCGGCGCGCGGCCGATTCCGGGCACCGGACGCTGCCAGATGGGAGCACGCCGGGACTCCGGCGGCGCGATCACGCCCGCCGTTCCCGGCTCCGGATCGGAGCGGCGCGGAAGTTTCATGGCCGCCGTCATGATGCCACGCCGCGCAGTAGCTCGTCGTAGGCTGCCCTGGTCGCCTCGGCCAGTTCGCCGTGCTGCACCAGCTCGCCGCGGGCCAGGTGCGGGTCGTACGGGATCTCCCTGATCTCGTGCACCCAGCCGGCCAGGTGCTCGCGCAGATGCTCGGCGACGCGCGAATCCGAGTCCGGCAGCTGGTGCGAGACCACGATGGTGGTGTCGCCGACGATGCCGCCGCCGGGCCCCTCGTCGGCCGCGCCGAACTGGTCGTCCAGCCACTCCAGCGTGACCCGCAGCCGGTTGGCGGCGTCGGTGCGCGACGGGATCGCCAGCACCAGCGCGATCTCGGCGTCGTCGAGCAGCGGGCGCAGCTGGCGCGCCGCGATCGGGCTGCCGCCGTCGTAGACCGCGGTGAAGCCGGCCTGGGAAACCGCCCGCGCCACCGTCAGATACGTCGCGCGGCGGCGCAGCGGGGCCTCGTCCCTCCAGAGCAGCCCGATCCCGGAGGAGGCCCGGGAGAGGCACTCCTTGAGCGGGGCCGGCTCGTCGTCGCCGCGGCCGTAGAGCCACGACTGCAGGCTGATCGGGTGCAGGTGCTCGTCCGCGCCGCGCAGCGCCAGGTCGCCGCCTGCCGCGGTGGCGTCGACCGCCACCGCCGGGGTGCCGCCCGCGGCCCGCGCACCCGCGAGCCCGAGCACCGTCGTCGTCGTGCCCGCGCCGCCACAGCCCCCGACCACCAGGATCGGTCGCTGCCGGTCGGCCCGGGAACTCCTGTCCTCGCCCATCGCCACTGCTCTCCTCTACCCGGCCGCGATGCCCGTGATCAGGGTGCGGCCGCCGATCTCCGCGGTGGTGACCGTCTGCCTGCTGTAGGACGCGGGAACTCCACCTGGCCGCTGTTCGGTGACCTCGACCGAGTACCGATTGTCGCCCACCCCGGTGATCCGCACGCAGTGCGTGGTTCCGGCCGGGATGGAGTCGATGCCGCGCTGGATCACCTCGGCCGGCGAGACCGCGGCCTCCGGCGCCACCAGCTGCCGCGCCGAGCTGCCGCTGCGCTCCACGTAGTACGCGTACTGGAAGGCGAGGATGGCGTCCGGCCCGGACATGGCGCCGCCCCGGCCCGCCCCGCGCACCTCGGTGGGGGTGCGGCTCGCGGTGCACTCGGCGGCCGCGCCGCCCGCGCTGCTGAACTGCATGGCGGAGGGGACGACCGGAGCCGAGCCACTGCGCTCGCCGCCGGAGCCGAGCAGGTAGACCACGCCGAAGGCGGCGAGCACCAGCAGCAGCACCGCGACGCCGAGCACGACGACGGCGCGGCGGCGCCCGGTGTCCGGCGGCGCGTCCTGCTCGCGCACCGCGAGCGGGCCGGGCAGGGTGCGCACCGCGCCGTCGTCGTCCCGGCCCGGCGGGGTGGCCGCGGCGGGCGCGCCCGCGCCGACCCAGTCCGACCAGCCGCCGACGAATTCGCTGCGCTGCGCGGTGACGTCGCTCGGCACGTAGGTGTCGAAGCGGTCGTCGTTCTCCCACTGCTCGCGCTCGCCGCGGCGGGCGTCGAGTGGGGTGACGGTGTCGGCGGCGAGGTCGGCGTCGCCGAACAGGTCGGCGTCGTCCAGCGGCCCCGCCGGGCGCAGCCGCGGAGTCTCGTCCGGCACGGCCTCGGCGGCCGCCGCGGCCTCGGCTTCGCGCTCCCAGGGGAACTTGAGCTCGTCGTCGATCTCGTCCAGCGGGGTGGTGGTTTTCGTGCCGGTGTCGACCTGGACGACCTCGGCGTCGATCACCGGGGGCGGTGGTTCGGCTGCGGGGTCCGCGGCCTCGGGTTCGCTCCCGGCGGGCGCGATGACCACCGGTTCCACCGGCGGCTCGACGATCTCCGGCTCGACGGCGGCGGGCGCGGCCTCCCCCTCGGGCTCCGATCCGGTCCGACGCCCCTCGACAGCGTCGGCCGGCTGCACCGAGAGCAGCGGCGCGCCCGGTGGCCCGGCGTCCGCGTCGGCGCCGGGCCGGGAACGCTCCGGCTCGGGGGCCGAGCCCTCCGGCTCGAGCGCCCCGTACCATCGCGACAAATCTTTGTACGACTTCAACATTCCCCCATTCCCGCTGATCGGGGCGCGTAACGCAGCATGAATCGGCCCTTCTCGGCGTTCAGTTCCTGGAGAACGGATAGGCGTTGCCTGCGGAATCGGGTCGGTCGGCGGGGGGCACCGACGGCACCGAGCCTCCGGAGGAGGCGCCGTCGACTCCACTCCCGAAGGGGAATTGTCCCGTACCCGACGGAGCCGGTGTCGGAGACGCGCCGGAGCTGCCGTCGAAGAATCCGGTCGGTACTTTCGGCGCCGCGCCGGACGGCTTGCCGCCGCTGCCGATGGTCGCGTGGATATCGTGCGCGGTGGCCGCCAGCCAGTCCGCCACGAACTGGGTGGGGGCGTCGCCATTGGCCGAGACGGCGGCATTGCCGTAGGCCCCGTGCCGCTGCACCGTGTCCCAGTACCGCACCCAGGTGGTGGTGTTCAGCAGCTCGCTGTTGTCGGTGATGTTCTGCACCACCGCCTCGAAGGCCTGGGTGACCAGCCGGGAGACCGTGGTCGGCGGAATCAGCTGCGGGATCGCGCCGAGCAGCTTGGTGCCGAGCATGAGAAGCGCGGCAGGCGGGTTGCTCAGCGCCGCCGTCGCGAGCTCGGCGATGGCGGTCGGGTTGAGCACCGTCTTCACCACGGTGACCACCGCGTTCAGCCCGATCATGCCGACCTTCAGCATGGCCTTGAAGGCGCCGTTCAGGTCGAGCGGGGTGCGCGGGTCGGAGGCGTCGGCCAGCCGCTGCGAGATCGACTGCTTCGGCGCGATCGAGAGATTCGCCAGCGAGGTGCCGGAGATGTCCTCGTTCACCACCTTGGTGGCGGTCTTGATCGAGGTGAAGGCCAGCGCCTGCGAGATGGAGACCAGCGAGGCGATCGGGTCGCCGCCGCTCAGCTTGGCCTGGCCCGCGATATTGGCCACCGCCTTGAGGATCGGCGCGCCCTCGGGGGCGTCGCAGGCGAGATCGCCGGCGGCGCAGAAGCTCGCGACCCGGCCGGTGAGCGAACCGAAGTTGGCCGCCCGATCCCGCTCCGGGCCGATGCCGCCGCCGGTCGCGGGCGCCTGCGGCAGCGCGGCGATGGCGGCGATCTCGTCGCCCGAGACACCGGGCGCGGCGTCCGGGGCGGCCTTGCCGGGGGCGCCCGGGAAGAGCGGGGCGCCCGGATTGCGGGTGGGGTCACCGAAGAGCGCGACCGCCGCGACCTTGTCCGCGGCGAGCACGCCGTGCCCCTGCCCGACCTCCTGCGCGAACATGGAGGCGACGTGCGCGCCCTGCGAATACCCGACGATCGCGAACCGGGTCTCCCCGCAGCGATCCGCGACCTGCTTGGCCATGGTGCGCAGCCGGATCAGCCCGCCGGAGACGGACTCCGAGTACGGCGCCTGCTGGCCGCCGACGGCGCCGCCGAAGCCCGCCTCGTACGGCACGTAGGCGCGATCGACCAGCCCCGGATCGCTCGCCTTGGCCAGCAGCGGCCGGAAGACGGTGGAGAGCATCCCGGTATCGGTGCTCGGCGCGGCATCCGGCGAGGACTCACCGGTGCCCTGGATGCCGAGCGCGTACAGCGCCGGGCAAGAGGTGATCTCCAGCTCCGTGGAGGGCCCGGCAGGTGGCTGCGCGGCGGCGGTGCCCGCTGTCGCGGTCGCCACAGCGACGGCGAACGCGACGAGCATTCCCGAGATTCTTCCCGTGTACGTTGCCATAGCGGTTCGCAATCAGTCCGTATCGCCGAGCCAACAGGACGCTTCGAAACGCAATAGACCGTAACAGATTCCGGCTATGACTGCGGGCGCGGCGGAAACATTCCGCGGGACACGGCGGTGTCCGCGACAGTTCGACGGCGATCGCTCGGCGGCACACCGTAAGTTTCCGATTTCCCGGCGTGGGGGCGGGATGTGGGGTGGCCTGCGGGAGGAAGTTACCACTGCTGTGGGGGCTTGGGGGCGAATTGCGGGCAAATGGATCGGGGTTCTTGGCGCGGGGCAAGATCAAGGCGCTGCCCCTGTGCTGCCTGTGTTGAAATCTCGCCGCTGTGTTTGTTTGGCGCGCCTGCGGCGCGCGGGTTCGCGGCCCGGGGAGATTCGCGTCCGAGCGCTCGAGACTCGAGCCTTCGGCTCATGCGCTTTCGAGCACTCGGACGCGAATCGGCCGCGAACCGGGGCTCGTAAGACTCGCCCCCTTGGGGCTGGGTGGGAGGTGGGGGGGGTTACGCGGCGGAGGTGACTCTGTAGACGTCGTAGACGCCTTCTACGTTGCGGACGACGTTGAGGAGGTGGCCTAGGTGTTTGGGGTCGCCCATCTCGAAGGTGAACTTGCTGATGGCCACTCGGTCGCCGTGGGTGGTGACGGAGGCCGAGAGGATGTTGACCTTTTCGTCGGCCAGGACCTTGGTGACGTCCGAGAGGAGGCGGGTGCGGTCGAGGGCCTCGATCTGGATGGCCACCAGGAAGACCGAGGACGGCGAGGGGGCCCACTCGACCGGGATGATGCGTTCCTGCTGCGATTGCAGGGAATCGGCGTTGGTGCAGTCGGTGCGGTGCACGCTGACCGAACCACCCCGGGTGACGAAGCCCATGATCTCGTCGCCGGGGACGGGGGTGCAGCACTTGGCGAGCTTGGCCACCGTGTTCGTGGCGCCGGGGATCAGGACGCCGGCGTCGCCGGTGACGCGCTGCCTGGCGGGGGTGGTGGAGGGGGTGGAGCGCTCGGCGAGCTCGTTCTCGACGTCGCCGATGCCGCCGAGCTGCGCCATGAGCCGCTGCACGACGTGCTGGGCGGAGACCTGGTGCTCGCCGACGGCGGTGTAGAGCGCCGACACGTCGTCGTAGTGCAGCTCCTTGGCCAGCGCGGTCATGGCGTCCGCGCTCATGAGCCGCTGCAGCGGCAGCCCGGAGCGCTTGACCTCCTTGGAGATCTGCTCCTTGCCGGTCTCCAGCGCCTCCTCGCGGCGCTCCTTGGCGAACCACTGCCGGATCTTGGCCTTGGCGCGCGGCGAGACGACGAAGTTCTGCCAGTCCCGGCTCGGCCCGGCGTTCTGCGCCTTCGAGGTGAAGATCTCGACGACCTCACCGTTCTCCAGCTGCCGCTCCAGCGCGACCAGCCTGCCGTTCACCCTGGCGCCGATGCACTTGTGCCCGACCTCGGTGTGCACCGCGTACGCGAAATCGACCGGGGTCGACTTCTGCGGCAGCGTGATCACATCGCCCTTCGGCGTGAACACGAAGATCTCCGGGCTCTTCAGGTCGAAGCGCAGCGACTCCAGGAACTCGGCCGGGTCCGCCGCCTCACGCTGCCAATCGAGCAGCTGGCGCATCCAGGACATCTCGTCGACCTCGGTGGAGTCGACGGTGTGCTTACCCTTGGTCTCCTTGTACCGCCAGTGCGCGGCGATGCCGAACTCGGCGGTGCGGTGCATCTCGTGCGTGCGGATCTGCACCTCGAGCGGCTTGCCGTCGGGGCCGACGACCGTGGTGTGCAGCGACTGGTAGACGCCGTACCGCGGCTGCGCGATGTAGTCCTTGAACCGGCCCGCCATCGGCTGCCACAGCGAGTGCACCACGCCGACCGCGGCGTAGCAGTCCCTGATCTCCTCGCACAGGATCCGGATGCCGACCAGGTCGTGGATGTCGTCGAAGTCCTTACCCTTGACGATCATCTTCTGGTAGATCGACCAGTAGTGCTTGGGCCTGCCCTCGACCACCGCGTTGATCCGGGAATCGCTCAGGTTGTTCACGATCAGCGCGCGCACCCGGGCCAGATAGGTGTCGCGGGAGGGGGCGCGGTCGGCGACCAGGCGGACGATCTCGTCGTACTTCTTCGGGTGCAGGATGGCGAAGGCCAGGTCCTCCAGCTCCCACTTGACCGTGGCCATGCCGAGCCGGTGCGCCAGCGGGGCGATCACCTCGAGCGTCTCGCGGGCCTTCTTCGCCTGCTTCTCCGGCGGCAGGAAGCGCATGGTGCGCATGTTGTGCAGCCGGTCGGCGACCTTGATCACCAGCACCCGCGGGTCGCGGGCCATGGCGATGATCATCTTGCGGATCGTCTCGGCCTCGGCGGCCGAGCCCAGGTTCACCTTGTCCAGCTTGGTGACGCCGTCCACCAGGTGCGCGACCTCGCGGCCGAAGTCGGCGGTGAGCTGCTCCACCGAGTAGCCGGTGTCCTCCACGGTGTCGTGCAGCAGCGCGGCGGTCAGGGTGATGGTGTCCATGCCGAGCTCGGCCAGGATGTTCGCCACCGCGAGCGGATGCGTGATGTACGGGTCGCCGGACTTGCGGAACTGGTGCTTGTGCCGCTCGTCGGCCACGTCGAAGGCGCGCTGCAGCAGGACCAGGTCGCCCTTCGGGTACAGCTCGCGGTGCACCGTCGCCAGCGGCTCCAGCACCGGCTTCACCGCCGCGATGCCGCGCTGACCGGTCATGCGCCTGGCCAGCCGGGCCCGGACCCGGCGCGAGGCGGAGGTCGGGACCGCGGCGGAGCCGCTGCGCGGGGGCACGGAGGTTTCGGTGGCAGGGGTGGGCTGCTCGGGCTCGGGGCGGGGTTCGTCCGCCGCGTTCCCGGCGTTCACCTCGTCCAGATGCTGAGTCATGCCACCGCCTCTCTAGTGCCCCGGTACCCGGGAATCCCCCACTTTAGTCCTGTGTTGGATGGCTCGCCTCCGGCTCGCGGGGTTCGCGGCCCGGGGAGGTTCGCGTCCGAGCGCTCGAGACTCGAGCCTTCGGCTAATGCGCAGTAGAGCTAAACGTCGCGCACCCGCCCCGCCACCGGGGGCGGTA